>NZ_VXLD01000001.1:0-649803 GCF_008867985.1 Acinetobacter tandoii
GTGCTAAATCTAATCTGCCGCCACCACCTAAAAAAACAATTGGGAATTTAGAGCTTTTTAATAAATATGAACTATCTCAGGGTGTTATGTCTAACTACACAGTTGTAGATTCATTAGGTAAGACATTTACTGGGAAATTAAATAAAGAAGGGTATGCTTTGGTTTCAGGTTTAGCGACAGGGCGTGTACAGATACTTTTTGATAAAGATGAAAGAAATCCATTTGATCCTGCTAGTGAATTTAATAATCAACTTAAATTTGATGTTAAAAAGAAAGCATCAGACGGGCTAAATAATGTGGCTAAAGGATTACAAAAGACTATTAACACTCAATTTAAAGAGCTCTTACAAAATCCTACTCAAATGAAAAATGAAATTAAAAAAATGAAGAATATAAATGGAACTAGTGCTATTCAATTATTTCAAGAATTATCAAATTCACAGATTAAAAACAACAATAATTTAGCATTACCGAATTTAATGAATTTTAGAGGATAAGCTAGACATGAGTGATATTGAAAATAATAATGAACCTGTTCAATTAGCAACAATCGTTGTAACTGCTGAAGCTATTGAAGAGGATGGGGTAAATCTTGCAAATGATTTCGATGCTTGGTTAAGGAAAATTAGTGATGGATATATAACGTTAGACAGACTTGAAACAGTTGCTAGTGTTGTACCTGTCGTTGGTAATGTTATTGCAGCAGCTAGTACTGTATCAGTAATGGTTGATTTTATTGAAAGAGATTTTGAAGTAGAAAATTTAGATTGGGTTTTGTTATGTATTTCTATTTTAGGTATCGTACCCGCGATGGGATCTGCAATAGCCCCATTTAGAGTCACTATAGGGAAAGTTTCTAAAGCAGTTCAAAAGCAAAAAAAAGTATTAGCTAAAAGTAGCCTAAATAAAAATGAGGTTGATTTACCTGAAATTATTTTTAATCTAATTGAAAATGATCTTTGGTTTTTTGCAGCTGGAAATTTAGAAGGCTTTGTAAACGAGGCAAAAGTAAAATTACCGACATGGTTAGATGAAGTTGCAAAAAAAGGTGATGAGCTAATTTCAGGATTAATACAAGGTATTGATGATATCGCCAATAAACCAGCAAGTGATTTTGTAAAAAATATAAATGCAGATATGGAAAAAGACATAGCTGGTTGGTATGAACCTAAAAAGCCAGTGCGTAATTTTTTTAAATATTTAGGAAGCTATTATAAAAACTTTAGTGTTAATACATTTAAATCAACATGGCAAATTGCATTACCAGAAGACATAAAACAAATTTTACGTGAACAATTACCAAAATTAAATAAATTGAAAACTGAATTAATAAACAAAGTAAAGTTTATGGGGGACGCTAAAAATGCCGAAAGTATTGCGTGGTATGTTGAAGTATTTGCAGCTGGTTTAGCCGGAAGAAAAAGTAAAAGAAAAGGTGGGCATGTTCCTGCAAATCAAACGGGGCAAGCCCATAATCAACACGGGCAAAACCCTAGTGAGGTTGTTCCAGGGCAGAAAAAAACACATGAAGATACAACTCCAAATTCATGCTTGAATTGTCCTGCACCTGTAGATACAGGTTCTAGTATTAACTTTGCACTAGGTTATGAGTCTATTGAGCATTTAGATGCGCGATTAAACAATATATTAGGCATAAATGTTAGTCGAAAATATGCTTCAAATTTAGTTCAGCTTGATGAAAGCGAGTTTGGTTCAAGATGGGTGTTGCCATGGACTATACAAATTGTTCAACATCATAAGAATAAAAATAAGTGGCAATTTATTGATGAAAATGCGCGATCTATAAATTTACCTGATATGAAAATTGGGCAGAAATATCATCTGGAAATTGAAAATTTTTCAATCAAAATGATTGATGAAAATACTATAGTAATAATTCGTAGAGATGAAACAGTTTATTATTTTGAAAAGGATTTAAAAAGATTCCGTTTAAGTGCTATTCAATATCCGAAGGGATTTTCTTTAGGAATACGTTATGACCATAAAATAAAAAATAAAGCTGGTTATGATAAAACCTTAATCTCAGATATAGTGCTTAAGCAAGGTGATAAGGAGTTATTCCATATTGCTTGTGAATTGAGTAAAAATGGATTAATAAATAAGTTATGGTTAATTAAAGATAATCAATTATTTAAAAAACTAGCTGAATATCAATATGACATTAATGGAAATTTAACGGAAGCGATAAATGAATATGGAGCATCTCATCGATATAAATATTCAAACCATTTAATTACTTATTATTCAGATTTAACAGGACGTGGAATGAATTTAGCTTGGGATGGTACTTCGTATCTTTCTAGAGCTTTTAGAGAGTGGGCAGATGATGGGAGCTTTGAGGTTACTTTAACTTGGTCAAATCGTTTTAGATCTACAACTGTAAAAGATATTACAGGAGCAGAAACGGTCCACAATTATGACATTGATGGATACACGACATCAATTGAATATGCGTCAGGCTTAGAGGAGTGGTTTTACCGCGACCATGCAAAAAGAATTACTAAGCATTTTGAACCTAACGGTGCAGTAACTTGTTTTGAATATGATGAATCTGGAAATTTAGTTAAAAAGATTCAACCAGATGGCTCGATAATCGTGATTGCATACGATGAAAAAAACCAACCAGTTGCAATTTCTGATGCGAATGGTGGTCGATGGTTCCGAGAATATGATCAAAAAGGAAACATAATAAAAGAAATTGATCCGCTTAAACGAGAGATAAAATACAACTACAATGAATCCGGTTTGCCAATAAGTATTACTGATGCAAAAAATGGAGTTAAAACCTTACAGTATGATAGTGCTGGAAATCTTGTGGAATTTACGGATTGCTCAGGTAAGTCGAGTAAATGGGTATATGATAATGATGGAAGATTAGTTTGCAGTGAAAATGCTTTAGGTCATAAAACTGAATATTTTTACTCAGTCGAAAATCATGAAGATAGTAGTTTATTACGCAATGCAAATGGTCAATTAGAAACTATAAAATCTCCAGATGGCACGGTTGTAAAATATATACATGATGCAGAAGGGCGTGTATTGGTTTTTGAAGATTCAAATAATCAAGTTACTCAATACAAATATAATGAAGCAGGGCTTATTGTTGAAAAAATTGATGCTAATAATCATAAATTGAAATATGAATGGGATTTACTTGGTCGGTTGAAAAATTTATTTAATGAGAATGGAGCAAAATATGAGTTTTTTTATGACAAAGTTGGTCGTTTAGTTAAAGAAATAGATTTTGATGGAAAAAATACCGAATATAATTATCGTTATTCAACTGGTGAGTTGGTAAGTACAGTAGAAAAAGTGGTTTCAGGTAAAGATAGAGTTCAGCTATTCGAATTCGACATTAATGGACGACTAGAGCAACGTAAAATCGGTTTTGGATCAATCGAACATGAATTAGAACAACAATTAATTGAAGAGTTTGCATATGATTCACATGGGAGGCTTATTTTAGCGAAGAACGCTGAAAGTCAACTGAAATTCTTTTATGACCCTGTCGGAAATTTGAACATTGAACATCATGAAGATTTTATAGCTAAAACTACTGCCGTTTGGAAACATGGCTACGACGAAATTAATGATCGGATTAAAACAATACGTCCCGATGGTCAAAATATAGATTGGCTTACCTATGGAAGCGCTCATGCACAAAGTTTGATTGTCAATGGTCAAGACATTGTCAGTTTTGAAAGAGATGATCTACACAGAGAAAGCATCCGTCACTATGCTAATGGGATCAGTCAAGAGCAACATTATGATGTAATGGGGCGATTAGTTCAGCAGCAAGTTATTCGTGATCATGAGTTTGGCTATCAGTCATCGATTAAACAACAAAATAATGCACTTAAAGATTCGCAAAAACTAGTCCAGCGTTTATACAAGTATGATAGAACAGGACAGTTAACAGATATTAAGGATACTCGAAGAGGAAGTATCAGTTATAAGTATGATCCTGTAGGCAGATTGCTAGAGGCGAATGGTAAATTAGGCAAAGAAACGTTTGATTTTGACCCAGCAAATAACATTATCGATCAATATAATAAAAATAAAAACCAACGCGATTCTCAAACAGTTGAAGAAAAACGCTATGGTTATAATCGACTTGTTAATAACGTGGTTCAAGAGTATCTTGATCAGCAATATCAGTATGATGCTTATGGTCAGCTCACTCGGCAAAAATCAAGTCAAGGTGATTTAATTTTAGAATGGGACGCATCAGGGAGATTAGTACATAGCCATAATGCTCAATATACAACTGTTTATCGTTATGACGCTTTAGGTCGTCGGATTCAAAAACTTAGTAAGCACCACTATACAGGTGCTGAACATAACATCATCTATGGATGGGATGGTGACACATTGGCTTATGAATCGACAGAACAAGTCACCAAGCATTACATTTACGAAAAAGACAGCTTTGTACCAATGCTACAAGCTGTCTATCAAAGCCCTATTGAATTACATCAAACACCTGATTGGTCAGATAAACCATATAGTGTACATCGTGATCCACTATGGAAAATCACCAAGCAAAGTAAAGGCTTTGATGATGTATGGTTCTATCACTGTGACCACTTAGGTACGCCGCAGGAAATGACCGACCATACAGGTGCAATTATTTGGAAAGCCGAATATAAAGCTTGGGGTGAATGTAAGGTTGAAAAAGTAAAAACTAATTTCTTTGAAAATTCAGAAATTATTTCAAATAACATTCGTTTCCAAGGGCAGTACTTCGACCAAGAAACAGGATTACATTACAACCGTTATCGGTATTATTCGCCTTATGCAGGACGGTTTGTAAGTAAAGATCCGATAGGATTGTTGGGTGGGCATAATGTTTATGCTTATGCGCCGAATCCAGTGGAATGGGTTGATCCTTTGGGACTCAATCCTAAGAAAACACCTGCGCAGTTAACAGCAGATAGGGCGAGGTCCGAATTAGGTAAAACATCTGGTGCCGCAGCGAATTTACAAGTAGGGAATATCAATATTACAGGTATAAGTGGTAGAGTGGGTAAAGATGTTCATCCACAATTACAGAAAGCTCTTGACAATGTTCCAGAGGATGAACAGGCACCTTGGCATGGCAATTGTGCAGAAGTTGATGCGATTAACAAAGCCTTAAAACAAGGTATTAATGTTGCAGGTGCTACAGTTGATGTCGTAAATATCAATTGTAATGATAAACGTCATGGAACTCATAAACCTGCATGTAGTAGTTGTAGTAATGTTTTGAAACAATTTGGGATACATAGTAATGACAGAAAATGATCAAAAAATTATTGACATATTAGATCAGATGCATGATATGCCGCTAGATAAGTCATATTTAGTGTACATAACTTTTTGTTATAAAATTATCCCTTTGTTAGATAATGATAAAATAGGTTCAGATTATATTTTAGACTCAGTTAGTAAGGCTAAATCTTTTTGGTTTGATAAAGAAAGTAGTGTTACTGAAGATGAAATAATTTCCAGGAGAGTTAATATTATAAGGTATATGAAAGAAGAAAATATTTCATATGATATTAATATTAAACCAGAATTAAAGTTTTCGATTATACCTTTATGGACTAGACCACCTTCAGTGGATATTGGGGATAGTTTAGATTGGGGGCTTTCTTTGCTTAAAATAATTAATATATCGGACAATGTTATTAAAGTTAAACTTTTAGAGGCATTACAATCTGTAAATTAATTAAAAGTATAGAGTAGATTTCTTGCGAAAGTGGTTTTTTAAATCATTTGGCTTTGTGTAATACCTTATAAATCAAAGGTCGTGCCTGCTTACATTTTGACTAACGCAAGACGTCTATTGTACTGCTGAAGTAACTAGAAACAAAGAAATTATAGGATAGTAAAAATTAAATTAATTATTATCTATTTATTAAAATACAATAGCTTATATTTTGAATATGACTGTCACCGCTTCCGCCAAATTTTGAATTAAGCCCTTGTATTTGCAAGGGCTTTTTCTTACCTATGCTTTTGTCCCACATAATTGATCCGTTGGGATTAGCTGGTTTTACAAAGGATGGTAAAGGTAACGACATTCCTTTAGATGCATATAGGATTTCTGATAAGACAATGTTTGAGCCAGACCCTTCAATTAAAACAAAATATAAACGTAAACTAGGTACAACAAGTGATCAAAAAGATTTAGTGGCTGGGCAGCCTTGTGTTGTTTGTGGAACAACAAATAATATTCAAGTACCAGATCATAAAGATGCATTGGTAGTCGAGTATTATAGGACAGGAAATAATGATACTGTTTTACAAAATAGTACCAGTGCTGTACAAGCCCATTGCAGTAAATGTTCATCTATACAGGGTGGTAAAGCTTCATCATTTTCTAAAGAGATGAGAAAGAAATTAGGAATTTAAATTATGAGTAGTTTATTAAATATTCAAGAGGAAATTTGTAAAAAATATGGTTCAAACTTTGAACCATTAGATTCTAATGAGATGGTTGCTATTGCTATTGCTATTGCTATTGCTATTGCTATTGCTATTGCTATTGCTATTGCTATTGCTATTGCTATTGCTATTGCTATTGCTATTGCTATTGCTATTGCTATTGCTATTGCAATTGATCAAATGCCAATTAATGGAATTAGACATTTTTTGAAAGGGAATGAAAAAATATCTTGGTTTATATATTGTGGTGAGTTTTCAGAAAAAAATTGATTTTTTTAAGCCTATGCATGCTGAGCATTTAGAAGATTTTCTAGCAGAGGTAATACCATATTTAGCATTAGAAAAGGGGTTTCGATTTATCATTGATGATACTGGTTATGAAGATGTTTGGACAGCAGATGAGGATTAGATGTTTTGAAAGTTATCAGCAAACTGTTGAAAAAAAGGCTATGGCTACAACCGCTTAGTCAGTAACGTTGTCAAAGAATACCTAGATCAACAATACCAATATGATGCATACGGACAGCTCATTCGGCCATATACATCCCACTCAAGGTTTAAATCGCCTTGACTAGATTTTTTTCGTAATCATCCTCGGTTTCGATTTTTAAATTTGAACACTTATACAAAACAGTTGCAGACCACCACTAATAAAATAATAGATCGACTCATTAATGTTTTCGATAGCTGGATGACCAGAGCGGTCTTGGGAAAAGCCCGATTACGGGAGTAATAAAATTGGAATATCAAGTCAATGATCAAGAAATAGATTGGCAGAAATGGTTTGATCAGGAAATCAAAGATTCGGATAGTTATAGGGGTAGTTTTCTGGAAGCAGAAATGTATCAAAGAAGATTTAATACCGTTCTAAATGGCATTTACTCAGTGACTGATGGCTTTAGTAATTAACTCGAATCCTACTTAAGCCGATATTTTCACAAGATGAATCATTGGCTTGTTTGTATAGTAGTATTGTTAGTCATACAAAATTCCGAAAATTATATAAAACAAAAGAAACACATAATGAATTGAGTGAAGCATTATAGTACTGATTTTTATCTAATTTTATGTTTTGTAATATAAGGTATCCATGGTATTGACTTTGTCTTGTTGTGGTTAAAAAATAGACTTGATAAGAATGATAATCTTGAGTTTCATTCCTTTTTTTAAGCTATGGCAGGTGTAGTGTAGAACGGAAGTTTATATTACACACTTAACCTCAAAATCGGAGGATATGCCATGAATTTCCTCAAATTTTTAATAACTGCTGGATGTATTTCTTTATTATCGCCCATGACTTTCGCTATGGACGATTACAACGGTTCTAATATGGACATGGCAATGCATAGCTCACATTCCGTCGATGATAAAAAAGCGATGATGAGTGCTATGAGTGCAGCACCAATGAATGTCAGTGCAGAAGCGACCATTATGGCAATGGATGCCAATGGGAAAATGCGTGTTTTGCGTAAAGGAAAAAATAACTTTACCTGCATGCCCGATAACCCTGCAACACCTGGCCCAGATCCCATGTGTATGGACCCCGCTGCACTTGCATGGGCAGAAGCTTGGATTGGTCATAAAAAACCAGTAGAAGGTAAAATTGGTTTTATGTACATGCTTATGGGCGGGACTGATGCGAGCAATGTCGACCCTTATGCCACCAAACCAACCGAAAACAATCATTGGCTGCAAACAGGTCCACATGTCATGATTGTGGGTGCATCACAAAGTTTTTATGATATGTATCCCAAAAGTGCGCAACCTGATACCACAGTTCCTTATATCATGTGGTCAGGAACCCCTTATCAACATCTCATGATTCCTGTGAAATAAGCGAATACAGCACTTATTTTTATCTCTTAAAATTGAAAAAAAGCCATGTAATTATCATGGCTTTTTTATGCTGAATATATAGTTGCTATTCATTCAGTACATATTCTGGATTAAATATCCAACATTTAGAGGTTTGAGTAGGGCCTAAGGTTGAGGATGTTTTAAATTAAGCAACGCAATTCATTTGCCGCATGTCTCAACAACGGTAAAACTTGCTGAATTAAATACTCTTCACTGGTACGGTTACTTTGCGACATACAATTAATGGCGGCAATAGTCTGACCTTGTGTATTTAATACGGGTACTGCTAGCGCAATAATACCTAACTCATGTTCTTCTTTAGACAGGCAATAATCCGATAAAGCCACTTTCTCGAGTTCGGTATAGAATTGATTTCTATCGGTAATCGTTAAAGGAGTTAAACGCTTTAATCCATACTTTTCTACCCAAGTCTGTTGCTCCTCTTTCGATAACGCGGCTAATAAAACTTTACCTGTCGAAGTGGCATGGGCAGGCAGGCGATTGCCCAAATGCATACCATATGGATTGACCCGAAACTGATCTTGTTGTGGTAGATAACTTCGGGCAATCGGCACCACTTCATGTTCATCTAAAACCACCATGGAAAAGGTGAGCGATGTCTGTGCACAGAGTAAGTTCAGTAAAGATTGCGCCACTTTAGGCAGATGTGCCGAACTTAAATAAGCGCTGGAAAAACGCAACACCCGCGGGGTGAGCCAAAAATAATGTTCATCGGTTTCCAAATAACCTAAAAACTTCAGGGTTTTTAAATGTCGTCTCGCTGCAGTACGACTGATGCCTGTGCGTTCAGCCACTTGGGTCACATTCAGGCGCTGTCGATCGACTCCGAAGGCTTCCAAAATATGTAAGCCTTTGGCTAAACCTGCAATGTAATCGGCTTGAAGTATAACGTCTTGTGAATGTGGATGTATGACCTTGTTTTGCTCAGCTTCCATACTGCTTATCCTGAAAAATGAATTATTTTTGTCCGATATTCGGACAACTCTAATGGTATACGGTCAATTTCAATATGGCGATATAGCTCAAAAAAACATCCCAGCGTAATCTGAAACAAGGAACGAACAAGGATGAACAGCATGGAAATTGTAAAAACCAAAGTGGCAATTATTGGTTCAGGTCCCGCAGGGTTGTTACTCGGACAGTTACTTTATAAAGCAGGCATTGATCATATTATTATTGAGCAGCGCAGCGCTGACTATGTTGCGTCGCGTATTCGCGCAGGAATTTTGGAACAGGTTTCGGTGGATTTGTTGACTGAAGCAGGTGTCGATCAAAACCTTAAGGCGCATGGTTTACCGCATTCAGGCATTGAAATTCTGACTCAAGGACAAAAGCATCGACTGGATTTAGCTGCACTGACAGGCGGTAAGCAAGTGACCGTGTATGGTCAGACCGAAGTGACTAAAGATTTAATGCATGCCCGTGAGCAAGCGGGTTTGAGCTCATATTATGAAGCACAGAATGTGCAGATTGATGATTTTTATATGCAGCCGAAAGTGACTTTTGAATATCAAAATCAGTCGTATCAAATTGAGTGTGATTTCATTGCAGGTTGTGATGGTTTTCATGGCGTGTGTCGAGCTAGTGTGCCTGAAGACAAGATTAAAACCTTTGAAAAAGTCTATCCTTTTGGCTGGTTAGGTGTGTTGGCGGATGTGCCACCTGTGGCAGATGAGTTGATTTATGTGCAGTCGGAACGAGGCTTTGCCTTATGCAGTATGCGTTCAGAAACCCGCAGCCGTTACTATTTACAAGTGCCATTAACCGATCATATTGATAATTGGTCTGATGAGCAGTTTTGGGATGAATTGAAAAATCGTCTAGACCCTGAAAGTCGGGGAAAATTAGTCACAGGTCCATCGATTGAGAAAAGCATTGCACCACTGCGTAGCTTTGTAACTGAACCGATGCGCTTTGGAAAACTGTTTTTGGCTGGCGATGCGGCGCATATTGTCCCACCGACAGGCGCGAAAGGTTTGAATCTGGCAGCATCAGATATTGCCTATTTATCCAGTGCCTTCATTCAGTATTATTTAGATGGCTCCGAGCAGGGCATCGATGAATATTCGGAAAAATGTTTGCAACGGGTGTGGAAAGCAGAACGTTTTTCTTGGTGGATGACGCATTTATTGCATCGTTTTGAAACCGAAAGCGAGTTTGATCATAAGATTAAACAGGCTGAATTGAGCTATATCCTCGGTTCATTGGCTGGGCAAACCACATTGGCAGAAAACTATGTCGGTTTACCGTATGAAATTAAGCATTTAAGTGAATTTCAGCAAGCCAGTTAACCCATTTTTTTCTATTCTAAAAAGAGAGCACAATGCTCTCTTTTTTATTTTTAAACAGATGGAATTGAGTTTAACCATCCAGAGGATCTAGAGGGGTCGTAAGCGTTAGTTGATAAAATGCGGCATCTAACCAACGCCCAAATTTAAACCCTGCCTGTTGAATCGTGCCTGAATGGCTAAAGCCGAGTTTCTGATGCAACTGAATGCTGGCAGTATTGTCGGCATCGATACAGCCCACCATGACGTGCAATTGTTGCTGTTGTGCTTTTTCAATCAGTGTCTGCATCAGAATTTTACTCAACCCGCAACCGCGATGCTCATGGTGAATGTACACACTGTGCTCAACCGTATATTTATAAGCAGGAAAGGCTCTAAAACTTCCCCATGTTGCAAAACCGAGTAATTTTCCAGTCGGGTTGATAATGCCGAGTATAGGAAAATTCTGCTCTCGTTTGGTCGCAAACCACGTTTGCATATTTTTTAATGTGCGTGGCTGATAGTCATACAGGGCGGTGGAATTTAGTATCGCCTCATTCAGAATCTCTAAAATAGCAACGGCATGCTCGGTTTCATTACATTCAATCAGTTTAAACTCGGTTAAAGAGGCTTCACTTTGTGACATCGTAGGTTCCAAGCAGGTGTAAGGCGCATATTGTATGGGATTTTTCTATCTTCAATCGCTAAAACATAACGATAAGGCTCTACATTTGGATTGATAAAAATAATGGGATGATCTACACAGAGGGCAAGGTCATCGCCCTGATACAGTTGATAAGTTTGTTCACCCAATTGAATCTCAAATTGCCCAGTGATAATCCAGATTGGCTGCTGCATGGCATGATGTCGTAGGTGACGTGTGCATGTACGGGAAAATGCACTTCGACCAGTTGCGTTGAAGTTTTCAAGCCCTGAGGAGGGAGACTACGACGAATATAGCCAGATTCAGGATCTTGCCAAACGGGTTGCTCTGCATGACGTAACAGCGGATCAAAGGATGTGAGGAATTCCATGCCACTGAATACATTGGCAAGCGAAACTCCCAGTCCATTCGTCAGATCTTCCAAGGTATAACCTCGCTAGACCTAGTTCACGAATACGCTGTGAAATCTGTTGATGTATATCCATGTCAGCATCTGATCAGGATTTAAAATCCAATATATTAGAAATAATTTAAGATAATAGATTTTTACCGCAAAATGATGCTAATCAATATCCTGAAGATACAGTTTCGAAGATGGGAATCGAGATCAATCAACAACAGATCACTGGCATTTATTGAAAAATCATCAAGAAGCATGAATGAAGACGGGATTGAATGTGCTTGATATCTTATTGCAAAATCAATAACTATTTGGACATCTATTCTTCATTCATCTGGGCAATTTTTTATTTTTTAGGAGTAAATGAGACTACACAAAACCATGGGGCATTGTTGAATAAGTAATCGTGGAACATGATGAACTATTAAAAAATTCCAAGACATCTGACTTGGGTTTTATTAAGTCAATTAAAATATTGAATTATAATAAATAAAACAAAAAAAATCGTATAGCGTGTATTGTGTTAATTTTAGATTTTCTTAACTTTAGAGGCTATGTATTAGATGAACATTAAAAAAATATTGCCTGCTGTATTCAAACAAGGTTCTCAAATAATCGCAGCGACTACAACTCCATTACTTCAAACATGGATTCCAGACCCTACAGGAATTATTCCAAATTCCATTGGAGTAGTAATGACTACAGTTGGTGAAACCATAGCAGATACATTAGATAGAAATATGTCACAGCAAGAAGTTATGCGTACGAATAAGGCTTATATTTATTTCGTAGAAAAATTAGAAAGAAATTTAAACCAAGGGCTTCAAATAAGAAATGATGATTTTTTTATATCTCCTGTAGGATACAGAAAGCCTGCAGAAGAACTATTTGAAGGGATGCTTGTAAAAGCAAGAAATCAATATGAAGAAGCAAAAGTTGAATTTTTTTCCAATTTATATGCAAATGGATGCGTAGATCCAGATCTTTCCCCACAAATGATCTCATTATTTATTTTGATTTTAGATAGATTGAGTTTTAATCACTTAGATCTACTTAATAGATTCGAAATATTAGGGCAAGAATCTTTGTGGCAGGCTAACGATGTTTATACTTTACAAAAAGAAAATCTACCTCTACTAACTTGTATAGAAGAACTCAAGAATCTAAATCTAATTACTCCTACCTTTTGGGGTGACTCACCTCTATTAATTACTGATTTAGGGGAAAAATTTATCAACTCTATTGAGTTTAAGGATATATTTGAATTTACTCATAATGAATGTATTTCTAGGAATAATCCTGCTAGGTAGTAATTTAACCGAAATAGTAGAGATCAAATTCCTTTAAAATTTCCCCCTATTTAACATAATGGCGATTATACGAAATTAAAATGTTAGAACCCATTTAAAGTGACTAAGTTAGATACGACTCTCTGTTCATTTCTTTGTGAGATCTGGTGTCTATTAGAATAAGAATATGTATCTTATAAAGTAAGCGGGGGTAGAAGTGATTTCTGCTCAATGATCCGTTGAAAATAAACAGATCCAAAACGTCTTATCGTGAGTAAATAAAAAAGCGAAAGGAGAACCTTTCGCTAGAGAGGGTTGAAGTACGCAAATTTATTATGCGTGTTCAGCCGCTTTTTCAACTTGAATACTGTCACGATAATATTGGCAGCCTTTGTACAGTAAGAATGTCCCCAATACGCCCGCTACGGCATTTACAATCGAAATTGAATTACCCACCATCACGGTATTTTGGAAATATTTATCGGTGATTAAAGCAACTGCCGTGGTGCCAATGCCTAATGCAATCAAGTTTGACACCAAAAGGAACTTGGCTGAGACTTGGGCACGTAACTGGTTTGGCGTGAGCATTTGTGTTGCTGCCGCTGAGGCTGGAATCGGGAAGGTCGAGAAGAACATCGCTACAAAAATTAGTGCAAATGAGAGGTATATGTTATCCACTTGGGTGAATAAAACACTTGGAATAATCAGGGCTGCACAGCCGATCATGCCGCTACGAATTGCTGCATCGCTGTAGCCACGTTTAGAGAACCAGTCGATCAGCCAACCGCAGAATAATGCCCCCGACGTATTGGCAACCAAAATAATTATCCCGAGGATATAACCTGTTTGGCTGGCATCTAAACCATGATTACGCATATAGAACGCAGGTGCCCAACCGAGTAAGGCATACAGCATCATGGTGTAAAAAGAGAAACCGATGAAATGACAGAAGAAGGTCTTTTTATGGGTTTTGATAAAGGCAATTGAGTTTTTGAAAGAGGCTTTTACCACTTGACCATCTTGACCAATTTTTAAACCCTTACGCTCAGGCTCACGCACGGTCAAAATCATCAATAACGCCAATAATACCCCGGGTAAACCGACAATCATAAAAGTCAGTTGCCAAGTTTTAATTTCACCAATCAGCGGTAGGGTCACCAAGTTTACATTTTTAAGTAAACCAATCACGTACCCCCCAATCAGGAAGGCAAGCCCTGAACCAATAAAGGCACCAATTGCATATAGACCAAGGGCACGACCGAGTTTTTCTTTAGGAAATAGATCGGCAACAATCGAATAAAACGCTGGCGAAAGCGCCGCTTCACCTGCACCGACACCTAAACGGGACAAGAACATTTGTAGAAAATTCTTGCTTAGGCCGCACGCCGCCGTAGCAAAACTCCAGAAGGCAATCCCAATCGCAATAATTTTAATCCGTGATTTTTTGTCGGCAAGGGCTGCAATCGGTACACCCATAACCGCATAGAACAATGAAAATGCTAAACCTTGCAACAAGCTGAATTGGGTGTCGCTCAGCATCAGGTCATGTTTAATTGGTTCAATCATCAAGGATAAAATTTGACGATCTACAAAAGAGAGAATGTAGGCCACCATACAAATAATCACGACATACCAATGGTAGGCGCTGCTACGGCTTTGCGCGGTTGGTTCATGCGTAGGCGAATGTTCTGAAAGTGGGTCGTGTTCAAAATTTTGTGCTTCAGGTTGAATCGTCCTTTCAACCAGTTCTATATCGATGGATTTATCGTTCATCACGCAACTTCCTGTGCTGACTGTTTGAGGTTATTTGATACTTTTATATTTATATTTATATTTATTGTGTATCGTCTTATTTTTAATCTACGGGTTAAAGCAGGCGGGGTCAATTACTTTGTGATAAAAAGATACAATTATTTTTTATTATAAAAAAAAGAGAATCAAATGATTCTCTTTTGTTATACGTCAGACTTAGGCAGCCCGTTCAACCAAGGTTAAAATATCATAGGTGGCCACCAATTCATTACGCTGGTTTTTGACTTTAATGTCCCAAACCACCACACCATGCGGTTTTTGCTCTGGATCACGCAATGGTTTTGGTGTTTTTTGCTTACAGGTCAATTCGACTTGAATGGTATCGCCAATTTTTACGGGTTCTACAAAACGCAGGTTATCCATACCATAATTGGCAATCACTGGACCTGCTGCGGCGTCTACAAACAGACCAGCAGCGGCAGAGACAATGAAATAACCATGTGCCACGCGATCACCAAACAGAGAATCTGCCGCTGCAATCTTATCCATGTGTGCATAGAAGTGGTCGCCACTTAAGCAGGCAAAATTCACAATGTCTGCTTCGGTTACGGTACGACGTGCTGTAAGTAAACGTTCACCCACACGGAGTTCATCAAAGTCTTTTTTGAATGGGTGTACGCGGTCTTCAAACACTTGTGCACCTGCTGTCCAGCTATGACCGACTTGGGTCATGGCATTTGGTGAACCTTGTAAAGCGGTACGTTGCATATAATGTTTTACGGCACGTAAACCACCAAGTTCTTCACCGCCACCCGCACGTCCTGGACCACCATGCACCAAGTATGGAAGTGGTGAACCATGTCCAGTACTTTCTTTTGCGCTTTCCGCATCCAGAATGTGTACACGACCATGCCATGGGGCAATTTTGGTAATGAGAACTTCGATATTTTCATCTACATTACGCACCACGGAAGCCACCAAGCTACCTTCGCCACGTGCAACTAGATCTGCCAATTCAGCCAGATTTTGATACGGCATCAGGGTAGAAACTGGACCAAACGCTTCCACTTCATGAATATGTTGTGCTTGAGTCGGTTGTTCACAAACCAATAAAGTTGGTGGATAAAATGCGCCTTTATCGGCATTTTTCGCTTGAATTTCGAAGTCTTGGCGTAAGTGACTACCCAATACCACTTTAGCATCTTGGCTAAGTTGTTCCACTTTTTCCGCAACGCTGAACTTTTGTTTCACACTCGCCAAAGCACCCATGGTCACGCCCTCAATTTCAGGGTCGCCCACCACGACTTTTTGTAGCTTAGCCACTAAACGCGTTTGTACGGTTTCGAGTAAAGCTGCGGGAACAAAGGCTCGACGGATCGCCGTACATTTTTGTCCTGCTTTGGTGGTCATTTCACGGAACACTTCACGCACAAACAAATCAATGGTTTCGTCGTTGGCGTGTTCAGTCAAAATCGCACTGTTAACAGAATCGGCTTCCATACAGAATGGAATTGAATAGTGGTTTAGGTGTGGATTTGCACGTAGGCTTTGACCTGTTGCTGCTGAACCTGTGAAAGTTACGGTATCTTGTGGATTTAAATGTTCAATTAAATCATAAATTTGACCGCAGATGAGTTGCAGTGAACCTGCTGGTAGGAAGCCGCTTGCCAGAATGTCTTTTACTACTGCATGGGTAAGCTCAGCACCTTCAGTTGCAGGTTTCACAATACATGGCACACCCGCCAATAACGTTGGTGCAATTTTTTCTAACATGCCCCAGATTGGGAAGTTGAAGGCATCAATATGCAATGCCACACCCGCTTTAGAGGTTAGAATATGTTTGGCACCGAAATTGCCGTGTTTTGATAATGGAATCCATGCATCTTCTACTAGCGCAGTTTCATCACTCAGTTCACGACGTACAAGGCTTGAGTAAGCAAATAAGGTTCCAATCCCGCCTTCAACATCAATCCATGCATCTTTACGGGTACAGCCCGTTGCTTTAGCCAGTTCGTAATAGTGTTCTTTACGTTCTAATAAATATTGCGCCACTTGTTTTAGGGCATTGGCACGTTGGTGGAACGTCCAAGTCGCAATGGCTGCACCTTGCTTTTTCGCATAATCCACAATGGCTTTGGTGCTAATGCCATGGCTACTCACTTGATAAATCGCTTCACCTGTAATGGCATGATAAACCGTACGTAATTCCGCCTGAGAAGAATATTCCTGTCCATATACCAAAGAACTTAGGGTTTTAAGGGGCTGAGCTTGGTGCTCTTCAGTTGTATCGTGTTGCTCCATTGAGTTGTTGTCTAACTCTAGCATGGTAAAACTCCTTTTATGATACGTTTTTAACTGTATTTTAGTTTTGATGTTTCATAATTTGGTATTAAAACGTCTGAAAGTCAATCGTAATTCGTATGTAAAAAAATCAAACTAAAATTTAATTCAAACTAAATTTATTAAAAACAATATCTTAAGCACAAGTGCAAAATTTAATTAAATGATACCTTAAAAATAATATTGATTTTATTTGTGTATCGTTTTAATTTAACTGTAACGACACTTGGGATAAGTGAGGGAAAAATGAATAACCAACAACAAGCTTTTGATCAGCGTATTGAAAAGGACATTTCAATTGAGCCAAAGGATTGGATGCCAGATGCCTACCGTAAAACCTTAATTCGCCAAATTGGTCAACATGGCCACTCTGAAGTCGTGGGCATGTTGCCAGAAGGCAACTGGATTACACGTGCACCATCGTTAAAACGTAAAGCAGTATTGTTAGCTAAAGTCCAAGATGAAGCAGGACATGCCTTGTACCTTTACAGTGCTGCAGAAACTTTAGGTGCTGACCGTGATGACATGATGGATAAGCTCATCGCAGGCCGTATGAAATATTCATCGATTTTTAACTACCCAACTTTAACGTGGGCTGATGTGGCTGCGATTGGCTGGTTGGTGGATGGTGCTGCCATTGTGAATCAGGTTGCGCTTTGCCGTACCTCTTATGGTCCTTATGCGCGTGCCATGGTGCGTATTTGTAAAGAAGAAAGTTTCCATCAGCGTCAAGGCTTTGAAGCGATGATGCAATTGGCAAATGGCACTGAAGAACAAAAGCAAATGGCGCAAGATGCGGTGAATCGTTTCTGGTGGCCAGCCCTGATGATGTTTGGCCCAAGTGATGATAATTCTCCAAATAGTGCACAAAGCATGCAGTGGAAAATCAAATTATTCAGTAACGATGCTTTGCGTCAAAAGTTTGTCGACAACACCGTGCCACAAGTCTTGCAACTCGGTCTAAGCGTTCCAGATCCAGACTTGAAATTCAACGAAGACACTGGTCATTACGAATTTGGTGAGGTGGATTGGAATGAATTCTTTGACGTGATTGCTGGTAAAGGTCCATGTAACCACGAGCGTATTGAAGCACGTCGTAAGGCATGGGAAGGCGGTGCATGGGTACGTGAATCTGCCGCCGTGTATGCCAAGAAACAGCAAGAACAGCAGCAAGCACAGAAAGTTGCTTAATTCAGATCAGAGATGAAGGGAAATAAGGTCATGGATAACAAAAATAACTGGTCACTTTACGAAGTGTTTATCCGTAGTAAACAAGGTTTAAGCCATCGTCATGTGGGCAGCTTACGTGCATCAGATGATGAAGTGGCACTGCAAAATGCACGTGATGTGTATACACGTCGCAATGAAGGCATCAGCATTTGGGTGGTAAAATCTGAACTGATCACTTCTTCTCAACCAGATGAAAAACCAGAGTTTTTTGATCCGTCTTTAGACAAGGTGTATCGCCACCCAACGTTTTACAACATTCCAGATGGCATTGAGCACATGTAAGGGAAGGGAGAAAAACGATGAGTACACAAGTTTTAGCAGAATTCCTGTTACATGTGGGCGATAGCCAACTAATCCTGTCACACCGTTTGGCAGAATGGTGCGGACATGCACCTGAATTAGAGTTGGACATTGCCTTAGCCAATATTGGTCTAGATTTGTTGGGTCAGGCACGCACAGCTTTAAGCCTTGCAGGTCAGATTGAAGGTTTAGGCCGTGATGAAGATCAACTGGCGTATTTCAGAACCGAACGTGAATATCGCAATTTATTGTTGGCTGAACAGCCGAATGGTGATTTTGCACAAACCATCGTGCGTCAATGGTTGATGGATCATTACCATGCATTGTTGTTGGCAGCTTTAACCAATAGCAGTCATGCTGATGTTTCTGCTTTTGCACTCAAATCTTTAAAAGAAGTGAAATATCACTTACGTTTCTCGACCACATGGATGGAGCGTTTGAGTTTAGGGACTGCTGAAGCGCATGAAAAAACTCAAAATGGTTTAAACCAGTTATGGCGTTTTACTCAAGAATTGTTCCAACTTAGCACTGCTGAAATGCAGTTGGTGGATGCAGGTTTAATTCCAAATCTTGAAATTTTAAAAGATCAATGGCTTGAGACAGTGCAGTCAGAATTGGCCCGTATGCAACTCAGCCTTCCAGAGACTGGTGCCTATCGAAGTGGTGCAAAACAAGGACTGCACACGGAACATTTAGGTTACATCCTCGCAGAAATGCAATACATACAACGTTCATATCCAAATATGGCTTGGTAAGACGAAATCACAGGGAGTGAGTCGTATGAATTTAATTCGACATGTCGCAGATGTATGCTGGAGTGTTTTGGCTGAGGTGTCTGATCCTGAAATTCCAGTGTTGTCGGTACTCGACTTAGGCATGATTCGTGGCGTTGAACTCAATGACCAAAATGAAATTGTCGTACGACTCACGCCCACCTATAGCGGTTGCCCCGCAACAGATGTCTTAACGGCAGATATTACCCAAGCCTTTGCAGCCAAAGGTTTGACCCCAGTAAAAGTGGTGGTGGATCTTTCTGAAGTTTGGACCACGGATTGGATGAGTGAAGCTGGCAAAGAAAAATTGCAGCAATACGGAATTGCTCCTCCACAGGGTAATTCTCACAGTTGTGGTACGCATGTCGCTTTGACCGATGGCATTCAGTGTCCGCGTTGCCACAGTCAGCACACCAAATTATTAAGTGAATTTAGTTCGACAGCATGTAAAGCCTTATATCGTTGCCAAGACTGCTTAGAACCTTTCGATTATTTCAAGTGTATTTAAGACAAGACTATTTAATCTAAAACATTGAAAAATCGAAAAGAAAGAGGGAATTTTAGATGAGCCAATTTGTACCATTAACGATTAAATCCATTCAGCCACAAACTGAACAGGCGATTTGCATTTCATTTGATTTGGCACCTGAGCAGTTCGCTGCATTTGATTATCAACCAGGACAACACTTAACGATTCGTCATATGACGGATGAAGGTGAGCTGCGTCGTTGCTACTCCATTTGTAGCGATGTTGCTGAAGACATGAGTATTGCGATTAAGAAAATTGATCAAGGTCAATTTTCAACATGGGCCAATGATCACTTGAAAGCAGGTGATGTGCTTGAAGTAATGCCACCACAAGGCGTGTTCTTCCAAAAAGCTGCCAAAGTGGGTGGACAGAATTATCTAGGTTTTGCTGCGGGCAGTGGTATTACCCCAATCTTATCGATTGTGAAATCGGTACTGAACCGTCAAGCCGATGCACGTTTCACTTTGGTTTATGGCAACCGTTCTTGGAAACAAACCATGTTTGCAGAACAAATCATGGACTTAAAAGACCGTTTTAAAGAGCGTCTACAACTGATCAATATCTTTTCACGCGAAATGAATGACAGTGAAATTTTTAATGGTCGTATTGATGCTGAAAAATTACAGCAACTCATCAAAGCTGGATTAATTAATGCAGACACGGATCATTGTTTTGCCTGTGGTCCAGAAGAAATGATGACGGCTGTAGAAACGGTTCTTCCAGAATTTGGCATTGAACGCAGCAAAATTCACACCGAACGCTTTAATACCGGTACAGCACCACGCGCGACTGCACAGCAGATCGAAAGCCGTAGCGAAGAAAAGGTCAATATTATTCTTGATGGTCGTGAACTGATCATTGAAGTGTCTAAACAAGATGACAGCATTTTAGATGCAGCGCTGCGTGCAGGTGCAGATTTACCGTATGCATGTAAAGGCGGTGTTTGTGCAACCTGTAAATGTAAGGTGCTGGAAGGTCAGGTCGAAATGGCGATCAACTATAGCCTTGAACAAGATGAAGTGGAAAAAGGTTATGTGTTGAGCTGTCAGGCATTGCCAACTTCAGCCAATGTTCGTTTGAGCTTTGACGAATAAGCCTGAACAAGGAGCGGCAAGATGGAATACATTAAAACCAGTTCTCCAAAATCGGGCGTAATCCTGATTGAACTGAACCGACCTGAAAAACGTAATGCCTTAAACAACGCCACCTTGCAAGAAATTGCCGATTATCTACAACAGCTAGAAGCAGATTCATCGGTCAAAGCGGTGGTGATTACAGGTAATTCACAATGTTTTGCCGCAGGTGCAGACCTGAATGAATTGTCTAAGCTGGATGTGGTCAGTATTCAGCAAGATTTGCGTCCACAGTTGTGGAAACGTATTGATGAGTTTTCTAAACCACTGATTATGGCAATCAATGGCTATGCCTTTGGTGCGGGCTTTGAATTGGCACTGCATGGAGACATCGTGCTTGCGGGTGAAAATGCACAATTTGCTTTGCCAGAAATTGGTTTGGGTATGTTACCCGGTGCTGGTGGCACACAACGTTTAGCACGTCTAGTGGGACAGCAATTGACCATGCGTTGGGCGATGACAGGTGAAATGATTTCTGCGCAAACCGCATTGCAACATGGCATTACCAGCCAAGTGTGTCCAGTCGGTTTAACCGTGCAATATGCCGTGGAATTGGCGGAAAAAATTGCCAAACAGGCACCATTGGCGATTCGTGTGATTAAACAATCTTTGAAATCGATTCATGAAGTGACCTTAAGCCAAGGCTTAAAGCTGGAACGTCAGCATTTTGTTTGGTTGGCAGCAACGCAAGATCGTCAAGAAGGCATCAATGCATTTTTAGAGAAAAGAAAACCAGAATTTAGAGGTGTGTAATGGAATACCAAACCGTAATTGTTGAAGAAAAAAATGCAGTGGGCTATCTCACTTTTAACCGTCCACAACAACTCAATAGCTTTAATGAAACTATGCACAAAGAAGTCTCAAGCGTACTCAAAGCATGGTCGAAAGACAGCAATATTCGTGCAGTGGTAATTTCGGCAGAAGGTCGTGGTTTCTGTGCAGGTCAGGACTTAAATGACCGTGTGGTTGACCCCAATGCAGATGCACCCGATTTAGGCTTGTCGATTGAAAAATATTACAACCCGTTGATCAAACTGATTACTGAAATGCCTAAACCTGTGATCTGTGCCGTGAATGGCGTTGCAGCTGGCGCGGGTGCCAACATTGCTTTGGCTTGTGACTTGGTGGTTGCTGCAAAATCAGCATCATTTATCCAAGCGTTTTGCCGCTTAGGTTTGGTTCCAGATTCTGGTGGCACATGGTTCCTGCCACGTTTGGTGGGTCGTGCGCAGGCAATGGGTTTAGCCATGTTGGGCGATAAAATTCCAGCAGAGCAAGCGGTGCAATTGGGCATGATTTGGCAAGTGGTTGAAGATGATGCCTTAAAAGCAGAATCACAAAAACTGGCTGAACATTTGGCGAAACAACCAACTTATGGTTTATCGCTGATTAAGAAAGCCATTCATGCGGCTGCACACAATAATTTAGATGATCAGTTGATTCTAGAGCGTGATTTACAGCGTTTGGCAGGTCGTTCAAGCGATTACCGTGAAGGCGTACAAGCCTTTATGCAAAAGCGTACTCCAGAATATAAAGGTTGCTAAAACATGGATAAGATCAATTTACAGCAGGCGCCCGTCGCTGTAATTGGTGCAGGTACCATGGGAATTGGTATCGCCCAATTGGCTGCGATGCATGGACATCCAACCTTTGTGTATGATGTCGATGCGACGAAAACTGAAGCTGCATTACAGCAACTTGCGGCACAACTCACAAAACGTGTGCAAGCAGGGAAAATGACGCAGGAACTGTATGACAGTACTTTTGCCAATTTAACCGTTGCGCATGAGTTAGCACAGTTAGCACCTGCACAGCTGATTATTGAAGCGATTGTTGAAAAGAAAGAAGTAAAGCAAAGCTTATTTCAACAGTTGGCCGAAGTGTGCTCTAAAGAAACAATTTTTGCATCGAATACCTCTTCAATTTCGATTACAGCCATTGCTGCTGCGATTCCACATCCAGAGCGCGTAGTGGGGTTGCATTTCTTTAACCCTGCACCTGTAATGAAACTGGTGGAAATTATCCGCGGTTTAAAAAGTTCAGCAGCAATTGCAGATGCTCTGTTGGAATTGATGAAGTCATGGAAAAAAGTGCCAGTCTTGGCAAAATCCACCCCAGGTTTTATTGTGAATCGTGTGGCGCGTCCATATTATGCGGAAGCCTTCCGTGCGTTACAGGAAAATGTCATACGCCCTGAACAATTAGATTTTATCCTGCGTGAATGTGGTCGATTTGCCATGGGGCCATGTGAATTGACTGATTTAATTGGTCAGGATGTCAATTTTTCGGTCACACAAAGTGTCTATCAAGAATTCTTTTATGAGCCGCGTTATCGTCCATCACTCATTCAAAAAGAATTGGTCGATGCAGGCTGTTTGGGGCGTAAAACCAAACAAGGTTTTTACGATTATGCGCAAGCAACGCCAAGCCCACAGTTTGAATTGCCTGTACGTTATGCCAAATCGATTGAGAAATTGGCGGTCACGGTCAAAGGCGATTGGAAACATTCTTCAGGTTTGATTCAGCGTTTGGCACATGCCTCGCACCTTGAAGTGAAGTTTCAAGACGGTGTACAGGATGAAATCCTAGTCGGTGAAGTTTCAATTCGGCTTTCATTGGGTGAATCGGTTGATCTGGATTATGCAGATCAGAAAGTCGTGTTAATGGATTGGCATGCAGATTGGGTGCAAGCCAAGGCGATTCCTATTGTAGCTTCAGTGGCATGTTCGGAAGTTGATCAGTCTGTTGTTGATATTTTGTTCATTGGTATGGATGTGATACCACTTTGGACACAGGATCATGCAGGACTTTATGTGTTACGAACTATTTCCATGTTGGTGAATGAAGCGTGTGAAGCCGTTTTACATGGTATTGCATCTGAACAAGATATTGATTCTGCAATGAAATATGGCGTGAACTATCCGCAAGGTCCATTTCAGTGGGCAGAAAAAATAGGATATAACACTATTTTAAAAATTCTAAAAAATCTGTATCGTGTTTATGGTGAAGAACGCTACAGACCAAGTATATATTTAGCGAAGAAAACTGCACGAGGACAGGTGCAAAACAGCCCGCAATCACAACAATTTCTTATTGCCGGCTAAAGGAAGAAGACAAATGGAACAAGTTTATATTTTAGACGGTATTCGTACACCGATTGGTCGCTATGCGGGTGGTTTAAGTGGCATTCGTGCCGATGATTTGGCTGCCTTGCCGATTCAATATTTGAAAAATCAACATCCGCATTTGCCTTGGAATGAATTGGATGAGGTGATTTTAGGTTGTGCCAACCAAGCAGGTGAAGACAACCGTAATGTCGCACGTATGGCATCCTTATTGGCGGGTTTACCTGATTCAGTTCCAGCCATTACCGTAAACCGTTTATGTGCCTCTGGTTTAGATGCGGTAGGACTGGCGGCACGTGCGATTAAATCGGGTGAAGTGCAGTTTGTATTGGCCGGTGGTGTGGAGTCGATGAGCCGTGCACCATTTGTACAATCGAAAGCAACCACAGCTTTTAGCCGTACACCTGAAATCTTCGATACCACCATTGGCTGGCGTTTTATCAATCCAAAATTTAAAGCGAATTTTGGTGTTGATAGCATGCCTGAAACGGCTGAACATGTGGCGGAAAAGTATCAAGTTAGTCGTGATGATCAAGACTTATTTGCCTACCGTAGTCAGCAAAAAACCGCAGTGGCACAGCAAAATGGTGTGTTGGCAGAAGAAATTTTGCCAGTGACCATTCAAGACCGTAAGAAAAACAGCATTACCATCGATACCGATGAACATCCGCGTGCGGATACCACGTTTGAGACCTTGGCAGCTTTAAAAGCGCCTTTCCGTAAAGAAGGCGGTTCGGTGACTGCGGGCAACGCCTCAGGTGTAAACGATGGCGCGGCTTGTGTATTATTGGGCAGCCAAGAGTTTGCAAGCAAGCATGGTTTAAAACCACTGGCGAAAGTGGTGGCAATTGCACAAGCTGGGGTTGAAGCCAAATACATGGGCATTGGTCCTGTGCCTGCGGTACAAAAAGTATTGAAGCAAACAGGCTTAACGCTTGATCAAATGGATGTAATTGAACTGAATGAAGCCTTTGCAGCGCAATCGCTTGCAGTGATGCGTGAACTCGGTTTGCAAGATGATGATCAGCGTGTCAATCCAAATGGCGGTGCGATTGCACTGGGTCATCCATTGGGGATGAGCGGAACACGTTTGGTGATTACTGCGATGAAAGAACTCAAGCGCCGTAATGGAAAATACGCACTGTGTACGATGTGTGTTGGTGTAGGACAGGGTGTCGCACTGATTATAGAAAATGTGGATTAAGGAAATAATCCAAAAACGGAATACCCCGCAGTCAGGATGACTGTATTAGGAGACAGAATATGAATAACAATGCAATGGAAAAAATCGAAACGGTATCAGTAGATGAATTACGTAGTGTGCAATTGGAGCGCATGAAAAAGACACTGCAACACGCCTATCAAAATAGCCCAGTCTATAAAAAGAAATTTGATGAAGCAGGGGTACATCCTGATGATTTCAAATCTTTAGAAGACTTGGCAAAGTTTCCATTTACCACCAAAAAAGATTTACGTGATAACTACCCGTTTGGCATGTTCGCAGTACCACAAGAACAGATTATCCGTATTCATGCATCATCGGGTACCACAGGTCAGCCAACTGTAGTGGGTTATACCCAAAATGATATTAATGTCTGGTCAGATGTTGTGGCGCGTTCATTACGTGCAGCGGGCTTGTCGAATAAAGATACCATTCAAGTGTCTTATGGCTACGGTTTGTTTACAGGCGGTTTAGGTGCGCATTATGGCGTAGAACGCTTGGGTGCAACCGTAATTCCAATGTCAGGTGGTCAAACTGAGCGTCAAGCACAATTGATTCATGACTTTAAGCCGACAGCATTGATGGTGACACCATCGTACTGCTTAAACATTATTGAAGCGCTAGAAAAGAAATTTGGTACAGCAAAAGACTGTTCAATCAAAACAGGCATCTTTGGTGCAGAGCCATGGACCAATGAAATGCGTCGTGAGATTGAAGATCGTCTCGGTATTAATGCCTTGGACATTTATGGTTTATCTGAAGTGATGGGTCCGGGTGTTGCAATGGAATGTCTAGAAACCAAAGACGGTCCAACCATTTGGGAAGATCATTTCTATCCAGAAATCATTCACCCTGAAACAGGTGAAGTACTCCCTGATGGTGAGTTGGGCGAGTTAGTGTTCACGACCATTACCAAAGAAGGCATGCCTGTGATTCGTTACCGTACCCGCGATTTGACCCGTTTATTGCCAGGGACTGCACGTCCTATGCGCCGTATGGATAAAATTGTGGGTCGTAGCGATGACATGATGATTATTCGTGGGGTAAATGTGTTCCCATCACAAATTGAAGAGCAAATTTTACATATTCCACAATTGGTACCGAACTACCAAATTCAAATTTGCAAAAAAGGACACTTGGATACTTTGCATATTCGTGCTGAAATGCGTAGAGATGTGAGTGAAACCTTAACCCCACAAATTGCAGCTTTATTGAAAGCCCAAATTAAGACTATGGTGGGTATTTCAGTGATGGTTGAAATTTTACCAGAAGGCAGCTTGCCACGTTCTGAGGGGAAAGCGCAACGCGTCTTTGATATTCGAAAATCGGCATAAGTTTTAGTTGAATGATAGATCACATGATTTATCATTCCGATCTGACAAGGTAATAGTTGAACGAAATGAATCTAAAATTAAAACAAGTTATTGATGATTTCATTAGCAACGAAGCACTGAGCGGTACCTCTCTGATTATGACCATCTTTGGTGACTGTATTTTTCACCGTGGTGGCATTATTAGTCTTGCCAGCTTAATTCAGTTAATGGATGTGTTTGGTTTTAACGAGCGTTCAGTTCGTACAGCCGTATTTCGCCTTGTCCAAAATGGTTGGCTGATTTCCGAGAAAATTGGACGTACGAGTTACTACCGTGTCACGGAAAGCAGTCGCCAGCGCTTTATTATGGCCGACCAGAAAATTTATAGTTTCACCCAACAAGAATGGGACCAAAAATGGGATTTGGTCTTACTCAGTTCGGTAGAGCTGGAAAATAAAGTCACCTTGAAAAAAGAGTTGGAATGGCTTGGTTTTGCCAACATTGCCACCAATGTCATGGCGTATCCGGGTTGTGATCACCTGAAATTACAAAATTTGTTGCTTAGCCTAAAAATGACCGACCAAGTGGTGATCTTTAAAGCTGAAGCCTTACAGATTTGGCAAGAGTCTTATCCAACTGTGAAGCGCATGGTCGAAATCAATTGGCCTGTACAAGAGCTACATCAGCGTTATGAAAAGTTCATCAGTGATTTCAGAGAATTCTTCAATCTGGTCGAAAGCGAAGATGAACTCGATCCGATGCAAGCGTTTCAAATTCGAATTTTATTGATTCATCAATATCGTCGAATTTTATTGAAAGATCCGAATTTACCTTTTGAATTATTGCCATCGAATTGGCTGTCGCTCAATTCACGTAATTTAAGCAGTAATCTCTATCAAACCGTGGTGCTGGCAGGGGATGAATTCTTCCTCGACATCGCACGGACGTCAGAAGGTTCAATGCCACCTGCACATCCACAATTTTATAAGCGTTTTGGTGGCTTAAAGCAGGAAGAGCCGAGTTACTAAGCTCAAATATAGCCCTACAGTTTAAGGAACAAACTATGCCGTGTTATGCCATCGATGGCGTCATTCCAGTGGTTAGCCCCAAAGCTTATGTGCATCCCACAGCAGTTTTAATTGGGGATGTAATTGTTGAAGAAGGGGCTTATATTGGTCCTTTTGCTGCCTTGCGCGCAGACTTTGGCGGCATTCATATTCATAAAAATGCCAATGTGCAGGATTCCTGCATTATTCATGGTTTCCCAAATAATGTGACCGTGGTGGAAGAGTTTGGTCATATTGGACATGGCGCAATTTTGCACGGTTGCCGTATTGCTAAAAATGTCTTAATTGGCATGAACAGCGTAATTTTGGATGAAGCTATTATTGGCGAAAATACCATTGTCGGTGCCAATAGTACGGTGAAAGCCAAAGCCGAAATTCCAGCAAATTCCTTGGTGATCGGTAGTCCTGCACGCGTGATTCGTAGCTTAGAGGAAAAAGAAATTGCGTGGAAATTTAAGGGTACACAGCAATATATGGATTTGACTCTACGCTGTTTAAACAGTCTACAAGAGGTTGAACCCTTAACGGAAAACGCTGCAACGCGTTTAACACATACAGATTTTAATACTGACCATGTAATTAAGAGCAAAGCAGTTTAAAGTTGAGACTTCGGAATATATGGCTTCACGTGGAGCCATAACATTGTTTAATTATCTATTTTTCCAAATTGTTATATTTAATATTCTTCAACACTTTAAATTTTAGATCGCGAAAATCGTCCTGTTCTGTGTTTGGGGGAAGACAACTTTTCACATCGATTGGATGTGTTAAAAAGTTGAATGGATACAGTCTTTAAAAATCGCCAGTAAGGCATTTTAGAGCGGATTACAGGAATTTGCTTTATAAAATAAAATGTTCCAGTATGATGATATTTCCAACAATAAAATATTGAATATCAATTGGAACTTTATAATGAAAGGTACATTAGTAGATTTTAATTTCCAGATTAATGAAGGCGTGATTCAAGGGGACGATGGAAAGCGCTACAGCTTTTTTGGTTCGGAATGGAAAGACCATACTTCACCCGCACGTGGTCAAAATGTCGATTTTGCTGTGAACGATTTAAATCAGGCTGTCAGTATTTATGTGCAGGCATTTGCGCGTCAGCCTGTTTTTAAAAAAACAAATAATCAGCATGCAGAACAACTACAAACCGAAGAAAACTTTGGTTTCTTCGATTGGGCAATGAAATGTTTAAAAAATTACGTAAATTTTTCGGGGCGTGCTCGCCGTAAAGAATATTGGTATTTCTATTTATTCCAAATTTTAATTGGACTCATCCTTGGTTTAAGTCTAGGTATTATGGGGGTGAGCGAAGGTGGAATAGATGCCATTTCGAGTTTACTTTCATTGTTCTTCTTTTTACCTACACTGGCAGTCGGGGCACGTCGCTTACATGATGTGAACCGTTCAGGTTGGTGGATGCTTTTGGCGCTTACCATTATTGGTCTTATTCCATTGTTAATTTGGGCTGTAATGGAAACTAAGCCTGAGTCGAACCAGTGGGGAGAGCCAGCGAAGTAGTTTGAGTATATGGTTAAGATCTGACAGTGACTATTTTTTAGTGTTGCTGTCAGGTGGATTTACACTAAATATTCTGATTCCTTATCTTTATCTGATTCAATCGAATAGAAATTAATAGAAGTGTAAAGTTATATTCGTAATAAGATTATTTAATGGGTTTGAAGTGAGTAATATATATAATATCTATAAAGTTCTATCTGAAAAAAATGCAGATCTATTAAAGAAAATTGAATCTGTTGGCTTAGTTGAGCAAAAGACTCAAATTTATGAAAATTATGAGATGACTTTCTATTTTTCAGAAAAAACTGAAGGGAATGAAATTTGGTGGTTTGAAACTTATAAAGAATTTTTTAATCCTCAGAAAATGTATCCGAAAAATATATTTTATTTCGCTCTATTAATTTGTAAAAATTTAGATAATTCAAAAGAAGTTTTTGCTGTTAGTTTAGGTAAATCACATTTTTACCTGTCAAAATTCATTGAAGCGGACTTTGGAATTAGCTTGGCTATTCGTATGGCTAATGAGCAGTCTATCCTCCTAAAGAAAAGCCGATATTTTACGGGAACTAAACGCCATGAAGTTTCCTCTTATGAAAATTTTAATAAAGATAGTTATGACTCAGGCGAATCAGTTGAACATTTAAAATTAAAAGCTTCAAATACAGATGTATGGGGAGAGAAAAATATAGTTTTTGCTGACTCTATTCAATTGGATATAAACAAAGAACCTTGTGAGTTATCAAAAATACTTAATGATATTTCAGATAGTATGAGTGGCGATGAAATTATTAGGTTGCCAAAACTAGAGCTTGTATCAGATGAAATATTGATTGATGATCTTAATGCATCGATTTTAAGTTCAATCATTAATAAACAAGCTGATGTCGGCGTGGAAGAAATAAGTATATCAGGCATTAATATTATTTTTAGATTTAATGAATATAATTATGAATTGATTTTTAAACAAGGGCGAAAAGAAGTCGAAAAACTCGATGTTGGAAATAGTTTAGATATTGTAAAGATTTCAAATTTTTTAATACAATACAATATACAAAATATAGATGAAGTAAAAGTAAAATTTAAGCGTGAGGAAAGTAGTAGATTAACCAAAGATTTAAAAGAACTTTTAGATTTTTATACAGAACATGATGGATATAAATATTTTCTAAGAAATGGAAAGTGGTTTAAGTTTAATCAAACATTTATGGAATATTTAAAAAAATCATTAGTAGCGATTGAGATAATAGATGGTGATGCTCTGATTGAGCAGGAGTATTTAGATTGGAAGTCTCAAAAAGAAATTGAAATTGCTAACAATTCTAGTTTGAATAAGTTAACTTATCGTGAATATTACTTTAATGAAAAGATGAGTCGCGATAATGGATATAAATTGTTAGATCGACAATTAGAGGTAATACGATCATTAGATCCAGAGGGTAAAAAATACAAAATAGAGGTTGCTGATTTATATAAAGATAGTGAAATTATTTCCGTGAAAATTTCAAGTACTACTCAGGATTTAATTTATAATATTGAACAATCAAAAAGTTCACTTGAGTTAATTAAACAAAATAAAATTTCACTTGACTGTGAATTAAAGGTTGTAGCGTTATGGGTTGTTTTAGAAAAGCCTATTTCATCTATCATTGAAATTAATTCCATTCAATTCTTGTTAGCTCTTGATTCATGGAAAAAGCGCGTAGAATTTTTTGGATTAAAACCTCGGATACATATTTCTAAACATATTAAATAATGGAATTAATTAAAAAGCCCCTACAATGTAGAGGCTTTTTATTTAAGAATTAAATCTTAAGAAACTTTATCGCCAGCTTTAGCACCAGATTCAGGTGAAATTACCCAAACACCTTCGCCATTACCCGCTGCAAGGACCATACCGTTAGAAATACCAAAACGCATTTTACGCGGTGCAAGGTTCGCCACCATCACCACCAATTTGCCTTTTAAGTCTTCTGGTTGGTAGAACTCACGAATACCACTGAACACATTACGCGGTTCAGCTTCACCGACATTTAAAGTTAACTGAAGAAGTTTGTCTGAACCTTCTACCGTAGCTGCTTCTAAAATTTCAGCAACACGTAGGTCAACTTTCATAAAGTCTTCAATACCAATAATTTCCGCTTCACCGACTTTAGGCTCTGGCTTTTTCTCGACTTTCTTTTCTTTTTTCTTTTCAGCTTTAACAGGTTCAGCAGCAGGCGAACCTAAAGATTCTTTAGATGCATCCACCATTGCCGCAACCGCTTTCGGGTCTACACGTTGCATTAAAGGTTGGAACAATGCAATTTCATGATCTACTAATGCAGTTTTCGCTGAAGCAAAGTCAAAGCGATCTAACTTCAAGAAGTCTTGAACTTGAGCTGCTAAAGTTGGAAGGACAGGAGCTAAGTAAACTGCTAATTGACGGAATAGGTTAATTCCTACCGAACATACATCGTGTACTTGTTGTTCTTCACCTTCAATTTTCGCTAAAGCCCATGGCTTTTTCTCATCAATGTATTGGTTTGCTTTATCCGCTAGTGCCATGATTTCACGAATCGCAGTAGAGAATTCACGTGCTTCATAGGCTTTGGCAATTGAATCGCCTGCATCAATAAAGCTTTGTACCAGTTCAGGCTCTGCACAAGTTGCAGATAGCTTATTATCAAACTTGGTGTTAATGAATTTTGCACAACGGCTGGCAATGTTGACCACTTTACCGACCAAGTCTGAGTTTACTTTCTGAACAAAATCATCCAAGTTTAAATCAGAGTCTTCAACTTTGTCTGAAAGTTTAGATGCGAAGTAGTAACGTAAATATTCAGGGTTTAAGTGCTGTAAATAAGTTTCAGCTTTAATGAATGTACCGCGAGACTTCGACATCTTCTGACCGTTCACCGTTAAGAAACCATTCACAAATAAACCTGACGGCGTACGGTAGTTTGCGCCTTCTAACATTGCAGGCCAGAACAGCGCATGGAAGTAAACAATGTCTTTGCCAATGAAGTGATAAACTTCATTTTTAGAATCTTTTTTCCAGAAATCATCGAAGTTGAGTTCAGGGCGTTTGGTTTTAATGTAGTTTTCAAAACTCGACATATAACCAATCGGTGCATCGACCCAAACATAGAAATATTTGTTTGGCGCATCTGGAATTTCAAAACCGAAATACGGTGCATCACGAGAAATATCCCAATCTGCCAAACCTGCTTCGAACCATTCATCTAACTTGTTGGCAATTGAAACAGGTAAACGACCTTCATCACGCGTCCATTTCTGTAAGTATTCACCAAAGTTTGGCAATTTAAAGAAATAATGATCTGAAGATTTTTCGACAGGTGTCGCACCACTTAAAGTCGATTTTGGATTTAATAGTTCTGTTGCGTTATAGGTTGTACCGCAAACTTCACATGAATCGCCATATTGATCTTCCGCTTTACATTTCGGGCAAGTGCCTTTAATGAAACGGTCAGACAAGAACATGCCTTTTTCTGGGTCAAACAGTTGTGATACAGGGCGAACTGCAATGTTGCCAGCTTCGCGGTTTTTTACATAAATTTCAGAAGCACGGGCACGGTTGGTGTCACTATGGGTTGAATCATAGTGGTCAAAATGTACACCAAAACCGTCAAAGTCACGAATGTGTTCTTTCTGAACATTAGCAATTTGTTGCTCTGGGCTAATACCATTCGCTTCGGCACGCAACATGATTGCGGTACCGTGAGCATCATCCGCACAGACATAAGTCACATCATGTCCCATTGCACGCATGGCGCGAACCCAGATATCTGCTTGGATATAACCGAGTAGGTGACCCATATGGATCGGACCATTGGCGTATGGAAGGGCGTTAGTGACTAAAATATTGCGCACGGATATAACTCTCTCATTCGTAGTTAATGCAAGGGCATTGATTTTACCTTAGTTACTGCAAAGTTGCATAAGGGATTACATGAATTCTTTGCAAATCCACCAGACTTTAGCGCAAGTGCAGATAAAAAAATGATGCCCAATAAAAATGCCAAATGTTTTCCTATCTATCAGCATACTGTATCAAGACGAAGATCAGCGCTTGGGTAGTTGGCGATCCTGACAGTACAAATTACGTAGTATTGGTGATGTTTTAAAGATGTAAAGTCAAGGATGGAAGATCAACTCAACTACGCTACATTCTGTAGCGTCTTTGTTTCAATATGCTGTTTTGTATTTTATTCAATTCAGATCACGGTATAACTATAGACAGGTGCTATAACAGAAAAAGGTGTAAAAATGACCGTTGAAAATAAGATTGATGAAATAAAAGATAAGGCTGTGGAACTTGGCGATGACTTGAAACAAGCCGCAAAAGATGTACAAACAGAAGGTGAAAAGGCAATTGGTGATTTAAAAAGTGCTGCGGTTGAAGTGAAACAAGATGCGGAACAAAAACTGGATGATGTAAAGCAGAAATTGGACGAGCAACAGGCTGCGGACGAAGATGCAGGTTTTGACAGTACCATTGATGATGCCAAAGCCAAATGGGCTGAAGTACAACATCAGGCGCAAGAAAAGTACGAGCATTTAAAAGCAGAAGCGAGCCATTTACTTGATGAAGCTAAGGTCAAATCAGCAGAGCTGAAACAGGAAGCTTCGGTCAAATTTGACGAATTAAAAGTTCAAGCAACAGAAAAGTTTGATGAACTGAAAAAAGCTGCAACCGATACCCTGAACAAATTTAAGAAAGATGATCACGATCAATCTTAAATTTAATGAGTTGTTACAATCTCTCACTCGGCATGGAAGTTGAGTGAGTTTAGCAATCAAAACTCATCCATTTGACCTAATGAATCTGATGATCAAGCACAGTTAGAAAATACAGTTTCTTGTCTATTTCATGAACATAATCTATTACCTTGTCTTTATTCTTTTAGGCAATTGCAAGGCGATGTATCAATAAAATAGGAACAGCCATTTGTATCTCCAGAATAGGTTTTTGTTTAAAATCTGACAAATTTACTCGGTTTTTAGTGATTGATTTAAAAAGCAACGTAGTACAACGCTTAACCTGATTGAAAATAACCGTTAAACTATGTCATTCAGCTGTATATCCAGACTTGGAGTAAATGTATGTCGTGGCTTTCTTCACTTAAATCTGTTTTTTCACCCGCTCAGGAGGTGAAAGAAGAAGAAATCCAGCAAGTTTTACAACAATATCTTCTGCCGAATTCCAATCACGCATTAAAAGACCGTATTTCGCAAATTAATGTGCAAGATCGAGTCTTACAAATCACCATTAATACCTACCCTGAAGAAGCCGATCATTTACAGCAAATTCATGATGATCTGGCAGATGCCCTTGAAAAATGTGGCATTCAGGAACTCAATATGCATGTAATTCAGCAAAAAACAGGACATAAGGCGGGTGGTTGTGGACATGATCATGCCCAAGGTGAGAGTTGTTCTACGCCTGCCAAAAATGAAAAAAGTAATTTACCTCCAGTGATGGATGCCGCTGCATCGACTCAGACTGAAACAGAAACCGATCCGAATAATCCTCCAATTGCTAAAGCTGCACCACAGCAACGTGATGTACCTAAACACCCACGGATTCAAAATGTGATTTTGATATCTTCAGGTAAAGGTGGCGTTGGAAAATCTACGACAACGGTGAATCTGGCGTTGGCATTACAGCAATTGGGATTAAAAGTTGGTGTATTAGATGCTGACATTTATGGCCCAAGTATTCCTACCATGTTGGGTAATGCTGGTAAAACCCCAATGATTGAAGCGGAAAACTTTGTTCCGCTTGATGCTTATGGGCTTGCTGTACTTTCGATTGGGCATTTAACAGGTGACAATAATACCCCTGTGGCATGGCGTGGACCTAAAGCAACAGGTGCATTAATGCAACTATTCAATCAAACCTTATGGCCAGATTTGGATGTGCTAATGATTGATATGCCTCCAGGAACTGGAGATATTCAATTGACTTTGGCACAGCGTATTCCAGTGACTGGCGCAGTGATTGTGACTACGCCACAAAATGTGGCACTTCTGGATGCAACGAAAGGTATTGAGTTGTTCAACCGCGTGCAAATTCCAGTGATGGGTGTGATTGAAAATATGTCGACCCATATTTGCTCGAATTGTGGATTTGAAGAGCAAATTTTCGGTACAGGTGGGGGCGATAAATTGTCAGAGCAATATCACATTCCATTGTTGGGGCGTTTACCGCTTGATGCAGCCATCCGTGAAAATGCAGATGCAGGTCAGCCTTCTGTAATAGCAGGTGATGCAGCAGCAGAAAGTTATTTGGCGATTGCAGAAAAAATCGCGGCTCAATTAACTAAGTCAGATAAAGATAAAAATCGAATTTTTTAAAGTCTAAAAGGGGATGTTAGCAACATCCCTTTTTTTACATAATGATTTTGCAGAGTGTTTCTTTTAGGGATGAAATCTTTTATTCCATTTACGTAGAACTGACCAACGCCAAATAATACGTGTACAAATATATAGAACAAAAGCGCTTAACAAGGCTTCTAACACTAATCCTGTCACTAAAATTTTGGCCAGATGTAAATCAATATGACCATGCCCAAAGTTTTTAACCCAGTTTAAAATTTGGTGTAATACCCCTAAAATCATATCTTTATCAATCATATTGACGTGGAATATTTTGCTGCCTAGCCAAAAACCTAAATACAAAATTGGCACAACAGTAAGTGGGTTAGATAACCATGCAAGGGTTAAGCTTAGCGGTAGATTGACTTCAATGAGTAATACAGTCAGTACAATAAATACACTGTGAAACGGCACAGGTAGAATGCCCCAAAAAGTGCCAATAAAAACGGCATGGGAAATTGATTTTCGATTGACGTACCAAAGCACAGGATTCAAGGTGCGTTGACCAAAAATCCGCATAAACTTAAGTTGATTGACTTTTTCAGGAGAGGGAAGCCACGATTGGAAAAATTTCTTTGCCATACGAAATCAGCTTTTCAGGACAGGGTATTGTGCATGATTTAAGTGAAAAACGATAGTTGATTCACCTTTTTGCTATAAGGAACTGTGCTTTAGAGTTACATACCAAACTGAAAGTAAACTTAAAAAAACTGCTGAATCATGGCTTTAAATTGTATGGCACGACATAAAAATTAAATGAATTGTGACAAAAAATATAAAATATCTTCATAGCGTGACCCATAGGTTTTATTGGGTTTCTTGTTGTTAAAATGATGATTTTTATCGAATATGTTAAAGTCTTAAGAACTTTCCCGATTTTCCTTTACAATATTTTTTTTGCTATATTGAAACAATTCAACTACGCTTCATTTGCTCAAATATGAGGTAAGGGTATGGTTTCTTTGTTTTTTATAGGGTTGGTGGTTTCTTTATTATTAACCCCAGGTCCTACTAATACTCTACTTGCTTCATCTGGTATTCAGGTCGGCATTCGAAAATCATTTCGTCTTATTCCTGCAGAAGCATTTGGTTATCTAATTTCTATAACCGTGTGGGGTATCATCATTGGTACCGTATCGCGTCATTATCCTGTCATTCCCACCGTCCTTAAACTTTTTAGTGCGAGCTATATTTTATTTTTAGCGATTAAACTGTGGAAAACGGCAGATGTAGAAGAAAGTTATAATCAACCGACGATTCGTGCTCGTGAGCTATTTTGTGCAACATTGTTGAATCCTAAAGCGCTTTTATTTGCATCTGCTATTTTTCCTGCAGTTGTTTGGAGCAGTGTGGATGCTTACATTGCACATATGTTGGTATTTTTAATTTTGATTGTCCCTATTGCTTTTTTCTGGACATTTATTGGTTCGATCTTGGCATCTAACCGAGTACGTTGGTTAACTAAATCTAATTTGCAAAAAACAGCATCGATTGTGTTGGTTAGTTTTTCTATTCCATTGAGTTATTCGGCATTATTAAGCCTTTAATTTTACGAGAGCGTAGTTGAATTCGCATTTTGAAAGCATGCTGGATCAACCCTGTCTGTATTTCCATTGCGGCTGAATTAAGTTAAAGTACAGCGCAAGAATTGCTTGAAGTTTTGGAAATAGAATAATGGCTATTAAGTCTGATCGTTGGATTCGCGAAATGAGCGAAAAACACGGCATGATTGAACCGTATGCGGAAAATCAAGTGCGTTTTGATGAGAATGGCGAAAAGCTCATTTCTTATGGCGTGTCGAGTTATGGCTATGATGTTCGTTGTGCACGTGAATTCAAAGTGTTCACCAATGTTCACTCTGCAATTGTCGATCCAAAACATTTCGATGAAAAAAGTTTTATTGATATCGAATCTGATGTTTGCATCATTCCACCAAACTCATTTGCCTTAGCGCGTACAGTGGAATATTTCCGTATTCCCCGTAATGTATTAACCGTGTGTCTGGGCAAATCAACCTATGCACGCTGCGGTATTATTGTGAACGTGACGCCGTTAGAACCTGAGTGGGAAGGTCATGTCACGCTTGAGTTTTCTAACACCACCAATTTACCAGCGCGTATTTATGCGGGCGAAGGTGTTGCGCAAATGCTCTTTTTCGAAAGTGATGAAGTATGTGAGACTTCCTATAAAGACCGTGGTGGTAAGTACCAAGGTCAAACGGGTGTAACTTTACCAAAAGCTTAATTTGTATTTGGTATGACATCCAAAAAACCTGTTTGTTCAATCAAACAGGTTTTTTTTATCGCTAAAAACGCCTCAAGTTCTGAATCTTCATTCATCGGAAAATGTCGACATTTCCTGAGTTTTTTTTGCAATCGTGTAATTATTCAGCATAATGAGGGTTAAAAATGTCTTGGTGAAATGTACCTAATACGGAACATTTGACAGTAAAACAAAGCATAACCAAGTCTAGGATGAACAAAATAATGATGCGGAGCATCAAATAACAAGGAAGGTCGCGATGACGGATCGGCATACGACAATTTTGCGTAGAACATTGCTGGCGAGCATGATTGGGTTCTGTTGTTCTTATAGTTTTGCTTTAGAAGTACTTTCAGATCAGGTATTAAGTAATTCTACAGGTGAAGGCATTGCTATTCTGCCTGAAAATTTCAAAATGGTATTTCAAACTGCCGAAGATGGTTTGAGCGCGGCTCAGAATCAAAGTCGTTTAGCCAACCGAAACTATGACACAGGTTTTGTGCGTTTTATTCCAGTGGGGCCACTTTCAGACACGGCTAAAACCGCGGGTGCAAAAAAAGCAGATGTCTTCCTGTACGGTTTAGCGCTATCGGCATCCGATAATGATCTAAACTCTCGTTTCAGCAATCTGGGCTTCAATTGGGGGCAAGAAACCAATCCTTGGGTATTTAGTGTGAAGTCTATTAGTACTACTGCCAACCGCGTGGTATATGACTTTGCAGGGGTTGCACAAGATTTTAGTTACTTATCTTTGGAAGCCCCTTATGCTCTTGATGGTGCTGCCAATACTGCAGCGGATAATAATATTAAATTAGGCTTGTGGGGAGACTTCTTTGCACGTAATCCTTTGGTTGCTGCACCTGTCGATGCTAAAAACGGTGCACCTGCGAATTTAAATGGTTTAGACAGTCGTTTAAGACTGCAAATGGTGGCCAATGGTTTGTCTTTAAATGGATCTAATTTAAAGTTATTCCAGACCTTGGGGGGAGCAGCCAGCTCATCGCTACCAACATCTTATAACAATACTTTAGGTTTGGCGGCACTCATTCGATTAAATACCAATGATAATCCAAGCACTGCAACTGAAGATAAATCCAAAGCATTGCGTATTAGTACAGCGGAAACCTTAGGCACAGATATAACCAATGATTTAACTACGCCTGCGATTTCTAAAACCTCTGCACCAAATTTTAATGCGAATGATGGCGTGTTTTTATATAGTCCAAATATTAATTTGGTGCTAGGAAGTGTTTATCAGCCTTTGATTGTTGATACCGCAGCAGATGGTCAAAACTTTGTGATTGAATTGACCCGTATTCCGAACAAAGCCAATGTTTATCAACAAATTTATACGGACTACACCGCATTGGCGAGTGGTGCGGCTTCAGCTTATAAGGGTTCAACCTGTAATGTTCAATACTGTGGTGATCCCATCACCATGGGGCAAACTTATCAAGGTAATACAGCCACACACAGCAGTATCTCGATTGGTACAGTCGGTTTTACCAATAACAATAAATTTTTAAAAGCAGATACTAGTACCAATGCAGTAGGGGTGAGTTTTGTTACCCCGACAGGAACCAAGACCAATTTAGGATCCGCAGCGATCGATGGAATGTTAATTCAACATCTGAAAATTACGACGACAGGGCTATAAGGAGAAATAAATGAAACATTATATTTTTGCTGCCCTAATGTTAAGTTCTCAGTGTGCTTCGGCAGCGTTAGATGCATTAGATGCGAACCAATTATCGAATATACGTGGACAAGGCGGGGCAGATTTAAGCTGGTCATTTTCTTTAAATCATAACTTGCCGACCAATACTACAGAAGTCCCTTATGAGTATTCCTGTAATGGCGCAAGTAATGAATTTTGCCGTTTAGCCTTTAACGTGAGTAATCGTAAAGATGCCAGTGGAAACTTGTATTGGCTAGTTTTCAAAAAAATACAAGGCACAATTGCGATCGATAAATTTCAATTAGATGGCACCACTGTGACGACTAGTGCAGGCTATAAAACGGCGATGAAATTGACCTTTCTAGATGGTTATCCAATCCAGATTCGTAATTTTGGTTTTGAAGCACTGGCCATTGAAAAAGACTCAGGTACAAGTGATGCACAAAAAGGTTATTTAAAACAGACAACTTATAGTTCATCGCATGAGTCTGTGTTTGATCGTGGATTAGAGACAGGCTTTACAGGCTTAAATATGCATGGAAATTTAGCCATGTCAGGAACAATGAAGTTTTTTAGTTGTAATTCTACTGCGACTTCACGTTGTTAATTCAATCACATAAGGAACTGTGAATGAGTACAAACAAAATTATAAAACTCAGTGTGTTGGCTTCGAGTGTTTTATTGGCGCAGCAGATTTATGCTTTAGAAGCACTTTCAGATCAAAGCTTGCGTACTGTTTCAGGGCAGGATGGAATTAGCTTAAGTTATGAAACAGACCGAGTCACCATTGACCAATTAAATTGGAAAGACAATACCAATTTCTCAAATGGTACTTCAGGGAATTTGAATCTTTCCTTGAATAATATTGAAGTGAGTAAAATTGATAATAATAAAATTGGCGGAAAAGTTAAGCTTGATGTGGGCACCAATGCCAATAAGACGGGCATGCGGATAGAGGCGGTGGTTAATCCTGCCAATATACATATTGCCAAAGTGGCGGTTTGTGGTGATGGTACACGTGGTGCAGATTGCACGAGCCAAAATACTTTAGGTGCTTTAACTCTGCAAAATCGGGCACCGATGAATTTTGTCTTAGAAACCAGAAGTGGTTTATTTAACTCAAAAGATAAAGCTTATTTGGAATTTGGCCTGCAAAATGCCAATATTTTCCATACACTAAAAAATGGTAATGAATATAACCAATTTATTTTAAAAGATTTTAATTTTAATTTTAAAGGTACAGGTTATTTATATCTAGATGCCAATAAAGGCATGGTGTTATCGACCAACTCTCCAAATGCTTCGGACAGTACAGTGAATGAAGTTGTCCTTGAGCGTGTTCAAGACTTGGATAATCCAGGCAAGACTCGCCCTGGTTTTAATATTGATGTGAGGTATAAAACCAATGTCGGCAATGATGGAAAATTGTATACCGCCAATGAGAATACAGACCAACTCAATTCTATTATCCGTTTAGGTGCATCGGGACGACTCCGAGATGCTGAAATATCTGTTAATGCTGACCGAACGAATTTGGGTGGAGCAGAAGGGGCTTCAACTTCTAGCACTCAAATGGCGGGTTCAACAGGGCTACATCTGAACGTAAAAACCAGTTTTACTCGTGATGAGAAAAATTCATCTGGTGTAGTGACAGCAGAAGGCACAAAATTTGAGCTTGGACATACAGGTAAGAATTCCTATGCAATCGAGTTTGGTAATTTAACACCGTTACAAATTCGTACCCAAAGTGGTTCTAGCTTAGTTGCTAATAATAATTTGGCTTATATTAATTTTGGTGACATTTATATTAATGCGGTACAAACCAAATCATTAGAGTTTGAAATTGGACAAAATATTGCCAAATTATTAGGCAAGCAAGCAGGCATTGGTCGTTATAACTTGAGTAATAATGCACAGAATGCTGTCGCAATTGCAGTACGAGGTATGGATTTTCAAGCCATTGCCCGAAATGCTAAGTTTATTGCCAATAACAGTAATGACGCGAGCCATCAAATTACCTCTCAAAGTGCAACATGGGGGCTGGGTATTCCCATCTATAATTTGAATGCCAATTTAGGTTTATATGGTACGACCTACGGTGCGAATAATGCTGAAGCGATTGGTTTTGGATTAACCATGTCCACTCAGGGGCGTGATGCAGCTGGTACTAAAACAACCTCCATTATTTTGATTGATGGTGCACCAAATAGTTTTAATACTGCGGAAGAGGTGAACTATTATACGGGGCTACGCAATATTGATTTCTTCATGGATACGCAAGGTGTGCTTGCTATGGAGCAATCAGGTATTAAGCTAGACTTGCCTCGTTTAGTTATTGCAATGGGGGCTGAAATTGCATTGGGGCAATTACCTGGCAGTCGCTACGAGGCCGCTGCTTGTGCGAATGTCGCAACAACCAGCTTAAATTGTTTTGTTCCTGCCAATAGTTTTACCAATACGGATGATGTGTTATTTGGCTTGGCATTACGTTTGGACTCTTCAGCACAATTGAACATTTTACCGGGTACAGCAGCAGATAATCATTTGGCGATTCAGGGCAATATTAAGCTGAATGCGTCTGATGCTACCACCAATAAAAACTACCTGCATTTTACCAATGTGCAAGATAATGCCACCATTGGTTTTGATCGAATTCAAGGCGAGCTTGATTTGAATGCCAAAATTTTGGTAGAGAAGGATCAAGTCAAATTTAATAATAACATTCGTTTGAACCCGACTAATCAGGCAGCAGGTGTCTTAAAAGCCGATGTTAATTTATACCCGACAGCAGATCGCGCTCAGAATTTAGGCACAATGGTGTTCACTGGTGGGAATATTCGTAGCAGTTTTGGCATTACACCAAGATAAAAAGAATGAAAGGAATTTAAGTGGTCATGAAGACGAAATTATTATTAAGCATTTTACTGGCTACCGCTATTACACCTGTCATGGCAAAGAGTTTGCAAAGCCTATCTGATCAGGAGTTATCGGATGTATCGGGTCAAGCTTTATTAACCTTGCAGTATTTACAGGGCACTACACAAACCGATCAAAAAGGGGACACTTATAATCAATCTAATATTGGTTTTTATAAGTTAGGTTTGGAAGCAGTTATGGAGTTGAATGCCAATATCAATAAATTGGCACTGGGTTGTGGTGGGGTCAACAACAGCGTGCGTGCCAGTAGTTGTGATATTGATATTGATAATATTTCTTTAAGTGGTTTACCTGCGAACGCAAATTATACTTCTGATGAACGAGCAGCAACTTCGGCTAAAATTACCAATCCATTTTTACAATTTGCGATAAAAAATCCAAGTTCGGCAGCGACGCGTGAAGTGGTGGGATTTCGGGTCAGTGCCGAGAAGATTTCAGGACTCATGACTTTGGGTACAGAAAACTCTGCAACACCCAATGGAATTAACACTTTTAGTGGCTACATGAAGACTAAAACCGCCTCTGGTACAGCTGTAACTCAGGCACGTAACATGACGTATGCAGATACAGGGTTAACGATTAATGGTATTGTGCAAGGCCGATTATTGGGAAGTAGTTCTGGAACAACGTGTGTCGATGGTTTTTTAGACCCTTGTTATGATATTTCTTATACCTCGAATAATTATAATTTAAGCCTTTCTTCAACTTCGGCTCCTTTTACGATTAACTCTACCATTGTGTCGGGAACGAGACTAAAAGATGTAGTTTTAAAAGGCAGCGGGACAGTTGGGCAGATTGACTTTAGCGGACAATTAAAGGCGACAGTGGCTGGTTTTTTGAATTTGGATAAGCAGGTAACAGGCAACATTACAGGTTTGAAAACTGACATTACGGTCAATCAGAATTTGGGTTTAATTCATGCTTTATACTTAAATAACCCTGCATCCTTATCATTACAATCACAAAAGATCTTATGGCCGGGTGCCGCTGTTGCAGCCAATCAGGGGTGGTGGTTGTCGATGGAAGATGAAGTGGAATTGGGAAGTTTAAGTCCAACGACGCAAGTCGCGATTACCAATGAGGTGTTAAAGCAAACCATTGCTGGGATTAATAAAGACTTAACCGAGCATCCACGAAATTGTGGAAATTTATTAACGGGATGTGTAGGAGGCTCTGCTTTGGTGGTGGGTAATGTCCCTATGAATAGCACGACTTTGGATTTCCCACTGACCAATTTAACCTTGCAAGGGCAAAATTTCCGTTCCAACTGTTTTGGTGGCATGAAATTTTGTTAATTCAGTTTTAACAAAAAAATCCCGCAACTTGCGGGATTTTTTTATTCTAAGGAAAAAATTACTTGGCAATTTTTGCTAATAATTCATCTTTAGAAATGTTTACAGATTCTGCATCGGTACGGCCTTTATATTCAAACGTGCCTGCATCTAGACCTTTCTCACCAATCACGATACGGTGTGGAATACCTGTTAATTCAAGATCTGAGAATTTCACGCCAGGACGTTCGTTACGATCATCGAGTAATACATCATAACCCGCAGCAGCTAACTCGGCATATAAAGCTTCAGCAGCTTCTAAAGTACGCGGAGATTTGTGTGCATTCATCGGCACAATTGCGACTTCAAACGGTGCAATTGCTGCTGGCCAGATGATACCTTTCTCATCAAAATTCTGTTCGATTGCAGAAGCCACCACACGTGTAACCCCAATGCCATAACAACCCATAGTGACAGTAAATGGTTTGCCATCTTCGCCCAATACCTTGCAGCCTAAAGCTTCTGAGTATTTTTGACCCAATTGGAAAATATGACCAACTTCAATTCCGCGTTTAATTTGCAACGTACCTTTACCGTCTGGAGATGGATCGCCTTCAACCACATTACGTAAGTCATAAACTTCGGTGAATTGAGCATCACGTTCCCAGTTTACACCAGTTGCATGTTTGTCTGCTTCATTGGCACCCGCCACAAAGTCAGACAGTACCGATGCAGCACGGTCAACAATTACCGTTAAACCTTTTTCAACTAAACCTTGTGGTCCACAGAAACCAGCAGTTAAACCAAACGCTGCAAGTTGCTCGTCAGTTGCAAATGTTAATGGCGATGCAATGAGTGGGTGCTTCTCAGCTTTAATTTCATTCAGCTCATGATCACCACGCAAGAATAAAGCGATAACTGGAGTTTGACCGTTCTCATCTGTTACACCTTGTACCAACAATGCTTTAACAGAGTGTGCAGGATCAGAATTTAAGAATGCAGAGACATCTGCAATGGTTTTCTGATTTGGTGTATCGACAATTTCCAAAGCTTGGGTTGGAGCAGCGCGTTCACCGACCAATATTGCTTCAGCCATTTCAATGTTGGCTGCATAGTCTGATTCGGTTGAGAAAGCGATATCATCTTCACCGCTTGAAGCCAAAACGTGGAATTCATGTGAACCTGAACCACCAATTGAACCTGTATCCGCTTGTACTGGACGGAAATCCAAACCTAAACGGGTGAAAATGTTGCAATAGGTTTGATACATTAAATCATAAGTTTCTTGCAAAGAGGCTTGATCTGCATGGAAAGAGTAAGCATCTTTCATAATGAATTCGCGTGAACGCATTACACCAAAGCGCGGGCGAATTTCGTCACGGAATTTGGTCTGAATTTGGTAGAAATTAATTGGTAATTGCTTATAACTTTTTAATTCATTACGTGCTAAATCTGTAATCACTTCTTCATGGGTAGGGCCCAAAACGAATGGATTATCGTGACGATCTTTAAAACGTAATAATTCTGGACCGTATTGTACATAACGACCAGACTCTTCCCATAGGCTGGCTGGTTGCGCTACGGGCATGAATACTTCAAGTGAGCCTGAACGGTTCATTTCTTCACGTACAATCGCTTCAACTTTATTTAGCACACGTACGCCCATCGGCAGCCAAGTGTATAAACCTGAAGCCAATTTACGAATCATGCCCGCACGGAGCATAAGTTGATGTGAAATAACTTCAGCATCGTTTGGGGTTTCTCTTAACGTTGCAAATAAAAAGCGACTCGCGCGCATGAATACTGTCCTAATATTAATCGTGAAGGATAATCCAATCTAAAATGAAACAGTCATTCGATGCTGACTGTCCATTGAACTGCCATGGATTATGCCATGATTTTCTGTTTGAGACGAAGTAGAAAATTCTTAAAGTCATCTAAGTAGGTAAAGATCACAGGAACCACCACCAAGGTGAGCAGGGTAGAGGTAATGACTCCACCAATCACAGCATGCGCCATAGGGGCACTTTGCTCACCACCTTCACCAAGTCCGAGCGCAAGTGGAATCATACCCATGACCATGGCACTGGTGGTCATTAAAATTGGACGTAAACGGGTTTTACCTGCTTGTAAAATCGCATCATAACGACTGCTGCCAGACTCCATGGCTTTTTTAATAAAATCGATGAGTAAGATGGCATTTTTGGTGACCAGTCCCATCAGCATAATGATGCCAATAATGGAGAATAGATTCATGGTCGAATTGAACAAGAACAGGGCTAAAAATACCCCAATCAGCGATAGTGGGAGTGAGGCCATAATCGCAGCAGGGTGAATAAAGCTATTAAACTGTGAACCTAAAACAATATAAATAAACACAATTGATAAGGTAATTGCCGTGAGTGCATAGCCCGCCGATTCAGCCATATCGGCATTTGCTCCTTGAGTATCGAAGCTATAGCCCGCAGGCAGTTTAAAATTATCCTGAATTTTTTGTATATCGGCACCAATATCACCCGCAGGGCGCCCAGCCGTATTGGCTTCAACTAAGACTTCTCGTGCCAAATCACGACGATTAATCTGAGAAGCCCCTAAGGTTTGTTCTAGGCTCGCGATACTGCCAAGAGGCACTAAAATATTTTGTCCTGACTGATCTTGTTTCGCAGAGTTAATGTATAAATTGCCTAAATCATTCGGTAGGCTACGTTGGCTTTCAGCTAATCGAACATTGACATCATAGGTTTCACCTTTGTCATCTTGCCAAGACGTGACATCATCTCCTGCAATTAACGGGCGTACAACATTGGCAATTTGATTGACAGATAAACCTAAATCATTCGCTAAAACCCGATTAATATGGACGGCCAAAGTGGCTTTAGGTTCTTTGAGTGAACTTTCTAAATCGACCACGCCTCGAACTTGAGCAACTTGTTGCATGAACTGATCTGATATTTTTTGTAGTTGGTTTAAGTCAGGTCCTTTAATCGAAATCATGATCGGTTTTTGTCCGCCAGAAACATTTTCATCGGCAGAGGCAACCGAAGTCACACGAATTCCTGCAATACTTTTAAGTCGATCACGGAATTCATTATTCAATTGAATCAGTGTTTTATTACGATGTTGGCGTGGCGTTACTGTCACATGTAGGCTAACGTGGTTTTTCCCACGATCTGTAACGCCGTTAATCACGCCATAAGTGCCAAGTACTTCAGGATTCTGTCTTAGAATTTGCTCGACTTGTAACAGTTTGGCCTGCGAATATTCCAAAGAGGCATTGACTGGCGTTTCAAATTTGATCCGAATCTGAGCTTTATCTGGCGTAGGTACAAATTCGGTACCAATCATTTTAGATAAAGCGAGAGCTCCAAAAAGGGAGGCAATCGCAATCATGAGCGTGATTAACCGAAAACGCAGTGCCAGTTTTAATAAGTACTCGTAAACGTGGGTAATACGTTCTAGCAGATGTGCAATCGCATCAAAGAAACGGCTTAATAAGTTTGGCTTCTTAGATTTTTTGTCTGAATCTGTCCAATGTGCAGAGAGCATGGGATCAAGGGTGAAACTGACAAACATGGAAATTAGCACGGCGGTACTAACCGTTACCCCAAATTGGTAAAAGAAACGACCGATAATACCGCCCATAAAGGCAACAGGTAAAAATACTGCCACAATGGTTAAGGTAGTGGCTAAGACTGCTAAGCCAATTTCTTTGGTTCCATCTAAAGCAGCACTGACGTGATCTTTACCCATATCGGCATGGCGGACAATATTTTCCCTAACCACAATCGCATCATCAATCAGTAAGCCGATGCTGAGTGACAATGCTAAGAGCGTCATCATATTAATGCTAAAGCCAAAAGCCCAAATCATGGCTAAAGTGCCCAATAAAGAGATGGGCAGGGTCATACCAGTAATAATGGTGGAGCGGAAGGAACCAAGGAAAAGTAATACAATCAAAACCGCAAGTATTGCGCCTTCAAGGATCGTTCGCGTGACATCTTGAATACTGCCACGAATGCCTTGAGAGCTGTCGACTACGACTTTGACACTGACGCCTTTGGGGAGTTGTTGTTCAATTTTGGCTAAAGCTTTACGAGTGCCATCCACCACTTGAATAATATTTGAATCGGAGTTGCGCAATACATCAACCGCGACAGCAGGGTTGCCATTTAAAAACGCGCTAGAGTCAAGTTCTGCCTGACTGTCTTCAACCGTCGCAACTTGTTTGAGAAAAATAGGACTGCCATTTTTGGTGGCAACGATTAAATCCCCAAAAGCGTAGGGATGAATCACTTTGGATTTAATTTCGACCACAAGTTCGGAATTGGCTTGTTTAAGGGTGCCACCTGGAACTTCAATATTTTCACTTTTTAGGGTATTGATGACTTGGTCGATGCCAATGCCGTAGCTTTGTAATTTATAAGGATCAATGACAATTCGAATTTGACGCTGGCTATCGCCCAATAAATTGACTGCACCTACGCCAGATACCGTTTGTAATTCGGGCACAATCCGCTGGTCGATATAAGTACTGAGTTCACGTAAGGACTGGCTATTGGATTCAAAGACAATTGACATAATTGCACTGGCAGTCGGGTCATAGCGTTCTACCACAGGATCCTGAATTTCATCTCGAAATTCAGCAGTCACAGGTGCTATTTTGTCACGAATATCTTGAGCAGCAACAGCAGAGGGAACGTCTAAGTTAAACTCAACAATGATGGTGGAAAGCCCTTCACTGGACTGTGAAATGACCTGCTTTAGCCCTGAAATGGTATTGATCTGATCTTCCATTTTCTTGGTAATTTCAGATTCAATGGTTTCAGGCGAAGCACCAGGATAAGTGGTATGCACAACAACAAATGGAAAGTCGACATCAGGAAATTCCTCTACGCTCATGCGTTGCCAAGAAGTTAAGCCGAGCACCATCAGCGATAACATCATCATGATAGTAAAGACAGGATATTTTACGCTGATACGGGTTAACCACATTTTGAGACCCTAAACTTATTTAGTTCGCTGAATCGTAACGGTTTTATGAAGATCATCATCGTTGAACTTTACGCGACTAATTTGATCGCCATTGGTCAGTCCAGAGACGACAGCCATATTTTCGCTATAGCGCTGTTCAAGTATTTGTATAGGAACGCGTTCAATTTTTTGCTGACGAATCACCCAGACATAAGGCTTTTGTTCAAGGTTTTGAATCGTGTCTAAGGGAATTAATTGTCCCGATGCATAAGGTACTGCCAGGATATTACCTTCAACAAATGCGCCTATACTTAATGGATTAAGCTCTGAGTTTGGTGTGGCATAAAACTCAATTTGACGACTGTTTAAATCTGCCAGTGGTGAAATACGACTGAGAGTCGCGGTCAGTGTTTCAGAACTTCCTTGTATGCGGTATTCAATTTTTTGCCCAACTTTTAAAGCATTGCGCTGATCACTCGGTAAACGCGCTTGAAGTTCTAACTTTGTTGGGTCAACGATTTCAAATAAGGTTTGCCCCGCCGTGACGGTTTGACCAGGTTCAACCTGACGTTTGGTGACAACGCCTGTTATAGGGCTATGCAAAGTCCCATCTTGTTCAGCTTTCAGCGCAATATCAACAGCAGCTTGTTGCGCCTTAGCATTTTCTAATTGCGCCTGATAGTCCACTTGACTTTGTTCAAATTCAACTCTAGAGATAAAGCCCTGATCAAGTAACCGTTGCTTACGTCTCATCATGTTCTGAGCAAGGTTGGCTTGTGCTTTAGCTGCTGCCAAATTTGCTTTCGCTTGAGCTAGACGAGCTTCATTATCTTGATTGTTGAGTTGAATTAAGATCTGACCTTGCTGTACAGCATCACCAACATTGGCACGGACTGAAGTTGCGGTTGCTGTCACTTGAGATTGCAAGCTGCTTTGATTTACAGCACGAATGCTGCCTGTAAATGAGGTTCTTTCTACAGATTGACTGAAATTAATTGCAACTAGATCTTGTTGAATAAGCTCAATCTTCTTATTTCCACTGGGGGGAAGTGTTTCGGGTTGTTTTTGACAAGCAGCGAGTAAAAGACAAATCGTGAGAGCGGATGATCTAAATAAACGGGGTGCATACTGCATCAAAAATGTCCTTACTTCATTGCAGGATTAGTTTTCCATGGCTTTTAAGCGTGCAATTATATTCGCGTATTCTGCTTGCGTATTGTGATAGTTGGTTTGTAACGTCTGAATTTGCTCTTTTTTATTACTGATATTGGCCGCATTATTGTTGAGGTTACTTTTTAAGATTGCTGGAACGGGATCACCTTTACGTAAATATTCCATTTCTTGTCGTTTAAATACAATACGATCACTTTGTAATTGTTTGAGCTGGTCTTGTTGAAAACTGATCTGCTTTTTGAGATAAGCTAAAGCATCATTACGTTTTTGGGTTGCCACTTGGCTGTTGGTGTAGGCGCGTTTTAAGCGTAAATCTGCTTCACGTTGTTTTGCTTGAGCAGCACGTTGAGGTGCTTTTTTTTCTTCTGTTTCCGCATTATAGGGACGATTACGTTTAATCACCTGCATATTGCGGTCGAGAGCTTCATAACCATAACGAATATGATTGGGGGTTACACTGGTGCTGATATTGGCTACACCTTTGCTATCGTAGTAACGATACCAAACAGCTTTTACTCCGTCAGCAAAAGTAAATGCTGATTGGAGGAGCAACAGACTAATCAGCAAAAGTTTAAATGCCGTTTCCTTTTCTGCAATGAAAGCAAGTTTTCGACTAAACTGACTTTTCATTGAATCCCCCACAAAAAGTTAAAGTTGACTAAATTACTTATTTTTAAGTAATAATAAAGTTATATTAGAACTAATCTGGCGAAGAAAAAACCTCTATTCATTAAAAAAAATATTGGAATGAATGAAAGTGTGAAATTGTAGGTTAAATTAATCAAAAGTGTCGAATTAGTTCGAAACTGTTCATTGAAAATACAAGTAAATATATGTTAAAAATGTTAGCAACTTGTAATAAAACTTCATATACCAAATGTATGTACATTCTAAAAATTGGACGGGTCATTAAATGGACGATAAATTTCAAAATCTAAAAGTCATGGTGATTGATGATTCAAAAACCATTCGCCGTACAGCAGAAACATTATTACAACGCGAAGGTTGTGAAGTTGTTACCGCAGTAGATGGTTTTGAGGCTTTGTCAAAGATTGCTGAAGCAAATCCAGATATTGTTTTTGTCGACATCATGATGCCACGTCTAGATGGCTATCAAACTTGTGCATTGATTAAAAATTCGCAAAATTATCAAAATATTCCTGTCATTATGCTATCGAGTAAAGATGGTTTATTTGATCAGGCTAAAGGACGTGTTGTCGGTTCTGATGAATATTTAACAAAACCATTCAGTAAAGATGAACTTTTAAACGCAATTCGTAATCACGTAACAGCATAAGTTTTGTATTGGGGAAGAGCATGGCTCGTATTTTGGTTGTAGATGATTCGCCTACAGAAACATTTCGTTTCAGAGAGATATTAGGCAAGCACGGATTTGAAGTCATTGAAGCTTCAAATGGTGCAGATGGGGTAACAATGGCGCAAGCAGAACTTCCTGATCTGGTACTAATGGATGTGGTGATGCCTGGTGTAAATGGTTTTCAGGCTACGCGTCAAATTGCGCGTGGTGAAACAACCAAACACATTCCAGTTGTGATTGTGAGTACTAAAGATCAGGCTACTGACCGCGTTTGGGGTAAACGTCAGGGGGCATGTGATTACTTAACTAAGCCAATTGATGAACAGCAATTGATTGATACCATTAAGCAGCACCTCAACGCAGGATAAACTATGGCAGCGAACGGATTTATCGAATTACTTCGCTTGGCGAAACGTGGTAATAAAAACTACGTTTCGACTGAGAATGAAGTGAACCGATGGTCAGGGATTGCATTTGAAATGATGGGGCAATATTTCGTTGCTCCTCTAGGTGAGGTTTCGGAAGTTATTTATCCACCTAAATATACGCCAGTGCCAAATACCCAGTCCTGGGTGATGGGATTGGCTAATATTCGTGGACGATTGCTCTCTGTTGCAGATTTGTCACATTATATTTCTGGACACCGAAGCCAATATTCACCGACACAAAAAGTCTTATGTATCAGTCATCATGATCATTATGTCGGATTAGTCGTCGATCAGGTTTTGGGCATTCAACACTTTAATAAGAAAAGTTTCTTTTCTAAACACAAAGATTTAGATAGTAATTTACAAGAATATTGCCAAGGGTATTTTCATCAACATAACCAACAATGGCATGTTTTCTTATTTAGTCGTTTATTGCAAAATCCAAAATATATGAACGCATCTATAAAACTTATAAATTAAATAGTCCAACTCATTAAGAATGAAGGCAAAATTCGGGGAGAAGCTGCATGGGCTTTAAACTAAAAAAGAAAAATGCAGGTGAAAGTACCAACCGTGCGGGTGGTAATGCTTTAGTAGCAAAAATTCAATCACAGACGGAACAGTTTTCACGTGTATTCGGTGACAGTGAAAAGTCCAAACCATTAATTTTGGGTGCAGCGTTTTGTATCATCTTGGCCCTATTCCTTCTGTTATATCTATTCTATAGCGTACCGCGTAATAACGAATTTACCCGTAGTTTGGGTGATTTACGTCTTTTATCACAAACGATTTCGCGTCAAGCGACAGAGGCAACTGCTTCTGGTACACCAGAAGCAATTAAAAAATTGACAGATTCGCAAAAGGCTTTCGCTGAAAACCTTGAAACGGTTAACGATATCCAAGCGAGTACTCCTGCACTACGTGAAGTCGATGCACAATGGAAAAAAGTTTCTGAAAATATTGATTTAATTGCTTCACAACAAAAAATCATTAATCAGTTATATGACACTAACATTGCAATCAGTGAAAGTATTCCAGGTATTCAGGCTGAATATAACTTGATGGTTGACCAAATGGCACGTCAAAATATGCCAAGTAGTCAGGTAGTTATTGCGAAAAACCAGGTGTTTATTGCGGAACGTATTTTACGTTCGATTAACTCGGTATTAACAGGTACTACTAACTCAAGTGCATCAGCAGATGACTTTAGTGCGGATACTGAAACATTTGGTTCGTATTTGAATGCGCAAATTAATGGCAGTGCAGAACTAGGTGTACAACAGATTACAGAACCTGCTTTACGTGAATCTTTAGACGGTATTAAAGCGGAATATGATGAAGTATTAAAATCTGCGGCAGCAACAGTTTTAAAGAATTCCACGCAAATTGTAAAAGTACGTCAAGCTTCTTCTTCAATTTTTGAACAATCAGATGCATTGTTAACAAACTTAAACAAGTTATCTGGCGGTACAGGTTGGTTAATTGCAATTCCTGCCTTGGGCCTAATTCTGGCATTGATTGGTTTCTTATTCTGTGGATTTAAATTACTAGCACTTCGTGGTGAAGCCGATAAGGTTCGTGTATCACGTTTACAAGAAGAATATGACCGTAACCAGAATGCGATTTTACGTTTACTAGATGAAATTGCCGACTTAGCAGATGGTGACTTACGTTCATATGCAACGGTATCTGAAGATTTTACAGGCGCAATTGCCGACTCGATTAACTTCGCGATCGACCAATTACGTGAGTTAGTTTCACGTATTACTGAAACTTCTGCAGAGGTTGCACACTATACGCAAAATACTCAGGTCATTACCAACCAGTTAGCTGAAGCTTCTGAGCACCAAGCACAAGAAATTGCAGGCGCATCAGCGGCAATTAATGAAATGGCAATGTCGATTGACCAAGTATCTGCCAACGCATCAGAATCAGCTACGGTAGCAGAACGTTCAGTACAGATTGCGACCAATGGTGCAGAAGTTGTAAACCGTTCAATTGAAGGTATGGATATCATTCGTGAGCAGATTCAAGAAACATCAAAACGTATTAAACGTTTGGGTGAATCATCTCAAGAAATTGGTAACATTGTTGCCCTGATTAACGATATTGCAGACCAAACGAACATCTTGGCATTAAATGCAGCCATTCAGGCATCTATGGCGGGTGAAGCTGGTCGTGGTTTCGCGGTCGTAGCTGATGAAGTACAGCGTCTTGCAGAACGTTCTGCCTCTGCAACCAAGCAGATTGAAACACTGGTAAAAACGATTCAAACAGATACCAACGAAGCCGTTATTTCAATGGAACAAACGACTTCGGAAGTTGTCCGTGGTGCGAACTTGTCTAAAGATGCTGGTGTAGCACTAGATGAGATTCAAAACGTATCGGGGAACTTGGCAAAACTGATTGCAAGCATTTCGGATGCAGCAAAACTGCAATCAGCATCAGCGGGTCATATTGCAACCACGATGAACGTTGTACAAGAAATTACGTCACAGACTACAACAGCGACTTTCGACACAGCACGTTCGGTTTCTGAACTTGCCAATATGGCGGAATCACTACGTGAATCTGTAACTGACTTCAAACTACCTGAATAAGTTAGCTAATTAATGGTATTCCGATCTGACATAGGTCGGAATACACATCTAGTTTTAAGCATCGAAGCGCTGTACTTGCAAATATGGTGCAGCGTGATGATTACACTCAGGTTTTAGCGCCTTTTATGGTGGCGAGAAACGTAAGAAGCCAAAGCTATGAAAGAAATATTAAAAAATTTAGTCGATACGACAACGCTTCCAGAAGATAGTTATCTTGACCAAGATGCTGAAATTCTAGAGATCTTTGTAGAAGAAATTGAAGAAATTTTTGAAGAATTAGATACCATTTTTGAGCAGTGGTTAGCAAATCCTTCGGATCAGGATACTTTAACAACCATTCGACGCCATTTTCACACTTTGAAAGGCTCGGGGCGAATGGTGGGGGCAAAGTCTGCTGGTGAGGTGGCTTGGGCTGTCGAAGATACTTTAAATCGTGTTATTTTCGGTTCTGTACCTTTAGAACTTAAGATTCAGAAATTCGCTGAAACGGTTTATCGCGTTTTTCAATTTAAGCTTTATCCTCAGTTCAAAGCGGTCAAACCCATAGAAATTGATTTAAGACCTCTGGTGCTATTGGGGCAGCAGCTACAACAAGGTCAATCAATTGAACCTGCACTTGAAGAATTGTTATCTTTAGCAGATCAACTCAGATCTCCAGATGATTTGACTGGACTGGAATTAAATTCTTCTCAAGCAGAAATTGCATTGGTGGAAGAAGCAGTGGTTGCTGAATCAAGCGATCTACAAGAAGTGACGACATCCATTTTCATTGAAGAAGCTGAAGAACATCTTGCAACGATTGACCGCTTCTTGAAACAAGATACTGACGAAGTGCTTGATTATAATGGACTGATTCGTGCCTTGCATACTTTGCGTGGTAGTTCGTCTATGGCGCATATCCAGCAAATTTTTGATGCCAGTTCAAAAGTTGAAAATTTATTTAAGACGCTTTTACAAGAAGAAATCGTTTCAACTTCAAATGAGACAGCATTACTTATTCAATATGCTGAATTTGTGCGTGACTATTTACATATTTTACGTCAGGGTAAAGTTGAAAATTTAAATCAAATTGATCAAACATTTAATCAGGCATGGGAAAATTACGGTTTTAATCAAGAAGAATTTGAATCTAGTGCAAATCCACAAGGTTTGGTATCGAAATTAATAGAATTAGATATTGATCTGTTATTTGATGCAGAGCTAGAGTTTGAAAAACGCATTAAAAATGAATTTCCTATTTATGTAGAGCAATTAAGTCAAAAAGCGAATTTACTCGCGGAGCATACCAATAACCGTGCTTCACAAGGGATTCATGATTTTATTCAGGTTTTAGATAAGTGTTACCAAGCTCTTTTAGCTAAACCAACATTACTCAACATTGACTATGCATATGAGCTATTCGCTCAGGCGCATCAAGAATTTATTTATCTGTTTGATACGCTGGCTGCGGGTCAGCGCATAAGTTTATCTACACCAGTAGAACAAGTGCTTCAGAATTTAACTGCATTTGTGCAGCAAGACCTGGAAATTTTTGATTCAGTTGAAGAAAATCCATCTGTAGAGAATACTTCTGAACTTGAAACAGAGTTAATGAGTGAGTCCAGCCCTCAGACTGCAGCTGTTGACTTTGCGGCTTTGTCAAAACGCCTACATAGTGATGCGAAATTAGTTGATACAGATGAAGCTAATCGTCAATTTGACGATGATCTTTTGGATATCTTCCTTGAGGAAGCAGATGAGCTACTCATGGGGATTGACCAAGATGTACATACATGGAGCAGTGATCAGTCTAATACCGCAGCATTGAATAATTTAATGCGATATTTGCATACCCTGAAGGGTGGCGCAAATATGATTCAAGCGACGCATATTGGTTTAATTGCACATGAATTAGAAACTATTTATGAACGTATTATCAATCAGCAAATTCAGGCATCGCCTGCGCTGATCCAGATTGTTCGTTTGGTTCAGGACAACATTGCTGACCGTATTCAAACGATTCGAGAAGAAAAAGTTGATTATCCAGCTCCTGAAGCAATTGATATTTTAAATAATATTCATGCATTGGTTGCTGGTGCTGTGGTATCTACTGATACGGAAGTGGTTACAGAACAAAAACTACCTGCTGTTGAACATGTGGTTGTATATGAAGCTGCGACCAATGAGCCTCCAGTTGTACAGCCTGTACATGCAGAAGTTAGTTCATTTGAAGAAGAATCTGAAACTCCAGATTGGGTTGAACCCGTACCACAACCGAACACTGTTGAGCCATCAGTTCAAGACGTTGAATCTTTAGCATTTGATGAGAGTGTACGCTCAATTGTTGAAGAAACATTCTTTGAAGAAGCGGCAGAAATTTTCGATACAATGGAAAAACTGTTGCAGAATTGGTTTGAGCAACGTAGTGACCGTAGTTTATTGCTTCAATTGCAACGCGCAGCGCACAGCCTCAAAGGTGGTGCACGTATGGTTGAAATTGAGCCTGTAGGGGCGATTGCATATCGTTTAGAAAGCGCCTTCGAACAGTTCGCTGTTCATCACTTCAATTCAAATATTTATGATCCACTACTCAAAACCACGATTACATGGTTAAGACATGCTATTTTTGATCATGATTATAGTAATTTTGACAGTTTAAAAGCAGGTTTGGAAGCGATTGAATATGCAGATGTTACTGTTCAATTACCAACGCGAAACAGCCCTGATTATGCACCAATAACTGCACCAAGCTTTGAGTTTATTCAAGGGGATGGAACAGAGCCACCAGCTATGATGGGTGAGTGGGAAAGTTTTGGGGCCAATGATCAATCGAATGAAATGATTCGAATTTCAGCAGATTTGATTGAGAAAATGATTGATTTATCTGGTGAAAATTCGATTAACCGTTCACGTATTGAAATGGATCTTGGTCAATTAGGCAATACATTGAATGAAATGGAATTGGCAATTAAGCGTCTTGCCGACCAGTTGCGTCGAATGGAAGGTGAATTAGAGTCACAAATTATTGCCAAACATGGCAGTGAAGGCGGGCGATATGCCGACTTTGACCCATTGGAAATGGACCAATATTCATCATTAAATCAGTTGTCTAAATCCTTGGCGGAATCTGCATCCGACTTGGTCGACTTCAAGAGTACATTGGCTGAGAAAATTCGTGATACAGAGGGTTTGTTATTACAGCAATCCCGTATTCAGGCCGAAATTCAAGAAGGCTTAATGCGAACTCGCTTGGTTCCATTCTCACGCTTATTGCCTCGTTTGCAACGTATTGTGCGTCAGACTGCTTCAACTCTAAACCGGCCTGCTGAGTTAATTGTAAATAATACTGAAGGTGAGTTGGATCGTACTATTCTTGAGCGTTTAGTTACGCCGCTTGAGCATATGTTACGAAATGCCATCGACCATGGTATTGAAGATCCTGAGCAGCGTCAGTCGGCAAACAAACCTGAAATTGGGAAAATTGAACTCAATATCAGCCGTCAAGGTACGGATGTTGTAGTCGAATTCCATGACGATGGTAAAGGGATTGACGTAAATCGAATCAAGGAAAAAGCCATTTCTTTAGGTTTGATGAAAGCAGATCAATTACTTGAAAAAGAAGAAATTTTACAGTTGATTTTCCATCCAGGTTTTAGTACTGCACAGCAAATTACCCAAATTTCTGGGCGAGGCGTTGGTCTGGATGTCGTACAAAGCTCGATTAAGGCGTTGGGTGGTCATGTCACTGTAGATTCAACCCTTGGAAAAGGAACAAGTTTTAGTATCCGCGTTCCAACGACTGTAGCAGTAAGTGATGCCTTAATGGTGAAATCTGGGGATCAGCAATTTGCAATTCCTTTGGCACAAATTGAGCGCATCATTCGAATTGCACCAACGACTTTGGAAACTTACTTTAATAGTAAAGAAGATTATTTCAAAATTGATAACCAAAGCTATAAGTTACGTTATCTTTCTGAATTTGTTTCCAATCAGCCTTTACCGCGTTTAAGCAATATTGCTCATTCGTTACCTGTATTGTTGATTAAGGGTAATAGTGGTCAAACGATTGCCTTATTGGTTGATCAGTTGATCGGCTCACGTGCGCAAATTGTCGTGAAACCAATTGGCCAGCAATTTGCTGCAATTGGTGCGATAGCAGGTGCAACGATTCTAGGTGATGGACAAGTGTGTTTGATTCTGGATGGACAAAATATTGCCCGTCAAGTGCAAACCACACAACGTGTGAAACATGGCCATGATCAACGTGATTCTTATCGTTATAGCAATACACGTCGTTTAATCATGATTGTCGATGACTCGGTTACAGTACGTAAAGTTACTTCACGTCTATTAGAGCGCCAAGGTTATGATGTCGTCACTGCGAAAGATGGTGTGGATGCCATGGAGCAGTTAGAAAATGTCAAACCTGATTTAATGCTGTTAGATATTGAAATGCCACGTATGGACGGATTTGAAGTAACTAACTTAATTCGTCACCACGAAGTTCATAAGCAACTCCCAATTATCATGATTACATCACGTACGGGTGAAAAGCATCGTGAACGAGCATTTAGTTTGGGTGTAACTCATTATATGGGTAAACCATTCCAAGAGGCTGAATTGTTGAATAACATAGAAAGTCTTTTGACTGTGAAACAGGGGTAATTTGATGAGTGGAAAAATCGCGAATAAATCGGTTTTAGACCAAATTAGTCAGCAAGAGTTACATCATCTTATTACAGTTTCTACTGGATTTATTGATGCTTATATCATTCAGTGTTATGGCAAAGTTGCGATGTTATTACCTCAAAACATTGTACTTTCCGCATTGGATAGCCAGACACATGTTTCTTCAGTAGAGTGGCACGATGTAAAATTACCTGTTTATGCGGTGAATGATCCTGCAAAAGAGACAGGTGTTGCATTGGTGATTGAAGGTGATGAAGTAGATCAGCGTTTTGCCTTGATGTGTAATGAAATGCCGAAATCTGTACGTGTTCGTATTTCTGAGGTGGTTGACGAAGAAATGACAGTTACTGATCCTATGGTGTTTCAGTATGTGAGAATGGGCGAACAAACGTTCCAAGTCCCGAATGTAGTCCAGATTCAAGCCAGTTTAGGTATTAACTCATAAAAGCTTTAACAATAAAAAACCCATGTTCAACATGGGTTTTTTATTCGCTGTTTATTCAAAAGTCTTAAGCTAATAAGCCTTCTAAAATTTGCTCATAAATTTCAGCCAAAGGTTCTAAATCTGCTACATTAACGTGCTCATCAATTTGATGTATGCTGGCATTAAGTACACCTAGTTCAAGTACTTGAGCGCCTGTAGGTGCAATAAAACGACCATCTGATGTTCCGCCACTGGTCGATAATTCAGTTTCACGACCAGTAACATTACGAATTGCATTTTTCGCAGCATTTACCAACTCGCCTACTGGGGTGAGGAATGGTAAGCCAGAATGTGTCCATTGGATTTCGTAAGTTAAACCATGACGATCTAAAATTTCTAACACACGTGCTTTTAATTCTTCTGCTGTGACTTCTGTCGAATAGCGGAAGTTAAATGTTACCGTCATTGTCCCAGGTACCACATTGGTTGCACCTGTACCCGCTTGGATATTAGAAACTTGGAAAGAAGTTGCAGGGAAGTACTCATTCCCTTGATCCCAAACGGTATCGCATAGTTCTGCAACAGCTTTAGAAGCCATGTGAATTGGATTAATCGCAAGGTGAGGGTAAGCCACGTGACCTTGCTTTCCTTTTACAGTCAGTACTGCATTTAATGAACCACGACGACCATTTTTTACAATATCACCTAAATGATGCGTACTTGATGGCTCACCTACAAGGCACCAAGTCATTTTTTCTTGGCGAGCTTCTAGCGTTTCAATAACTTTGACAGTTCCATTAATCGCAGGACCTTCTTCATCAGAGGTGATTAAAAATGCGATTGAGCCTTTGTGATTTGGGTGCTTAGCTACAAATCGTTCTGATGCCACCACCATTGCCGCCAATGCAGTTTTCATGTCTGCACTACCACGACCATAGAGTTTGCCATCACGGATTTCTGGAATAAACGGTTCTGAGTGCCAAGCATTTAAATTGCCTGTTGGTACTACATCTGTATGCCCTGCAAAACAGAACACTGGAGCTTCAGTCCCTTTGCGCGCCCAAAGATTATCAACATCATCAAAACGCATAGGTTCAATGTTAAAACCAATTTTTGCTAAACGCTCAGCCATAATGTTTTGACAGTCATGATCGACAGGCGTAACAGAGGGTTGGCGGAGTAATTGCAGACTAAGTTCGAGTGTTTCGGAGTGGTTCATACAGAAAAGCAAATGAAAAATATGCTGCTATGATAGGCGAATCGAATCAAGAAAGGGAGTTTTGATATAAAAAAACCTTATCGTTTTGATAAGGTCTTGATGTTCTTTTGGGGGATTATAATTTGTCTGCTGATTTTTCCGCGCTGTCTGTAACCACATCCCCAACTTTGGAAACGTCTTTACCTACACCTGCGACCGTATTACAGCCTGCTAGAAAAAAAGTGAGTAGTAATGAGATCGCGATTGCTTTTTTCATAGTGTTCTCCAAAACATGAATTATTATCTTGAGCACATATAGATTAAAAAACATTCAGCATAAACAGTACCATGATTTCATTATAAAAAAGTTAAAGAATGTATATGGCGTCATTTTAATGCTGAGCATAATGCTGTAGCAGAGGGCGGTTGCGATACATATAAAAATTTTGTTCCTCATCTTTATCTAAATAACAATACAAACCATCAGTCCAGAGCAGAGGTGTTACACTGGTTGCAGCAGCATGAGGGCAGAGCCATTCGTGGCGTTGTAAGCGATAGGGGAATGCTGTTTGAGGAATAAAATCATAGCCCCACAAGCCTATTCTTCTATGTGAGTTCAGCCAATGTGGGATTTGCTCTGTGGTTGCATGCAAAGGCAAATACAGTTGCCCCTTTAAGATGACAAAGCGTTGTTGTATTGGGTAATTCAGTGCTTGATCAAATTGAAACTGCTTTTGGGTAAAATGGTTTAATTTACGTTTTAATGTATCTGTCCGATTAAGCCCATACCAATGCGGAAAAGAAAAATCACATTCTGCTAAATAGTATTTTAAAGCCACTTCCCAATGTTCAATTTGATTGGTCTGCGTATTTTTAAGTAAAAAATCCAATTCGCCTAAAGTTTTAGGGCCTGCAATTTGTTGGATGCTGTGCCCTAAAAGTTCATAAGGGTGATAATTATGATCACATAACCAAAACCAAATAAACATTTCAAAGCGTAATCCTAGTCGAGTGCTTTTTAATTGATTTAAAAAGTTTTCTAATTCAGTTGGATGTTGATCTAAATAATCTAAACGAGTTTGGTAGAGGTGAAAGTACTGAGTCCAAACCGACTCTGTATGAAATTGAAATGCCTGTTGAACGTCAAATTGCTCGGGATAAGCACTTAGAATATTGGGGCTGGCAAGGCTAAAAGCCAATTGCCTCACCAGCGGATTTTTAAAATTGAGCCATGGTTCAAAAAGATGGTCTTGTTGTAAGGTTGGAAACATAGTGAAAACCGAAACGGCAGAACAATGTACAGAATTTAAAAAGGATAAAGTGTAAAAACATTTTATACTAGCGCAATTCTAGATTAGGGCTTGAAGATGAAGATAGTGTTTTGGCGAAGTTTAGTGGTGCTTTTTGTCATCCTTGGCTTTATTGGTGCTGTACTACCTGGTATGCCAACAACAGTATTTTTAATTTTAGCCGCGTGGGCAGCCTCAAAAGGTTGGCCACAAGTAGATGATTGGTTGTTAAATCATCCAAAGCATGGCGCAACACTTCGAGCTTGGCGTGAAAATGGCACTGTACCACGCAAAGCCAAATGGATTGCTTCCAGCATGATGCTGCTCAGTGGCGTATTGATGCTATTTACAACAGCGCCTTTTGCGGTCAAAGTCTTTACAGATTTGACCATGTTGATTGTTGCAATCTGGTTATGGTTGCGCCCAGAACCAGTTTCGAGTGAAGCACGATAGATAATACCCATAACAAGTTGTACGTTTTTTAGGACAGTTCAATGCAATATTCATTACAACAAGCAGATATTTTAATCGATTTAGCAGAGCAAATTTTGCAACTGCCTAAGCATAATAAGTTTTATGTGATTTCATCGGGTAAAAATGGGATTGGTGAACAAGAAAATAGTGGCAAGACACCAAGAGGATGGCACCAAGTAGCGTTAAAGTTTGGTGAGTTTGCACCAATCAATGCGGTCTTTATTGCACGTAAAGAAACAGGGGAGGTTTATGATCTGGAGCTTGCCACAGCGTTTCCAGAACGTGACTGGATCTTGTCACGTATTTTATGGCTTGCGGGTTTAGAGCCACAGTTTAATCAAGGTGAGGGATGCGATACCTTCAATCGTTATATTTATATTCACGGTACACCAGATAGCGAACCCATGGGTATTCCAATGTCGCATGGTTGTATTCGTATGCGCAATCAAGATGTCATCGAATTATTTGAACTGATTCCTGAAAATGCATTGGTCTATATTTCGGAACAAACTTTAAATTTAAGTTAAAGCGTCGTCATTTTCATTTATGGCATCAAAAATAAAGATAGGGCTATGTGTGAAAATTACGCATATTTTTGAAATAACTTGCAGAATTTGCTTGTTTTTATAGCAAAACACTTATTTTTTAATCACTCAAACATAAAATTATGAAAACAGTGAGAAAAGCGTTTGACACTCGGTCAGGATTCTCTATAATGCACCACACAAACGATGAAGACGTTAAGGGCGCTTAGCTCAGTTGGTAGAGCGTCTGCCTTACAAGCAGAATGTCGGCGGTTCGATCCCGTCAGCGCCCACCAAGCCTTTACGTTAAACTCTCAGTGCAGCGGTAGTTCAGTTGGTTAGAATACCGGCCTGTCACGCCGGGGGTCGCGGGTTCGAGCCCCGTCCGCTGCGCCACTTGATGAGTTTAATAATTGTTTGTACCACAAATGCGATATTGTGTAAGTGCAGCGGTAGTTCAGTTGGTTAGAATATCGGCCTGTCACGCCGAGGGTCGCGGGTTCGAGCCCCGTCCGCTGCGCCATTTATACAAAATAGCTTTTGAGGGCGCTTAGCTCAGTTGGTAGAGCGTCTGCCTTACAAGCAGAATGTCGGCGGTTCGATCCCGTCAGCGCCCACCATATTCTTTGCGATGCAGCGGTAGTTCAGTTGGTTAGAATACCGGCCTGTCACGCCGGGGGTCGCGGGTTCGAGCCCCGTCCGCTGCGCCATTTCAAAGAAGTTTTACAGTCTGACAAGCTGTGTTTTAAAAGATAATCCCTAGTGTTTATCTTGCATCCTAAAAATAGTGATGCTATTTTTAATGCCTTAGGGCGCTTAGCTCAGTTGGTAGAGCGTCTGCCTTACAAGCAGAATGTCGGCGGTTCGATCCCGTCAGCGCCCACCATAATTTTGACAGATTATGGATTTTGGTTTTAAGAATTCCGTGTTGCAGCGGTAGTTCAGTTGGTTAGAATATCGGCCTGTCACGCCGAGGGTCGCGGGTTCGAGCCCCGTCCGCTGCGCCATTTTAATATCTTATTTCCCTGAATAAGATGTTTAATCCAGATAAAGTACCTTTATCTCGGTTTTGTAAAAATAGGTCTCTATTTTTATTCTTCAGGGCGCTTAGCTCAGTTGGTAGAGCGTCTGCCTTACAAGCAGAATGTCGGCGGTTCGATCCCGTCAGCGCCCACCATATATCTCCTTCATGTTGTCTAGACTCAGTCTTTTATATAGAATTTATTATTCAATAATAATTCAATATATATCATTGATATGAGAAATCCTTATCAGCGTAAAGCTGCATCTAAAAGTCATAATTCTAGCCCAAGTGCGAAGAATATCTATCAGCAATTTATTGAAAACATGGTTGCTCAAGGATCTGTGAGTGCTTTATATCAGGATGGTTGGGCGTTATGCGCGACCCCAACAGGGCAACGTGCATTTGCAATTTGGCAAAATAAAAATTTAGCTAAATTGTTGATTAGAGACAATTGGGCAGATTATCAATTGAAAGAGATCAGCCTCAAAGATTTGGTAGAAAAACTGATTCCATATTTAAGAAAGGAACAGACCACCATTTCTTTGGACTTAACGCCTGAGGGGCAAAATATCTTGGTTGCGCCAGAGAAATTGTTGTTAGATTTAAAAAACTATTTATACCAAGTCTATATGCAAAAACCTGAGTTGTTTCAGGACATGAAGCTTCCTCTTCCTCGTCATATTCGTCTGAATTAATCCTTAAAACTCATTTAAGAGCCAACCACTACCATAAGCAAAATATTCTCTAAGCCATGAATTATAACGGTTAATGAAAGGTGTGGGCGCGGCTACAGTAATGATATGACGATAGCCTTGTTTATGGGCAATTGCAGCAGCTCTTAAGGTATGGAAATCACTGGTAACGATAGCAATAGGTTCATTCAATTGAATATTGAGCTGAGCAAGAATGGGTTTGCTATTCTTTAGATTTAAATCGGTACTGGTGCTTTTGTCTTCTAACCAAATACGAGTAGGGGATATCGAGAAGTTTTGCTGAACATACTTTGACATTACTTCTGCTTCAGTGAATTTTTCTCGAAAATCTAAACCGCCCGTCATAATGAGGGGGATTTTGGGTTGTTGTTTTGCCAGTACGGCAGCTCGATTTAAGCGCTGTGCTAAGGTGGCGGAAGGTTGACCATGCTCGATACCACTCCCCAAAACAATAATAGCTTTCACAGGCGTAGTTTGAGAATTGTTTTGGCTTGCTAGATGCAAATAGATGAAAAAGCAAAGTACGCTTGTACTCCAAAGTAAAAATCCCCAGCAACCTATACGCCAGATGATATGTCTATATCGAGTTTGGTGAACAAAGAGTTGAATTTTAGGGTATAAAAGTGCAAAGACCAGCAGTCCTAATCCAATTAACAACGGCAGTACAGTACCTAAATGAATTTTATTGAGACTAATTAAATAAGCCCCATCTAGGAAGAGTGCAGTTCCAATAATTGCTGCGAATAGTCTTTTTAATCGTATTGATTGCATAATTCTAGATTGGTTTGATGTGGTGAAGATAAATGCTTATGACATGAAACGTATTGTGGAATGGATAAATAAAATGATGAATAAAAAACCGAGCCTATTTAAGCTCGGTTTTTTATTTTATGCTACTGCTTTTTAGTATACATCACGACGATAGCGCCCTTCATGACGAAGTTGTTCTACCGTATTTTCACCCAGAATGTCGATGAGGGCATGCTCGACATCTTGGGCCATTCCCTGAATGCTACCACAGACATAAATGACTGCACCACGATTGAACCATGAGATTAGCTCTGCTGCTTGATTACGCAAAACATGGTGTACATAAACCTTTTCCGCTTGATCACGTGAGAAAGCCAAATTCAGGCGTTCTAACATGCCTGTGCTTTGCCACGCTTCAATCGTAGTTTGATAGAAAAAGTCATGTTCTCGTTGCCGTTCACCGAAGATCAGCCAGTTTTGGGTGTAATCAGCACGGACACGCGCATGTAATAGACTCATCAGTCCTGCAATGCCTGTGCCATTACCAATACAAATGATTGGACGATTGTCATCAATGAGGTGGAATGACTCATTATTACGAATACGAAGTGCAATCTCTTGACCAATTTCAGTATGTGCTGTTAGCCAACCCGAACCTAAGCCAAGTTCACCCGTATGATCACTTTGCTGACGTACCACTAAACGTAGTGTTTGCTGCGAGGGAATACTGGCAATCGAATATTCGCGTGAAGCTAAAGTGTGTAGTTGCTCAAGCAAATGTTCCATGTTGGCAAAAGGTTCAACATCGGTATTTAGTTGTTTATCCCATAATGCCTGCTCAATTGAAACAGCTAAGGATTCCACCTGAGTTTGGGGGGCAATTTGATGTTTTGCCATAAATTCAGCAATACGTTTTGCACTGTTGCCGGGTTGAATTTCGGCAATATCACCCGCTTGCCAATGTGCTTCATGCTGGGCTTGAAGTTCGATATTAAATGCAGGTGCACCAAGACTATTTGGGTTCAATAAATCACGTTGTGTTAATGTCCAGCGATCAAACGTTTTATCAATGTGCATAGCTTGTAGATCAAGCTTGCTGCTTTTTGCAAGTGCGTTATTCCAACGCTGTATATCTTCAGGGTTGGCATTATCGACTTCTATGGTGTCGAACAGTGCGTGTGCTTGATTTTGTTTAAGCCAAGCCGCAATGGCATGTCCGAAGCTACAATAACTGTCTAGATATTCTTTGGAGCCTAAGGCCAATACGGCAAAGTATGCATGGCTTAAATCTATTTGACTATTCAGTATTTTCTTGGCAAAACCTGAAGCAAGATCAGGTGCATCGCCGGTACCGTAGGTGCTTGCAACAAACAAGATTTGTTGAGCAGATTGCAGATCTTCTGGGGTTAGTTGTTGTACCGTTTTAACCGTAACAGGTTGGCGAGCCTCTTGTAAACTCGTGGCTGTACGCCAAGCCAACTGCTCAGCCACACCTGTTTGGGAAGCATAAGCAATCAGCCAAGGTTTTGCATTTGGATCTACAGTGATGCTGTGATGGCTTGCACGAGCTGCTAAGGTTAATTTTTTCTGCTTACGACGTTTAAGATATAGCATCCACCCAGTGACAAAGAACAATGGCATTGCAAATGCAGCAAGCATGGCAAAGAAGTGATATACAGGCCCAAAGAAGCTACCACGGTGTACGGGCAGCATACTGCTCATGATTTTTTCATTGAGCTTTTTGTCTGCATATAATTCAACATTTTTTATAGTCGCGGTTTGATAGTTATAGACGGCTTTATTTCGTGCTCGGTCATGTTGTGGAACTGGGTCGAGAAAACCAAGTTCAACTTTGCCATCTGCTTTTTTGGGAAGATTTAAGGTTAGTGTTGAATAGTCATGTCCCAGTTTAGCTTGCACGCCTGTCCATGTTTGTGAAAGTACCATTTGCATTTGTGCTGGACTGAATTCAGCATGGTCTCGAGCTTGTATATTGGCATTATGAGAACGGCCCTGTGAGGCATGTTCACCACGTTGTTCACCTGATGCTCCACGTGGACCTTGGCCTTCAGGTTTACCGCCTTGCATTTCTGGTTTTGGTTGTTCAACATCCATCACTTTAAACATGCCGCTACGCCACCAATCATAAGACCAGTAAAGTCCTGTACATGCCATCAGTAAATAAAATACCACCACCCATGTACCCACTACAGCATGTAAGTCCCATAGGAAGTTGCGACCTTTGAGTTTTGGCTTAACAAAAAGCCATTGTTTGACCGAGTGTTTTTTGGGCCAGCGTAAATATAATCCACTCAGGACAAAGAAAATCAGCATGAGTGTACACGCAGCTGTAATTTGTTTCCCTACAGGACCAACAGTCAAATTACGATGCAATTGCTGCACAAACTGAAAAAAACCTTGTCCCTTTATTTCTGGCAGAACTTCAGCAGAGTAGGGGTTGACCATCATGTTATAGCCGCGTCGTGCCCCTTCTTTGACAATATTGACCGTGCTTGATGCTGTCGGGTCTTTCGCAATTGTGATGCTATTAATCTGGATCTTTGGATCGGCTTGCTGAAAATGTAAATAGAGTTCAGCTGGTGTAAGCTTATCTCGATTTTCCGCCTGTACAACATAACTATCCGTATTGATCCATTGAAGGATTTGCTGATCATAAGAATAAATAGCGCCAGTCACGCCCATAATGGACAGTATTAATCCAGCGGTAATCCCCATAAACCAATGAATTTGGAAAAATATTTTTTTCAACATGATGGTCAAGTGTTGGAAGTGTCAAAAAATTGGCGAAATTATAACTTAAGATTTAGCAGACAATGTGGATTTTGAAGATAATATTTATTCTCATTATCGTTTTTAATTGGTTTTGTAAAAAAGCCTTCATATTTCAGAAGGCTTTTCAGGAATCGGGTCGCTTAGATTTTCTTCGCTTCACCTACAGATTCATTTAAATGCTTGCGTATGGTTTCAAAAGAGAAATTACGTGAGTCCATGCGCTTAGGTAAAATATAGGCACCTTGTTGACCTTTGACTTTAAAGTTCAACAACATAAATTCTGGCGTGTTGTACCATTCATAAATGTCTTTCCAGCCAATTGCACCAACGCCTTCTTGCATACCCATTTGCTGGCGCATCACGATACCGTGAGGTTGTACACCCAGTTTTACACCTTTAATTTCCTGAACAGGAAACTCATTCATTTTGCGTTTAACATACCATTCTAAGCCATAAGTGCGGATTGCAAGGTATAAAGCCACCCCGACAATTGCCACCCAGCAAAAAATAGTTGAGTAGTTTTTTAATAAGATGATGCCCACAATCGCAAGAGCTACGATGGCACCCATAATCATCCATGCTTTGGTGCTAATTTTATTGGTACTACGCCAAATCACCATCTGAGCATGGCGTTGCTCAGCTTCAGAGATTTCGTAGTTCACAGGTTGTAGCGTATAAGCGTATAAATTTTTTGCGGTCATAGTGAAAAGAGCAAATTTAAAACTAGAGAAAGTTTAGCATTAAATAGTCAGGGTTGATACGTTATAAATGCATTGTATTGCGGGGAAATTGCTGCTTTTTTAACAGCAAAATTTTGGATGCCCCGCCAGCCAATCTATGATTTGTAAAATTCGATATTCATTATAAAGATGCAAACTCGGTCGCCTGATCATCACGTTCATTGCTCAAGTTTTGCTTGAGGTGACTCAATTGCTGCAAAATACTGAACATTAACGATAATTGCTGCAAAATAATCAAAGACAATTGATCTTCTTTTTTATCTTGTGTGAGGCGTTGCCGAATGGTTTGCAACATATTTTGTGCAGTTAAATCAGGCATTTCATCTTTCAGTAATGCACCTTGAATATCTTCCTGTGCCTGACTGAGTAAATTTAGAATTTCAGGATCTGTGATTTGGGCACGATGTGCACCGAGGGCCGCAATATAACTCAAAAAGGTGTGATTCAAACAAAGAAACTCAAATGCCTGACTTTTTTGTGTAGGGTCAAAGTCGGGTTCGGTGGCAAGGGTTGAAATCAGGGAGGCGACATCGGCATCGGTGTTATGTGCGGCACGTCGCACCACACGATAATTCAAACCATTATTACGACCTTGTTTGTATTGCTGAATCACTTCATTTAAGTAGGCACATTGCGCCTGTAAGCTACGTTGGATACTATGCGGTAGCCGACGGAATTTCCAATCTGGAAAAATAAAGCTCACGCCTAACCATGCCAAGGCACAACCGATCAAAGTATCAATCATTCGAGGTACAGCGGCTGAAAAACCAAGACCATCTAAATTAAAATTAATTAAAGCCAAAATGGTGATAAAAGCTGTCGCTTGTGCATACTGTTTACTGCGTAATTCAAAAAACAGCACGCCACTCAAAACTAGCAGCAGTAACTGACCTTCAACCGAAGGAATAAAATACAACACCGCTTCACCAATGATGATTCCGATGAGTGTGCCGACGACTCGTAGACGGAGTCGGCGTTTGGTGGCATTAAAGTTGGGTTGGCAGACAAATAATGCGGTTAGAATAATCCAGTATCCGTATTGAATCTGCGTGACTTGTACAAAAATATAGCCGACCAGTAAAACAATTGAGAGTCGGATAGCGTGACGGAACAACACAGATTCAGGTGTAAGATGTTGTTTGATTCGGATGACAATATCATCCCAACCTTTAAGATCATCATCTTTAAGCTGGTTTTCAATCTGTTTACTTTTATCAAAAACGATATTTTGTTCAGTTTCCAAGTTACGCAGTTGTGCATCGATCGACTTCAGGTTTTGGTATAAAGAGAACAGGGCATTCACCCAAATCGGATCGTAATGGTTATCGTCGCGTAATTTTTCTAAAGACACTTTTAGATTTTGAAAAGAATGTTTAAAGCGCTTGTTATGTTTATAGTTTTTCCGTAATAAGATGCTTTCGCTCAAATCTTTACAGGCTTTACCCTGAATAGTCAAAATTCGTTGGAAGCGAAATAGGATATCGCTGTGTTCAAAAACTTTGGTTAAAATTTGATAGTCAATGTGGGCAGAATCAGCGCGTTCATGGATATCTTGTGCGACAAAATAATATTGTAAACTGCGTCGAGTATCGCGTTGACCGCGGTCACCTTTTAAGCGAGTGAGCAGGGCAGTTTTCATTTCGTTGAAAATGCCCACCAATTTGCCATTTTCCAGTGACAAATCAATCATGCTTTGCTGATAGCTTTGTGGGGTCATGTCTACATCAAATAGATTGGATTTGGCAAAGAGGAAATTGCCCAGTGAGGAATAGCATTCGGACAACTTGTCTTGTACTTGACGCACAGGGAACAACAAGAAGCTGATGGTGGAAATGACACCATACCATGCGGCACCTGCGACCAGTAGTGAAGGTTGCATATACCATTGGTCAAATAAATGTACGCCCAACATGGAATACACAGAAATGACCAAACAACCATAAGAAATGGTGGCATAGCGTCGACCCAAAGAACCCAATAAAATAAAGCCAATACAAGAGATGATCAGCCCGATGGCAAACAGAATCGGGTGCGGGAAAAGAAAATAAATAGAGGTTGCTGTAACAAAAAAACCGATATAGGTATAAACCAAATTTAAAAGACGCACCGAGAAGCGGTCATCAATATCACTGAGACCTGCGGCAACAACACCCAGTGTAAGTGGGATGGTGGCCAGTTGATAGTCTAAAAAATAAGGAACAAATGCAGTCCCTGCGAACGCAATAATCATGCGCACGTTATACATAAAAGAGGTGTTATAAGTGGTTTGCTTCAGACGAGTAAGCCAAGTGTTCAAGTGGTTTCCTTCAAGAGATGTACATCAAACCTTTATGCAAAAAGTAGGCTTGAGTCAGGATTTAATTTCACTTTTTTGATCAAGAAATAATACTATGGAGAGTGTAAGCTTGTCTTGTTTCTTCGTAGTTAAAAATTAAATATGAATGCTGCTCAATCTCCCGTAAAAAAAACCTATTCGACTTCTTGGATTATGTTGTTGGCGTTATTAACTGCCTTAGGTCCACTCTCCATTGATATGTATTTACCTGCTTTGCCGCAAATGGCCAAAGACTTTGGGGTTAGTACCCAAATGGTGGCAAATACTTTGCCTGCTTATTTTTTGGGACTCGCAATTGGGCAGCTTATTTATGGACCATTGAGTGATCGGATTGGGCGTAAGAAACCGCTGTACTTTGGCTTAAGCTTATATGTCGTTGCCAGTTTGCTCTGCGTGCTTGCGAGTAATGAATGGGCACTCATAGCTGCCAGAGTATTACAAGCATTAGGAGGATGTGTAGGGGTGGTAATTGCACGAGCCGCTATTCGAGATCGTTTAGATATGAATGCCTCTGCACAGGCTTTTGCCAGTATGATGATTGTGATGGGGGTGGCACCAATTTTGGCACCAACTTTGGGAGCATTGGTGCTTAGTTATTTTAATTGGCACGCCATTTTTGTTTTTCTAATGATGATTGGCGCTGCATGCTGGTTGTGTATTCATTTCTTTTTTCAGGAAACCTTACAGCCTGAACATCGCCTACGTTTGAATTTACCTCAAGTTTTCCAATTGTATGCAGCTATTTTTCAAGATCGTAGTTTCCGTATTCCAATGCTGGCAGGCTGTTTCTCGGGTGGTGTGCTGTTTTGCTATATCAGCTCATCTGCATCGGTGCTGATGAATGGCTATGGTTTAAATCAACAGCACTTTGCAATTGCTTTTGGTTCGAATGCCTTTGGGATTATGTTGTTATCGACCCTAAATAAAAAAATGGGTAAACATCTTTCTGTCTTTACCCGTCTGAAAATTGGCGGATTTATTCAGCTTACAGGTGCTTTAGTGTTAGTACTTGCAGGTCTGTTGCAACAAGCTCCAATTGAACTGGTGTATGCAGGCATGTTCTTGGCGGTTTCAGGGATTGGTTTTACAGGCCCAAATGCGATGGCATTGGCGATGTCTGAACAAGGTGCACGTGCAGGAACAGCGAGTGCGGTGATGGGCAGTATGCAATTTGCTTGCGGCTTGCTAGGCGGGGTGATTCTGAATTTCTTAGTTTGGACAGACTTAATGAATATGGCAACCTTGATGCTGTGTTTCATTGCCATCGCAATGTTAGCAATCTTTAGTTTATCTCCAGAAAAAGTAATGGCTCAATCATAGGGCTGAAGCGAAGTAAGACAGCCATCATCATGATTGAAAAAAGATGGCTGTTTTTGAATACGCAGCTATGGGCTATTTACGAAGAAATTGCTTAAAGTTGCGCAGAATACGGAAGCTGACATACAAAGCAATTAGCGCAAAGATAGCAATCCCGAAGACCACATATTTTAACTGCTGAATGTCTTGTTGGAAGAACGTTTGGATTTGCGCATCAGTATAATTAAAACGGCTGACTTTCTGAGTTTGGCTGTCATGAAATTGAATATGTTGAATATAATGTTGCTGCCCAATTTTTTTTAAACCCAAAGTGTCAATTTGACGTCGATGGGTTTGATTCTCTGCATCGATACACAAGTCTTGTGCATAGTGCTCGCAGCTCATTTTGGCGATAAAGCCTTGGTTGGCGACGAGAATAAAAACAGATTCATCGGGTTTCTGATTATTGGTAACCAATACCAGAGGTTTAGCTCTAGTTGACTTTAGTTCAAACTGTTGCGCTTGAGCCAAAGCTTGAGTCGCATTTTTAATTTCTAATGTTTTGACGATACATGTCCAGACCAATGCCAACGTAATTAAAAAAATACTGGTTGCGAAACATAGGCGAAATACGGTTTTAATGGTCTGGTGCATAAATTAGCCAATCTCCTAAAAGTTTAAAGGGCAAAATAGTGGGAGTCATTTGAATAGGGATTCAATCTAAACGCTTTGTTTAATCCTGTACAAGTTTTATGTTAAAAAAATTTAACGAAACTAGGAGGCTAGCTTTAAAAGACGGTACACTGAAATGTAAAGAATAGTGTTTAAGTCAATATTTAGTTCGCAAATCATTGAGTTCATTCGCTTGATTTTATCTCTTGGTTAGCATCGGAACTCGCATGGGTAATTTTTTATTTCTTCAAATTTTCACGGTTATTTTTGCATTATCAATTGCGACCACGATTTTTAACAAGCGAATTTTAGGTTTTCCACAAGCCATAGGTGTTCCGATTGTCTCCGCAATTTTTGTCTTTATTTTGCAGTGGGGGGCAAGCCTGTTAAATGGTAATCAGTTTATTACCATCAATATTCATAATATTGAAAATGCCGTACGCCACATCGATTTCTATGATTTTCTGATCAACGGGGTGATTTGTTTTATTCTGACCTCTTCTGCTTTGAAGTTCAAAGTGTCTGATTTGCGCAGTTATTGGAAGCCGATCAGTATTTTAGCCAGTATCGCATTGGTACTCTGTGCCGTGTTTTTTGGAGTGGTACTTTATGGCTATCAATTCTTAGTTGGGCAGCATGTCGACCTATTGGTATTGTTGCTTTTGGGTGCAGCCTTAGGTGCAACCGATCCGATTGGAATTAAAGGGGTCCTAAGTTCAGTCCGTGCACCGCACCATTTAATGGTCAAGTTAGAAGGTGAATCCTTATTTAATGATGCTATGTGTATTGCCTTATTCATGACCTTGCTGAATGTGTTACAAGGCGAGCATTTTAGTTTAATCGGTACACTACAAACTTTACTCTATGAAATTGTTGTCGCAATTATTATTGGTTGGGGTTTTGGTCTGGCTATTCTGAGATTGCTTCGTGGCAAACATGAAATGGAATCTCTTATTTTAACGACCGCTTTACTGGCATGTGGATCTTACTTGGTCGCACTTTTTGCACATGCTTCTGCACCAATTGCCTGTGTGTTTGGTGGATTAGTGGTTGGGAATCGTTGGAAAGAAATCCTACAAGAACGTGAAATTCGGGAGGTCAATCACTTTTGGCATACCGTTGAGGGAATTATTAACTCCTTCTTATTTACCTTAATTGGTTTAGAACTCTTTATTCTAGATTTAAGCGTGAGTCTGATTTTGGGTGGCATTATTGCCTTTATTATTCTGCATGCATCACGTTTTGCAGCGAATTATCTTGCCTTTGCTTTTTTCCCAAGTTTCCGACACAAAAGTTATAACGGAAGTTTAGCGATTCTGTCTTGGGGTGGGGTGCGTGGTGGAATTTCACTGGCTTTAATTCTTGCTGTTGCCAATATTCCGCAATTGAGTGAATACAGCAGTATCCTGATTGGATACACTTTTATTAGCGTACTTCTATCGGGTTTGGTCTGTGGATTAGGGCTCCCTGCTGTGATGAATGCTTTTTATTACAATCCGAATGAAGAGACAGAGGGCTTTAAAGGTTGGTATCAGCGTTTGTGCCATAAGATGAACCGTAAAGGTTTTCAGTATATTGTCGGGGAAGATGCGACAGGCAATGAAACCATCACCATTTATAACCCAGATGCCTTTGTTGATGTAAAAGCAGAAGATGGTGTTGCTGCTGTACATAATCCAGAAAAAGTCCAAGAAGTAAAACGACTGGAAAGTCCTGGAAACTTCTAACTTCTCTGTTACGAAGGGGTTATATTGATATCAATGACTCAATCATCTTCAAAAGAATTAGCACAGTTAATTCTGCAAGTGGTTGCCTTAATTCCTTATGGAAAAGTTGCAACCTATGGACAAATTGCCAAGATGGCGGGTTTGCCTAAACATGCTCGTTTGGTTGGGCGTGTATTGCAACAAGTTGAAGATAAGCCCTTGCCTTGGCATCGTGTAATTAATTCACAAGGTAAAATTAGCCTAAGCAAACTGGATGCTCAAGGGGATAATCTTCAAATTATAAAATTACAAGCAGAGAATATTGTTGTGAATGCAGGGAAGATAAATTTGAAGCTCTATCAGTGGGATGGAGAAATTTCTAAAGTTATTTGAAGGGTCTTACATCCAATGCTGAGTATGAATGTAAGACCAAGTTGATGAATCAAATTATTGACGAACCACCAATACAGGTACGCTAGTCTCCCCCAGAATTTTTTGTGCGACACTACCTAAGAAGAATTTTTTCAATCCTGTACGGCCATGTGAACCAATCACGATTAAATCAGCATTGATTTCTTTAGCAGCATTAATAATTTCTTGATGGATCATTTGCCCTTCAAGTAAACGCGTTTCAACATTTAAGCCTTCCGCACTAAATTTAGCTTTGGCATCTTGAAGTGTACCTTCAATTGATGAACGAGCACGTTCAATCAAATCATTGGTCTGTGCCGCAGTAATATATTCGGCAGCAATGTATGGGTCTAAGGCAAGTACTTGAACAACAGTAATTTTACTACCAAATACTTTGGCGAGTTCTGCTGCTTGTTTTACTGCTGCAAAAGAAGTGTCTGAACCGTCAACTGGAACTAAAATATTTTGATAAGCCATCTGTATTACTCCTTGTTTTCATTAAAAACTTTTTAGAAGCTGCTTTATTTGAGAGTTGCGACTCAAAACTATTGTTTATACTTTTATACTAACGCTAATTTTGATTTTATAAAACCTAGTATTTTCATAGGGATAAGGCTTTATAAACCGTCGATTCCATAACTTAACTTAGCATGTTTTTTGCCTAAAAAGTATGCATTGTTGTACTAAAGTCGGGTAAAAATTGTGAGAAAAATGAAATGGCTATTAAAAAGAGAAAAGAAGGGTGCGAAAATTATAGGAATTGTATCTAGGCAGCGAACTTTATTGAAAATTAAGATGCTTGAATTGATTCACTCAACTACTCTTTGAGAGGTATTGTATTAGGGCTTCTACATCATTCGTCTGCAATTGCTCGCGCATTTTTAAAAACTGCTTTTCATCTAAGTCATAAAGTTTGAGGGCAAGCAGTTTTTGAATATCATCTTCTGGAAATCGGTATTTAATAATTTTTGCAGGTACACCACCTACAACCGCATAAGGTGGCACGTCTTTAGTGACTACAGCACCCGTCGCAACCACAGCCCCTTCACCTAGTGTAACCCCTTGCATAATCATGGCACGAGAGCCAATCCAGCAACCATCGCCAATAATAGTATCTCCAGCAGGGACAAAACTACGCGTGTCAAAGGGGAAAGCTGAAATCCAGTCGGTACGATGCAGTTGATTCCCTCCCATCATAATCATGCATTCAGCACCAAAACAGACAAAATTGCCAATATAGAGTTGATCAATTGGTTTTCCGAGCGTAGATGGTTTGTCATGCAAATAACGCACGACACAACGTTCAAAACCTTGGTCCCAATAGGCTGAATAATATGAATAATTCCCTTTGATATGAATATTCGGATTCTTCACGGTTTTTGCGATGAATTCGAATTCGCACCAGTGTTTGACAGGGGAGTTAATCAAAGGTTCAGACATACAATGTATTAGGTTGAAAGAAATGATGTCATTGTATATGACTTACCAGAAATTTCTATGTAATCATGATGCGAAGTAAATGCGTTGCTTGAGTATGTCGTATGCCATCTGCCCGCTGATGAAAGTACCGTTCTGTAATTTCTTTACCAGACAAATCTTCCAATACGATGTATCCCATTTGAAATAAAGCTTGATGCAAATGTTCGGTGTTTAACGCCCCAACAATGGGCTCATTTAAAATATGGGTAAATTTAGATAGGGCAAGTACGCCCACACGTTCTATCCCTTTCAGCGTTGTATAGTCTAGAGAATAGTCCAATACCAATTCGCTATTTGGTGCAGCATAGGAGGCAATATTTTGTAAGGTTGCTAAAGTTATTTCGGGTTTTAAATAGTGTGTAGTACCTAACCAAGAGAAAAAGCCGGTTTGTTTAGACTCAAAGCTGCTGTGCTGTAATGCAGTAGAAATGGCTTCATTCTCAAAATCAATAGGAACAAATTCCACATTGTTTGGAATTTTTCCTAAAAGCCTCAATTTATTAATTTTCAAGGCTTGAGTATCTGGATGATCAAGTTCATAGATTTTTAATTCAGGATAGAGTGCCGCTTGCCGTAACACAAAAGAATCTAATCCAGCACCAATCATGACATATTGTTGTATACCAAGTTCAATGGCTTCTGATAGCCAGTCCTCAGCATAAATGGAACGTCCTGTAACTTGGGCAGTTAATAATCCAAAGCTACGGTTAAATAGTCGTGAATTGAAGGCTTTCATAAACAACGGATTGGAAAGTAAAGTACGCCATCCAGAACTGGTCATTTTCCAAGCATAGGGATCTGAAAAAACAGGATTTGTATTATTCAGATAATGATTAGCACGAATTGCGGCTGCAGCTTCGGCAGTTTTACTCGCGTGTCCAGTTTTCATATTTTTGATAGTCTTAATTTTTTATTGGGTTTACTTTAAAGGAATGGGCTAAATCTACAATAGTCATTAAGCTCCTTGAACTGGCAATTTTGCTCATTTTGTATTGGAGCTGATTGCACATACCGAGATTTTAGATATTCATGGTCTTAGTTTATGAAAAAGCCCCTCAAAAGAGGGGCTTGAATCGCTAATTACATAAAATTAGAGATATTCAACGCTCACAATTTCGTATTCAACTTCGCCATTTGGTGTTTGAATCTTTGCTTCGTCGCCTTCACTTTTACCTAAAAGACCACGTGCAATTGGAGAATTGACAGAAATCTTATTAATTTTGAAATCTGCTTCGTCATCACCCACGATCATATACGTCTTTTGTTCTTCGGTATCTAAGTTTTCAATCGTCACCGTTACACCAAAAACAACACGACCATTTTGTTCAAGTTCTTTTACATCAATAACTTGAGCTGCACCCAATTTACCTTCGATGTCTTGGATACGACCTTCACAGAAACCTTGTTGCTCACGTGCAGCATGGTATTCCGCGTTTTCTTTTAAATCCCCATGTTCACGTGCTTCAGCAATGGCTGCTGTAATACGTGGACGTTCAATACTTTTTAATTGATGTAATTCTTTCTCTAAGGCTTCTTTGCCTTGGGGAGTCATAGGATAACGTTGCATTGTTGTCCCTCAAGTTTGTGAGTGTAAAAAATACAGGTTTATAAATGAAAAAAGCCCGCCACCGATAAGGTGACGGGACTTATCGGAAACGAATTAAACTACGGTTTGTAAATCTTGCAAACGGTATACATCCATTGGTAATTGGATTCCAAATGCTTGGCAAACTGCTTCAGCACCGTTAATGGTGGTTGTGTAATACACTTTACCTTGTAACGCAGCGCGACGGATCATTGCTGAGTCATACTGAGCACGTTTGCCCTCAGTGGTATTGACAATAAGGTGTATTTCACCATTTTTCAAGCGGTCTACAATGTGCGGACGGCCTTCGGTGACTTTATTTACACGTTCACATGTTAAACCTGCTTGGCTAAGTACATCATGTGTACCACCAGTAGCTACAAGTTTGAAGCCGAAAGAAACAAGCTTCTTCGCAATATCAACAATGTATTTCTTGTCAGATTCACGTACAGACAAGAATGCGTGTTTAACTTCGCCTTCTGTTGGTAAACCTGGTAAGCGTTCATTTGAACCAAGCACTGCTTTGTAGAATGCTTCACCAAATGTTTTACCTACACCCATCACTTCACCTGTAGATTTCATCTCAGGGCCAAGCATTGGGTCTACGCCAGGGAATTTAGCAAATGGGAAAACTGCTTCTTTTACAGCAAAGTGAGTCGGAATAATCTCTTTAGTGAAACCTTGAGATTCTAAAGACTGACCCGCCATACAACGTGCAGCAACTTTTGCCAAAGATTCGCCAATACATTTTGATACGAATGGAACTGTACGTGAAGCACGTGGGTTAACTTCAAGAACGTAAACATCATCGCCTTTAACTGCGAACTGAACGTTCATCAAACCAACCACACCAAGTTCTTTTGCCATCGCAACAGTTTGACGACGCATTTCATCCTGAATTTCTTTAGATAAAGAATAAGGAGGAATTGAACATGCAGAGTCACCTGAGTGAATACCCGCTTGTTCGATGTGCTGCATGATACCGCCGATTACAACGTCTTTACCATCAGATACACAGTCAACATCAACTTCAGTTGCGTCATCTAGGAAACGGTCAAGAAGAACAGGGGCTTCGTTCGATGCCTGTACTGCTTCACGAAGGTAACGTTTAAGTTCTTCTTCGTTGTATACGATTTCCATTGCACGGCCACCCAATACATAAGATGGGCGAACAACCAACGGATAACCTACTTTCGCAGCTTCAGAGATACCTTCTTCAGCAGATTTTACAATGCTGTTGTTTGGTTGACGAAGCTGTAAACGTTGGATCATTTGCTGGAAACGTTCACGGTCTTCTGCACGGTCAATAGCATCTGGAGATGTACCGATAATTGGAGCACCCGCTTCTTCTAAAGCACGCGCCAATTTCAACGGAGTTTGACCGCCGTACTGAACGATAATGCCTTTTGGCTTTTCAGTGCGAACGATTTCTAATACATCTTCAAGTGTAATCGGTTCGAAGTACAAGCGATCAGACGTGTCATAGTCAGTTGAAACCGTTTCAGGGTTACAGTTCACCATAATTGTTTCGTAACCGTCTTCACGCATGGCTAAAGCAGCGTGTACACAGCAGTAGTCAAACTCAATACCTTGACCAATACGGTTAGGACCACCACCGATGACCATGATTTTGTCTTTAGTTGACGGGTTTGCTTCACACTCTTCGTCATAAGTTGAGTACATGTAGGCTGTATCAGATTCGAATTCAGCGGCACATGTATCTACACGTTTGTAAACTGGAGTTACGCCCAAGTTCCAACGATGCTTACGGAATTGCTTTTGTGAAATACCCATCAAGTTTGCAATACGAAGGTCAGATAAACCTTTACGTTTGAATGAACGGATGTTTTCAGCAGTTAAGTCACCAAAACCTAAAGTTTTAATTTCATTTTCAGTTTTGATGATGTCTTCGATTTGAATCAAGAACCATTTGTCAATTTTGGTTGCTTCAAACACTTCATCTAAAGTGAAGCCGTGACGGAATGCATCCGCAACGTACCAAATACGCTCTGGACCCGGAACTTTAAGTTCAACCAGAATCTTTTCGCGCGCACCTTCAGCACCGATTTCGATTTTCTCATCGAAACCACAAACACCAACTTCTAAACCGCGAAGTGCTTTGTTCATCGATTCTTGGAAGTTACGGCCAATCGCCATGACTTCACCCACAGATTTCATCTGTGTCGTCAATACTGGTTCAGCTTGTGGGAATTTTTCGAAGTTGAAACGTGGAATCTTAGTAACAACGTAGTCAATCGCAGGTTCGAATGATGCAGGAGTTGTACCGCCAGTGATGTCATTTTTCAATTCATCAAGGGTATAACCTACAGCAAGTTTTGCTGCAATCTTTGCAATTGGGAAACCAGTTGCTTTAGACGCCAACGCAGAAGAACGAGATACACGTGGGTTCATCTCGATGATCACCATACGACCATCTTTCGGGTTAATACCGAACTGAACGTTAGAACCACCTGTTTCCACACCAATTTCACGTAAAACTGCTAAAGAAGCATTACGCATCAATTGGTATTCTTTGTCCGTTAGAGTTTGTGCAGGAGCAACAGTGATTGAGTCACCTGTGTGCACGCCCATTGGGTCAAAGTTTTCAATCGAACATACGATGATACAGTTGTCATTTTTGTCACGAACAACTTCCATTTCGTACTCTTTCCAACCAATTAAAGATTCATCAATCAATAATTGTTTAGTTGGAGAAAGATCGAAACCACGTTCGCAAATTTCGATGAATTCTTCTTTGTTGTAGGCGATACCACCACCTGAACCACCCATCGTGAATGATGGACGGATAATCACTGGGAAGCCAAAGCGTGCTTGAATTTCTAAAGCTTGTTCCATTGACTCAGCAATGTCAGCTTTTGGACATTCCAATCCAATTTTACGCATCGCGATATCGAAAAGTTTACGGTCTTCCGCTTTTTCAATCGCTTCTTTGGTTGCACCAATCAATTCAACATTGAATTTTTCTAAAATGCCATGCTCATCTAGTGCAAGAGCACAGTTCAATGCAGTTTGACCACCCATGGTCGGAAGAACAGCATCTGGGCGTTCTTTCTCAATGATCTGTGCAACAGTTTGCCAAGTGATCGGCTCGATATAAGTTGCATCTGCCATTGAAGGATCGGTCATAATGGTTGCTGGGTTAGAGTTCACCAAAATAACGCGGTAGCCTTCTTCACGAAGGGCTTTACATGCTTGCGCACCTGAGTAGTCAAACTCACAGGCTTGACCAATCACAATTGGACCAGCACCAATAATTAAGATGCTTTTAATATCCGTACGTTTAGGCATTATTTCGCTCCTTAATTACTTCTTAGATGCTTCAATAAGTTCGATGAAATGATCGAACAATGGGGCACAGTCATGTGGACCTGGGCTTGCTTCAGGGTGACCTTGGAAGCTGAACGCTGGTTTGTCTAAACGATGGATACCTTGTAAGGTTTGGTCGAATAAAGACTTGTGCGTAGCTTTCAGGTTTGCAGGTAGAGTTTCTGCATCAACTGCGAAGCCGTGGTTCTGAGAAGTAATCATCACAGTACCATCTTCAATGTTCTGTACTGGATGGTTTGCACCGTGGTGACCATGTGGCATTTTTACCGTTTTAGCGCCAGAAGCGAGTGCAAGAATTTGGTGACCCAAGCAAATACCAAATACAGGTACGTTGCGAGCATCCTCTATAATTGTTTTTACAGCTTCAATAGCGTAGTCACATGCAGCAGGATCGCCAGGACCATTTGATAAGAACACGCCATCTGGATTTAACGCGAGTACTTTCTCTGCAGGAGTCTGTGCAGGAACAACAGTGAGTTTGCAACCGCGGTCTGCAAGCATACGCAAGATGTTGGTTTTGACACCGTAGTCGTATGCAACAACATGAAATTTGTGTTCAGGTTGAGTAAAGCCTTGACCTAGAACCCAAGAACCTTCAGTCCATTCGAACCCTTCAGGATCACAGCACTCTTTAGCAAGATCTAAACCATTTAAGCCACCGAATGCACGAGCTTTTGCTAAAGCTTCTTCTTCAGTAATATTTTCGCCAGCTAGAATACAACCATTCTGCGCACCTTTGGCACGCAAGATACGTGTTAATTTACGTGTATCAATATCTGCAATTGCAACGACATTGTGCTCTATCAGGTATTCACCAAGAGATTGTTCTGCACGGAAGTTGCTATGCAATAAAGGTAAGTCACGGATAATTAAACCGTTTGCCCACACTTTATGAATACGGCCAGACTCTGCATCTTCAGAGTTACAACCTGTATTACCGATATGCGGATAAGTTAATGTCACAAGTTGTTGTGCATAACTTGGATCGGTCAAAATTTCTTGATAGCCAGTCATGGCTGTGTTGAAAACGACTTCACCAGTCGTACTTCCCGTTGCACCGATAGAGGTACCTTTAAAGATTGTACCGTCGGCGAGGGCTAAAATGGCGGGGATGCTCAAACCAAAGCTCCTGAACTAAAACCACAAAAAATAGGGCTGTAAAAAAGCGAGTAGACGAAAAAAAAGGAAGGCCGTAAAAAAACCTATCCTCCCTTGCGTCTGCTCGCTTGTAACTTAACAGCGCATTATACGCACCAACTGTGAAAAAGTCCACGTCAAAACGAAATAATAAAAAGATAAAAGGCTTGTTTTTATTCAAAAGCTGTTTTGTTGAGCAAAATAAAAAATGTAAGCAATTAAGAATTGTCTGACAAATCAAGATTTAAATTTGATCAACACCAGTTAAGCTTGCAGTCTTCTCACTAAATAAGAATAGGTTGTGTATTATGACAGCAGAAAAAAAACCAACAGAAGCTACAGAATCACTTAAAGAAGTTGTGTCTGAAAGTTCAGAAAAACTTGAGAAAGTAGCAAAACAGGCCAAACAACAAGTAACGGAAGCGGTCGTTGAGACTCAAGAGAAAGTGACCGAGGAAGCGAAGCAATTAAACGCAACGGTGCAAGACCAAATTCGTCAACTCAAAGAAGATGTATTACAGCGCATTGAAAGTTTAAAATCACAATTAAATTTGTCGCAGAAAGATTTAACAGATTTAAAAGACTTTGTGAAAACGGAAGTCAACGCCGTGATTGAAGATTTGAGTAAATTTGGTAAAGAGTTAAAGGATGATGTGAGTCAGATTTCGGTTAAGCACAAAGATCAACTCACTGAAACTTTTAAACGTTCTAAAGAGCACACGCTTGAGGCTTGGAACAAAGTATCAAGTAAAGATGTGTCTTGAGCGCGTGTTCGTAAATAAAAGTGTTTAAGGTACAATCTTCACCTCTCCTTGTAAAAGGAGAGGAGTTGAACTGCTTTAGAACAGATGAAGCCAATCACGTTTATTGTGGAAATCAGCATTTGGACTGCTATGCTGCATGGCGTAGAACTGTTCACCTTGGGTGGTGTTCAGTACAGCCGTCAAACCAATAAATAAGTCAGACCATTTCAATTTATACTTCAGCATAAATTCTGTTAAATCTAAACTTACATTCAGTCCATAGTGCGTACGCTTAAGTTGATTTAATTCGATATCATACGCAGCAAGTGGCGGCATCTCTTCAGGATAACGATATTCTTCAAATTGATAAACTTGCCATGCTTGAGAAGGTGATAAATTGATTTCACGATAAAAATCTTCGTGTTTCACACCAATGAAAATCTCAAAGCAGGTATTTTCCCAAAGAAAATCCTGACGAGGATGAGCAGCAACCAATGCAGGCCACTCAATCCACTGGTTCGGGTCTCGAATCCAAAAACCGACATTCAGTGTAAAAGGGCTGACTTGTTCAATCGCGCCGACCACTGAAATCGCTTGGAAGCGGCGATCAAATGCACTGAGCTCGTAGCTTGCCATAAATTGAAATTACTTAGATAAATGTGCGTGGCGAACAAGGTTCGAAAGTTTTGGATTTTGTTGCTTTGCTTTTTTATAAAGCAGGGCAATTTTACCAATCGTTTGCACGACTTCAGCGCCTGTCACTTCCGAGATTTCAGCAATAACAGCTACACGTGCTTCACGATCTTCACCAGCAATTTTGACTTTGATAAGTTCGTGATCATTTAATGCACGGTTAGTTTCCTCAACGACATTTTCAGTCAAACCTTGCCCACCAATCATTACTACAGGATTAAGGGCATGACCAATTTGACGTAAACGCTTGCGTTCCTGAATAGATAAAGCCGCCATGAAAGATAACCTAATTTTAAAAACGACCTAGTATAGCAAAATTGAGTTGAAGCGGTTGAAATAATCGATCTTGTTGATTGAAAAAAACAGCAGGATAAAGTCGATTTAGATACAGATGTATACTGCAAGCACTTGGTTTTTCACGTACAATAAAAAATTAGAAGTTTTTATACACATAGAGAGTTATGGCAACACGCATTACCAACCAAAAATTATCCAAAAGTAGTCGTGCGTGGATGAGAGAACATCTTGATGATCCCTTTGTGAAAAAAGCACAAAAGGAAGGTTATCGAGCGCGAGCTGCTTATAAGTTATTGGAAATTCAAGAAAAATATAAAATTATTAAGCCCGGTATGACTGTGGTGGATTTGGGGGCTGCTCCTGGAAGTTGGTCTCAAATCGCTGGAAAACTGGTCGGTGACAAAGGTTTAGTCATTGCATCGGATATTTTAGAAATGGATGCTTTACCAGATGTAACTTTTTTACAAGGTGACTTTCGTGAGGAAGAAGTCTTCGAAAAATTGTTAAATATTTTAAATGGGCGTGTTGTTGATGTTGTAATTTCTGATATGGCCCCCAATACATCTGGTAATAGAGCTGTAGATCAACCTCGTCAAATCTACCTTTGTGAGCTTGCATTAGATTTTGCCAATAAGGTTTTAGGACCAAATGGGCAGTTTGTGGTGAAAGTTTTCCAAGGCTCAGGCTTTGACGAATTCCGTAAACAAGTGGTCGATAGTTTTGACGTGTTGAAGACGGCTAAGCCAGCTGCATCACGTGCTCGTTCGAAAGAAGTTTTTTTAATCGGCCAAGGGCGCAAGAAGGCTTTGAAATAAAGTTTACTTGCCAACGCGTTAAAAATTGTGCATTTTGTACTTTTTTACATTATTGAACAGCTGGGTTTACAGCTTACATTATTAAGGTCACCCATCCTTGGGCATGATCAAATTAGATTGATATGGGAATAAAGCTTTGAGCGATCTCTTCAAGAATGCCGTCTTGTGGCTCATTATACTCGGTGTGCTGATTTTGATTTTCAGTAACATCAGTGACCGTGATAAGCCAACTGCAATGAACTATTCAGAGTTCGTTACAGCGGTGAATGCTGGTCAAATTAAGCAAGTCACAATTGATGGTGAAAGAATTAGTGGCACTAAATCAAATGGATCTGAATTTGAAAGTATCCGTCCAGCGGTGCAAGATCCTGAATTGATGCCTAGCCTGATTAAAAACAATGTTGTCGTTGAAGGAACTGCACCACAACGTCAAGGTGTGTTGATGCAACTTCTGATTGCAAGCTTTCCTGTCCTTTTAATCATTTTGTTATTCATGTTCTTTATGCGCAACATGGGTGGCGGAGCAGGTGGTAAAAACGGCCCAATGAGTTTTGGCAAGTCAAAAGCAAAAATGCTTTCTGAAGACCAAATTAAAATTACATTTACGGATGTAGCAGGCTGTGATGAAGCAAAGCAAGAAGTGGTTGAAATTGTAGACTTCTTGAAAGATCCTGCGAAGTTTAAACGTCTAGGTGCAACCATTCCAAAAGGCGTTTTAATGGTGGGTCCACCGGGTACGGGTAAAACTTTACTTGCAAAAGCGATTGCGGGTGAAGCAAAAGTTCCATTCTTTAGTATTTCTGGTTCTGACTTCGTTGAGATGTTCGTGGGTGTTGGTGCATCACGTGTCCGTGATATGTTCGAACAAGCGAAACGTCATGCGCCATGTATCATTTTCATTGATGAGATTGATGCCGTAGGTCGTCATCGTGGTTCGGGTACAGGTGGTGGTCACGACGAACGTGAACAAACCTTGAACCAGATGTTGGTCGAGATGGATGGCTTTGAAGGTAATGAAGGTATTATCGTTATTGCTGCAACGAACCGTGCAGATGTATTAGATAAAGCTTTACTACGACCTGGTCGTTTTGACCGTCAAGTCATGGTGGGTCTTCCAGATATTAAAGGTCGTGAGCAAATATTAAATGTTCACTTGAAAAAATTACCTTCTGTGACTGGTGTAGATCTAAAAGTTCTTGCACGTGGTACGCCAGGTTTCTCTGGTGCACAATTGGCAAATTTGGTGAATGAGGCTGCATTGTTTGCTGCTCGCCGTAATAAAAATACGGTTGATATGCATGACTTTGAAGATGCGAAAGATAAAATTTACATGGGACCAGAGCGTAAATCGATGGTTCTTCGTGAAGAAGAGCGTCGTGCAACGGCTTACCATGAAGCTGGTCATGCCATTGTTGCTGAAATTTTGCCAGGTACAGACCCTGTTCATAAAGTCACAATTATGCCACGAGGTTGGGCATTGGGTGTAACTTGGCAGTTGCCTGAACAAGACCAAATTAGCCACTATAAAGATAAGATGCTGAATGAACTTTCAATCTTGTTTGGTGGTCGTATTGCTGAAGAAATTTTTATTAACCAACAATCTACTGGTGCTTCGAACGACTTCGAGCGTGCAACTAAAATGGCACGTGCGATGGTGACCAAATATGGTATGTCGGACAAGCTTGGTGTGATGGTTTATGAAGATGAAAACCAAAACGGTTTCTTTGGTAATGTTGGTAGCCGTACCATTTCTGAAGCTACACAGCAAAAAGTAGATGAAGAAGTACGTCGTATTTTGGATGAGCAGTACCGTGTAGCACGTGAAGTCTTAGAAAATCACAAAGATATTGCACATGCTATGGTAAAAGCTTTGATGGAATGGGAAACCATTGATCGTGAACAAATCCGTGACATTATGGAAGGTCGTGAACCACAACCACCAAAAGTGTATGTTGCTGAGAACCCAGTGATTGATGTGACGCCAACCAATGGTCCATCTACTCCACCACCATTACCAGCAAGCTAATTTTAAAAGTTAATAAAAAAGAGTCTCTATTAAGAGGCTCTTTTTTTGTGCTGCTGTTTTGAATGGAGTTTAACTTAAAACTTTTCAGCCAGAGATCCCCCTGAATTGTTACACTAGGAATACTTGTTTCTGGAGTGTCTTCATGCAACTTATGCCCTTGCCAAATCGCGTTTTAACCTGTGGTCGTTTAAGTTTAGATTTGTCTATACCAAGGGTAATGGGTATTTTGAATGTGACACCTGATTCTTTTAGTGATGGTGGGTTGCACAATACCAAGGATGCAGCCGTAGCACGTGCATTACAGATGATCACTGAGGGTGCGACTGTAATTGATGTGGGTGGGGAATCTACCCGTCCAGGCGCAGCAATCGTTGATGTGGGTGAAGAAATTCATCGAGTGATTCCTGTAGTGGAAGCACTTGCACAACATGATGTGATCATTTCTATTGATACTTCAGCACCAGAGGTCATTCGTGCAGCTGTAGCAGCAGGTGCCCATATTTGGAATGATGTGCGGGCATTAACTCGCCCTCAAGCTCTTCAAACTGCTGCTGAGCTCAATATACCAATTATTATTATGCACATGCGCGGTGAGCCAACCACCATGAATAATTTAGACCAATACCAAAATGTCACGGAAGATGTGATGGCTGAATTACAGCAAAGGATTGATGATGCATTGGCTGCTGGAGTGAAGCCTGAGCATATTTTGATTGATCCAGGTTTTGGTTTTGCTAAAAATGCCCAGCAAAACCTTAAATTGCTCAAGGAGTTTTGGAAGTTGAATGCTATGGGTTATCCAATTCTCTCTGCGTTGTCACGTAAACGTTTTATTGGTGAAGCATTAGGAGGAGCTGATGCAGGGCAACGAGCAATAGGTTCAGTCGCTGCACATTTACTTAGCATTCAGCAAGGCGCATGTATGGTGCGTGCACATGATGTTAAAGCGATGTCGGATGCAATTAAAGTGTGGCAAGCTATGCAATTGGCTTAGTTGTTGATTGAATTTTTCAAAGAAATAAAAGGGTTATTGCTTTAATCTTTTTGGGTTGTCACGCAGTAAGTGTGTGCTGTAAAGATGTAGATGAGTTTGTTAAATACTTGAAAATAAAATAACACGGGAATAATGATGATTGTGAAACCGAAATTGTTGGTTGTGAGCCTGAGTGGTTTATTGTTGGTGGCTTGTGGGAAAATGCCTGCTCAACAGATGTCTATGGGCAAAATGGCAGCTGTGGAAGTGGGAATGCCAGCACCCTCAATGGTAAATGCTTATGAAAGTATGCCTCAACCTATTGAGAATACTGAAAACTATCAAAAAATAGAAACCAATCCAGTATATGTTGTTGCACAACAGCCCGTCTCTACCTTTAGTGTTGATGTGGATACGGGGAGTTACAGCAATGTAAGGCGGTTTTTAACGCTTGAGGGTCAGTTGCCCCCTGTAGATGCAGTTCGGATTGAGGAAATGGTGAATTATTTCAACTATGATTATCCCAATCCTACAGGACAGCATCCATTTTCTGTAAATACTGAGGTTGTGAATTCGCCATGGCAGCCAAATGCTAAGATTATAAAAATTGGTATTAAAGCCAAAGACTTGGAAATGAAACAATTACCAGCTGCTAATTTAGTATTTTTGGTGGATGTTTCGGGAAGTATGGATGCGGAAAATAAACTGCCTTTGGTCAAAAAGACCCTAACTTTACTCACTGAGCAATTGCGCCCACAAGATAAAGTCACCATTGTAACCTATGCGAGTGGTGAAGATTTGGCATTGGCACCAACTTCTGGTGCAGACAAGGATAAAATTTTAAAAGTTATTCATCGATTAAAAGCGGGTGGAGCTACTTCGGGCGAGCGAGCAATTCAATTGGCCTATGAACAAGCACAAAAATCTTATATTCAGGGCGGCATTAACCGAATTCTGATTGCAACTGATGGGGATTTTAATGTTGGCATTACCGATTTTGAAACCTTAAAAGGAATGATCGCTGAGAAACGGCAATCAGGGATTTCTTTCTCTGCCTTTGGTTTTGGAACAGGCAATTATGATGAACAGTTGATGGAACAATTGGCTGATGCGGGCGATGGTAACTATAGTTATATTGATAATGAGCGTGAAGCAAAAAAAGTATTACAGCGACAACTGAGTTCAACATTGGCAACGGTTGCTCAAGATGTAAAAATCCAAGTCGAGTTTAACCCTGCTACAGTTAAGGAATACCGTTTAATTGGTTACGAGAATCGTGTATTAAATAATGAAGATTTTAATAATGATCGTGTTGATGCGGGTGACATCGGTGCAGGGCATACGGTCACAGCCCTATACGAAGTTATTCCTGTAGGTCAGAAAGGTTGGCTAAGTGAATCACGCTATCAAGCACCAAGTAATTCATCTAAAGCCAATAAACAAGAATACGCTTATGTGAATGTGCGTTATAAACAACCACAAAAAAGTCAAAGTGTTTTATTGAGTCAACCTGTACCCGCACGCAGTGTGGCATTAGCACAGGCATCTTCAGATACGCGTTTTGCTATTGCGGTTGCATCTTATGCTCAACAGTTACGTGGTGGGCAATATAATGCCAATATGAAGTGGGATGATATTTTAAAATTAGCTCAAAGTGCGACTTTACCAGATGAATTTGGCCTACGTGCCGAATTTATAGACTTGGTGAAAGCGGCAAAAAGCTTAAGTGCTGAGTCTGTAAAACCCTAAGTATTCACGTTATTTTCTTATTAAGATAACTGGGCGGTATTTATACTGCCCATTTTTTATTTGGTAAATGTTCATCTTTATGCTATATAGGCTCGCGTTTATAAGTAGTTTTGAGTGGCTGTATGTTTGCAGATTTACTTCTCCCAATGTTTGATGATGATTATTACCCAGATGTATTGGTGGCTGAAGTACAACAATGCATTGTGCAATTTGCTAAGAAAGTCGCAAAGGTTAAAGAAAGCACAGCTGAAATTTATCGTTTTGCTAATGAAACAGTTTTGGCAATTAATGAAATGAAGCCACAATTTGAAGATTTAGATTCATCGTTAGATGATACTGCTGCGGATTATATTGCTGAGGCGATGATGATGGTGGTGCAGGAGCACGGTCATTTCGATATAGAAATGGAAGAGTTGATTGTAAATAGAGAGTGGTAACACTCTCTATTTATTTATTTTAGATATAAAAAAACCAGCTTTCGCTGGATTTTTTATTACACCATTTTAAGAAGTATTAAAATGGTGCCCGGGGCCGGACTCGAACCGGCACGCTTTGAGGGCGGGGGATTTTAAATCCCCTGTGTCTACCTATTTCACCACCCGGGCATGAGCGCAATAATAGAGTACGAATTTATTCTTTGCAAGACTATTTCTTTGTATTTGCTTTATTTTCAGACAATTCAGAAGCTTGTGCTCAAAAAAATCACAATTTCAACGCCAATCTAGTTTTTATTGTCATCATATGTTCATGTAATTGAGATCATCATTAAATAATTATTGCCTATTTTTAACTCACGTTTGTAGTGGATTAAAAAAATGACAAATACTTTAACGCGCCGTGAACTCATTCAAAAAACTTTAGCGGGTTTTGGTGCAGTCTCTTTACCTATTTCGCTCACCGCATGTGGTGATGACTCGGATGATTCTTCAGGTTCGGGTGTGAGCGTTCAATTTGAGCATGGTGTGGCCAGTGGTGACCCTTTACAAGACCGCGTCATTATTTGGACGCGTGCTACACCTAGTGATGTGCAAGCCCGCTTAGAAATTGTTTGGGAAGTTGCTTTAGATGCACAATTTACTCAAATTAAAACCTCAGGAAAAGTACAAACCAGCCCAGCACAAGATTTTACTGTAAAAGTAGATGTTACTGGCTTACACGCACAGCAGCGCTATTTCTATCGTTTCCGCTTTGGGCAGACGGTTTCACCGATTGGGCAAACCAAAACCTTGCCGTTGCAAACCAATCAGGTGAAATTAGCCGTCTGTTCCTGTTCAAATTATCCTGCTGGCTATTTTTACGTTTATCGTGAAATGGCTAAACAAGATATTGATGTGGTGCTGCATCTGGGGGACTATATTTATGAATATGGTCAAAATGGTTATGCGACAGAAGATTCGGAAAAGTTAGGACGCTTACTGGCAGCAGATAATCAGCAAGAAGTATTGAGCTTGGAAGATTATCGCAAACGTTATGCTTTGTATCGTCAAGATGCGGATTTACAAGCATTACATCAGAGACATCCTTTTATTGTGATTTGGGATGACCATGAGCTAGCTAATGATACGTGGCGTAATGGAGCAGAAAATCATACTGAGGCAACAGCTCAGGCACAAAATGAAGGTAAGTTCTCAGAGCGTAAGCTGGCGGCATTACAAGCCTATTTTGAGTGGATGCCTATTCGTCCTGTTTCAGAGGATGATCATTTACATATCTATCGTCAGTTTAATTTTGGTTCATTGGTACAGCTCACCATGTTGGACACTCGAATTATTGCGCGTGATCAGCAATTGGATTATGCCAATTATATGACGGCGCAGGGCTTAAATACGGTGCAGTTTCAGCAAGATTTGTTAGCACAAGACCGAACTTTGCTTGGCTATGAGCAGCGTGATTGGTTGTTGCAGAAAATGATGCAAAGCAATGCGCAGTGGAACGTATTGGGGCAACAAATTTTAATGTCAAAGATGTTTATTCCTGCTGAGTTGCTTTTATCTTTGGCGGAAATTACCAGTGGTTCAGTTAGTGCTGAAACGCTTACAAAAATGAATGTGCAAATTACAGAGTTAGTGAGCATTAAATTGCGTGCACAAGCAGGTGATCCTACATTAACCGATTTGGAAAAGGCGCGGGTAAATACACTAGCACCTTATAATTTGGATGCATGGGATGGTTATTTTTATGAACGAGAAGTGTTGTATACCACACTTAAAGCATTAAATAAGAAAGTAGTAGTTTTGGCGGGGGATACACATAATGCTTGGTATTCTAAATTACTGAGCAAGGATCAAGATGTGGTTGGTGTCGAATTGGCGACGAGTTCTGTTTCTTCACCTGGCTTGGAAAAATATTTAAGTATTCCTTTGGCACAATTGCAGCAATTTGAATATGCCTTTCAAACACTGATTAACGATTTAGCTTATTGTAATTTGAATCAGCGCGGCTATCTATTGGTGAGTTTTACTGAACAGAACATGCAAGCTGATTGGATCTTTGTTGATAGTATCAAGCAAAAAAGTTATGTGGTTGATGAAACCAGGGGATATCAGTTGATATTCAATGCACAGCTACAAGTGCTAGAATCATTACCACAATCGGCTTAAATGAAATGATAAAAAAACTGGGAAAAATCCCAGTTTTTTTATTACATCAAGCTATCCAAATAATTTTCTAAATCTTGATGTTTATGTGTTTGGCAAAGTTGCTGTTCCATATGCATAGATTTTAAATGCAAAGCATGAAAGTGCTGTAATTGTTTTAATTTTTGCTGATATTTCTCAGTATCTTTTCTTGTAAATTGAAGGATAAATTTCAGTTTAACTGTCTGTTTATAGCTCCAGAAGTTAAAACGTCTTAATTCCTGCAAATAATACAGTCCAACGTGAGTTACGCTGTTGCGAAAAAGATTTTCTTTATAAAACTTCACAAAGCCAAAACCCATAGCAAAGAAAAACAGCACAATTTGCAGAAAAGTACTTTCAATAAATGCGATATTAATTGCTTGTAGAATAATTAATGCAGCGATTTTAATGGGTGCATGTTGTTGTTGTTCATAACAAGAGCTTGAGCTGTGTTTCATTTGTTTGAGCACAATCGGAACGTACAGCATAAATAACAACATAAAGCACAATACAGCAAAGCCATGTGCTTGAAAGGGTGTAAAGCGAAGGAAATGGATTTCGAAATAATGTCCTAGGCTTATGGACAGAGAAACAAAAATCATAATCGCTAAAATCCAAGGGATAAACTCTTTGATTTCATCCATTAAGCCTTTGGTTTTGAGCATGCCGTAAAATACAAAATTACGTTTAAATGCTGCGGGATACTGCATTTGTAACGGCTTTAAAAAAAGTGCTGCCTGCTTATCACTGACCATAAAAATGCGTACTTGAAAGTTACGGCATTATAAATCAGAAATGCACTTTTTGTTTAACTGATCTTAAAATCGATTAGAAGAGTTTAAAATTTGATCGTGAAGTAAAACCATGACGCAATCGAATTAACATACTTAAAAAAACTATAATTGATTCTCATATTTTATGAGAGTTACTGCTGCGGCATTACATAATTTGCATAAACCTTGGGGGCTGCTTTTTTTATTTGTTATTACTTAGCAATCAGATATGCCAAAAGGTGGTGGTTTTGATGATCTAATATAATTTTTCAAACAGATTATTATTAAAGAAATGACAATACGGATTTACACTTTTCTATTTCTATCACTGGTCTAAAGCATTGCGTGTATTACTGGATTTCTTTCGGGAGTTAAAGGACTACGTGTAATACTCGCTACAGCATTTTGTCAAATTTAACTTTGCTGGATAGAGTAATGGGGGATATTTTAGACATAAAAAAACCAGCTTTCGCTGGATTCTTTATTACACCATTTTAAGAAGTATTAAAATGGTGCCCGGGGCCGGACTCGAACCGGCACGCTTTGAGGGCGGGGGATTTTAAATCCCCTGTGTCTACCTATTTCACCACCCGGGCGTTTTAACAAGATTGGAGGCGGAGGTCGGAATCGAACCGGCGTACACGGAGTTGCAGTCCGCTGCATGACCACTCTGCCACCCCGCCATGTCTTGTTGATGCACATATTAGCAACCTTTAAAAAAATTACAATACTTTAAATCGTGCATATGCACATAAAATCAGCATGTAGAATAAAATTGCCTAAATAATCATGTATTATTTGCAAAATTGATTCATATCTACCTTGGAGATGTGCTGTGGCATTAGTTTTAGATGGTCGTGCGTTGGCTAAACAAATTGAAACTGACTTGTTAACCCGTGTTGAAGCGTTAAAAGCAAAATCAGGTCGTACCCCAATTTTGGCAACGATTTTGGTTGGTGATGATGGTGCATCAGCGACTTACGTGCGCATGAAGGGAAATGCCTGCCGTCGTGTCGGTATGGATTCATTAAAAGTTGAACTGCCGAAAGAAACAACAACTGAACAATTATTGGCTGAAATTGAAAAATTAAATGCGAATCCTGATGTGCACGGTATTTTGTTGCAGCACCCAGTGCCTGAGCAAATTGATGAGCGTGCATGTTTCGATGCCATTTCTTTAGAAAAAGATGTAGATGGTGTAACTTGCCTTGGCTATGGTCGTATGGCAATGGGTGAAGCGGCTTATGGTTCTGCAACACCAGCGGGAATTATGACCATCCTAAAAGAAAACAATATTGAAATTGCAGGTAAACATGCTGTGGTTGTTGGTCGTTCTGCAATTTTAGGTAAACCAATGGCGGCAATGTTATTGGAAGCAAATGCAACAGTAACGATTTGCCATTCACGTACTCAAAACCTTTCTGAGTTTGTTAAACAAGCTGATATTATTGTGGGTGCGGTCGGTAAAGCTGAGCTGATTCAAAAAGACTGGATTAAGCAAGGTGCTGTTGTGGTTGATGCTGGTTTCCATCCGCGTGATGGCGGTGGTGTAGGTGACATCCAATTGGTTGGTATTGAAAAGATTGCATCTGCTTATACGCCTGTTCCAGGTGGTGTAGGTCCAATGACCATTACGACTTTAATTCGTCAAACAGTTGAAGCTGCTGAGAAAGCTTTAGGTTAATACTTTAAGTATGCTTCTAAAAAGCTGTATAGCATAAAACTATACAGCTTTTTTTATGGGATAGATTTCATTTAAGAGAAATTTAGGCGTTGTCGAAAAACCCTCTATTTAAGTTGCTTTAAGTGATTGCGTAGGTTTACTAAGTGGATTATTACTTTTCAGTCATGCACAGCTAGATTATGATCGCCTGATCTGTGGATTCTAGTGACAGCGATGACAGTATTTGAATTGCTGTTTTTGAACGATGCATATTTTGCATGGCATTAAAGGTTTATAAGTTTAATGAGCTGTACTTTTCAAATGGCGAAAGCACCGCAACATTTATTGGATGCATTGCATGAGGTCATTCCTCAGGCGGAGCTATTGGCGCAACAGTTGCCAGAAACCCCTATTTCTTTGTGGCTCATTCCACCTGTCTTTCCAACAGATCGTCTAGATGATGAGGTGATTCGTCGCATTTGGAATGAAACCCCATACTGGATTTTTTGCTGGGCTTCGGGGTTGGCAATGGCACAGTGGTTATTGGCAGAGCCACATCATGTGAAAGATAAAGTAGTCCTCGATTTTGGTGCAGGCTCAGGCGTGGTTGCGATTGCTGCCAAAATGGCGGGTGCGAAACGTGTGATTTGCTGTGATATCGACAAAGTGAGTTTGGCATCGTGCAAGGAAAATGCGATGTTAAATCAGGTTGAATTGGAATATTTAGATGATTTGTATCAATCAGAGCAAGTTGATGTATTGTTAGCAGCTGATGTCTTATATGATCAATGTAACCGTTTTTTCTTAGATGAATTCTTAAAGTTTGCCCCCGAAGTTTGGGTGGCAGATAGTCGAGTGAAAAATTTTAGTCATCCAAAATATATGAAAATTGATGAGCGCAGTGCCACAACTTGGCCTGATTTGGATGAAGCAAAAGAGTTTCGCAATGTGAGCTTTTATAAGACGCTATAATGCATAGCGTCTTATAAGGCTTTGATTTTATGAGCAGCTATAACGCACAATACGCAAAGTACTTGGACGCGCTTCTAAAGCCTGACGTGTTGCGTAGTCTTCACCATTATGTAAATCTGGCGTGTTGCTTAGACCAATCGAGGTTCGTGAGTTACCAATCTGTCGACCATAACTCTCAGATGCCATCGCAGCAGGGTTAGCAACTTCATTCACGCTAAGAATTTGTAATTTAAAGGTTTTATTTGTACCTAAAACTTTCTGGCAAGCACGCTGTAGTTTTTTGGCATCTAAGTCTTGATTTTGACGACCAGCAAGGGTGTACGCGAGGGTTGCTGAGTCTGCTGTTTGGCTTTCTACACGGTAACCGACTTGACCATTATACTGTTGGGGAGTGCTTTGGCAGGCTGCGAGTCCCAAAGCGATAAAACCAAGCCCTAAAAATTGAACCGTTTTTTTCATCGTGAAAGTTCCGTGTTTTATTCTTGCGCACAGTATGACATAAGCCTACGAAAATAACGATGTGGTTCAAAGTAAAACGACCTACCTGTAACAAAATAAAGGTAGGTCGTCAGTGTTTATTTTCAGCGTTTAATGGTCTGTGATCAGACTATGTTTTTTAGTGTCCTTCATAAAGATGTAAGTGATGAGTGAGAGACCAATCATGAAGGTAATATAGTAGAAGAAATAACTTTCGTGTCCCGCATTTTTAAAGCTCAAAGCCACCAATTCTGCCGTACCGCCAAAAATGGTGTTAGCAATCGCATAAGGCAGTGCGACACCTAAAGCACGGATGTGTGGTGGAAATAATTCTGCTTTTACGACAGCATTAATTGCGGTATACCCAGTAGCAATAACCATCCCGCTCATACAGAGCCAGAATGCAGTGGTTGCATCAGTAGTTGTTCCTAGACGATTGAAAATCGGTATTGTAAAAAGTACGCCACAAATACCGAAAGCAATCATAATTGGTTTACGTCCAATTTTATCGGACAAGGCACCTACCACAGGTTGAATTAGCATAAAAATAAAGATGGCTGCGGTGGTAATTTCAGTGGCAGTGCCTTTGTCAAAACCAGAAGTATTCACCAAGTATTTTTGTAGATAAGTAGTAAAGGTATTGAATGCGAGTGTGCCGCCTGCAGTCAGCATAATGACAGTAAAAGCCGCTTTAGGATGTTTAGTAAATAACTCGATTGCCCCTGATTTTGGGCCACCTTGTTTGGCTTGCTCCTGAGCTTCTTTTGAAGATTGGGTTTCAACCAGTCCACGACGAATCCAGAACACAACAATGGCTAACATGGCACCAATCAGGAAGGGAATACGCCATCCCCAAGCATGTAGTGCTTGTTCAGAAAGTGTATGTTGCAAAATAATCAGTACGCACAGAGCGATGAGTTGTCCAGAAATTAAGGTTACATACTGAAAACTAGAGAAAAACCCGCGATGATTTTTACCTGCCATTTCGGTTAGGTAGGTCGCACTAGAGCCATATTCTCCGCCGACACTGAGACCTTGCAGTAAACGTGCAAATAATAAAATTGCGGGAGCCAACATTCCAGCGGCATCATAGGAAGGAGCGCAGGCAATCATCAGTGAACCAATACACATTAAGGATACAGAGAGTGTTAAACCTGCCTTACGACCTTTGCGATCTGCATAGATGCCCATAATCCAAGCGCCAATAGGGCGCATTAAAAAGCCCAAGGCAAATACGGCTGCGGCCTGTAATAGTTTGACGGTTTCATTACCTTCTGGAAAGAAAACAGGTGCAAAATAAAGTGTGAAGGCTGCATAAACGTACCAATCGTACCATTCTACAAGGTTTCCAGCGGAGCCACCTAAAATAGATTTAAAACGTGTTTTTCGATCAAATGGCGTGTGTACAATTTGTGGGGATGAGTTTGACACAAGAAATTCCAAAGCTGTGGCAAAACACATTCTTTTAAATTCTTCAGAAAGGGGGAGAAAAATCTAAAAACATGTATTTTGAAAAAGAGGGTATATGTTACTTTTCACATAATCTTTTATACGCCGATGCGGATGAATCTGCATTAGACATTCGTCGCACTTAAGTCTATGTTTGCCGATGAATCGTATAAATGCTGGACAGATGTTAAATCTGGAAGATGGTTAAGCTTAAAAAAGCTTTTGAGATAAAATAATTCAATTTAACCGTCTTGGTTGGACAATTAATCTATAGTGATTTGGGTTTTCTGTTAGGATTGAAGAAAGAATTAAATAACAAAATAAAAGGTGCTTAAAGCGCGCAAAATAGGAGGAACCTGAATATGGATCAACATCATACATATGACCTAGTGGTTATCGGTGGGGGAATCAACGGTGTGGGGATTGCTGCTGATGCCGCAGGGCGAGGTTTATCTGTTTTGTTATGTGAAAAGGATGATTTAGCCAGTCATACCTCGTCAGCTAGCAGTAAATTAATTCATGGTGGTTTACGTTATTTGGAGCATAAAGAATTCCGCTTGGTACGAGAGGCTTTAGCGGAACGTGAAGTGCTGATGGCCAAAGCGCCACATCTTATTCGTGCTATGCGATTTATTATGCCGCATCGTCCACATTTACGTCCTGCGTGGCTCATTCGGACAGGTTTATTTTTCTATGATCATTTAGGTAAGCGGGAAAAGTTAGCAGGTTCAAATTTGGTGGATTTTGATCCGAAAACCAGCCTATTTAAGCCTGAAATTGTAAAAGGATTCGAGTATTCAGATTGTGCGGTAGATGATGCGCGTCTGGTGATTGCGAATGCAATCCAAGCCCATGAAAATGGAGCAAGTATACAGACACGCACACGCTGTATTACTGCACAGGCAGAGCAGAATACGTGGATGGTACAGTTACAAAATGCACAGAGTACATTTACGGTACGTGCCAAAATATTGGTCAATGCTGCAGGGCCTTGGGTGACTGAATTTATCCAGCAAGATTTGAAGATGAAGGCCTCTTATAGTATTCGATTGATTCAAGGTAGCCATATTATTGTGCCGAAGATTTATGCGGGAGATAAGGCATTTATTTTGCAAAATGATGATCAACGAATTGTTTTTGCTATTCCATACTTAGATGAATACACCTTAATTGGTACCACAGATCAGCGTTATTTAGGTAATCCAGATCAAGTAGACATTACAGAGAGTGAAATTGATTATCTGTTGCAGGTCATGAATGCACATTTTCAGCATCAACTCACCCGTCAGGATATTATTGCGACCTATTCAGGTGTACGTCCACTGTGTGATGATGAATCTGATAATCCATCTGCTATGACCCGCGATTATACCTTGGTGTTGACTCAACAGCAGCATGCCCCATTGCTTTCAGTGTATGGGGGAAAGCTTACGACTTATCGTAAATTGGCGGAATCTGCCATGCATCAACTTAAGCCTTTTTTTAGTAAATTAAAACCGAATTGGACTGCTAAAGCCCTGTTACCAGGCGGAGAAAATTTTTATGATGAGATTCGTTTGGTTGAAGAGTTACAACAGCATGTACAAGGTATAACTCAATCACTTGCGCAGCGTTGGATACATACTTATGGTTCGCGTGTTTGGAGAATGTTGGATGGTTGTGAAAGTATTTCTGCACTTGGGCAGCACTTTGGACATGAGTTATACCAGCAGGAGGTTAACTATCTCGTGGCTAACGAATGGGCAGTGAATAGTGAAGATATTTTAAAACGCCGTACTAAGCTTTATTTAAAATTTGGCCAAGACCAGATTACTCAATTGGACGAATATCTGGTTGAATTACATAAGCGCCGTGCACAAGAAATAGCAGCTTAATATTCTTTGAATTTATATTGGCTTCTGACCTAAGGAAAAGCTGGTTATTTAGCTGCTAAAAAAAAGCCGCGTAAGCGGCTTTTCTACATTTAGATCTCGATACCACCAATTTGCTGGCAGTTTACAGGCGTATTCCATTTAACAGCTGTACCCCATACAACTGGACGTACAATACGCCAAGGCCAGAAACCAAATCTTTGACTAGCATTGTAATTGATAACCACATTACCGCCCACTTGGTGCGCACGCTCTGCGAAGCGAGGGTAGAGTTCTTCTACACTTCCATAAGTCCCTTTAGCGACTTTAATGCGTTTTTTAATCTGAAACTGGCTAGAATCAGGCGTACCCTTGATGGTACAGATTCGTAGGGCTGATTGTTCTGTTGTTTCTGTGTTGGCTAGAGCAAGACCAGATAGACCAAACAAGCAAGTTGTCAGTGTAAGTGCTTTTAGCATGAATTTCCCCTTTTATGTTTTTGTAAAATTATAAAGTTTATAAAATAGGTAGAAAAAAGACCGTTTATACGGTCTTTTTTCTGAGTCTTATTTTGTACTTAAGCTGATTGCTTAACGGCTTCTAAAAGTTGGTTTTGACGAACTTTTAGTGCTTCTGGAAGACGGTCACCTAATTGGCTGAACAATTCAGTGTGGCTCTCAATTTCTTTGATCCATTGATCTTTATCTTGAGAAGTTACAAGTTCAAACTGCTCTTTAGTGAAATCAGAACCTGTCCAGTTTAATTGTTCGTAAGTTGGTACTAAGCCAATTGGTGTTTCAACAGCGCTTGCACGACCTTCGCAACGATCAATGATCCACTCAAGCACACGCATGTTTTGACCGAAACCAGGCCATACGAAGTTGCCTTCTGCATCACGGCGGAACCAGTTTACATTGTAGATGCCTGGAAGTTTGTTACCAGCAGCTTTTGCTTTTGCTTCAACTTCTGCACCAAGTTCTAACCAGTGAGAGAAGTAGTCTGCCATGTTGTAGCCCGCGAACGGAAGCATAGCAAATGGATCACGACGAACAATACCTTGTTGGCCCACAGCAGCTGCAGTAGTTTCAGAACCCATAGTTGCAGCTTTGTATACGCCATCAACCCAGTCAAATGCTTCTGAAACTAATGGAACTGTGTCTGCACGGCGACCACCGAAGATGAACGCAGAAATTGGTACACCTGCTGGATTTTCCCAGTCAGCATCAATAGAAGGGCATTGACCTGCAGCAACAGTAAAGCGCGCATTTGGATGAGCCGCTTTTTCAGTACCTGTGTGAGGTTGACCTTTCCAGTTAGTTAGGTTTGTAGGTGCTTCTTTAGTAAGACCTTCCCACCAAACTTCGCCATTGTCAGTCACAGCAACGTTGGTATAGATCACGTCTTTATGAAGTGTCGCCATACAGTTCGGGTTAGTCTTGGTATTTGTACCAGGAGCAACACCGAAGAAACCAGCTTCTGGGTTAATTGCATATAAGCGACCATCTTCACCTGGTTTAATCCAAGCAATATCATCACCTACAGTTTCAATTTTCCAACCTTCGTAACCAGCTGGTGGAATCAACATTGCAAAGTTTGTTTTACCACAAGCAGAAGGGAATGCTGCTGCGATGTAGTGTTTCTCACCTTGAGGATTCGTTACGCCAAGGATCAACATGTGTTCAGCTAACCAGCCTTGTTCACGGCCCATTGCAGAAGCAATACGGAGAGCTAAGCATTTTTTACCCAATAATGCATTGCCGCCGTAGCCAGAACCGTATGACCAAATTTCACGAGTTTCTGGATAATGTACGATATATTTTTCAGGGTTGCATGGCCATGCAACGTCTTTCTCACCTTCAGCAAGCGGAGCGCCTACTGTATGTACGCAAGGAACATATTCGCCATCAGTACCAAGAACGTCATAAACGGCTTTACCCATACGTGCCATTTTAGACATGCTTACTGCAACGTAAGGAGAGTCTGTTAATTCGATACCGATGTGCGCAATGTGACTGCCCAACGGACCCATAGAAAAAGGTACAACGTACATTGTACGACCTTGCATAGCACCGTCAAATAAACCATTTAAACGAGCGCGCATTTCTGCAGGAGCTTCCCAGTTGTTTGTCGCACCAGCATCTTCTTCTTTTTCAGAGCAGATGTATGTACGACCTTCAACACGAGCAACGTCAGAAGGGTCAGAATTTGCAAGATAAGAACCAGGGTGTTTTTCTTGATTTAAAGCTTGCATAGTGCCGTTAGCGATCATCAAGTCGATAAGACGTTGATATTCTTCTTCGCTGCCGTCACACCATTCAATCTTTGCTGGTTTGGTTAATTTCGCAATTTCTTCAACCCATGCAATAAGCTTAGGGTGACGAACGAATTCTGGTGCGTTCACTTGGGTCATGGTGAGGCCTATCTTAAAAGTGTACAAATTTTGTACAAAGTCCAATCTAAGTAATCAGATTACCTAGATGAAAGTAAAAAAAAGTGGCAGTATTAAAGCACAAAATGATGAAAAAAATAAGACACCCCTATCTACTTGTAGATATTGATAATTTGTATTGGACTTTAGTTTTCTATATATAAATCAGTTGTTTATATTTTTTTAATTTACATTGCTTCTATATTTATTTTGTTTATGAGTATCATTTATTTTAATTATTTTGTTTATTTACAGTGATTTATAGCTAATTTTTTTATGAGAATTATTATTGATTAAATAAATGGTTGTAATTTGAATTTTGCATAAAGGCATTGTTAATTGATGATAAATTGGACAAAATTAGAGCAAATACTTCATAGAAGTGAATTGCTTGCATGACTTTAAAACCTCTTTCTATTATTTACAATGCACGCTCTGGTTTTCATGCCAGCAATAAAGAACAAGTCTATGAGCAATTGCTAACATATTTCACTGAACAAGGTTTTGAAATTCAGGCTTTTGAGTTGGGTGAAAAAAAAGATTTTCCTACTTTGATGCAATCCATTATCCAGCGTCATCAATCTTCAGAGAGTATAGGTGTTATTGTTGCTGCTGGTGGTGATGGCACTTTAAATGCAGTTGCTAAAGCACTATTGGGCAGTAACATCCCTTTAGGTATTCTTCCTTTAGGGACATTCAATTATGTTGCTCGGGTTTTAAATATTCCAATCGATATTATGCAAGCGGCAGAAGTGATTGCTACAGGGCAAATACGCTCCATTCATGTGGCTAAAATTAATGACCAGATTTACTTAAATAATGCCAGTTTGGGTTTATATCCTTTATTTATTCAACGTCGTGAACTTTATAATGCCAAGTTTGGACGTTTCCCTTTACATGCCTACACTTCGGGTCTGGATGTGTTAATCCGAGATCGTAAAGAGTTGAAATTGGAGGTGGAAGTCGATGGTAAAATCTATCCTGTAAAAACGCCTTTAATCTTTTTTGGTAATAATCAACTACAGTTAGCAGAAATGAAATTGCGTATCGCCAAATGTGCAGAGCAAGGACAGGTTGCAGGTGTCGTGGTTGCAAAAAGTGATAAATTGACCTTGTTTCGGATGTTATTACAGTTAATTCGTGGTGAATTAGAACAAGCGCCTGATGTGTATAGTTTTGCCGCAGATGATGTCAAAGTCTTTTCGCGACGCGAAAAATTAACGGTTGCACTTGATGGTGAAATTGTAGAAATGCGTCCACCACTACATATCACTGTACAAAAAAATGCAGTCAACATAATGGTGCCCTATGTTGTTACATCTGTCTGATTTGCATTTTGGTACGGAGCGCCCCGAATGTCTTACGGCAATTCAGCAGTTTTGTCGTGAACAACGACCTGAACTGGTGGTCGTGAGTGGGGATCTTACTCAGCGTGCACGTTATAGGGAATTTTTTCACTGTAAACAATTTCTCGACAGCTTGAATTGCCCTTATTTGGTCGTGCCAGGTAACCATGATATTCCGCTGTACCATTTATGGGACCGTATTTTTAATCCCTTTACCCGTTACCAATTGTTTTTTGGCAATATGGAAATGACCTTGGAAACTGAGCATTTTTATGTGATTGGCGTGAACAGTATTCGTCGACGTTATCATACGCGTGGGCATATTTCTTTAGAACAAATTCAACAGATTGATCAAATTTTAAAACGTGCACCTCAACATAAAATAAAAATTATTGCAGCACATCAGCCTTTTTATACATCACCAGAAGATCCACATGGTATTAAAGACTGTCCTGTACTTGGACGTATGGCACTAGATGTTTGGAGTAAAAGTGGTTTAAAGGCACTGCTACATGGGCATTTACACCAGTCAGCTGTATTCGATTTAAATTGTTTATATCGTTTGGGTGTTGAGCATCCTGTGCTTGATATTCATGCAGGAACAGCAACGTCTTATCGTTTACATCATGCTTTAAGTAATAGTTTTAATGTGATTGATGCACAGGCCGATGTCCGACATTATCAATTTAGCCTTCAAGATTTAGAATTTGTATTGGTATAAATTGCTGAATTAATCAACGAATCATTCATATTGCCCAAAAAAAATACAAAAAAGATGCTTTTTTTTTAAAGCAGCCCTTGAAGCGTTCTTTTCCATCCCCACAAAAGTGTCATCTAAATTCATTTTGATGATGACCAAAGGAATAAATAAGTCGTCATCAGTCATCTTAATAGACTTAGTCTGATGGAGTTATTTATGAGCAACATTCGTCCATTACATGACCGTGTAGTTATTCGTCGTGTTGAAGAAGAAACGAAAACCGCTGGCGGTATTTTATTGCCAGGTTCTGCAGCAGAAAAACCAGCACAAGGTGAAATTATTGCTGTAGGTAATGGTCAAATTACGGACAACGGTGTTCGCGCTTTAGACGTAAAAGTTGGCGATAAAGTATTGTTCGGTACTTATGCAGGTACAACTGTAAAAGTACAAGGTGAAGAACTTCTTATCATGAAAGAGTCTGACATTTTAGCTGTATTAGAAGGCTAATTCTGTCCTTACTCGTTCAATATCAGATTGGTAAAGATTAAAAATTTCGGAGTCTATAAATGTCAGCTAAAGATGTAAAATTTGGTGATTCAGCTCGCGCAAAAATGATTGCAGGCGTTAACGTTCTTGCAGATGCTGTAAAAGTTACTTTAGGCCCTAAAGGTCGTAACGTTGTTATCGACCGTTCTTTCGGTGCACCGCACATCACTAAAGATGGTGTTACTGTTGCAAAAGAAATTTCACTTAAAGACAAGTTTGAAAACATGGGTGCTCAACTTGTTCGTGAAGTGTCTTCAAAAACTAACGACATCGCAGGTGACGGTACAACAACTGCAACCGTACTTGCTCAAGCAATCTTAAATGAAGGGATCAAATCTGTAACAGCAGGTATGAACCCAATGGATCTTAAACGTGGTATCGACCTTGCAGTTAAAGCATTGGTTGCTGAAATTAAAGCAACTGCAAAACCTGCATCTGATACGAAAGCGATTGAGCAAGTAGGTTCGATCTCTGCAAACTCTGATGAAACAGTAGGTAAATTGATTGCGCAAGCAATGGAACGCGTTGGTAAAGAAGGCGTAATCACTGTTGAAGAAGGTTCAGGCTTTGAAGATGCGCTTGACGTTGTAGAAGGTATGCAGTTTGACCGTGGTTACATCTCTCCATACTTTGCAAACAAACAAGATACATTAACTGCTGAATTGGAAAATCCGTTCATCTTGTTGGTTGATAAGAAAATCAGCAACATCCGTGAATTGATTACTGTTTTAGAAGCAGTTGCTAAAACTGGCAAACCGCTTTTAATCATCGCTGAAGATGTTGAAGGTGAGGCGTTAGCTACTCTTGTTGTGAACAACATGCGCGGCATTATTAAAGTATGTGCGGTTAAAGCGCCTGGCTTTGGTGACCGTCGTAAAGCAATGCTTCAAGACATCGCAATCTTAACTGGTGCGACAGTGATTTCTGAAGAAGTAGGCATGTCTTTAGAGCAAGCTTCTCTTCAAGATTTAGGTACTGCACACAAAATCACGGTTTCTAAAGAAAATACTGTGATTGTGGATGGTGCTGGTAATGCTGCTCAAATCGCTGAGCGTGTTCAACAAATCCGTGCACAAATTGAAGAATCTACGTCTGAATACGACAAAGAAAAACTTCAAGAACGCGTTGCTAAATTAGCTGGCGGTGTGGCTGTAATCAAAATTGGTGCAGCAACTGAAGTTGAAATGAAAGAGAAGAAAGACCGTGTTGACGATGCATTACATGCAACGCGTGCTGCGGTTGAAGAAGGTGTAGTTGCTGGTGGTGGTGTTGCACTTGTACGTGCTGCAACTGCGCTTGACGGTGTAACTGGCGCGAATGATGACCAAAATGTAGGTATCAACATTCTTCGTCGTGCAATTGAAGCACCACTTCGTCAAATTGTTGCAAATGCGGGTGATGAACCTTCTGTTGTGATTAACGCGGTGAAAAATGGCGAAGGTAACTTCGGTTACAACGCTGCAACTTCTGAGTATGGCGACATGCTAGAAATGGGTATCCTTGATCCTGCAAAAGTAACACGTTCTGCACTTGAACATGCTGCTTCTGTTGCTGGTCTAATGCTCACAACTGAATGCATGATCACAGATATTCCAGAAGACAAACCTGCGATGCCTGATATGGGTGGCATGGGTGGTATGGGCGGCATGATGTAATTATCAGTCCAAACTGACCCATTTAAAAAAATCCTCACTTCATGTGGGGATTTTTTATTTTTGCCGCTACTATTGAAGTATAAAAAGATTTAAAAGTCATAAAAAACAGAATGTTAAAATATTATATAGAGCATTTTATCGTACTGTTTTTCTATGCTTCACAGAAAATGCAGCATCCGTAGCTGGTAGAATAAAAAGGAGTTGTATTTTTAATTGAGTCACATTGGTTGTATCAAGTAATAAGTGCTTTTAAAGCTCGTCGATTAGCTTACATAACATGAAATCAAAATTTGCGCGCTATTTGTTAATCAATACAAGCTAGAGGCAACTGCCATAGCATGTTCACTGATACTTATTACAGTTCCGCATGGACATATATCAAAATTTCTACCTAAAGTGCCTGTCCAAGTTAGGTCGAGCTATTTCTCTGATTGGCAAGCTTGCGCCAGATTTTAAGGAGATGTCTTAAGTGAAAATTAAACCAGTAAAATAAGTGACCAAGTGATGGCAATTATACTTAAGGCAACAAATTGTGCTGCGCTACCCATGTCCTTGGCATTTTTAGAAAGCGGATGTCGTTCTAAAGAAACACGATCGACAATAGCTTCCAAAGCTGAATTGAAAAGTTCGACAATAATTGCTAACAAACAAACGGCGATAAGAATAGCTTGCTCACTACGGCTCACATTAATAAAAAATGTGACTGGAATTAAAACAAGATTGATATAAATAATTTGCCGAAAAGCGGCTTCATGTTGAAAAGCGGCTTTAAAGCCAGCGATAGAATAGCTGGTTGCATTAAAGATTCGTTTAAAACCAGTTTTACCTTTAAGTGGAGAGTATTCGCTCATGATGGATTAAGTCGTTTGAGATAAGTTAAGAATAGCGGCAATATATTAAAGAGGGCTTAAAATAACACGCTCTAACTTGTAAAGTTTAACATGGATTTTCCACATGCAAATGAGCCAAAAGTGGCAATTCAATTTAGACAATGATGTTGTTTTTTTAATTTGAGAAGAACCTTTAAAAAAAAGTAAGTAAAGTTGCATTTGAAGAAATATCAACCTACAGAATCAGAAGATTGGCTCTCGTCCTCGTAGATAAATTTGAGAGGGATTGAATATGACCTCTTCACAATTCCTCCATAATTGAACAATAAATCCGTAACTATGTTAATAATGATTGTGTTTTAAAGTTGAGTCATTGAATATCAACATAAATTTGCTAGTTTTCCGAATCTTCCTTTTTACTTCTTCTTGATAAGTGGCGCAGACCTATGTTGTCTAAGTTTTTTATACAACGTCCCATTTTCGCGGGTGTACTTGCAATTATTGTGATGGCTTTGGGGCTTTTTGCCGTTCTAAATTTGCCAGTAGAACGTTATCCCGATATTGCGCCACCAAGAATTACTGTAAGTGCAAGTTATACTGGTGCATCTGCCGAAACCGTGGAAGAAAGCGTTACACAAATTTTAGAACAACAAATCAAAGGGATCGATCATCTTTTATATTTTAGTTCCAGTAGTGATTCTTCTGGGCGTAGCCGAATTAGCATCAGTTTTGAAAACGGTACAGATCCAGACACGGCGCAGGTACAAGTTCAGAATGCAATTAATGGTGTCGTCAGCCGATTACCAGAAGATGTACAGCGCCAAGGCGTAAATGTCTATAAATCACTGGGGGATACCCATATGGTGATTGGCTTGTACGATGCTTCTGGTCGTAGTGACAATATTGAGTTGTCTGATTATATGATGACTCATTTGGAACAAGATATTGCCCGAATTGAAGGGGTGGGCGAGGTCGATGTATTTGGTTCGCAATATGCGATGCGTATTTGGCTCAATCCTACAAAATTAAAGCAATATAATTTAATGCCATCAGACATTAGGACTGCAATAGAGGCGCAGAATACTCAAGTGGCTGCTGGGGGGATTGGTGATTTACCTACAGTTGAAAATCAATATCTAAATGCTAAAGTCACATCTGGATCACGCCTCAAAACAGTGCCTGAATTTGAGCAGATCATTGTGAAATCAAACCGTGATGGTAGTTTTGTCTATTTAAAAGATGTGGCGCGTATTGAACTTGGTGCGGAAAACTATCAATCTTTTAACACCATCAATGGTTTTGCATCAGCGGGGATGGGGATTTCGTTGTCATCTGGGGCAAATGCCCTAGCAACTTCTGCATTGATTAAGGCTGAAGTTGAGCACTTATCCAGTAAACTACCTGCGGGCTATAAAATTGTTTATCCGCGAGATAATACACCCTTTGTACAAGAGTCGATTAAGGAAGTTGTCAAAACGCTGCTTGAAGCAGTCATTTTGGTGGTGATTGTCATGTTCCTGTTTTTACAGAATTGGCGCGCTACTTTAATTCCCACCATTACTGTACCCGTAGTGTTTTTGGGCACCATGGCAATTCTGTATGTTTTAGGCATGAGCATTAATACCTTAACCCTATTTGCTTTGGTTTTAGCCATCGGGTTATTGGTCGATGATGCGATTGTGGTGGTTGAAAATGTAGAGCGTCTGATGCATGAACAGCATTTATCTGCCAAAGATGCCGCTATTGAATCCATGCAGGAAATTAGTGGCGCCTTAATTGGGATTACTTTGGTGCTTACCGCAGTCTTTATTCCGATGGCATTTTTTGGTGGGTCAACTGGGGTAATTTACCGTCAGTTTTCCATCACTTTAGTGGCTGTCATGGGGCTTTCCTTAATAGTGGCTTTGGTGTTAACGCCAGCCCTTTGTGCTTTAATTTTGCAGCCCAGCAATAAGCAAAAAAAATGGGCAGTGTGGTTCAATGAAAAGTTAGACCAGTTAAAAACACACTATCTTAAACTCGCACAATTGACCATAAACCATAAACGCATCAGTTTGGTGATATTTACTGCATTAATCGCCGTATTTGCCTTGTTTTATCGTGCTTTGCCCACCAGTTTTATTCCGAGTGAAGATCAGGGCATATTAAGTGTGCAATTTGAGCTGATTAATGGCGCACCGCTGTCCAAAAGTCGCGAAGTTGGTGAGGAAATTCGACAGTATTTCTTGAGTCAAGAAAAAGATAATGTCAATTTGGTGATGGTGCGTTATGGGCGTAATTACTCTGGAACGGGACAGAATTTAGGGCAAGGTTTCATTGCCTTGAAACATTGGGACGAACGTAGAGATCAACACAATTCAGCTCAAGCAATTCGTGAACGTGCAATCAAACATTTCCGTCAGAATCGTAATGCCAAAATTATGGTAAATATGCCTTCATCTGTGAGTGGGCTAGGTCAGACAGATGGTTTAGAGTTCTGGATTCGAGATATTAATGGCAATGGACGTCAATTCTTAGATTCAGAGTTTAAAAAGTTACAAATTGCCTCGGAACAATATAAGAGCTTTGAAAATCTGGATAACAAGGCAAACCCTGACAAAGCTGAATTACAAGTCAAGATTGATCAAAAACAAGCCATGGCTCTAGGTTTATCTCAGTCTGCGATTAATAGTACCTTATCGGCAGCGTGGGGCGGTTCTTATGTGAATGATTTTATTGATCGTGGGCGGGTTAAACGTGTGATGATGCAGGGGGATGCCGAATATCGGTCCAAACCTGAAGATTTGCAGCAATGGTATGTCCGCAATGATACCAATCAGATGGTGTCATTTGCCAATTTTGCCAACGTGAATTGGGGCGGTGGGCCAGAAGTCGTGAAACGCTTTATGGGCTATACCGCTTTAGAGATGGAAGCTGATACAGCCAAGAATGTTAGCTCTGGTGTCGCTATGGGCGATATTCAGAAACTGGTGGAGCAGCAGCCTGATATTGACTTGGCATGGAGTGGACTTTCATTTGAAGAACAAAAATCCAGTCATCAGGCTTTATGGCTATATTTAATTTCGATTGGTTTTATCTTTTTATGTTTGGCTGCGCTGTATGAGAGCTGGACGATTCCCACTGCGGTGATGAGTGCTATTCCTTTAGGCATTGGAGGAAATATTCTCTTTAGCTATTTTGTGGGCTTTCCAAATGACATTTATTTCCAGATCGCCTTACTCACCACGATTGGTCTGTCCTGTAAAAATGCCATTCTGATTGTGGAATTTGCTTCTATCGCACAAACACGTGGTCTTACCATCATTCAAGCAGCCATGGAAGGGGCGAGTTTGCGCTTACGCCCGATTTTGATGACTTCTTTGGCTTTTGGTGCAGGGGTGATTCCTTTGGTGTTTGCTTTTGGTGCTGGGGCGGCAAGTCGTCAAGAAATCGGTATTAGTGTCTTAGGCGGTGTGATTTTCGGGACAGTCTTGGTACTGATTTTTATCCCCTTTATGTATGTGTTGATTCGCTCCATGTTTGGAAATAAACAACAGCAGTTATAGTTCTTTATGCTGCTGATCGTTTTCTGCATAGGACCATCCATATTTATACTGAAAAGCATTGAGATCAATGAACAGCGGTTATTCAGTTTGCTGGAATATTGAATAACCCTTTGTTACTTTTTTAAAGATCAAAATGATCTAAGCTGTAGATAAATCAACATCCTATCGACATGCATATGCCTTCACAGCCATCAGCTACAAAAAAAACACCGCAAGAAGTCATTCGTTTAGAGCGTGATTTAGCGAAATATGCCAATTTGATGGATTCAGTGATTCGAATTCCATTTACCAAACAAGGCGTAGGTGCAGATGCTGCATTGGGGACTATTCCCGTGGCTGGGGATGTCGCAGGTTTTGCATTAACCTGTTATGCAGTGTATAAAGCCAAGCAGATTGGTGTACCACAACATAAATTAAATATAGTGTATAAACTGGCGCTAATGGACTTGGTAGTGGGATTTATTCCTATAGCAGGAACCCTATTTGATATTTTTATTCGTCCAAGCCGTAAAGCACTCGATGTCGTACATGAGCATATTCGGGAAGAATATCAGATCCGCGATACGACGCATGTCGTTCATCCATATTTACATGAAAAGTTAGAACAGAAGCAGCAACATTCAGCCTTTTGGCGCCAGCCTGTCATTGCGTGGTTATGGCTACATATTCCAGATTTGATTGGTCTGCTGGTGATTGTTTTGCTGCTTGTTGCCTCTTGGTATGGATTTACTGCGGTATGGTCTTGGTATCAAAACTGGTCTTAAACCGATTAATCTAATAAAAAAGCCTCCATATTGGAGGCTTTTTGAATCTTTAAACTTATGCGCAGTCTAACTGTTGTAAGGCTGCTACACGTTGTTCAATTGATGGGTGAGTTTGGAATAAGGCTGCTAAGCTAAAACCTTGTTCTTTACCTTCCGCAATAGAGAACGCTTTCATTTCTTTTGGCATTTGATCAGGAAGCTCTGATTCTGCTTGAAGACGTAATAGGGCAGAAATCATGGCTTGTTTACCTGCTAAACGTGCACCTGCTTCATCGGCACGATATTCACGGTAGCGTGAGAACCACATCACGATGGCAGAAGCTAAAATACCAAAGACGATGTCGAGAACAATTGTAATACCGAAGTAAGCTAAGCCAGGTGCTTCACCATCTTCACGACCGAAAACATTACGGTCAATGAAATCACCTACAACACGAGCAAAGAACATAACAAAGGCGTTGACGACACCTTGAATCAATGCAAGCGTGACCATATCACCATTAGCAACGTGACCAATTTCGTGAGCTAGTACTGCACGTAATTCATCTTTGTTCATGCGCTCAAGTAGACCTGTTGAAACAGCAACGAGCGCATCATTTTTATTCCAACCTGTTGCAAAGGCATTCGATTGGTAAGATGGGAAAATACCTACTTCTGGCATATTAATACCAGCGCGTTGAGACAATTCCGCAACTGTTTGTAGCAACCAAACTTCTGCTTGGCTACGTGGAGCATTAGGGTCAATAAGTTCAGTGCCAGTTGTTTTTTTCGCCATCCATTTCGACATGAACAGAGACACTAAAGAGCCAACCATACCAAACACGAAACAGACGACTAAAAGGTTGCCTAGATTCAAGCCACCCGCGCCATGGTAACTACCGACACCGAAGAGTGACAAAATAATGCCAGCTACAACCAGTACCGCGAGGTTGGTTAGCAAGAACAAACCAATCCGCATCATTGAGAAAATCCTCTTAATATAGAAATATAATCTGATTTATAACTTATAAATCATAAGGATCAATATGCGGTGAATATTGCAAAAATTCAAGGAAAAAACGTGATTCGTCGTTAAAAATAACATTTTTCTATTAATAGATTCGCGCAGATGCCGAAGCATGTTCTGTCGAATAAGTCCCAGAACGCGGTGCATCTGTATAACTACCATCGGCTGCAATGATGATCTGACGTTGACTACTTCTGGATGAAGGATTTGGAATGGATTCAGCCTGTGCTGATGGAGCATTGTAACTTACAGACTGGGCGACGATTTTCCCTGAGCTACTCCCACTGCTAATGAGACCACCTGAATACAGATTGCTATAACGGCTGCTCACACGGCGCACATAGTCTTGGGTTTCTTTAAATGGGGGGATACCGCCATATTTGTCGACATTGCCTTCACCCGCATTATAAGCAGCCAAAGCCAAAGAAGTATTACCATTGAAGCGCTTTAATAACCAGCTTAAATATTTTGCACCCCCCATAATATTTTGCTGAGGGTCATAAGCATTAGAGACATTAAAACGTTTTGCTGTTGCAGGCATCAGTTGCATTAAGCCCAATGCACCAACAGGAGATCGAGCATTCACATTAAAACCAGATTCAGTATGCATTACGGCTTTAATCAAACCTTCTGAAACGCCATGCGTTTGAGCGGCTTGGCGAATCATGCTATCAAACGCATTTCGATTGCGGCTGTAGCTAGGCAATACGGAAGCTTCTGAGTTTCCCCAGTTGCTGTAACTGTGCATATTACTGTCGGGATAATAGGTTTTTTTTTCGACTTTCAAATGACTATATTTACTTTTTTTATTGGTGAGCAGGGTCGTACCATTTGAATCGGTCAGTTGATAAATGGTTTCGCCAGCCATGCAGGCAGGACTTATGAGTAAGACTGATGCACAGCCAAGAAGGTAAGCTTGAACGTTATGCCATTTATTTTTCATTTTTTATCAATTTTTCTGTCCCCAAACAGTCAAGTTAAGTTTAGCAAAAAATACTTAGATAAAAAGCGCTACTGAATTTTATTTTTCATGACTTCGTAAAAATCAAGCTTAATTGCGGAGTTAATAATCAAAAAAAAATTTAATTTATTTTTAATCGGGATTGCTTGACTATGATAAGTTGCTGATATTTATATAAAATAAAATTGATCAAAAAATGATCAATTTAAATAGAAGCCTTAAACTATGGGAAGAATCACCTGTCAAGTGTTTTGAAATCCACAAAGTTATCCACAGCTTTTGTGGACAACTGTGGAAAAGTCCAAAAGATAAGCATTTGGGCTAAAAAGTGAACTGCAACGTTCAAATTTACCCTTTTTCTAATAAGGAAAAATGACAACAAGATTTGGTCATGAGAATTTACATTCTTTAGATGCGATTGCCTGACGAATCATATAAAATTGCGCGGTATTTTTATTTATGGGTTAATCGTGCCTATGTACTCGCCAGTTGAGTCCGAACAAGGGTTTAATTTCAAGCCAGAACTCCCAACCAGCTCTGCCTACTATCGTTTGTTAAAAAAACTTCGCCGCCAAGTGGGGCATGCTATTCGTGATTTTAAAATGATCGAAGATGGCGATAAGGTCATGGTCTGCATTTCTGGTGGTAAAGACAGTTATACCTTGCTGGATATCTTATTGCAGTTTAAACGTATTGCCCCGATTAACTTTGACGTGGTTGCGGTTAACCTTGACCAAAAACAACCAGGTTTCCCTGAAGATGTACTACCTCGTTATTTAGAAGAAAATAACATTCCATACTATATTTTGGAAAAAGACACTTACAGCATCACTAAAAAGTTAACCCCAGAAGGCAAAACTTACTGTGCGGTGTGTTCGCGTTTACGCCGTGGCTCTTTGTATGGCTTTGCACAAGAGATTGGTGCAACCAAAGTGGCACTAGGGCATCACCGTGATGATATCTTAGCAACGTTTTTTCTAAACTTGTTCCATGGCGGCAGCTTAAAAGCAATGCCACCAAAATTGTTATCTACAGATAAGAAGAATATGTTGATTCGTCCACTGGCTTATGTGGAAGAGAAAGACATTATTAAATATGCGGAAATGCGTAAATTCCCAATTATTCCGTGTAACTTGTGTGGTTCGCAGGAAAACTTACAGCGTGCCATTATTAATGACATGTTGCGTGCATGGGACAAAGAGCATCCGAAGCGCTTACACAGTATTTTTGGTGCATTACAGAACGTTTCACCATCTCAGTTAGCCGATCGTGAATTGTTTGATTTTGAAGTGCTGGATTCGCAACGTGAATTCGACTTCAAAGGTGAAAGTTGTTCGACTGAAGCTGAATCTGGAAACAAACGTATTAATATGGTGAATCTTGGCTTTGCTGTAGAGTAATTTTGTCATTTAGGCCAATGCAAAACACCAATCTATGATTGGTGTTTTTTTTATGTGAATGATTTTGATAAGTTTTGTATAAGAAATATAAAATATGAACGGTACGTGCAAAAAACTTTAGGTACATATCGGATATACATGCTATAACAATCAGCAAGCGTATTTTAGCTTCACAATGATGTCGTCTGGATAGGTGACACAAAATGAACAAATAAATTTGAGGAAACATCATGCCGGCCTTTTTAACTGATGATTGGTTTTCAACTGTAGAAACTTTGACTGCGCAAGCAGGGGATTTGAATTTGCCACCTGCTTTGGCAAATTTGGCCATTAACTTGGTGGTGACAGATACAAGTGGTAATACCGAATTGGCGTTAGATGGCGGCAAAATCTTGAAAGGTTTGTCTTCAAATGCCAAAACTACACTCAATATGGACGCAGAAACTTTACGTAAAGTTTTTCTAGAGTTTGATATGGCTGCTGCAATGCAAGCATTCATGACTGGAAAAATTAAAGTGCAAGGAGACATGTCTCAGTTGATGGCGTTACAAACTGCTAAACCAAGCCAAGAGCAAAAAGATTTATTTAAGAAAGTACTTGAGCACACCGCTTAAGATTTTTCAAAAAAAAGCTTACCCTAGGGTAAGCTTTTTTTTTTGCTTCAATTAATGACTATTTATATATTCACCAGTTGAGGCGTATTTTTGATGTATTCCAAATAAGAACGAATACGCGTGACATATTGTACGGCTTGGCGATAGCGACCATTTTGGGCTTTATTACCATCTAAATAACTATATAGGTTCACCCAGTTATTCGGATCTTTGCCTTGAGCACTGATACGTTTCTGAATCTGATCTACGGCTCCTGGTCCCATGTTATAGGCAACCAAGGCATACCAGTTACGATCTGGATAAGGAACTTCCTCAAACTTGCTCAGCATCAGGTCGTAGTACTTTGCACCACCCTGAATACTTTGTGCAGGATCGGTACGATTACTCACACCCATCGCTTTAGCTGTGCTGTTGGTCAGCATCATAATGCCACGCACACCTGTGGGCGAAATTGAATCGGGTTTTAAGTACGATTCTTGATAGCCAATAGCCGCTAAGAAATGCCAATCGAGGTCGTATTTCTCAGCAGTACGCTGAAAGCTGGCTTTATAAATCGGCATACGTTTGGTCAGGTCACGTTCAATAGAATCCCATGACTCGGCTTGCACGACATTACGATTATAAAAAGAAGCCAATTGGCTGATCGAACCTGATTGTTTGCCTTGGCAGACAAAGCCACTGGCAGTCTGAGTCAAGGGGTCATCAGCGTGTTTAAATACCCAACTTAGTTGTGTATTTAAGCCATTTTTCTGCAGGCTATACAAATCACCACAGGTGGCTGAAAACGAGGTTAGCTTTTTACTTTCAATGTTTTGAATGCTTGTTGTGGTAATGGCAAAGTTCGCTTTACCTTGATCAACCAATTTTAATGCTGTTGCATCATCAGGAACTGTAGTAAACACCAGTTCAACATTCATACTGTCAGCATAATTACGTGCAAGGTCATAACCAAAGCCATGTAAATACTGCCCATCTTTAAAAACAGTCGATGGATTTTCTACACCAACCACTGTGAGTTTGTTGTTATTGACAACAGCGTCATATTGGTAAGCCTTGCTCGCGTTAATCGTATGAAAAGGAATTAAGGCGACGGTGAGTGCTAAGGCTTTTAAAGGGAGAGAGAAAGTTAATGAGTTAAGGCTAAGCCTCGACCCAGAAGATGAACTACTGTGCATGTTGTCTCCGCTACAAGTAATTTATGCCCAAAAAATCCAAAGCAAACGAGGCCTTAAACTTTTACAAGTTTGATAAATTCAATAAGGGGTGGGCAGTCATGGACGTCATTCAAAATGACATGGGAAAAAATGAAATTATGCAGTCAAAAACCACATAGGTTAAAAAGTACACTAAACAAAAGATGAAGGCATAATAAAGTCGGAAATTTAGATTGTCAAATTTAGTATAAAAAATAGTGAAAAAATGTAACATAACTATCTAATTTAATTAATAAATTATTTTTATACTCTTTTGTTGTGGTGAAAATGGGCATAAAATAGCTTAAAAATGTATCTATTTCGTACCTTGAAAAGTCAATTTGCAATATGAAATCTAACTTAATTACACGTTCTGGGCACGATAAATTGGTGGCCGAACTTCAGCATTTATGGCGTGAAGAACGTCCAGAAATTACCAAAAAAGTGAACTGGGCAGCGAGTCTTGGTGATCGTAGTGAAAATGCTGACTACCAGTATAATAAACAGCTGTTAAGAAAAATTGACCGCCGTGTCCGTTACCTCGGAAAAAGGTTAGAAGAGTTAAGAATTGTTGACTTTGCTCCTGAGCAAGAAGGCAAAGTTTACTTTGGTGCATGGGTCGAAATTGAAAATGAACAAGGTGAGCGAAAACAACTGCGCATAGTCGGTGTCGATGAAATTTATGATCATCATCCGCAACATATTTCCATAGATTCACCTATGGCACGTGCATTACTTTCCAAACAAGTGGATGATGAGGTTGAAGTCATGACTCCCTCAGGAAAAAAGACGTGGTATATCAATACAATCCATTATGAAAAGCCAGAAATCATGCTTTAATCAGGTGTTTTGATTTTATTTTGTGCAATTGAATAGAAAAATATGCAAAAGTATTTGCCAAGGTAGAAAAATATTTATATGATAGCCGCCATTGGAAGCGTGGCAGAGCGGTTTAATGCACCGGTCTTGAAAACCGACGAGGGTGTGAGTCCTCCGTGAGTTCGAATCTCACCGCTTCCGCCAAATTCAAAAAACCCTGACTATGTCAGGGTTTTTTATTTTTAAGTTTTTGCTTAACAGTGCAAAAAAGGAAGTAAATAATTCAAGGAAAGATGATGGGAGTTGGAAAAATACTTTTATAGAGATCATCAATATTTAGTAAGCTATGTTTGGTTTTAGTAGCATATTGAAATGGATTAAAAAAAGGCTTGCTCCTGAAGATTGTTCATGCAATGCCCAAATTGAGATTGGTATTTTTTACTTAAATACGGTTTAAGGTGCTATTCTATTTTCATACTTTTGAGCACTGTGCTTTGCGCTTTAGCATCAGGATTGGTCTAAATTGCTCCCTCAAAATCAGATAACTCAATTTAAAATATAATTTAAGTTTTAGTTGTTCCTCTTTTAGAATTCAAGATTTTATTGAACGCATACTTCCATTTAACCAAGCAGAACGTCAAATAAAAATAAGTAATAAAAGCATTCTATTAAATATCTCGGAAAACATAGGCATAACTGTAAAGTCGGAGATTACTGCGAGTATTTATCTGGAAAATCGGTCGAGGTAGATACCGAGAAACCATGTATAAAGCATAATTTCAAGGCATTATATTTTGAGATGAAATGTTGATAGGCATCTTATTTTTACTGAAATAAATGTAAAATTACATTGAAAAATAATGATACTAAATAAAAGAATAAAAAAATTAATTGTATTGTTTTTCTATTAAGTTACGTTAAAATCATCCTAAAGGATGAGTTTATAAATAATTATCAGCGATAAACTTCATGCAAAAGAACATCAATATGGATATGAATCAGATGAATAGCAACATGTTGTTTAATGGTAAAACGGTAGTAGGTCAAGGCGAGCCTTTTGCGGTACTAAATCCTGCAACAGAAGAAACCATTGTCAAAATTAACAGTGCCACGGTGGAACAAGTAGATCAAGCTGTGCATGCGGCGCGTACAGCGTTTAAAACTTGGCAGTATGTATCCGATCAAAGCATTAATGAGAGCTTCATTAAAATTGCCCAAGATATTCGTGCAGAAAGTGCAGAAATTGCCAAACTGATTACCACAGAACAAGGTAAACCATTGGCTTTGGCTCAATTTGAAGTAGAAGCTGGTGCGAACTGGATTGAATATATTACCAGTCTGGAAGTTCCTGTAGAAACCATTACAGACCCAAGTGGCAAAACGATTAAAGTCTATAACCGTCCATTAGGTGTCGTGGCTTCAATTACGCCTTGGAACTGGCCATTTATGATTGCTATTTGGCATTTCTTCCCAGCATTAAAAACCAAAAATGCGGTGGTGAATAAACCGTCTGAGTTTACACCTCTCAGTACCATTAAACTGGTCGAAATTATTAACCGCCATTTACCCAAGGGTGTATGCAATATTGTCTTAGGAAAGGGCGATGTAGGTCAGGCTCTTAGTGAACATAGTGATGTAGACAAGGTAACATTTACGGGATCTACTCGGACAGGTCAAAGTATCCTGAAGCATTCCGTAAATACCTTAAAGAGTGTCGTGCTTGAATTAGGTGGTAATGATGTCGGAATTGTTTTAGACGATGTCGATGTGGATGCAGTGGCCGAGAAAATCTTCGGTTCAGCATTCTTAAATATGGGGCAAACCTGTGCAGCATTAAAGCGTCTATATGTACATGAAAATGTTTATGATGCATTAACACAAAAATTGACTCAAATCGCGAATGCACAAGTGGTTGGCAATGGATTAGATTCAACGACAACATTTGGTCCAATACAAAACCACGTTCAATACCATAAAGTGAAAGGTATGATTGAGGATGCTGTGGCACAAGGTGGTCAGATTATCACTGAGGCGAAAAAAGTAAGTGAGCATGGTTACTTTATTCCACCTACACTTATAACTAATGTCAAAGAAGGTACGCCTTTGGTTGATGAAGAACAATTTGGTCCAGTCTTACCAATTATTAAGTTTAGTGATGTAGACGCTGTAATTGAACGTGCCAATAACAGTGAATTTGGTTTAGGCGGTTCAGTATGGAGTAAAGACCTTGATCGTGCACAAGAAATAGCCAGTAAACTTGAGACGGGTACAGTTTGGATTAATAGTCATTCTGATGTCTCTCCAGCAGCCGAGTTTGGTGGTTGGAAAATGTCTGGTCTCGGATATTCATTTGGTTTAAACGGTTTGTTGTTGTTTACACATAAACAAGCGATCCATATTTCTCAATAATCAATTAAACAGATTCGTCGGTCTTGTTGATGCATTAAGTTCATGGCTTGGATATGAAACATATTGAAGCCATAACTTATTATTTAGAATTGATGTTTTAAAATAGATATCAGTAAGGTTTTATATTGGCAGGAAGCCAATTTTATTGATCTATCGACACTATTAAATTTTCAAAAAGGATGATGAAAATTTATGTTCAATCGTGATTTTATTCAGCAATTTAGTCAGAACTTTATTGCTCAGATCCAGCATGTTTCCCCTATAGATGGTTTTTTGACATATAAAACCGATAATATTCAACATGCTTATGATTTTGAGCAAGATGGCATATCAAAAAGTGCAATCGACGAATATTTAAATGGAAAAATTGAATATGATCCAGTGAGCTTTCGGCACTTTTATCATGGTCATCAGAACATTGCGCTTCTGGGCGAGCATCAACCTAACGAAATATTTGTAAATTTTATGCAGCGTTGGCAAGTTGAAGATACTGCTGAATTTTTCTTCAGAAAACGTGATGGAAAACTGATCTTTGGTTTGAGTATTTTTAGGGAACAAGGCAAAGCCAAATTTAATCAGCAAGAAAAGAAAATATTTGAATCTTTTTATCGATTGTCTATTGATCATTTTCATCATCATGTCGACATGATTAATAGAGATAAAATTATGGATCAATATCAATTAACTAAAAAAGAAATTGTGGTTTTAGAAGAATTATTTACAAATTTGGAAGCCATTCAAATTTCGCAAAAACTCAATTGTAGTTTGTCGACCATAAAAACGCATGTCCAACATATTTATCAGAAATTAAATGTAAATAGTCGCCAAGAATTGGTGTGTAAATTAATCAGATAGTCACACATTTCATATGTTCAAATAGATTCTATAACAATTTTCTTATATCAAGCCATAAAAGTAGTGTTGGATTTAAATGCTTCATATTCATGTTGGTTTTATGCAGAAAATCTATCTATAAGGGCTTATTGAGCACTCGATAGTAAAATGCATAGATGGAAGGACTTGGCAAATTGATTGGCTATTATGCGCTTAATTGATGGAAGCTAAGAAACTGCGCATTAAATTATTTGCTTGCTAACTCGGTGCCAAGTATTTTCAAAGTTAATGAAAAGAGGTGAACGTTCGGTAGTTACGCTAAACACATTTATAGAAGTAGGCTGATTCTATATCTTAATTTTGGCTTGAAATTAAATGATTGAGGAAAACTTTAACTTTTAATGTGACTCAGCTATGCATGGTTAAAAGCAAATTCAAATAGGCATAGATAACAAAGGACAATATTTTTGAATTATATATAGTCGATACATCGACTGAAAGTGATTTTAAAGGAGAGGGGGCGATAAGCTATTATTCTTATATAAAATAAAGCACTCCGAGGATGCCGCTGCATGTGTCGTTACCCTGAACCCGATGAGTTCAAGGTGGACGCGACGTATACTTGCTGGGTTTCCCACTCGAAGGTGGGCATACACTCTAAATATACAGAACGCAATCCATAAGTTTAAGTATCGGCAGGGGAATAGACCCGCTGGCGAACATCTCAGAGTTAAGCCTAGTATAACGGATAAACCAATACTGGCAAATCATCGTAGGCAAAGAACTGTAAAGTTAAGTGCTGTTTGTCGAGAGATTATGCAAATAAACGTGAAACTAGGTAAGTGTTTTAACATCTTCAAGGATAGTGCTGAGTAAACGTTCACAATGAGCATATTCCTGCAAGGACTTATTCATTGCGAGTACTTCTTGCATGAGCTCAAGTGCAACCATAATGATCAGTTTGCTGGGTTCAACACGGGGAGCTTGACGTCGAAATTCATCATATTTGTCATTTAACAATTGTGCGGCACGTTCTAACTCAGGTTTTTTATCTTCCGTGGTGGCTAAACGAAAGCTATGTCCCAATACACGCAGTTCAACAGGAATTTGTTCACTCATGATTGCATTTCCTCATTTACTTCGGTGGGATGAGCCAATTGTTGAATTTCTTGCGCATTTTGGTCTTGTTCAGTACCTAAAATTGATAAGCGTTGAATGATGGTTTCAACTTTGGTGCGCGCCAACTCATTTTTTTGTAACAATCTATCACGTTCCTGCTGCAAACCCTGAATTTCTTGTTGTGCATGACGTTGTTCATTCTGCATTTTTTCTTTAATGACACGTAATTCATTACGCTCACTTAGAATGTCCTGAAAACGATTCTTTAAATCGGTACAGCTTTTCTCTAGACGGCTATAACGATCGGCCAATGCCGTTGCATCAGTATTCAGTTGTTTAAATTGAGTCTGGACCTCAGTCAGTTGTTCCGTAAGGTTATCAATTTCTTCTTGTTTTTTGGTAATAATGCCGTTTTTATGCACAACTTGTGCATGGTGTTGCTCAGCGGCAGTTGCGCTGGCTTCGGTTAATGCATTATTTTCGGTTTCATAATGCGCGAGTCGGGTTTTTAAAACGCCAATATGCGCCTGTAGACGCTGTAATTCTTCTAACATAACGTAGTCGCACAGTGTTGCAAACAAAGGTAATATATAAGAAGTATAGAGATTGGATAAACGAATGCAAGACGATATTTCAGGTTGGTCGGAATGGCACCAACATTTTTCACAAATTGATGAGATTTCAAGCCCAAGTGAGTTACATGGGTTACTCACTGGTATAGTTTGTGTGACACAATCGCCGACACGTGAAGAGTGGCAACAAATTTTAGCCACGCTTAATGTGCCAGAATTAAGTGATATGGCTTTAACTGTGCTTACAGATGAAGCTGAAGATGTGTCACATGCATTATCAGAAGACGAATTAGACTACTTACCTTTGTTGCCAGATGATGAACATGTGTTAGCTGATCGCGTGCAAGCACTGGCGGATTGGTGTGCAGGTGTCGTATTGGGCTTTGGTTTAGCCTCAGGTCATATTCGTGCTGATGAAATGGAATTAATTGAGCATTTACAGGATGTGGCTGCGGTTGAGTTTGAAGAATCTGACAATGACGAAGAAGGTGAGGACAGTTATCAAGAGTTGTATGAATTTGTACGTTTGATTCCTGTGAGCTTGGCTTTAGGGCGCACCAAAGTAGCGGTAGATGAAAGTTCATTATTACAAAACTTTCATGCGAAAATGCAGAAGCATAAAACTAGTCCTGAAAACAATGTTGTAGAAATGTTTACACCACATCGACCAAGTTAATTTTGGTCGATTTTTTGCTTTAAGATTACAAACACAGCAACCCTATTCTTTATTCAACAAGATCGAAGAACATTCAATGAAAAAACTGACTCAAGTAGATTTTAAGGAACGTCGTGACCGCCTTGCAGAGGAAATGGGACCACACAGCATCGCGATTATTGCTACCAGCCCAGTGGCGATTCGTAATCGAGATGCAGACTATAAATTTCGAGCGGACAGTAGTTTTTTCTATTTGACGGGTTTTGCAGAACCAGAAGCGGTTGCTGTGATTGAAACGTATGAATCTTTGGATGAAGGTTATACCTATAGCTTGTTCTGCCGTGAACGTAATCGTGAGATGGAAATCTGGAATGGTTACCGTGCAGGAATTGATGGCGCGATTGATGATTATGAAGCCGATGAAGCTTATGCGATTGATCTACTTGATGAAGAAATCATTGAAAAATTAGTCAATAAACAAAAACTATTTTATCGGATTGGACATAGTTCTGAGTTTGATGTTCGTGTCAGCAAATGGATTCAACAAGCAGATGCGCAACAACGTCGTGGTAATGAATCTCCAGCACAAGTGATTCAACTGGATCGTATTTTAGATGAAATCCGTTTATTTAAAACACCACAAGAAATTGAATTGATGCAAATCGCATCGAACATTAGTGCAAAAGCCCATACCCGTGCCATGCAAACTGTGCATGTGGGCATGATGGAATATGCATTGGAAGCGGAGCTGAATTATGTATTTGGGCAACAAGGTTGCGTACCTGCCTATAACAGTATTGTAGGCGGGGGTGCCAATGCCTGTATTTTGCACTATGTTGAAAATAATCAAGAATTAAAAGATGGTGATTTGGTTCTGATTGATGCAGCTTGCGAATACGAGTTATATGCATCAGACATTACCCGTACTTTCCCTGTGAATGGCAAGTTTAGTGCTGAACAAAAAGCATTATATGAAATTGTATTAAACGCGCAGCTTGCAGCGATTGATGCAGTCAAAATTGGCAACTCATATAAAGAGCCACATAATGTTGCAGTGCGTATTTTGGTAGAAGGCTTATTGTCACTCGGTATTATGCAGGGAGATATCGAGAAAATTATTGAAACTGAGGCTTACCGTCAGTTTTATATGCATGGTACTGGACACTGGTTGGGGATGGATGTGCATGATGTAGGCGCATACAAACAAGCTGGCGAATGGCGTCCTTATGAAGAAGGCATGGTCGTAACGATTGAACCAGGTCTTTATATTGCACCAGATGATGAAACCGTGGATGCGAAATGGCGTGGAATCGGTATTCGTATTGAAGATGATGTTGTTGCAACCGCAAATGGGCCACTGGTTTTAACCAAAGATGTGGTGAAATCGATTGAAGAGATTGAAGCGTTAATGGCTTAAGCATCAATAATAAAAAAGCCAATCTTATGATTGGCTTTTTTATTTTTGGAATTGGTTTTCTTCTAAATATACTCTATCAAGAAACTATTATTTAAGCGATTTCTGTCTGCCCAACTTGATGATAAGCTCGATTAAAATAAACTAAACTCTGATCTTGCTGACTTTGTTGAATCGCAACAATACGGCAGATAAAAATGGTATGAGTACCGACTTCCTGAATTTGGTCAATTTCACAATCAAAATTGACCAAAGCATCTTCCAACACTGGTGCGCCTGTTTCCAACTCTTTCCAAACACCATGCTTAAAACGTTCTTCTGAACTGAGTTTAGATGAAAATACGTTAGAAATATGCTCATGCTGTGCACCTAAAACATTTACCGTTAAAATCTTATTTTCGATAAAATGCTCATGTGATCGAGAAGCTTTATTCATACAGACCAATAAAGTTGGGGGAGTATCGGTAACACTACATACGGCAGATGCAGTGAAACCATGACGATCAGACATACCTGCCGTGGTCACAACACTTACTGCGCTGGTTAACGAAGACATAGCATTTCTAAAGTCTGTTGCTTCAATCATCACTTTATTCCTAAATTGAACCGTACATTTGGTTTAAATTGGGCTATATCACGCAATTCGGTCATATAACAACTGGATTAGAAGGTATTCTAGGGGAGCGCTGACGCATGCTTTTTACTGAGATAAGAGCTACCCATTTTAGCTAATGCGTAGCTCTTTCACATCATGCGATAGATGCGTATGAAGTCGAAAGTTCTTTACGAATGATTTCAGCACCTGCACTTAAAGCATTGAGTTTACCGCGTGCCACTTCACGTGCCAAAGGTGCCATACCACAGTTCGTTGATGGGTAAAGTTTATCTGCATCAACAAATTGAAGTGCTTTACGTAAAGTATTGGCAACTTCTTCTGGTGTTTCAATGGTATTGGTTGCAACATCAATCGCACCCACCATGACTTTTTTACCACGAATCAGTTCAATCAGATCCATTGGTACACGTGAGTTTTGACATTCAAGTGAAACGATATCAATTTTAGATTTCTGAAGTTTAGGGAATGCTTCTTCGTATTGGCGCCATTCTGAACCTAAAGTCTTTTTCCAGTCGGTATTGGCTTTAATGCCGTAACCATAGCAAATATGCACTGCAGTTTCACACTTTAAACCTTCAAGAGCACGCTCTAAAGTTGCCACACCCCAATCATTTACTTCATCAAAGAACACATTAAATGCAGGTTCATCGAACTGGATGATATCAACACCAGCAGCTTCGAGTTCTAAGGCTTCTTGGTTCAAGATTTTGGCAAATTCCCAAGCCAGTTTTTCACGGCTTTTGTAGTGACCATCATACAGCGTATCAATCATGGTCATTGGGCCAGGCAGTGCCCATTTAATTGGTTGGGTGGTTTGGCTGCGTAAAAATTTAGCATCTTCCACAAACACTGGCTTTTGACGAGAAACTGCACCCACCACTGATGGCACACTGGCATCATAACGGTTACGGATACGAACTGTTTCGCGCTTCTCAAAATCCACGCCATCTAGATGTTCAATGAACGTGGTCACAAAATGTTGGCGGGTTTGTTCGCCATCACTGACAATATCAATGCCAGCATGTTGCTGTTCTTGCAATGACAGACGTAAAGCATCTTGTTTGGCTTCAATCAGTTGCTCACCTTCAAGTTTCCAAGGTGACCAAAGTTTTTCAGGTTCTGCAAGCCAAGAAGGTTTTGGTAAGCTGCCAGCCGTTGATGTTGGTAATAAAATTGCCATTTTAAATCTTCTATCTCTATGTTCTATTTCAGGTAAATTAAGCAGCGTTACGCTCTACGTTGTAATTTGCAGCCCATTGCTCAAGAATATCTCGGTAAGGCTTAATAAAGTTTTCTTCAGTCCATTTGCCTTGTTTGACTGCGAGCTGACCACGTTCAACTCGGTCATAGACAATGCGCGTCAATGAATAATCGGGGTACTCTAAACTTGCCTGATAAACTTGAGCTGCTGATGAATTTGCATTGTAAATTTCAGGACGATAAATTTTTTGGAACGTTTCCATGGTGCTAATCGCGCTGATCAGTTCAAAATCGGTGTAATCACGCAGTAAATCACCCGCAAAATAGAATGCTAAAGGTGCCACGCTTCCTTTCGGCATAAAGAAGCGAACCTGTAAGCCCATTTTGTGGAAATACTCATCGGTACGTGAGTACTGATCTTGTTTATACTCAACACCCAAAATCGGATGTTCATTGGTCGTACGGTAATATTTACGTGCGGTTGAAACACTCAAACAAATCACAGGTTGTTGATTAAACTCAGCTTTAAAGGTATCAGAATTCACTAAATATTGATAAAGCTTGCCATGTAAATCACCAAAACCTTCAGGTGCATACGAGGTTGAGTTCTCTTTATTATGTTCTTTAAGTACCACACTAAAATCGTAGTCACGTACATAAGAAGAGAAGCTATTGCCAATCATGCCTTCAATACGCTGATTGGTATGATGATCGATAATAGTGCTTTTCAGCATTTCAATGATTGGGAAGGTTTGACCATTGCCTTCAATATCTAAATCCGCAGAAATAATATCAATTTCAAGCGAATAACGATCACCATTTGAGTTATCTGTTTGCGCTAAAGCATTAAAACGATTGTTAATCATTCGAAGCGTATTACGTAGATTTTGCTCACGGCTTTCACCACGCGCTAGGTTAGCAAAGTTAGTCGTTAGGCGTGTGCTATCTGCTGGTTGATAGTTTTCATCAAAACGAATGCGTTTGATTGAACATGCAAACTCTTTACTCATGGTGATGGTCATCCTAATTTTTGAGATTAAATCTAAATTTCTTGAATGGTGTAATTTATACCGTAATCACAACATGAATAAAAATGATTTAGTCTCAACCTAAAGTGAGTAAAATTCATGTTTTGGGTTTAAGCCACACTAAAATAGGCGTGTTTTCGTATTGGTTTTGCGCGAGAATATAAAAATTAGGGATAAGCTACCGACTTGTTTCCAAGTCGGTATTTTGTGAATTTTTAGTGGTATTTGTGTTTTTAAGTTATTGATATTTATTTTAAATTTTTATTTTTTGGATGATGATCATTATATTGAATAAGATGATTTAAAATTTAACGTATATGAATAACTTTTTTGTCTCAAATTAGGACCTTATTTTATTTAAATTTCACCTAGTATGACAGAAGTGAATAAAAATAATGCTATAAGAATATATGTCTAATTACTGTTAAATAATTGTGAGAATTGATTATGAGCATAAATATACAAAATTCTATTGAATTGTTTTTCCCTCTTTTCCAATTGGGAGATAATCGTTCTCTACTTGAATGTGATTTTTATGATACTCATTATGGGTATTTTGACCAAATTGATGATGATTATTTATCTGCAATACAATTGTCAGCAGAAGGCTTACTTCTGGAATATGGTTTTGATTGGCCAGAATTTTACATACAAGTTGGACTAGAAGCTGTTCGTTCACGTAGTAGACCACAAGAGGGTATTAAAACATGGAAAGATGTAAGTTTTGAATATTTATACTATTTTGGACAAAATTGTGGTTATTTAAGCTCAGAAGGATTTAAATTCTTTTTACCTGCTGCTGTCTATCATTTTCTAACAAGTGATCAAAATAAAACTTATATGGATTGTTTTATTTTTAGATTGGAATCACAATGGGAAAAAGATAATCGCGTTTTTAATGATGCTCAAAAAAAATTTATTATTGAGTTTGTAAGAGAAAATTATAAAGAGAATATTTCTTGGATTACTATCATTTAATATTAAATAGGAAAATTAAGTTTATCTAAAATTAACATAGTACAGGTCATACGAAATTTTTATAATTAGCTTTTATAATTCAAAATCTTATACTTTAGCTTACAGACCTAATCCTCGCCGATTGGGCTTTTTCATGATTATTCACGTTCCACGATTACAATTTGGTCAAAGTTCCATAAGTTTGATAAGTGAGCCTAAACAGTATCTTAAATAAGTTTTTAAAGAGCAGACACAACATTCATTCTCAAAATCATGGTAGGACCCTTTACCTTGATCGTACGTAAAAAAGTCCATTTCATTATAAAAATAAAACGCTTTGATGTAATATAAAATCCATTAAAACTTATAGGTATTTTGAGGTTTCCTCCTTCGAATACGCCATAAAAAGGATACAAGCATGCAGCAAGAAGTCGTCATTGTCGGTGGTGGAATGGTTGGGCTGAGTCTGGCACTCATGTTGGCGAAAGCAAATATTGCAGTCAAACTGCTTGAAGCCATCAAATACCCAAATTATGATGACATCAATCTTGCGCCTTACCATTCTAGTTTCGATGCACGAAACAGCGCTTTGTCACGCCGTAGCGTGCAAATTTACCAAGAACTGGGTTTATGGGATGCCTTGCAACAACATGCAACACCAATTTTACAAGTACATATTACTGAAGAAGGCAGCTTTGGTAAGGCGCGTTTAATTGCAGAGCAAGAGAAAGTCGAAAGCTTTGGACAAGTCATTGAAAATGCGTGGTTAGGGCGTGTGTTACTAACTCAAGTTCGCCAACAGCCATTGATTGAATTGATTGATGGTGTGCAGGTCACCTCACTTACCCAAGATGCAGAGCATGCTTATATTGAAGCGCGACGTGGTGAAGAACAGTTGCAACTACAAGCCAAGTTGGTGATTGCGGCAGATGGTCGAGATTCGTTCTGTCGTCAAGCTTTGGGTATTGGTGTATCTGAGCATGATTATGATCAAGTGGCGATTGTCACCACCGTACAAACTTCGAAACCGCATCAACATATTGGCTTTGAGCGTTTTAGTCCTCTTGGGCCATTGGCATTGTTGCCTTTACCGGGTGAATACCGTCGTTCAGTAGTTTGGCCTGTGAAAAAGGGCACAGAGCAAGAGTGGTTGGGAGAAGAAAATGATCAACATTTCTTGGATGCTTTGCAGCAAACCTATGGTGACCGTGCAGGAAAATTCCAGAAAACAGGCAAGCGTTTTAGTTATCCATTGTCACAAGTTTTAGCAGAAAAGCAGGCAGTAGGGCGTGTCGTGCTGATGGGAAATGCGGCACATACCATTCACCCTGTTGCAGGACAGGGTTTTAACCTGTGTATGCGTGATGCTTATGTATTGCTGCGCTATTTAGAAGCACAACAGAGTGCGGGTGCTGACCTCGGTGAACCAAGTATTTTACTTGAATATGAACAAGCCCGTTTAAAAGATCAGCAACGTGTAATTAAGTTCTGTGACAGTGTAGTACGAGGTTTTAGCAATCAAAATCCGATGCTGAAATTATTACGTAATACAGGACTGATTGCTTTCGATTTAATTCCAGGTATTAAACCATTGGTGGCTACCTACGCAATGGGACTAAAAGCATGAGCCAAGTTTTAGATGTCGTGATTGTTGGTGGTGGTTTGGTTGGTGGATTGACCGCCTTGTTGTTGGCTCAAGGTGGTGTACAAGCTACGGTTTTAGATGCAGCACCAATTTTGGATGAGGGCAAGGTTTTAGCAGTTGCTAATCCACGTGTCTTGGCACTGAGCCAAGCGACGATTCATTTACTTAAAACAGTAAAGGTTTGGGAATTACTGGCACGCCAGATGCCCTATAGTGGTATGCAGGTCTGGAATAAAAATGGCTATGGTGAGATTCATTTTGGGGATGTCGCAGAAAAAACGCCTTCCATAGAGCAAGCATTGGGTTCAATGGTTGAGCCGAGTATTTTGAATTTAGCCATTCAAAAACGTATGTTAAGCGAAGTCAAAGACTATCGAACACAAGTTAAAGTTACGCGTGTAGAACGTGGTATTGGTGTTTGGCATATTCACTTGGCTGATGGTACACAACTCACCACCAAATTGGTGATCGGTGCTGATGGTGCCAACTCATTTGTACGTGAGCAGGCATTTATTGATCTGGATGTCTTGGATTATCATCAAGCAGGCGTGACCTGTGCCATTCGTACTGTGCAGCCACATCAACATGTGGCGCGACAAATTTTCTTGGAAACGGGTCCGTTAGCATTTTTACCGATGGCAAGCCTAAAACCAGAGCAGGATGGTTATTGGCAGTCGATCGTTTGGACTTTGCCCGATGATTATGCCGAGGAATATACTGCACTAGATGATCAAGCTTTTTTACAACTGCTGACACGAGAAAGTCAGCACATGTTAGGTGAAGTTTTAGAAGCAACACCACGGGCGATGTTCCCGCTGAAAGCCCGAGCTGCACAGCAATATGTGACTTCGGGGTTAGCTTTAATCGGCGATGCAGCACATGTGATCCATCCGTTAGCAGGTCAAGGGGTGAATATTGGCTGTTTAGATGCGGCTGTACTCAGTGATGCCTTATTACATGATTTATCGCGTGGAGTCTGGGCGCATGAGCAAACCTTGCAACGTTATGAACATCGCCGTAAAGGCCAGAACGATGCCATGATGCATAGTATGTCGGCCATTGGTTGGTTAGAAACTACGGAATTCTTTCCGATCATTTGGGCGCGTAATTTTGGTTTAAAACAAGTTGAGCAACAACCTGTATTGAAAGATGCTTTTATGATGCAAGCGAATGGTTTGCAGGCACTGAAAAATACCCGTTATGCAAATTCGCTTTAAACAGATAATTTTTAGACATCTAGTTAAATCTGATTACGAATTTGATTAAAAAAAATACGATTTTTTTGCATTAAGTACTATGCGAAAGCGATTTAGATTGATAAATTTCATCGTAATTCGAAAGCAATTCGAAATGAAGTAAATAGAAGTCATTGTGGGGAGAGAAAGATGACGGATATGAATGATTATGACGACGTAGAAGACTCAGCAGTGGATGAGGATGAAGCGAAGGCTGCTGAAAAAGGTGCATCTGACGAAGCTGAAGGTGCTTCTGATGGTGATCTTGCTGAGGCAGAAACATTAACCGTGACTGCAAAGCAAAAGCAACGTCAGGCTTTAGAAGATGAAGTGGCTGCATTTTTGGCACGTGGTGGACGTATCACCGAAGTTCCACCAGACGAATCTGCACACGACTAATCTAGCAGAACTAAAAACCACTCCTGAGAGTGGTTTTTTATTAGGTAGAATATCAAAGCCTTGGTTTTATTTTGCAGTTAGCTCTAAAGCACGTTGATACGCCACTTTTTTCTTAATCCCAGTCAAATCCGCAGCCAGTTGCGATGCAGCTTTGACGGATAAATCCTGTAAAAGACGGGTGAGAAGCTGGTCTAATTTCTCTTGTTCCATGTCTTTTTCTTGTGTTGCACCACCAACCACCAGCACAATTTCACCTTTTTGCTGATTATGGTCCGACTCAATAAACTTGACCAGTTCTCCCAAAGTCATTTTGCGAATGGTTTCAAAAGTTTTGGTAATCTCTCGAGCAAAGCCGACGGGACGGTCTGCACCAAACACATCAGCCATATTTTTGACACATTCCAAAATTCGATGAGGGGCTTCGTAAAAAATTAGGGTTTGTGTTTCGTCTTTCAACTTTTCAAGTTGTAATAAACGTTGTGAAGCTTTTGAGGATAAAAAGCCTTCGAAACTAAAACGGTCACTCGGTAAACCTACTGTACTTAAGGCAGCAATCGCGGCGCAAGCGCCAGGCACTGGAATTACACGAATGCCGTGTTCCTGAGCAGCACGAACCAGTTTAAATCCCGGATCACTAATTAAAGGGGTGCCTGCATCACTAATTAACGCCATATTTTCACCTTTTAACAGGCGTTGCACTAACACATCAATTTTGTTGCTTTCATTATGGTCGTGGCAGGCGGTCAGCGGTGTTGAAATATTAAAATGCTTGAGTAATTGTGCCGATGTGCGTGTATCTTCGGCTGCAATAATGCTTACTGATTTTAGGGTTTCAATGGCACGAAAAGTCATATCATCTAAGTGCCCGATAGGGGTTGCTACAACGAATAACTGAGCACTCATGTGAAGTCTCCATGCCAAAATAGAATTTAAAAAGAATGACGCGATGTAAGTGATATGGGAGTCTGAATCCGCAAACGCGTTAGAATACTTGCATTCTACCTGAATCCATTGCTTAGACGCGAATTAGATTCTGTGAAGATCTTATATTCAATGCTGGCATGTAAACGAATAGTATTTGAAACTTGGCATATTTTGATAAAAGGCAGATGGTAATGTTCTAATTGCCTGAATTGATGATATACATTTGAGATTGCATCTGAGCTTCAACTAAAATAAAAAAGGCAAAAAGTTTGATATTCATTGCATTACAACAAGAAATAAGTGGGTTTTACTGAGTGGAAGAAAAATTGAATCTTAAAACAACATCACAAGCTTTGGGGGATTGGGCAGAACAGCAAGCTTTAATTCTTTTGCAGCAACAAGGCTTTCAACTCGTGCAAAGAAACTATCATAGCCGATATGGCGAGCTAGATTTGGTTGTGCAACAAGGTGAAGAATTACTTTTAGTTGAAGTGAAGGCACGAGCGTTGACCCGTTATGCGCATGCCAATGAAGTGGTATCACTTTCAAAACAGCGCAAACTCATCAAAACAGCGTTATGTTTTCTGAATGAATATCCTGAATATCAGCAGTTCTATTGTCGATTTGATGTAATTTGTTTTGATTTTTATCAACAATTTGCAAAAACAGTACAGTATGACTTTTCAAGTTTCACTTATGATCAGCAATGGATAGAAAATGCTTTTACTTTTGATTCAGAGTTCATTAATCTTTGAAGTAACAGGAAGCATCAATGCTATAGAAAAATGAATGAAATAAGTGAGGAGTCTTGCTGAGTGTTGAATCGTATTGCAATGACAGTGCTTTGTGTCGCAGGTCTAAGTTTATCAGGCTGTGCGAGTTTTATTTCAGGTGGTACAGGGACTGCACCAGTTGGAACTGAAAGTGGGGTACGCTCATTGGGTCAGGTATTTATTGATTCCTCAATTGAACGTACAGCGAATATTAATTTATACAAATTAGACTCTCGTTTTAAACAGTCGCGTGTCAATATTGAAAGTTTTTATGGCAATGTGCTTTTGACAGGACAAGTCCCAGATCAGCATTTAAAACAATTGGCTGAAGACAATGTCCGTGCGATGAGTGACGTAAAAAATGTGCATAATTTTATTACCGTGGGTGATAAAATTGGATATAACACCATCATGCAGGATGCGTCCGCCACAGCAAATACCCGTGGCTTGATTATGAAAGCCCCTGTGGTTGCCGACAGTAAAGTTCGTGTACATACAGAAGATGGTGTGTTGTACGTGATGGGGCGTTTGAATAATGCTGAAATCAATGATTTGAACAACGTGTTACAGCAAGTGGGTAATGTAACCAAAATTGTGACATTGGTTGATAATGTCGATCAAGGACAGAAATCGATAAATTCTAGTTTTGTAAGCCCAGTCGCAAGCAATGCGCAGCCTGAAGTTCAAACGCCTGTAGCTATTGACCCAGATCAGGTAGAACCGACGAATGTTCAATAAATCCGAATATTGGATTAAACAGTTAAATGACACCATGGGTAATGCGAAAGACTTTATTCGAGACTTTCGCATCTACGATATTGGTAGTTATGCATTAAATCAACTCACACCGCGTGAGGGATATACACTGCATGAAAATATTGCGTATGGTTTAAAGGCACGGCATCGTCTCGATTTATTCAAAACGCATAAACCACAGTTAAATCAACCTTTAATTATTTTTGTGCATGGTGGTGCTTGGACACATGGCGATAAAAGTTCATATCGCTTTGTGGGTGAAGCTTTTGCCCGTGAAGGTTATGACGTTGCAGTAATCAACTATCATCTTGCGCCACAGTACATTTTCCCGAGCTATGTAGACGATTTAACCCTTGCACTCAACTTTTTGAGTCTGCATCAGCAAAAATTGGCTATTCGTACCGACAATGTTGTACTTATGGGACATTCTGCAGGTGCATTTAATGTGATGTCTGCGGTTTACCATCCGCAGCAGTATGAATTGCAATGTCGCGCACAAATTCGTGCCATCATCGGGGTGGCAGGCCCATATCATTTTGATTATAAGGGAGATCCGTTATGTGCCGAGGCGTTCGATCAAAGCGTCCCTTTTCAGCAAGTTATGCCTTATTACTTTGTGGCATCGAATAGCATTAAGCATTATTTGCTCATGGCTGAAAATGACCAGATTGTGGGACACAACAATACGGAAGATTTTGACCGAGTACTGAAAGAAAAAGGCAATCACAGCAAAATGATTGTAATTCCACGCACAGGACATATTACGGTAATGGGATCAGTCTCGAGTTTATTCAGTCGTTATTTTGAAACTAAAGAACAAATTTTGGTTTCTATTGAGGAAGCCTTAAAGCCATAGATGTGTGTCATCGGCAACAGGATGACCTTGAGTCACATGCATAATCATGGCGTGTGCGATACTTCCTTTGAATGGAATTTGAGGAAGTTGGTCAAATTTGAAAAATTGGGCATCACTGATTTCTTCTTCTTGTAATTGAATATCACCCGCAGCATATTCAGCACGGAAGGCAATCATTAAATTACTTGGGAAGGGCCAAGGCTGGCTTGCTAAATATTGAATATTTTTGAGTTTTAAGCCGACTTCTTCTTCGGTTTCGCGTCGTACCGCATCCTCTAAGGTTTCACCAACTTCGACAAAGCCTGCAATCAAACCATACATATTGTTGGTATTCTTGGCATTTTTAGCTAAAAGAATTTCATCTTTTCCGCGTGTGATTACCGTAATAACACAAGGTTGTACCCGTGGATATTGATGATAATGGCACGCAGGGCAGACCATCGCATATTCATTCGCATGAACCTGAGTTTCATGTCCACAATGGCTACAAAATTTATGGTTGCGACGCCATTCTAATAGCTGCATGGCACGACTGGCCTGTTCAAACTCTTTAGTGGTCCATTGAGTCAACAGTTGTCGAATGGGTACCAATTGCAGTCCAGTTGGAATGTTTTCATTGGCTTGCAAATCACGGGCAATAACAGTATTGCCCGTATGTAAGTGTAAATCACTTGCCAAGCGTTCAACTTTAGGCAGTTGGAGATGTTCATCAACCAGAAGTTGTTGTTGATGAAAAATATAGGCAAGTGATAATTCAGACATTAGGCAACTACTTCGGCATTAAGTTTCTGACTGCTGCTTAATGCTACATCAAACATCGAATGTAATACAGGCTGTTTATTCTTTAAATTATCAATCATCATTTCTGCACTCGCGAGAGTATCTAAAATGTAGTTGATTTCTTGTTCAGAAATACTGCTTGATGCTTCAATTTTTTGTTGCACAAATTGCGCAGCATTTTTTAATGCTTGCTGACCTTCACTGGCATTAAGGAAGAGTAAAGCACCGCTAATTTCACTGAGCTGTGTAGACAGGTTGCCTAATGCACCTAAGAATTGATCTTGAAGATACTGAATTAATGCAGCAGCAGCGTGATCAACCAATATTTTAGTTTCATTGAGTAAAGCATCATGAGCTTCATCTAGGCGATCTAGAGAAACATTCAAGTTGTTCACACGATGTTGTAAGCGATTTGAAGTATGGTGACGTTCTAATACCCCAATTGAATTCATGGCAGATAAAATACTTTTCATTAATTGCTGAGCAAAGTTTTCGTCTTTTAATACATCACTTTGATTCAATATTTCAACCTGACGTGATAAGTCTTGATATGCTTCATTCAAATTCAAGACTTTGAATATATTAGCCAATTCTTTGATTTTTGTCTGTAATTCTTGCGTTTTCTCAGGCGACATTGTTTGGTAGTTATATTCAATCTCATTGCGAATTTGTGCCATTTCAGCGGTCACTAGTTCACTAATGTTATGCATGGTATTGAAGTCTGGACCATAAAGATGACGACTAAACACTTGGAGTTGCGTATCGGTTAAGGCATCTTCTCCAATATTCAACTGCTCACGGATGTTTTGAGATATCTCATCTTCTTGGCTAATACATAAACTGAGAATATTCGATAAATCTTTCAGGCTGGCATTGAAGTTTTCGGGCGCTTGGAGAAATGCTGCAATATTACGTTCAATATCAATCAAACTGCGTAAACGTGCATCTGTGAATAGCAGATTATCAATTTGATTAAATGCTACATGAACCAGTCCCCAATATTGTTGACTTGGTAATTGGTTGGCTAAACCTGCTAAATAAGTGCCCACAATTCGAATTGCTTGCAAATCAAGTTCGGTTTCTTGCTGCTGGAGCAATTTGTTCAATGCAAGTTTATATAAGCGGTGTACATATTCTGACTTTTCGAGTGTTGGAACATGAGCCAACTGCAATGTAGGTTCAATATGGTTCAACAGTGATTCAAGATGTTGACCTTCATGGGTAAGAGGTTTGCCTAAAGCCAATTCTAAGCGGTTTAAAGTATCGAGTAGAAATTGAGGAATTTTAACTTCACGCAGGCAGATAAACTCAATGTAGCGTTTTAGCATGGTGGTGCCTTCACTGAGCGCGATCACATCTTGCGTATTGATATTTTCAGGATGTGCCATGATTTTACGCATGAGTTCCGCAGCGTATTGAGCAATTTGCCCTAAGTTTGGCATATCAATTAAGACCAGAACCTGTGCACATTGTTCAAATTGATTCAGCGCATCATCAATACCAAATGGTAGAGTATGATCCTCTGCTAAGGTGCTGACCGCAGATTCAACTAACTTGATCGAGTTATCAACCTCATTTTTTATTATCAGTAAGGCTGTAGGATCAAAATGAATAGAGGTTTGGTAAGACATTTATCTGCACCTTTCCTAATGTATTATCTGTTTATGTGTGGCTGAGTTAGAGCGTTATTTCTTGTATTCAACTATAACTGATGTCCCCAAAGTTTAAATACAAAAAATAACAGAATCTCTAGAAATTATTTTGAAAAAAAGCAAGATTTGCCCTGTTTTTCCTCAATTTGTTTGACCCAAGTCTCATGTGCGGCCAATTCTTCGGCAGAGGGCAGAATAACGGCTAAGCCTGTTTCGTCAATTTGGCGTCGCCCACTTGTACCTTCCTGTTGTTCACTTTGTGATAGCGCATCGATATCAAACGACACTTGCCCACCCGTCATTGCCAAATAGACGTCTGCTAAAATTTCAGCATCGAGCAATGCGCCATGGAAAGTACGATCACGTTGTGCGATTTCATAGCGCCGTACCAAAGCATCCAAAGAGTTCTTTTGCCCAGGATGTTTGCTTTTTGCCATCGCTAAAGTATCTGTGACTTCGCAGACTTCGGAAAGTGCTCCATGACCTGTACGCTTAAACTCCATATTTAAGAAGTTCATATCGAAGGTCGCGTTATGCGCAATAATCTCGGCGCCTTTTAAGTAGTCAAATAAGATATCTGCAATTTCTGCATATTTGGGCTTATCTTTTAAAAAATCATCGGTAATGCCGTGGACATTGACGGAGTCCCCGACTTCCTTCTCAGGATTGATATAAATATGAATGGAACTGCCCGTGAGTTTGCGATTGATCATCTCAATTGCGCCAACTTCAATAATGCGATCGCTGTCCTGAAAGTAAAAACCTGTGGTTTCTGTATCTAGAATTAATTGACGTGGACCAAAGGCTTCGACAGTTGCAGGGGTAATTACAATATGTGGATGAGAACTGGTCGTTGTCGCTGTTGTAGAAGTCTGAGCCACTAGAGGAGCTTCCAGATGAATTATGGTCTCCGTGATTTCTTCAATGATTTCAGGTTCAGCCAATTCGGTTTCTTCAACTGCGAAATCTAGTCCGAAAGGGTCGTCAAATAACCAGTCGGACTCAGCTTTTTTTTTATCTTCCGTTGGACTTTCGGTCACTACGACTTGTGTTTTAGCTGCTTGGTCAGCGCCTAAATTCGCCAGTTGATCCGCCATTTCATTGCCGGGGTGACCTGCATGACCTTTAATCCAGTTCCATTCGATGTCTCGACCTTGGCAAACGCTATCGAGTTTTTGCCATAAATCTGGATTTTTGACATCTTTCCAGTTTTTCTTTTTCCAACCATGAATCCATTCAGTTATGCCTTGTTTGACATAGTTAGAGTCAGTCCAGATAATTAACTTGGCTGATTTTGGACAAGCGAGTACGCCTTCAATTGCCGCGGTCAATTCCATGCGGTTGTTGGTGGTCTGTGTTTCTCCACCAAAAATCTTGCGTTCTTCGGTTGCTGTAACGATATATGCTCCCCAACCTCCGAGTGCGCCATCCTTACCATTTCCACGACAAGCGCCATCGACATAGAGCGTAATTGTTTCAGACATAAAGGGTCATCCAGCCAGCAAAGAAAGTTAACAGAAGCAAATTCAATTTTATATTGTATAACGCATTTGTGCTTTGGAAGTGTATTACATGGTTAATTTTTAATTTCTTGTAACATTTATCATGGAATCGCGCTAAATTATTGCCTTGAGTCTCTGTCATGCTCCACTACAATGGCAGTGCTAAAAAATAAATTTTATACGAGTTGTTTGGATTTTTTTATGTATAAACCAACCACGTTCTTGTGGCAGCCCTCGGTTCCGACATTATTTAAGATTACTATATTGGGCTCTGCACTCGCTGCATTAGGATTAACCACAGGTTGTGCATCGAGCCAAAGTGCGACCAAGGCTGCCGCATCAAAACAGGTTGGCTCAAATTATTTAGATGCAAATAGTTTAGATTCTTTGGAAGATCTTTTATCTGCAACCGATATGCGTGCTGTAGAAGGGGATCGTTTACTTATTTTAAAACATGGTGATGTGTGGAAGCGCATGACTGTCGGTTTTAAAATGGATCTTAATCACTGGGATTCACGTATTGAAGCCCAGCGCAGTTGGTTCGTCTCTCGACAGCCTTATATTGAGCGTTTAAGTGCGCGCGCCTCACGTTATCTTTACCATACCGTAAAAGAAGCCGAGCGTCGTGGCTTACCGACTGAACTCGCACTATTACCAATTATTGAAAGTTCTTATGACCCTGCTGCAACCAGTAGTGCGGCAGCAGCAGGACTTTGGCAGTTCATTCCAAGTACGGGACGTATTTACGGGCTTAAACAGTCAGGTATGTATGATGGTCGTCGTGATGTAGTTGAATCTACCCGTGCGGCATATGAGTTCTTGGGTAGTCTGTATAACCAGTTCGGTTCTTGGGAATTGGCTTTGGCAGCGTATAATGCAGGTCCAGGTCGTATTCAACAGGCAATTAACCGTAACCGTGAGGCTGGTTTACCTACCGATTATTGGTCTTTACGTTTACCGCAAGAAACCATGAACTATGTGCCGCGTTTCTTGGCAGTTGCGCAAATTGTTAAAAATCCGAATGCTTATGGTGTGACATTACCACCGATTGCTAACCGACCACACTTTAGAGAAATTAGTGTAGGGCCAGCGAACTTAAATGATATTGCTGCGGTTACAGGTTTAAGTCGGGCGGAACTGTATGCGCTCAATCCAGGTCATCGTGGTGATCAGATTGATACGAGCAGCCCAATGCGTATTTTGATCCCTGCGGATATTAGTCCGTCGATTGATGCCAAGTTATCTAAATTGCAATCAAGTTCAGGTGGTCTATGGGCGAGTGCTGCACCAATGACCAATAGTTCGACTGCAACGGTGATCACACCAAGTAAAGCGACTCCACCTGCTTTGGTTGCAAGTAATAACCCGAAGACTACAGATACTAAGACCAGCACTTCAGTGACAACGAACACAGGTCGCCCTTTATCGACTACACCACGTGGTGCCGATGCATTGGCTGCTTTCGCTTCGAGTACTGTTGTTCCGAGCGCACCACGTATTCCTGTTGCAGTCACACCAGCCAAAGATGTGAAGCCTGTAAGTGTTGAACCGCCAATTTCTGCCGCGGAACGTGAGCAAATTATGGCGGCAGTTCAAGCTGAGGATGTCCGTAAAACTGTCGATCAGGTCTTGCAACCTGTAGCAACCAAAGCTGAACAAGAACAAGTGGTTGCAGAGATCAAACAGATTGCACCGCAAGGAACAGAAATTGTCGATCCTTATGATGGCAAGATTAAACTGACCGCAATTCAGACCAGTCAATCTGTAGCAGAGCAACAAGGTAAAGAGTTAACCAAAGGTTTTGCTTATCCAAAATCAGTAACAGACAATACCAAGTTAGACTCTGAAGAAGCTCAACTGAATAAAGACAAGAACTATGTGAAAACAGCATCTGAAGTGGTCGTAGTACCACCTAAAGGGAAACGTACCACTTATACAGTTCTGCCAGGTGATACCTTAGCAACGATTGCATTGAAAAACGGGGTGAACTGGCGTGACGTTGCCAAATGGAATCAGATTGATCCAAATGCGATGTTATATGTGGGCACCAGTATTTATTTATACGATGCTAAACCTGTTGCACAAGATCGCACTTCTAATAGCGCGAATAGCAAACCAGACAGTTATGTGGTGCAGGCCAATGATAATTTGACCAGCGTCGCAAACCAGTTTGGTTTATCGGTGAAGCAGTTGGCTGACTATAATGATTTGACCGTGACCAGTGGTCTGTTTGTGGGGCAGAAATTGTCATTAAAAGACAGTGGATTAACCACAGCGAAAAAGTCGACTGAAAAAACGACGACAAAGAGCACTATTAAAACTAAATCTTACGTAGTGAAACGTGGTGAGTATTTAAAACTGATTGCTGACCGTTATGCTTTGTCTAATCAAGAGTTGGCAGAATTGACACCTAGCTTAAATGCAGGTAGCAATTTAATGGTTGGACAAAAAATCAATGTTCCGATCAATACCGTAAATCAGGATGCAACGACATCGGCAAAAAATGTCGTGGCTAAAGTAGACAGTCCAAATGTGGATACTCACATTAAAACCGAAACCTATAAAGTTCAGCGTGGCGATACTTTATACAGCATTGCATCTCAGTCGAAAATTTCGCTCAGTGATTTGGCTGAATTGAATAAGATTTCAACCAACAGTGGTGTTTATGTTGGACAAACTATTAAAGTACCAGCAGGTTCTACTGTGCCAGAAAGTTATGTGGTGCAGTCAGGAGATAGTTTGTCCGCTATTGCCAGTAAATACAATTTAAACCAAGCCAATTTAGCGACCTTAAATGGCTTGAGTCGTAATGCCAATGTTCGTGTTGGACAGCGATTAAAACTCACAGGGGAAGTTCCTGAGATTGAACAGCCAGCTGAGAGTTCGGTTACTACAAAAGACCTTCATGTGGTGAAATCGGGTGAGACCTTAAGCAGCATAGCCAAGAAATATCACTTGCAGTTAAGTTATTTGGCAGCGCTAAATGACTTGTCAACCAATGCTTCGGTTCGTGTTGGACAACGTTTAAAAATTGAAGGTGATTTGCCGAGTAAGACCACGACCAAAGCTGATGCAACTGTGAAAAAGAGCAGTGCAAGCAGTAAAGATACTGAAAAATATACAGTAAAATCGGGTGAATCATTAAATTCAATTGCGAGTCGTACGGGTATTTCAGTTGCTGAATTGGCAAGTCTAAATGATATGAGTTCGCGTACTGGTTTACAGGTTGGTCAAACCATTCTAATTCCTAAAACGGTGAAAGAATATAAAGTGAAATCAGGTGATAATCTGATTCGCTTGGCTGCACGTTATGGTGTTGAGGCGAGTGCTTTGGCTGAAATGAATGATTTGAAGCCATCGGCGCAATTAAAAATTGGTGATGTGATTAAAGTTCCGAATCTTTAATTCGTTAATCTAAGATGTCAGATGTTCGTTTAACGAGCCAAAAAGTTGCCATACTATTGCTATGTTTAAGCAGTAGTATGGTGACGCAGCAGGTGTGGTCGGCTTTGCAGACTACGCCGTATATTGCTGTACATAGTCAGCCCCAATATACCAAACTGAGGGCAATGCCTTATGCTAACCCTCAGGCCCCAAAAGGCGGATATATCAGCACTGCAGCAACGGGTACTTTTGATAATCTCAACAGTATGAATGGCAAAGGTAGTGCAACAGAAGGTGTCAATTATTTATTCGATACGTTGATGGATAATTCCTTAGATGAATCTGGGGTGATGTATCCGTTATTGGCAGATCAAGTCACGTTTGACCCCGTAAATCCACAATTTATTATTTTTCATTTGAATCCTCGGGCACGTTTTAGCAATGGAACACCTGTGACGGCAGAGGATGTTAAATTCAGTTTTGATGCATATCAAACCAAAGCCAACTTGGGCTTACAGATGTATTTGTCGAATTTGGCGAAAACAGAAGTCTTGTCCAAATCACAAGTTAAATTTATTTTTAAGTCGAGCAAAAACAAGGAAATGCCACTGATTGTGGCGAGTTTACCCATTTATTCCAAATTAGATTGGAAAAATAAGGATTTCACCCGAATTACGCTACAGCCGATTTTGGGTTCTGGTCCTTATTTAATTGAACGCATTGACGCAGGGCGCAGTATTACTTATAAGCGCAATCCGAATTATTGGGCAAAAGATTTAATGGTCAATCGTGGTCGTTATAATTTTGATCGGCTGAAATATGTCTATTACCGTAATAATGATATTGCCTTTGAAGGTTTTAAGTCGGGACAGTACACTTTACATGAAGAAAAGAAGACCAAGACATGGGTCACGGGCTATCAATTTCCCGCTGTAACAGCAGGATTGGTCAAGCGATATAGTCATCGTTTAGCCCGACCCGTGGTCAATCAGAGTTTGGTCTTGAATACGCGGAAAGATCCATTTAATGATATTTATTTTCGTCAGGCATTGAGTTATGCCTACGATTTTGAATGGTTGAATAAAGCATTGTTCTATGGACAATATCAGCGTTTGCAAAGCCATTTTCAGAACAGCGAATTGGCAGCAACGGGACAACCGAGTGCTGCTGAGTTAAAATTATTACAACCTTATTTACCCAAGTTACATCCTGTGCAACGACAAGGTGTACTCTCCAATTGGCAGTATCCCAAATCGGATGCAGGTGGATTCAATCGCCCGAATTTACTCCAAGCACGTACTATTTTGCTGAAGGCGGGTTATCAATATCGACAAGGTCAGTTGTATGGTAAAAATGGACGGGCGATCCAGTTTGAAGTTTTGCTCTATCAAGAAGGTGCACAGCGTACGATTATGCCGTGGGTTCGAAACCTAAAAAAATTAGGTATCAATGTGAAACTGCGTCAGGTTGATGTCTCGCAATATATGGAACGGATGCGTCGTTACGAATTTGATGTGACCACTTTGGAAATGCCACAATCGCTTTCCCCTAGTAGCGAACAAGCACAAATGTGGAGCAGTAGTGCTGCACGTGAGTTTGGTAACTATAATTATGCGGGCATACAAAATGCCGCTATCGATGCTGCTGTTCAGCAGGTGATTCAAGCACCAAATCGGGAACAATTAATTCTACGTACCCGAGTTTTGGATCGCTTGTTGCGGGCAGGTTACTATCAAATCCTAACCTATGGTAAAAATGACAATTGGTATGCCTATTGGAATATGTATCACCAACCTAAAGTGAAGCCAAAATTATCTTTAGGCTTAGACTACTGGTGGAGTGATCCTGTGCAAGCCAAAAAAGTCAGTCAATTTCTCGGTAAGTAAGGCGAGAAATATGCCCGTCTTGAAAGATGTAACCAGATCGGGAAGGCAAATTATACAGAAGATAAGGATAAGCAATTGGGTACGTATATTCTAAAAAGGTTATTCCTGATAATTCCAACCTTATTTTTTATTCTGTGCATTAATTTTGCCGTGATTCAGATTGCCCCAGGCGGACCTGTAGAGCGTGCCATTCAGCAAGCAGAGTCTTTTCAGCGCTTGCAAGCCGCAAAAGCAGGTATCTCTACAGAAAACAGTAATTATCAGGGTGCGAAGGGACTCAGCGAAGAAATGATTCATCAGATTGAAGCCCAGTATGGTTTTGATCAGCCTGCGTATATACGTTTTGCCGTGATGGCTAAAAACTACTTGAGCTTTAATTTTGGCGTGAGTTTTTTTAAAGATAAACCAGTGACACAATTAATTTGGGAAAAAATGCCCGTCTCTGTTTCACTCGGGTTGTGGAGTAGTTTACTGATTTATTCTATTGCGATTCCCTTAGGAATTAAAAAAGCCAAGCAACATGGTTTATGGTTTGATAAAACCACCTCGCTTATTTTAGCCGTTGGCTATGCTGTTCCTGCTTTTGTTTTTGCTATTTTGTTGATTGTATTCTTTGCTGGTGGTAGCTATTTTCAATGGTTCCCGTTACAAGGTTTAGTCTCGGATAATTTCCAACAATTGAGTTTGCTGGGCAAAATTCAAGACTATTTCTGGCATTTAAGCCTGCCATTGTTAGCGATGGTTTTGGGCGGTTTTGCCAGTTTATCTTATTTGACCAAATATTCTTTTTTGGAAGAACTCAACAAACCTTATGTTTGGGCAGCCCGTGCCAAAGGTTTGAGTGAATCCCGTGTTCAGTATGGGCATATATTTCGAAATGCTGTATTGGTGATTATGGCGGGTTTACCTGAAGCATTGGTCAGTATTTTCTTTGTCGGCAATTTATTTATCGAGATTGTATTTAACCTTGATGGTTTGGGTTTGTTGGGATTTGAAGCCATTATTCAGCGCGATTATCCCGTCATCTTCGGGACGTTATTTATTTTTACCTTATTGGGCTTAATTCTGCGTTTAATTTGTGATGTGCTCTATCAATGGGTTGACCCACGAATTGATTTTGAATCGCGAGGAAAACACTAATGTCTCCTATGATCCAAACACGTCTACAACGTTTTCGACAAAACCGTTTGGGTTTTTTTTGCTTAATTTTATTTAGCCTGATTTTTGTGGTGTCCTTAGCTGCAAATTTAATTGCTAATGAAAAACCTTTATTGGTCAAATATCAGCAGTCTTTTTATTTTCCTGTATTTAAGAGCTATCCCGAAACCACATTTGGCGGGGTATTTGAAACAGAAGCTGATTATAAAGATCCTGTAGTACAGCAATTGATTGCTGATCAGGGCTGGGTGGTATGGCCCGTGATTCGGTACGCAGCACAAACGCCAAATTTAGATTTAGCTGTTCCTGTTCCGTCTGAACCGTCGACGCAAAATTGGTTAGGGACGGATGATCAAGGCCGAGATGTGCTCGCCAGAATTTTATACGCCTTGCGTGTTTCACTATTGTTTGGTTTTACTGTAACGCTATTTTCAGCGGTGATTGGCATCTTTATTGGAGCAGTACAAGGTTATTATGGTGGTTGGGTCGACTTAATTGGTCAAAGGATATTAGAAGTCTGGGGGGGGTTGCCCATGCTGTTTATGGTGATGATTTTAGTCAGTATCTTCACGCCGAGTGTGTATTGGCTATTTTTGATCATGTTGTTCTTTGGTTGGACCACGTTGGTGAATTTAGTTCGGACGGAGTTTTTACGTGCGCGAAATTTTGATTATGTTCGAGCTGCCCGTGCGCTAGGGATTTCTGATACTCGTATTATAGTTCGGCATATTTTACCGAATGTCATCAGTTCCAGTTTGTCACAGCTCCCTTTTATGTTAACTGCCAATATTACTGCTTTAGCTGCTTTGGACTTTTTGGGGCTTGGATTACCTGCTGATACTGCCTCCTTAGGGGAACTTTTGTTACAGGGTAAAAATAATTTAAATGCGCCGTGGTTGGCTTTATCAGGTTTCTTCACCTTGGCAATTGTCTTGTCACTTTTGATTTATATTGGGGAGGCTGCACGAGATGCATTCGATCCACGACAATAACCATGCAACAGGCGTGATTTTAGATGTCCAGAAATTGCATATTCAACACGAACAAACGACATTACTGGACAATTTATCCTTTCAACTGCATCGGGGTAAAACATTGGCTCTGGTGGGGGAGAGTGGTTCGGGTAAAACGATTAGTTGTTTAGCGCTACTAGGTTTATTGCCCTCAAGTTTGCTCAGATCAGGCAGAGTAAATTATGCTGATATTGATTTACTCAAACTTTCCGCACCACAATTACAGTCTATTCGTGGTCATAAAATTGCCCTGATTTTCCAAGACCCAATGGCAGCATTGAATCCATTACATCGGGTTGAAAAAATTGTTGGGGAAGCCTTAATTCTACAAGGCTTGTCTCAGCAGTTTGTCCGGCAGCGGGTGATACATTTATTAAATGATGTTGGATTAACTCAAACAGAAGCCCTTTTAAAGCGTTATCCGCATCAGCTTTCGGGCGGTCAGCGGCAGCGTGTGATGATTGCTGCTGCCTTAGCGTTAGACCCTGAAATTTTAATTGCAGATGAACCGACAACCGCTTTGGATGTGACCCTGCAAATACAGATTCTAGATTTAATTAAGACGCTGCAACAACAGCGCAAGATGTCACTGATTCTAATTAGCCATGATTTGAATTTGGTTCGCCAATATGCGGATGATGTGATTGTAATGAATCAAGGGCATGTCGAGCAACAGGGTGCTACCGAGCAGGTCTTTCAGCATCCTGCAACGGACTATACTCGTGAATTGATGAACCATAATTTTGGTGAGGCACTGGCGCCTGCTCTGACACCGACTCTACTGCAACTCGAACAGTTATTGGTACAGTATCCAATTAAACAGGGTTGGCTAAATCGTGTGACGGGACAGCAGATTGCGGTTGAAATTCCTCATCTAACCTTAATGCAAGGGGAATGTATTGGTATTGTGGGGGAAAGTGGGTCGGGTAAAAGTTCTTTGGCCTTAGCTATTGTGCGTTTGGTTCAGAGTCAAGGACAGATTCTATTTCAACAGCAGAATTTAAATGCCCTGAATCAAAAACAATTACGTTCGCTTCGTGCCAATTTCCAGATTGTTTTTCAAGATCCTTTTAGCAGCTTAAACTCACGTTTAACCGTACAACAGATTATTGCTGAAGGATTGACACTCGGTCATCAACATGAAAATCATATTGAAGCGAAAGTGAGTCAGGCTCTATTGGATGTTGAGTTGGATGATAGTTTCAAACACCGTTATCCTCATGAACTATCAGGTGGTCAGCGTCAGCGGGTGGCTTTGGCGCGAGCGTTGGTGTTAAAACCACAGTTGATGATCTTAGATGAGCCGACATCTTCTTTAGACCGTACGACACAACGGGCAATTGTGCAGCTATTGCGCCGTTTACAGCAGCAGTATCAACTAAGTTATTTATTGATTAGTCATGACCTACATGTAGTCCGTGCGATCAGTCAAAAAGTTTTGGTACTACGCGCGTCGCAGGTGATTGAAATGCAGACCACGGAAGCACTGTTTGCTCATCCCTTACACCTGTATACCCAGCAACTGATTCAAGCCAGTCAATATCATTCAACTGACAAAGTTGACAAAATAAATTGTCAGAAATAACTTGACCTCAGTAACAAACCGATTAGAGTAAAACATCTAAATAAAAATGAGGAAGTTCACATGAGTCATATTGCAGCGCCTTTGCAAATTCGAAATACAACCTTTAAAAACCGTATTATTAAAGGGGCAATGAGTGAGGCTTTAGCCAACCATGCGGGACAACCGAATCGATTACATTTAGGTTTATACGAAGCTTGGGCAAAAGGTGGCTTGGGCTGTGCTATTACGGGTAATGTCATGGTGGATTTTCGTGCCAAGAATGAGCCCGGTGTTGTAGTAGTTGAATCTGAACGTGACATGACTGAACTGAGTCAGTGGGCTGCTTTGGGTAAGCAATATGGGATGGTGCAGTTGGTACAGTTGTCCCATCCAGGGCGCCAATGCCCGAAAGGTCTAAATAAAGAAACCGTAGCACCTTCGGCAGTGCCATTTAGTCCAATGCTTGCCACCACTTTTGGTACACCACGTGAACTTCGTGAAGATGAAATTTTAGACATTATTCAACGTTTTGCCCATGCAGCGCAGGTCTGTGAAAAAGCGGGATTTGAAGGTGTGCAACTGCATGGTGCACATGGTTATCTGATTAGTCAGTTTCTCTCGCCCTTGACCAACAAACGTCAAGATCAATGGGGCGGTAGCATTGAAAATCGTATGCGCTTTTTGCTAGAAATTTACCAAGCTGTTCGTGCAGCGACATCAGATAACTTTATTATTTCGGTTAAACTAAATTCTGCGGATTTCCAACATGGTGGCATCACTGAAGAAGATGTGATTGCTGTGTTCAAAGCGATTGATGCAGTTGGAATTGACCTGATTGAAATTTCGGGCGGTACCTATGAAGCACCTGCCATGGCAGGTGCAAAAGAAGATAAACGTAAAGCCAGCACCATCGCTCGCGAAGCCTATTTCCTTGACTTTGCTGAAAAAATTCGTCAGCAGGTCAGTTGTCACTTGATGGTGACAGGTGGCTTCCGTACAGCACAAGGCATGAATGCTGCACTTGACAGTGGTGCCTGTGATTTTATCGGGATTGCTCGTCCATTTGCCGTAGAAACCGATTTGACCGAACGTTTATTGGTTGGGCAAGATGTCCGTTACGCGGTGGATAAGATTAAAACGGGTATTCCAATGGTGGATAAAATGGCCATTATGGAAATTATTTGGTATGCCGCTCAATTTAAGACCATTGCGCAGGGTAAACAGCCAAATCCGAAACTTTCTCCGCTTAAAGTGTTCTTCCATTATGTGAAGGGGAATTTAAAAGCCGTGATTCAAGGGCAAATCAACTCCCGCAAAAGTGCTTAATATTAGTTGGCTACGACCCAATACTGTTTGAAGATTGGGGCAGACCATTGACCTTTTGACAAAGCACGTTGAAAGGCAGGTCTGTCTTCAATCTGTTGTAAATAGGCATTGATCGCAGGGTAGTGCATATAACGGTCATTTAGATGGGTGCAAGCGTGTAATGGAAACCAGAGCAAGATATCTGCAATAGTCAATTGAGAGCCTGCCACCCACGGTTGTGTGGTGAGATGCAGATTGATCATTTGCATTTGTTGTTGCAGTAGGGGATTTAAATAGCCTTGATTAAATCCATATTGAATGGCTCGTGGAATAAAACGAATAAGCCAAGGTGTTCGGATCGCCAATTGGGAAAAGATCTGTTTTAATGCCAAATTTGGCATAAATGTGGCTTCAGCGAAGTTTTTCCAATAGTAGTAATCTACTAAGGCAGAACCGTCTAAATTTGTTGTACCTAAACTTTGCTGGCGAGCACTGAACCATTCGGCAATAGCGCTGGTTTCAGATAAGAAAAAAGTATGTTCAAGTTCTGTTATTTTGACTGTTGGAAATTTTGCTAAAGGATGTGCTTGCTGTAATTGATGCGTATTGGCATCGTCTAGTGTGTCGCAAACCAGAATGTCATAATCGAGACCAAGTTCTTCGAAAAGCCAGATAATACGTTGCGAACGTGAAGTAGGTTTATGATAAAGTTGAATCTGCATTTTGTTGTTTCAATTGCCTTTTATTCAATATGTTTTTTATTTTGCTCAAACAGAGCATAACTCAAAATATAGACATAAAAAAACCTGAGTCATTATGCTCAGGTTTTTTTAAGAGATAAACATCTCTGAATTTGGCGTCCCTACGGGGATTCGAACCCCGGTTACCGCCGTGAAAGGGCGATGTCCTAGGCCTCTAGACGATAGGGACTTAATGAGGCAGGTACTTCTGAAAACTAAACCATAAATTAATTGGCGTCCCTACGGGGATTCGAACCCCGGTTACCGCCGTGAAAGGGCGATGTCCTAGGCCTCTAGACGATAGGGACGTTTCAGAGGTGGGCGTATATTAGGGTGAATATAGGGGGGTGTCAAACATTTTTTTGAAGATAATTATTAAAAAAGGTTTGAGTGGGTAAAAAGAATACAAAATGTGGAAATACAATTTAGATTGTTTATTTTCCGAGCTTTAATGCATCCACAATGCTTTTAATAACAGCTGGATGTGCTAAATAACCTGTAATTTGATGAGGCTTATCTACAGGTGTTGTGATTGCTTGATTAATGATCGGTGGTTCAAAATTGAAAGGTGCTTCAGATAAGGGGAAGGCGGTCAGGAAATCATCAGGAGAATAAAAATTAAACCAATCACCATGTAGCTGTGGCGGTCGAGAAATCGGTCGATTCAGTTTTTCTTGAATCACCTTAAAGGCAAGCGGTGAACCGAGAGTAATAAAACGATGTACTCTAAAATGGTTAAATTGATGTAATAAGTTATAGGCAATGACGGTACCCAATGAATGCGCCACAATAATATGATCTTTGCTTGGATGAAGATGAGACATAATTCTGTGGTGAACTTCATGCATAAAATCAGAATTTGACAAGTATAAGTAGGTCTCGATGAGAAATTTATGCATGAGTGTCTCATGGAGTTTAGGGTAATGATTGAGGAACATGATCAATTCTTTGAATGCATGGTCTTTGGTGAGGGCTGTAATGACAGATAAACGCTGAGTAAGTGACTCTGATTGCTCTGGATTAAAACAAGGCAAAGGGGTAATACATGGGCTACGTTCTTGAACAATTGATGTGTTATGCCAAAGATGAAAAGGAAAATGTAAATGCGACAGTGATTTAGGAAGCATTGTGTTTAAATCTAAACTGTTATTGAGTTGGTGTTTGGTGAGTAAATCGCCATAAAAAGGGAGTTTGATATCTAGTGATTTAAGTTCGATATTTTGCTCGGCATGACTCAAGCCGGTTTTAAATAAATTTAACCAATGCTGTTTTAAAGTCTCTTCATCATAATTTTGTTGATTCATACCGTGAATAAAAATGATTTTCATACAGGGTCAGGCTTTTTATAACGAACATTGTTTATATTTAGCTTAAAAAAAAGAGTGGTCTTTGACCACTCTTTTTATGTGTTAGTTTTGCTTTCGATAAAACACGTAATAGCTGAGATAACACAAGGCAATAAAGATTAAACAGCCAATAAAGCCCGCTAGCATTTCAGGATCTGCGGCCATACTGATGCCAGTAATAAAACAGAATACAAAGCCTAAAATCGGCACAATTGGAAATAATGGCGCTGCAAAGCCTAATTCTTTCGCTGTATGACCTTGCTTATACCATTGGCGACGGAAATTGAACTGACTTAAGCAGATGCTCATCCACACCACGACCATCGTAAATGCGGCTACACCCAGTAGGTTTTTGAAAATGGTTTCAGGCGCAAATTGTTCAGACAGCAAACCTGGAATTGCACCGAACATAGTGACAATAATGGCAACAAAAGGAATGCCTTTGTGATTTAACTTAGAGAACACCTCAGGCAGTTGCTTTTTGTAAGATAAAGACCACATCATACGGGAAGCGGCATATAAGCCTGAATTCGCAGCTGATAGAAGTGCGGTAATAATCACAAAGCGAATAATGTCTTCTGCATGGGGAATGCCAATATAGTTAAATACGGTTACAAAGGGGCTGCTGCTCACGCCATTACCACCTAAGCCCGCCATTTGATGTGGAAGCAGTGCACTAATGACTACAATCGTACCAACAAAGAAGATTAATAAGCGCCAAATGGCTGCATTGATTGCTTTAGGCACATTTTTAGCTGGGTCTTGGGTTTCACCCGCAGCAACACCAATAAGTTCTGTCCCAGAGAAGGCGAAATTCACAATCAACATGGTTGCAAAAATAGGGAAGAAACCTTGAGGGAACCATCCTTCTGCGGTCAAGTTACTAAATAAAGGTGCAGAGCTATAACCATGAAAAGACAGCACGCCAAAAATGGCCAATAGACCTAAAATAATGAAGCTGATGACAGTAACGACTTTGACTAGAGATAGCCAAAACTCTGATTCAGCAAATAATCGGGTTGAACTCATGTTTAAGCCAAAAATAATGGCAGCAAAGATGAGCGTCCAAATCCAGACGGAGATGTGAGGAAACCATTCTTGCATCAGCAAAGCGGCAGCAGTGAATTCTGTGCCGAGTGTTGCTGTCCATGTTAGCCAATATAACCATGTAATCGTGTAGCCTGTCCCTGGACCAATATACTTTTGTGCATAAGCGCCGAAAGAACCCGATACAGGCATATGTACCGCGAGTTCTCCCAGACATAGCATCACCATATAGGCAATAATTCCACCTAAAATATAAGCGATGATGGCACCTACAGGCCCCGTTTGTGCAATGACTTCACCCGACCCTAAAAATAGACCAGTCCCGATTGCACCACCAAGTGAAATCATGACCAGATGTCGAGTACTCATAGCGCGTTTTAAAGGCGCAGAATTGCCCTGATGCATAGCATCATTCGGAGATTGAGATGACTGCATAAGAGAGAAAAAAATAGAATAATGAAGCGCGCTATTGTAGTGCAAAACTACAAATCTGCAATCGAATAATAATGAATTGTGAGTTTTGAATGATCGTATAAACGATAAGATGGCGTCCCTACGGGGATTCGAACCCCGGTTACCGCCGTGAAAGGGCGATGTCCTAGGCCTCTAGACGATAGGGACGTTGTGAGGTGATGCGTATATTATGTATTTTTTTCTTTACTGTCAAATAAGTTATTACAATATTTCGAAAATAAGGGTTTGTTTGTGTAAAAAATGTCTTGCTTACAGGATATAACGCAATTTTTTTACGTTTCTAAAGATTCGATATCTCGATCTTTTTTATTGATAAAGGTAAAGCTTTATTCATTCAATAGCCAAGAGATGAAGGGTTTGATCAAGCTATGAGACTAAGTTGAATGAGATTTCATATGGTTAATACTAAGAAAACTGAAATTTCAACAGGCTTGAATTATTGATAAGTGAAAAGCCTAAGCAAATTTAATGTTCTGGCGTTTGGTATGGATCGTGTGCTTTTTCTGATGGTGTGGCATTAGCTGCGGATGGTGCAGATTTCTGTTCTTTATTGGCAATATAAAGATAAACAGCTGAAGGGGAAAGAATGAGTAAAACCAGTAATATTTTCTTTAACATAAGTTTAGGGTGAAAAATAAAACACAAGAGTATAAATGATTCTAAAAATAGAATTCGATGAAATTTTTTAAAAAGATTTGCGAGAGCAAATAGATGGCGTCCCTACGGGGATTCGAACCCCGGTTACCGCCGTGAAAGGGCGATGTCCTAGGCCTCTAGACGATAGGGACGTTTAGAAGATGGCGGTATCTTATTGATCCGCCACCAAAGTGTCAAGTAGGTGAGGAGAGAGTTTGTTTAAAATATAGCAAAACAGTTCAGCAGTCTTTTTTGTATCGTACAAAGCCGAGTGAGCTTCTTTACCATCAAACTCAATTCCAGCTTGTATACATGACTTAGCAAGTACTGTTTGACCAAAAGTAATTGCACTTAAGGTTACCGTATCAAATACAGAGAAGCTGTGAAATGGATTTTGATTTTTAGTGCCAGTACGCGCGATCGCAGCCTGAACAAAACCTAAATCAAAGTGCGCATTGTGGCCGACCAAAATCGCGTGGGTGCAATTTTGTTGACGGCGTACGTCATTCACTGCTTTGAAAATACGTTTTAGTGCCGATTTTTCATCTTCAGCCATCGCAACACGCATGGGATTAAATGGATCAATTCCAATAAAATCCAACGAACGGCGGTCCAGATTTGCGCCTTCAAATGGATTAATGTGTGCATGATGGGCTTCACCTGGAACGAATTTGCCTTCTGCATCATAAATAATTGGAATCGCGGCTATTTCTAGCAGCGCGTCAGTTTGTGAATTAAAACCTGCAGTCTCGACATCGACCACCACAGGTAAAAAACCACGGAAACGCTGACCAATTACTGGTAGAGTTTCATTTGTCACACTTTTCTCCATTGGATGGTTTTACCAGCATAAAGCGGGATAATCTTGTCACCATCTAAATAATCAAAACTTTCAGGAATGACTTGTTCTTCTTTGACTAACGTAATGGTTTCAGTATTACGTGGAAGACCATAGAAGTCTGCACCAAAGTGGCTCGCGAAGCCTTCTAGACGTTCGAGTTTATTAACTTGGTCAAAAGCTTGAGCATACAGTTCAATTGCCGCTGGCGCACTGTAGCAACCTGCACAACCACAAGCATTCTCTTTGGCATTTTTTGAATGAGGTGCACTATCTGTACCTAAGAAGAACTTAGGATTACCACTGGTTGCCACTTCCAACAAGGTTTGTTGGTGTGTTTGGCGTTTTAAAATTGGTAAGCAGTAGAAGTGCGGCTTGATGCCACCGACCAACATGTCATTGCGATTAAACAATAAATGTTGAGGGGTAATCGTGGCAGCAACATTACGGTCTTGTTCTAACACAAAATGTGCAGCTTCGCTGGTGGTAATGTGTTCGAGTACCAATTTTAACTGAGGGAACTGCTTTAATAATGGTGATAAAACTTCATCTAAGAAGCGTTTTTCACGGTCAAAAATATCGACATGGTTATGGGTAACTTCACCATGTAACAGTAATGGCACTTGATGTTCTTCAAGTTGCTCAATTACTGCATAGACTTTACGAATATCGCTTACGCCATTGTCCGAGTTGGTGGTTGCACCCGCTGGATAAAGTTTGATGGCATTTACAAATTCAGAATCTTTGATTTTTTTGACTTCGCTTGCAGGAGTGCTATCCGTAAAATACAACACCATACGCGGGTCAAATGCATTGCCTTCAGGCACATGAGCCATAATTCGCTCACGATAAGCAAGCGCCTCTTCCACAGTTTTCACAGGTGGAACAAGATTTGGCATACAAATCGCACGCTTAAATTGGGCTGCTAAATCTGGAACTGTGCGTTTCAGGGCGAGGCCATCACGTAAGTGGGCATGCCAATCGTCTGGTTGCAAAAGAGTAATCGTATTCAAGGCGATTTCGGACTAAAAAATAAATCAGATGATAATCTATATCACTCAGTAATGCTAAGCTGAATTACACATAAATGGCTTAATTCTGGTAAATACAAAAAGCTTTTTATTGTTTTTTTGTGATTGTGGAATATAAGCAGTGCTTTGATTGAAGCTATTTCATCTGTGAAGTATCAAGATATATAAGATGAGCTTGATAAAGAAAAAACCGCCAATTTGAGGCGGTTTTTTCTTTAGCTATTGAGCAATTAAAAACTTAGTTTTTGTCTTTCAATTGCGGCACTGCAGAACCAGTACCTACAGCCAACAAACCAGAATTGGTATAAATACCGAGTTTTGCGCGTGTATCTGTAATATCAAGGTTACGCATAGTAAGCTGACCAATACGATCCATCGGCGTAAACATTGAATCACCTTTCTCCATAGTTAAACGCTCAGCTTCATAAGTGAGGTTAGGAGATTCGGTATTCATGATGGTGTAGTCATTACCACGACGTAATTCTAAAGTGACTGTACCTGTAATCGCTTTAGCAACCCAACGTTGTGCAGTTTCACGCAACATAAGTGCTTGAGAATCGAACCAACGTCCTTGGTATAACAAACGACCTAAACGTAAACCGTTAATACGGTATTGTTCAATCGTGTCTTCGTTATGAATACCTGTAACCAAACGCTCATAAGCAATATGAAGTAACGCCATGCCTGGTGCTTCATAAATACCACGAGATTTTGCTTCGATAATACGGTTTTCGATTTGGTCAGACATACCTAAACCATGACGACCACCGATACGGTTCGCTTCAAGAATGAAGTCAACCGGATTTTCAAAACGTTGACCATTAAGCGCAACAGGGAAGCCTTCTTCAAAAGTAACAGATACTTCTTCAGCATCAATTTTTACGTCATCTTTCCAGAATGCAACGCCCATGATTGGGTCTACAATTTTGATACCTGCATTGAGGTATTCAAGATCTTTTGCTTCATGAGTTGCACCCAACATGTTTGAGTCAGTTGAGTAAGCTTTCTCTTTCGACATTTTGTAGTCAAAACCATTGTCGATGAGGAACTGTGACATTTCTGCACGGCCGCCTAATTCATCAATAAAAGTTTGGTCTAACCACGGTTTGTAAATTTTAAGTGCAGGGTTAGTCAATAAGCCATAACGGTAGAAACGCTCAATGTCGTTCCCTTTATACGTTGAACCATCACCCCAGATGTTCACGTCATCTTCTTTCATCGCGGTAACAAGCATAGTACCTGTTACTGCACGACCCAGTGGAGTCGTGTTGAAATATGGCATACCACCAGTGCTGATATGGAATGCACCACATTGAATCGCTGCAATACCTTCAAGTGCAAGTTGCAAACGGCAGTCCACTAAACGTGCTTTAACGGCACCATATGCTTCCGCTTTTTTCGGAATAGCATCGTAGTCATCCTCATCAGGCTGGCCTAAGTTTGCCGTATATGCATAAGGCTCTGCGCCTTTTTGTTTCATCCACAATAAAGCAGCTGAAGTATCTAGACCACCAGAGAAGGCAATACCAACTTTTTTGCCAACTGGGACATTCTGCAAGATAGTTGCATTATCAGTCATTGTTAATCCTAACGATATAAATATAGGCACCGAGAATAGGTGGCCTGAAAGAATACATATTTTTGCGATTGTAGCACTTTTCCAGACGCTTGTTTTCGCAAAACAAAGTCAAAATAAAAAAAACAATAAATTTTCTGATCGATAAGCAGAAATTGACGTCTGAAAAAGCAACATCTTGGTGCATTTTTGAGGTTTGTAATTTATATAAAAATCAGAGGAATGCTTTTAAAACTGGATAAATCCTCAACAAACGAATGAATGCGACTAAAGTTGAGTAATTGTTTAATCCGAAGCTTACATGGCTGAAAAAATAAATAAAAACAATAGTTTTACCAATATTGTTAATTTTTTCTAAATGAAATGTGTTGTGTTTATTGATTTAATATATTGGTCTGACCAATATATTTGTTATGCTTTTTTATTGACCTGTTTGGTGTTTGAAATTACTATAATGGTGCAAACAGCTATTATTTTTTTACGCTTTTGGTTTATTGGTCTGACCAATTTGGTATTTTACCACAGGATGATTGGACCAACTCGAGGTTCTGGCAAGCATTTCAAGGAGATGACAATGCTTCAACATTGGCAACAAGTTTACGATCCTATTGGCAATATCTGGCTTTCCAGCTTAATTGCACTTATTCCAATTATCTTTTTCTTTTTAGCGCTGGCTGTATTTCGTATGAAGGGCAGCGTAGCTGGAACAATTACTGTTGTTTTAGCATTGTTGGTTTCTTTATTTGCCTATCAAATGCCGACCATGATGGCATTTGCTTCTTTGATTTATGGCTTCTTTTACGGTTTGTGGCCAATCGCATGGATTATTATTGGTGCGGTTTTCCTGTACAAAATTTCGGTGAAAACGGGCCAATTTGACATTATCCGTTCATCCATTCTGTCCATTACTGAAGATCAGCGTTTACAAATGCTGTTGGTGGGCTTTGCCTTTGGTACTTTCTTAGAAGGTGCAGCAGGCTTTGGTGCGCCTGTCGCGATTACTGCGGCTTTATTGGTGGGCCTTGGCTTTAAACCATTATATGCAGCAGGCTTGTGTTTAATTGTGAACACTGCACCTGTAGCGTTTGGTGCGATGGGTATTCCAATTATTGTGGCGGGTCAGGTGTCTGGTGTAGACACTCATGAAATCAGCCAGATGGTGGGTCGCCAACTTCCGTTTATGGTGCCAATCGTACTGTTCTGGATTATGGCAATTATGGATGGTTGGCGCGGTGTTAAAGAAACTTGGCCTGCGGTATTGGTTGGTGGCGGTTCATTCGCGTTGGCACAATTCCTTACCTCTAACTTTGTAGGTCCAGAGTTACCAGACATTACCGCTGCGATTGCTTCTTTGGTGAGTTTGACCATTTTATTGAAATACTGGAAACCGAAACATATTTTCCGTTTCAAAGCTGAAGATATGCATATTGATGCAAATAGCTTGAATGCAGATCAACAGAAGAAATATTCAATTGGTCAAATCGCGAAGGCATGGTCTCCATTCATGATCTTAACCGTGATGGTGACGATTTGGAGTATCAAACCATTTAAAGATTTATTCGCTAAAGATGGTGCATTGCATGACCTTGTGATTGCAATTAAGGTACCGTTCTTGCATCAAGTGGTACAAAAAATGCCACCTGTTGTGCCTGAAATCAAAGACTATGACGCCATTTTCAAGTTTGATTGGTTGTCTGCGACGGGCACTGCAATCATGATTGCCGCGGTAATCACCATCATTTATTTAAAAATGAAACCACGTGAAGCGGTAGTGACTTTTGGCGAAACCCTGAATGAATTAAAAACTCCAATTTATTCAATTGGAATGGTATTGGCGTTTGCCTTTATTGCTAACTATTCAGGCATGTCTGCGACTTTGGCATTGGCATTGGCGCATACTGGACATGCATTTACTTTCTTCTCGCCATTCTTGGGCTGGATCGGGGTGTTCCTAACAGGTTCAGATACGTCTGCAAATGCCTTGTTCAGTGCGCTACAAGCAACGACTGCACAACAAATTGGTGTACCAGAAGTGTTATTGGTGGCTGCCAATACCAGTGGTGGTGTGACAGGTAAAATGATTTCCCCTCAATCTATTGCAATTGCCTGTGCGGCAGTAGGCTTGGTTGGTAAAGAATCTGATTTGTTCCGTTTTACAGTGAAACACAGTATCACTTTTACGGTAATGATCGGTATTATTATTACCTTACAAGCATATGTGTTCCCATGGATGATTCCATAACACCCGTAGATTGAAGGACAGCGGTATGAAGGTCTCTGATAGAGTTTTACAAAGTTTGCGTCATTTGATTGAAACCCAACAAATGAAAGTCGGAGATCGTTTACCCGCTGAAAGAAAGTTGTGTGAACAACTCGGTGTCTCCCGTTCCTCTTTGCGTGAGGCTATTCAGCAACTGACCAGTCAGGGCATGCTGGTCAGCAAAGTCGGAGCGGGAACTTATTTACAGCAATTACCAAGCTCTTGGTCACAACACCAAATCGTGCAACCACTGAGTGAGTTGATTGATGAAGATCCTGCTTATCGTTTCGATGTGCAGGAAGCTCGAATTATTTTGGAGGGTGGCACCGCTTGGCATGCAGCTTTGCGTGCCACTCCTGAAGATATTCAGCATATCCGTGATTGTTACGATCAAATCACCCACTTTCAGTCTTTGGGCGATGATGAGCAAGCTGCACGTGCCGATGCCAATTTTCATCTGGCGATTGCAGAAGCTTCGCACAATCTGGTGCTGATTCAAGTCATGCGTGGCGTGTTCGATTTATTGCAATTTAACGTGGCTTTAGGACGACGCAAAGTCTATTCCGAAGCGCACCGTTTTGATCAATTGCATGAACAGCATTTGCAAGTGATTGATGCCATTGAGCGCCGAGACCCAGAAGCCGCACGCAAGGCTGTGTGTGGACACATTGAGTTTGTAGTTCAGCAAGTACGTTCGATTGATGAGGAAGAAGCCCGTCGACAACGTTCGAGCCGTTTAAACAGGATATAACCATGATTATTTCATCTGCAAATGATTATCGCGAAGCTGCGAGACGTCGTTTACCACCATTTCTTTTCCACTATATTGATGGTGGAGCATATGCAGAATATACCCTGAAGCGAAATGTAGAAGATCTTTCTAAAATTGCCTTAAGACAACGTGTTTTGAACGATATGTCTGAGCTAAGCCTTGAAACCAAACTATTTGACGAAACATTGTCGATGCCTGTGGCGTTGTCGCCAGTGGGTTTAACAGGTATGTATGCACGTCGCGGTGAAGTTCAGGCTGCGGTTGCTGCCGATAAAAAAGGCATTCCATTTACGTTATCGACTGTATCGGTGTGTCCAATTGAAGAAGTTGCACCTGCCATTCAGCGTCCGATGTGGTTCCAGTTATATGTATTGCGTGACCGCGGCTTTATGCGGAATGCCTTGGAACGTGCTAAAGCAGCAGGCTGTTCGACATTGGTATTTACTGTAGATATGCCAGTACCAGGCGCGCGTTATCGTGATGCACATTCAGGGATGAGTGGTCCGAATGCCGCGATGCGTCGTTATATGCAGTCTTGTTTTCACCCGCATTGGGCATGGAATGTAGGCTTGATGGGACGTCCGCATGATTTAGGCAACATTTCTAAATATTTGGGCAAACCGACAGGTTTAGAAGACTATATTGGTTGGTTAGGCACCAACTTTGATCCGTCAATTTCATGGAAAGATCTAGAATGGATCCGTGAATTTTGGGATGGCCCAATGGTGATTAAAGGGATTCTAGACCCTGAAGATGCCAAAGATGCAGTCCGCTTTGGTGCAGATGGTATTGTGGTGTCAAATCATGGTGGTCGTCAGCTTGATGGTGTGTTATCGACAACACGTGCATTGCCTCCAATTGCTGATGCAGTGAAGGGTGATATTAAAATTCTTGCTGACTCTGGTATTCGTAATGGTCTAGATGTGGTGCGTATGCTGGCGATGGGTGCGGACACCTGTATGCTTGGTCGTGCTTTCGTTTATGCATTAGGTGCAGCGGGCGGTGCGGGTGTTTCAAATCTTTTAGAGTTGATTGATAAAGAAATGCGTGTCGCCATGACCTTAACGGGGGCGAAGACCATTGCAGATATTACTGAGGATTGCTTGGTCCGTTTAGAGCGTGAATTAGTCGAGTGATTTTATTCTTAAAATAATTCATTAAGTAAGATGACATCTTTCCCAACCTCCCTTTAAAAAGGGAGGGCCTGACTATTTTTGATTTGAGCTTGTCGCTTTAAATTGCTTGCCTCTTTGGAAAAGGGGGCAAGTATCCAAAAATTTCAATATATACGATTCCATATTCAAATTTGGGAGAGGAACATTCCTTATGCAACCCCATTCAGATTCACAGCAAACGATTCAAAAACTCATCGACATTGTTGGAAAGCAACATGTTCTGACGCAAGAAAGTGAAACGCGCTTGTACCGCCAAGGACGCCGCTATGGTGCAGGTCAAGTGCTTGCAGTTGTCGTTCCGGGAACTTTATTGGAACAATGGCAAGTGTTGCAAGCGGCTGTGGATGCAGATTGTATTGTGATTATGCAAGCGGCTAATACTGGATTGACCGGTGGCTCAACGCCTTTTGGTGATGATTATGACCGACCTGTGGTACTGATGAGCACGCGACGTTTGGCAGGTATTCAAATCATCCGTGATGGGCAGCAGGTAATTTGCCTTCCTGGAGCAACATTAGACCGTTTAGAAAAAGAACTGGCGCCCTTTAATCGTGAACCGCATTCAGTGATTGGTTCTTCGTGTATTGGTGCATCAGTTTTAGGTGGGGTATGCAACAACTCAGGTGGTGCGTTGGTACGTCGTGGTCCAGCATATACTGAGTTGGCGCTGTATGCACGAGTTAATGAATCGGGTCAACTGGAGCTGATTAACCATTTGGGTGTGGACTTAGGACATACACCAGAAGAAATTCTTTCACGTTTGCAAAATCAGCAATACCAAACTGCGGATGTACAGCATAATCCAAGTTGTTGTGCATCTGACCAGCGTTATGCACATGACGTGAAACAGGTGAATGAGGCAACTCCTGCACGATTCAATGCCGATCCATCACGCTTATTTGAAGCATCAGGTTCAGCAGGTAAAATCTGCGTATTTGCGGTTCGACTAGATACTTTTGAGAAGATTCCGAGTCAGGTGTTTTATGTGGGAACCAACTCACAGGATGACTTAACTGAGATTCGTCGTTTTCTATTAACTGATTTACCGCGCTTACCCATTGCAGGTGAATACATTCACCGCGTGGCCTATGACATTGGCGCAGAATACGGTAAAGATACCTTTGTCTTTATTGAAAAATTCGGTACTGCCAAAGTGCCTGCTGCTTTTGCCATGAAAGACAAAGTTGATGGTTACTTAGAAAAAGTTGGCATGAAAGGGTTGTCAGATAAAGTTCTGCAATTGATTACCAAGTTTATGCCGAATCATTTGCCTGAACGCATGAACCAATTCCGTGATCAGTATGAACATCATTTGATTTTACGTATTGAAAATCAGGATGTAGAGCTAGTACAGCAATTCCTGAGTGACTATTTCGCTCAGCGTACGACAGGCAATTTTTTCCATTGTACAGAGGAAGAGGGACGCAAAGCTTTTTTACATCGTTTTGCGGTCGCAGGCGCAGCTATTCGCTACCGAGATACCCATCGGAGTGAAGTGGAAGATATTGTGGCACTTGACATAGCTTTGCGCCGTAATGACCGCGAGTGGGTAGAAACTTTGCCGAAAGATATGGATGAGCTGATCATACATAAACTGTATTACGGTCATTTCTTATGCCATGTATTCCATCAAGACTACATCGTCAAAAAAGGCGTTGATCCTTTGGCAATGGAGCATCAAATGTGGCATTTGCTGGATGATCGTGGTGCTGAATATCCTGCGGAGCACAATGTTGGTCATTTATATGTGGCGAAGCCTGCGTTAAAACAGCACTACCAAAAACTCGACCCAACCAATAGTTTTAATGTGGGGATTGGCCAGACGTCGAAGTTAAAATACTGGAAGTAAACCTTCAGCACTGTATTGCTAGATAATAAAAGTGTAGCCCACTAGAAATAGAATAGGGCTACACTTTTTTTTGTATTGACTGATTATTTAAAGAATCAGTCTGATAAAGTCATAAACAAAATAAAAATTCACGTTAAAGTATTATGCAACAAGTTGCACAGCTAATAAATTATAAGGATTCGCCATGACAACGCCCTATGCAAATATTTTGAAACCTCTTCATTTGGGGTTTACCACCATCAAAAATCGCATGGTGATGGGTTCTATGCATACAGGTTTAGAAGACCGTTTTTATAATTATCCTAAATTGGCAGCCTATTTTGGCGAGCGTGCGAAAGGGGGCGTCGGGCTAATCATCACGGGCGGAATCTCACCGAACCGTCAAGGTTGGCTACTTCCAGCAGGTGGTACCATGAATACCATGGGGGATATTGCACCACATCGTTTGGTGACACATGCTGTGCATAAGCATGGCGCAAAAATTTTGATGCAGATTTTGCATTCAGGGCGTTATGGTTATCAACCTTTCGTGGTGTCTGCCAGCCCTATCAAATCACCAATTTCACCATTCAAACCACGTCAAATGAGCGAAAAGCAGATTTTGGCGACTATTCGAGATTATGCCGAAACATCACATCTTGCAAAATTGGCAGGTTATGATGGTGTGGAAATTATGGGTTCTGAAGGCTATTTGCTGAATCAATTTTTGAGTCGCCATGTTAATCAACGACAAGATCGTTGGGGTGGTTCGATTGATAATCGGATGCGTTTTGCGGTTGAAATTGTTCGTGCAATCCGTCAAAAGGTCGGTGAAAAATTTATTATCTGTTTCCGTTTATCCATGTTGGATTTGGTCCATGATGGCAACACCATGCAAGAGGTGATTGCCGTTGCACAGGCCTTAGAAAAAGCAGGCATTACGTTATTAAATACAGGTATCGGCTGGCACGAAGCACGCATTCCAACTATTGTGACTTCGGTGCCACGTGCAGCTTTTGCTGACTATACTGCAGAAGTGAAAAAGCATGTGACAGTGCCAGTGATTGCTTCAAACCGAATTAATATGCCAGACACAGCAGAAGAAATATTGGCACAAGGGAAAGCCGATATGGTGCAAATGGCACGTCCATTTTTGGCAGATCCTTATTGGGTGAATAAAACTGCGACTAATCGGGTAGATGAGATTAATACCTGTATTGCCTGTAATCAGGCGTGTTTAGATCATACTTTTAAAAACCAACGTGCAACCTGTTTGGTCAACCCACGTGCAGCATTTGAGACTGAATTGGTTTATGTCAAAACTGCAAAACCAAAACGGGTTGCTGTGGTGGGTGGCGGTGTCGCAGGCATGTCAGCCGCAACAGTAGCAGCAGAACGTGGGCATCAAGTGACATTGTTTGAAGCCAGTCATGAAGTGGGTGGGCAATTTAATTTAGCCAAAGTCATTCCAGGTAAAGAAGAATTTCACGAGACCATTCGTTACTTTAAAGTACAAATCGAAAAAACAGGTGTAGAACTACGCTTAAATACCAAAGTAAACCGAGAGCAATTAGAGCGTGAAGGTTTTGATGAGGTGATTGTGGCGACGGGAGTCGTGCCACGAGCTTTAAAGATTCAAGGTAGTGATGCGCCGAATGTACTTTCTTATGCTGAAGTATTGCGTGGAGCAGCAGTCGGTCATCGTGTTGCCGTGATTGGCGCTGGGGGAATTGGTTTTGATGTGTCTGAGTTTTTGTTGAAACCGCCACATCAGCCTCAGCCACAACCTTTGGCAGAGTGGAAGCGAGAGTGGGGCGTCGATGCTGAAGCCAACTATATGACAGAAGGTGGCTTACAGCGCGCAGAAGTTGAAGCGCCTGTCCGTGAAATTTATTTATTACAACGTAAAACCACGCCGTTAGGCATTGGATTGGGTAAAACTTCGGGTTGGGTCCATCGAGCTCAATTAAAAAAGCATGCGGTACGCATGTTGCGTGGTGTGCAATATAAAGCGGTAACTAATGAAGGCTTGTGGGTTGAAACGAATGGTCAGGATCAGTTGCTTCGAGTCGATACCATCGTGGTGTGTGCAGGGCAAGAATCTGTAAAAGATTTAATGCCAAGTGAAGGGCAAGCTACTTTAGCCAATTATCATATTATTGGTGGTGCAAAACTTGCAGCAGAGCTTGATGCAAAGCGCGCAATCCGCGATGGTGCTGAAATTGCAGCCAAACTTTAAGGAATTGATGAAACAATATGCACTTGAATGCTTTAACGCTATTTTTTACTTGTCTAAAATGAAAAAGCTTAGTATTCTTGCGCACATGGAAGCGTGGCAGAGCGGTTTAATGCACCGGTCTTGAAAACCGACGAGGGTGTGAGTCCTCCGTGAGTTCGAATCTCACCGCTTCCGCCAAATATCTAAATAAGCCCTTGTGATTACAAGGGCTTATTTTTTTGTCTATAGGTTTACCTCTCAACTTATCCTATATCAAAATTTGGATGTAAAACGGGATGATTTAGGAAATAAGTATAAAAATATGAATCATCCTAAACTTCCGGCTTCGGAAAGATGTTTTAAATAGATAAAAAAGAGCTTATGAATGAATCATTAAATGGAAAAAAGGCTGGTAATAGCCCAAATTGAATTGGGCAACCTCAATCAAATATTAAACTATCACAGGAAAATCCATTCTCCTGTCAGACCACAAATCGTGCATCGTAATTTGGTGGTGAATATTCCTCATCGTTTAAATGAAAACTTTCAAACCATAGGCTCACCAATCAAGCTGTCTGATACTCCAGTTGAATATCATCATGCACCGCCAGAGCTAGGTGAACATACGGCTCAAATCTTATCGAGATTTAAAACAGCAGAAGAGCTAGCTGCATTAAAAGAGAAAGGCATTATTGATGGAAAAATTGCTTAAGCTATTGTCGTTTTTAATGTGATTCAATTTAAATAAAAAACTGTGATTTGCAATAAATCACAGTTTTTTATTAGAAACTAAGAGTTTTAATATTTAAAAATAAGCGGCAGTTCTGGTCTGAAATCATGAATTATTCCTTGAGGTTCATGATCAAAACTAATTTCCATTAAATGCTCCGATCCATCGGTGACTTCAAAATTATCAACTGTATTGAATAGTAATGAAGTCGGGTGCTTTTCAAGGTTCGGAATAGAAACTTTAATCGTAGTGATTTCTGATAAATCTTTGCTATGCACAAGTGGTTGTTGTTTTTCTTTTGCAGCAAGGTCTGGTCGTGAAGCAAATGAAAGGAAGAACCACATCGGTTCAGATACCACAGAATCTTTGGCAACATTTACTTCTAAGCTGGCTGGTAAGTAGCTTGGCTTGTAAACCCAATTAGGAAATTTTGCACCGTTATCATCTTTATTTTTAGGTCTAAAACAAATACCAAAAGGGGAAGCGATATTATCTTGAGCACTGAGTCGTTCAAAGAGCAGGGTGGGTTTGGTTAGATCACTTGAAGCTTCTTCTGGATTATTTAAAAAGATTAATTCGATAAAGCTATTTTTAAAGAAAAAGCGTCTGTTTTCTGTACCTTGACCTGGGTGCTTATTGGATGAACCTTCTGTTAGACCGAATTTTTTTAAAGTTTCAGCTTCGGGAGCGCCTGATTGTACACAAATAAAAATATGGTCCACTTCCATTTTAAGTTCTCATGCTAATGTTGATGAATATTAAATAATTGATTAATAGAATTTTTCATTTTTATCGCAAGTGTTTCATCGAAACCATCGACTAAAAAGCGGCTAATTAAGCCTTCAATCACCGTATAGATCAGCTCAGATAAAGCTTCACCATTCGGTACATTGCAGTTCTGTGCAATCAGTACTTTAATCCATTGTTTATGGGCTTTAGAAATAGAAATAATGTCTTGATCATCTTGGTTAGATTCAGCGACCGCTCTTACAAATAAACAGCCTTTAAAAAAATCTTGCCTAAACCAATTGGTATGCCAATCAAGAATTTTATTGATGGCCTCTAACCCCATTGTATCTCCCACATAGCCTAAAAGACTTTGCTTAAACCGTTCATCACGAGCAATCAGTACAGACTGAACCAGTTGATTTTTATTTTTATAGTATGTGTACATGGTGGTTTTGGAACAACCGGATTCATCGCGAATCAAGTCAACGCCAACCCCGACAAAACTATTTTCATTAAATAACTTCTCGGCTGTATCTAATATTTTTAAGGCAGATTTTGACATAAAACTTTTCCAAAAAATAAAATAGTACAGATCTGTACTATTTAGAATTTTATCTATATGCTTTTTAAAAAGCAACTTTTTGTTTGAGGAAAAAACCATGTTCTCGATCTTTTATGGCAAAGAAAAGCTAGCTCCATCGCCCACTAAAGTTGATGTCTTAAGAAGCCTTGTTGGGGGTACGCTCAGTATTTTTATACTCCTGTGGTTGAGTAAGCTCACATATAATATCTTTATCATGGCGCCGTTTGGTGCGACCTGTGTATTGCTCTATACCGTGTCGCAGTCACCTTTGGCACAGCCGAGAAATATTATATTTGGGCATCTTATTTCGGCTTTTGTAGGTTTGTTTTTTCTAAAATTTGTCGGTGTTTCTATTTTTACAATTGCTTTATCAGTGGGCTGTGCAATTGCACTCATGCAGATTTTTAAATGTGTTCATCCACCTGCTGGAGCGAATCCTTTGGTTATTTTACTCACCGCAAGCAGCATACATTATGAGTGGAATTTCTTAATTTTCCCTGTTTTGGTCGGAGCAGTGTCTTTAGTTTTAGTGGCGATGCTCATTAATAATATTAAAGCGAGTACGAAGTGGCCAATGTATGGCTTGGGAATTTTAAATAGTAAAAAGTAGGAAAGGTATGAAGTGTTTTGAGCTTAAAATAATGAAAGTATTCACTATGCCAAGATAGTGAATACTTTTGAATGAAATTATGACTTCTTAGAAATACGTTCTTCGATGGCAAATTTGAGTAAAGAAGCGCTGCGGTAAAAACCATGTGCGAACTTTCCAAATGGCATAGTAATAAAGAATGTCATGACCGTAGCTAAATGGAAAATCAGTAAAAGTGCCATGTAAGGTGTATTGCGAAATGCCATAAGAGCTAAGCCTGAAGCACTGACTAAAATTAAAAGGAAAATAAAGCCTCGATCTACAGGTTTTTGCTCACGGTCACCATGTAATGGATGGCGTTTAAGATTTAAATAGAGTAAGCCAGATGGTCCAATCACTAAGCCAAGCCCACCCAACGTACCTAAAATCACAGGCAAGCTAAAGATAGGGTACGGCGCATGCAGGTTAAGGAAATAGTGATATAAAGTCGCTACGCCTGTGGCTGCAAAGCAGAGCATAAAGCCATAAAAAGTCAGGTGATGGAACACGCGGCGGATTTGGGTGTAACGGTCATCTTGCTCATTACAGCCTTTGCCATGTCCACCATCTAAATATTTAAGCGTTAACACATTTTGAGAGGCTTGAATAAGGTCTGGTTTCTCAACTTTGCCGTGAATAACTTTAGACGTCTGTCTCCAAAATTTACTAATCCCAATGCCGAGCAAAACAATCGCAATTGTAAAGGTCGCTCCAAACAATAGAGCTAAAAAGTTATGCGGGAAAATCGCATAGAAATTACCTTGATAGCCTGCAAATAGGTCGGTGCCTTTGTACCAAACCACAGCTAACATGCATAAAAAGAAAATCACTGATAAAGCCGAAACAAAAGGAATCCCAACAGACTTATAAAGTCGGCCTAAAGGCTGAGGTGTCGCAAACTCTTGGTAAGTTTCTAAACGTACTTGCGCCATCGCTTTTGGAATGTTTACGCCAAACTCGTGCGGCGGGGCATATTGGCAAGCATGTAGACAAGCACCACAGTTATGGCACAAATTTGCGAGGTAATGAATATCGGCTTGATTAAACTCAAGACGCTTGGTCATGGCAGCAAACACAGCACAAAATGACTCACAGTAACGACAAGCATTACAAATCTGTAGCGCTCTTTGAACTTCCTGCTCATGATCAGAGAGCTGAACAACTGGAATTAGGGCTTTAGTACTAGCATTCATGTTCAACTCCTTGTGAAAGTGCATAGTGGGCTGCATTTTTTCCGGCAATGCGTCCAAAGGTCGTGCCAATCGACATGCCGACCCCTGCGGTATAGCCCTGACCGAGTACGTTACCTGCCATCATTTCACCTGCCACAAACAGGTTGCGGCTGGCTTTATTGTTAAAACGTACCGCAGCATCGTCTTCGACTTTTAAGCCTAAATAGGTAAAGGTAATGCCGGGTTTAAGCGCATAGGCATAGAAGGGTGGACGATCAAGAGGAACGGCCCAATGGGTTTTGTTGGGAACAATATTTTCGGTGGTGCAGTCATCTAAAACGGTATGGTTAAAGGTGCCTTGAACACAGGCTTGGTTAAATTCTTCTACGGTGTGACAGAAGGTTTTTGCATCTAGCCCGATTTTTTCGGCCAATTCTTGAATGCTATTTGCTTTCACACCCGCAAACACAGGTGGCATAAAGCGACCAATGGCTTTTGAGTCGATAATCGAATAGGCGATTTGCTGAGGCTGTTTGGCAACAAGACGTCCCCAAATCGCATAACGTTTTGGCCAGAAGTCTTCGCCTTCATCGTAAAAACGTTCGGCTTTGTTATTGACCACAATTCCTAATGAAACGCAGTCAATACGAGTGCAGATGCCGCCGTCATATAATGGTGCTCGTGCATCTACAGCGACGCAATGTGATTGCGATGGGTCAACAATAATATCGGCGCCTTGATCTATCATAAATTTGAGCAAGTTGCCCTGATTAAAGCGGGTTCCGCGAATAATGAAATTATCGGCAGGCCATTCGCCGTTTTCATTTTGTCCCCATGCTTCTCTTAACCATTCCAGATTTGACTCAAAACCACCTGCGGCCAATACACAGCTTTTCGCTTTAAACACACGGCCATCTTCCGCAATTGCAGCTTCAAAATGTCCTTGGTTTAACTTTAGATCTTTAATTTTTGTGTTGTATAAAATCTCAATGCCAAGTTCTTGGGCACTACGGTAATACGCATTAATGAGGGCTTTACCGCCACCCATAAAAAATGCGTTGGTACGTGCAACATGCAAAGCACCCGATAGTGGCGGCTGAAAATTCACACCATGTTTACGCATCCAGTCGCGACAGGTCGCCGTGCTACGAATAACCAGACGAGCTAAGTGCTCATTGGTTTTGCCCGCAGTCACTTTAAGTAGGTCTTGCCAATATTCTTCTTCGGGGTAGGCATCGACCAATACATCTTGAGGAGCATCATGCATGCAACGAAGGTTACGAGTGTGTTGTGAGTTACCACCACGCCATTCTTTAGGTGCTGCTTCTATGACAAGCACAGACGCGCCACTTTCTTTTGCCGTGAGCGCGGCACACAGTGCGGCATTCCCACCACCAATTACAATCACATCATGCATGGATTTCTCCCTTTCTCAGCTAAGGCTAATGTAGCTTTAAAAGGGACGGTGAAGTGAGAGGCTAAGGTTGAATGGGTGTTTAGTAAAAGTAAACACTAATGGCTTAAGTGTTTATGAGTTTCGCACCGGGCCAACGCTTTTCATTAATCAGGTTGGTCACACAAGCACGAATCACTACTTTCGTGGCTAAAGTTGCAGGCGAGAGTTCTTCTTCAGACAGACTAATTAAATAGTTAATGCGTTCAATAGCAGGTTCTACAACGCGCAGTAGACATAGGTCTTGCCGTGAGTTTAATGAGGCACCCGCAGGTTGGATGGTTGCCATTTCGAGTTGGCTGATGCTTTCCATTAACAAATGCAACCCATCAATTTCATAGGCCACTTTAAGCTGATGAATTTTCTGTTCGAGCAACAAGCGCAGCCCATGTCGTTGACTCGGTAAAATTAGCGGAAGTTCTTTAAGCTGTGAATGAGTAATGGTTTGAGTGTCGATACAGCTTTCAAGATGGTATTGACTCAGCACTTCTTTAGGCGAGATTAAAAACATTTGCTCTTTGACTAAAGGCTGTATGGCCCACTGTGGGTCGACATCGTCACTAAAGATGATGGCAACATCGAGCTGCCTTGCATTAACTAAGGCCTTAAGGTCACCCGATAATCCTTCAATTAGACGGACTTTAATGTCGGGGTAACGGTTTCTCATGAGTTTTAAAAAGTGCGTGCCTATAACCGACGCGACACTCGGCGAAAAACCGACGGTGACATGACCGCTTAAACGTGAAGAGTGTGCAGAGTCTACGGCATGGTCTAAGTGCCTAAGCGCCAGTTGAACCTGTTGAAAAAAAGCTAAACCCGCAGGGGTGGGAACCGTACCTAAAGCAGTACGTTGTAAAAGGCGAATAGAAAGCTCGCTTTCTAATTTTGAGATTTGCTGACTTAATGCAGAAGTTCCAATATCGAGATTTTTTGCAGCTTTACCCAAGCTTCCTGACTCGATCACCGCAATAAAATACTTTAATTGTTTGAGTTCCACGGCAAATACTACATTGTCCTTTATTGGTTATTCTACACTGGTTTATCGCTATACATTTTGTTCTATTACGCTGAGTAAACAACCAACAGAGTAAAGGCAACATCACCTCAAGATGTTGCCTTTTAGAGCTTTTATTGTTTAACCTGCTCAAGACCCTGTTCTTCAATAATTTGTGTTGCTTGTGGTGACTTCACAAATTTGATGAGTTCTTTTGCGACTTTTTCATGTTCAGAGTTTTTACCAATGCCCGCTGCAAATACAGTGACTTTTTGATAAGGAGCAGGAATTGGACCGACTAAATCAACTTGACCATATTGGCCAGTAAAAGGTTTGATTTCACTAATTTGCTGGAAACCAATATCGAACTGACCTTCAGCAATACGTTTTGCAACGCGGTCACCGACCACTTTTTCTGCTTTACCAGAAATCACTTTGTACTCGACAGGTGGGAAGCTTGGGAAAACATCTTTTTCAAGATGCGTACCGCTCGCACTTGCTGAATAGCCTATGTGCTTAGCATTTAATAAAACTTTTTCGAATTTTGCCGCAGAGCTAATATCTGGTTTTGGTGCACCTTTAGGCACAGCCATACCAATGCTTGAATTGACTAAAGCACTTTGTGAATTTGGGTCTACATAACCTTTTTCTGCAAGCTTGTTCAGTTCAGGAGCAGCCAACACCACCACATCAAAATGTTCACCACGATCGAGTCGATTTGGAATTGCAGTTGGCGACGCGCCCATTGATGAACCAGACGAAAGGTGAACCGTGTGACCAGTTTGCTTTTCAAATATTGGAATGAGTTTTTCCATAGATGAATAGAAACCGCCTGAACTAATCACTTCGAGTGTATCTGCGTTAGCAAGCGTTGAGCCTAAGCCTGCACCAGCTAGGCAAATGGTCATGAAGATAGGGGACTTTTTCATAGTATCTCACTTTAATGACAGGAGAGCACAGTACGGAGACTTAAGATCTGCCGTACTGTTCATTAAAATTTCAGGTTAAGTAGTTATTGTTTTAAGCGCTAACCTTCGCAGGTTCAGCAATTGGGTCTGCATTCTTCTGCTTAGAACCACGACATAGATATAAGCTTGAGATTAAGCTACATACCGCTGCTAACATCAGCCAGAATGCTGGTGTGCTTGCATTACCTGTGTTTTCGACAAGGTACGTACAAGCCATTGGCGTCATACCACCAAAAATAGCGGCTGCAAGGCTGAACGCTAAAGAGAAGCCAACTGTACGTACACGTTTTGGCATTACTTCGGCAAGTGTTGCGACCATGGTGCCGTTGTACATACCAAAGAAGAATGAGAAGTAAGCAAGCGTAATAATGAGATTGGTAAAGCTAATGTCACTCACTAACCAGCTTAAAACTGGATAAGTTGTAAAGATGGCAAGGGTTGTAATGCCGACTAAAACTGGACGACGACCAATTTTGTCTGAAAGTAAGCCACCCATTGGTAACCAGAAGAAATTGGATAAACCCACAAATACGGTTGCTAAAAGGCTATCCGTTACCGACATTTCTAGAGTACGTTTTGCATACACAGTGGTGTAAACCGTAATGAAATAGAACGTGGTTGTGGTCATGGCACTCATCATCATGCCCGCAAGTACGATGCGCCAGTTGCTCGCAAGCGTGCTGAAAATTTCTTTGGTCGATGGATGAGTTTTTTGCGCTTTAAAGTCTTCAGTTTCTTCTAACGTACGGCGGAATAAGAAGATTAAAGGAATAATCAAACAACCAATTAAGAACGGAATACGCCAGCCCCATTCACCCACTTGAGCAGTAGTTAAAATGGTGTTGAGCCAGTAGCCAAGTAATGCTGCAAATACAACCGCAATTTGTTGGCTGCCAGATTGCCAGCTTGTGATAAATCCACGGTTTTTATCTGTTGCAATTTCAGCTAGATAAATCGATACACCACCAGATTCAACACCTGCCGAGAAGCCTTGTAATAGACGTCCAATCACCACCAAAATTGGCGCAATAATACCAATGGTTTCATAACCCGGTACAAAGGTAATTAAGATGGTTCCGATTGCCATAAGGCTTAAAGTCACAATAAGACCTTTACGTCGACCAACTCTGTCGACATAAGCGCCCAAGAAAATAGCGCCGAGAGGACGCATAAGAAAACCCGCAGCAAATACGGTAAATGTCATCATTAAAGAGACATATTCATTTTCAGAGTGGAAAAATTTTGCTGCGATATAAGTAGCATAGAAACCAAAAAGAAAAAAATCGTACTGTTCTAAAAAGTTGCCACTCGTTACATTTAATATTTTTTTAAAAGTAGCCCTACGGTTATTCACGACATCCATTGGAGACCTCCTTGGCCTGACAAAATGGAAACATTCACGATCTTCAAGCTTTGAACTTCAATCTCATGCAATAAACCTAAATAGGAAATGGGTCAGAGATGAGATTTTAAGATGTCCTATGTCGAAAATGTGATGCCTTGTTTCCAGTTCAAACTATACATCTATATTGTGATAAGCAGAAATCCACTTATCATTCCAAGGAAAATGTAATCTTAAAAAGCAGGAGGGAGTGAGAGGGAAAAATTAATCAGGTATTTAATAAAATTAATGACCCCTTATAAAATAATTTCAGAACACGGCCAAATTTGGTTTTGAATCAGTTCTTTCACACACGCTTTAATTGCCGATTTTGCAGCAAGTGCAGCAGGTGATAATTCTTCTTCGGCAAGGCTCACCAAGTAATTGATTCGCTCAACTTCAGGGTCGATCAATTTTAGTAATTGAAGTTTATGTTTGTATTCTTGCAAACAAGCACTTCCGGGGCGGACGCTGGCAAGGTCAAGGTGAATCAGGCTATCCATGAGTAAGTGCAGACCATCAATTTCATAGACAACATTAAGCTGCCCAATCTTGTGCTCAAGCAATTTTCTTAAGCTATGACGCTGCCGTGGTAATACTAAAGGAATATCACCGATTTGTTGGGACTGAATAATTCCGCTTTTGATACAGTCGGCAAGACCGTATTTTTCGAGCACTTCTTTGCGTGCCATTAAATACATTTGTTCACGTACCAAAGGCTGTATCGACCATTGCTTATCAATTTCATTGGTAAAAATAATGGCAATATCAAGCTGACGCGAATTAATCGACTGAATTAGATTCCCAGACAAGGTTTCCACAATTTCTAGACGAATGTCTGGATAGCGTTCAGACATTAGTTTCATTAAAGGGATGCCAATTAAAGCAGTAATAGTTGGCGGAAAACCAAGGCTGACATGGCCTGAAAGCCGAGCTGAATGCGCAGCGTCTATTGCAAAGTTAACTTGACGCAAAATAAGTTGAGAGTGTTTTAAAAAGGCCAGACCAGCAGGTGTAGGCGTGACGCCAAAAGCATTACGCTGTAATAAGCGAATGCTTAGCTCTTGTTCGAGCTTACTAATTTGCTGACTAATGGCCGAAGCGCCAACATCGAGTTTTTGGGCAGCTTTACCAATACTGCCTGCTTCAACCACCGTCAAAAAATATTTTATTTGTTTGATTTCCATGAAAATATATTCTTTTGTGTTGAGGTGTCCGATACTTCAATAAACCAAGTTAATGAATAAAGTGGATGTTATCAGTGTTGCTAGAAAAATGTTTAAATTAAGTAGAAAATTTTCGATAGGATAAATATCGTATAATTCGCTTAATATGATATTTGTCCAATAATAATGATGAATTTCAATCATAATCGTGCTTAGATTTAACTTTTAAAAAAAATCGTAATAGACAAGCTAGGGTTCAGCGCTAGTCAGCTTGAAGAATAAAATTAATTGGCACTCTTAAGCTGCAATTAAATGGCTCTCGCATCTTCAGCTGAAAAAGTTCAAATTAATGGCATAGAGCAAACACCAAATGCTTCTTAAGGTCTGAAGGGGAGGACCCATCTCTTCAGACCTTGTTTTATTTCACTTAGTTTTGATATTTCATAAGTCATAGATATAGAAAATGCAAACTTTATGCTTGAATTTAAATAAAAGTTACTGTGTTTCAATAAATAAAAAAATTGTATAAAGGGATTGAGTTATTATATTTTGAAGCTGATCGAAGCAAGAAATTTATACATTAGATCTTTTTAATAAAATAAAAGCATGATCACTTTTGATTTGTGAGAGAGACTTTCTATTAATTATTGATGTAAATATATTTATGATGTGGATGAGTTTATTGAATAAGCTCTTTTTTATAAGGATGTTTATTCTTTACATTAGTCACTATTTAAGAAATTTTAATCAATGTTTTTGAAATTTTATCTTAAATTTTTGTACTATTTAATATTTTCTATTATTTATGTTAGAAAAATCACGATCATTGGTTATCTATTCTCTAATGGTTCCTATTGATTTATAGGAATTGGTTCTATGTTTTTGTTAAAAAAGAATGACAATAAAAAAACAAAATAAAAATCATGGAATTGATGGAATGCAAAAGTTGAAAAATAAGCTAGTATGTGGTTTATGGTTGGTCATGGCAATTTCGAGTGTACACGCAGAAAATGTTGAAGAATCAAGTGTTTTTAAGGGTTTTTCAACCAGTGGTACGGTTTCCTTTTTAACTGATTACTATTCGCGTGGTTATTCACAAACAGAAGGTGATCCAGCAATACAAGGTACTTTACGCATAGATCATGATTCGGGTTTATATGCACAAATTTTTGCCTCCAATAGTGAACTTGATATTGGGAGTAGCATAGAGCTAGATTATTATTTAGGATATGATTATCTCGTTAATGATCATTTCAAGCTCAATATTCAGTATGGGGATATTAATTACCCTGGTTCGGATAAATCTTTAACCGATACGGATTATGAAGAATATTCTATTGCTGCAACAGGTATGAGTTTATTAACTGAAGATGATGCATTAAATTTTACTTTTTATTATTCTCCAGAGTATTTTTTCAATACTGGGAAAATGTTACGTTATGAAGCCAGTTATAACTATCCTATAGCTAAAAATTGGAATACTTATGCCCAAGTAGGTTACAACAAGTTTTCAAGTCATGATGCTTATGATGTTTTATGGGCAACAGACCAAGAAGATTCATATTATGATTATAAAGTAGGTGGTAATTATAACTATAATGACTTTATTTTTGATTTGTATTATGTCGATTCAAATATTAATAAAGATTTAACTTATGCTGATGATGCAGTAATTTTTAGTATTACCAAGGAATTCTAAAATTTTGTCATCATTTAAATAGATCTGATTCAGAACATTATTACAACAAAGGGTTATTCTGAGAATTGGAATAACCCTTTGTATTTTACCAATATTAATTTAGCAGGTGGTTGAGTTTATAAGAAAATTTCTAAGCTCATGCTGATTGGGTTTATATAGTTGTTATGTTTAATCGGCGCTGTTGTGCAAAGATTCAAAAGGTAAATGTATCTTGATCTACTCAAATTTAAGTGACCACTCAGGTAGATGACCTGCCTAATCAGTTCACTATTTGCAGTAGCCCTCTTCTTGCTTGCGGTAAAGTTCTTATATTCCTCCAAGTTTCCATTTTCACTTAGCAGAATAGGAATTAAACGAGATTGATAAAGTTTCTTGGTTGATCTGAGTTTGGTTTTCAATAAACGAATTACTAGAACGATAGATTTTGCTGTGGTGTACTTATCTGAGAATTATACTGCTGAATAAGGATTTACGAATAGCTTTCTGCAACAAATCCGTTGATGGGTGCTCAAGTCGTGATGCTGAGCCATCATGGCAACATTAGTTATTATGTATGATCCTGTATATACAAATAAGTATGTGCTACGTTAAGATAAATCAGATGATGGATTGAATTGTAGCCATTGGAGGGTTAACCCTGAATTAGCAGAATTAACGGACGAAGGTTGATTGCTGCGGGATGTAAAGAACACATTGCTACTGCTGTTTCATCGCTAATTCAAGTGTGTAAAGGTTTGAAAATTTAAAATAAAGAATATTTTTATTCATTTTTCGCCGTGCATGGTCAAACCAGTAGCTTATTACACATGCATGACTGTTTTGTCTAGCCAATCATTACGATTTAAAAGGGAAATTTACGCCATGATCGAGTTGCTTACAGCAAATCACTATAAAAAAATGCCTTGGAAAAATGGAGCAGGGTATACCCTAGAACTGGCACGTAGTGCAGGTGAGAGTTTAACCGATTTTGATTGGCGCATTTCCATGGCAGATGTCACGACTTCGGGAACCTTTTCTCAGTTTAACGGTATGCAACGCTTTTTGACGGTATTGGATGGCACTGGCATTCATCTGAATATTGATGGAGTAGCGCTCACTTTAAAGACACTACAGTCGGTACAGTTTAGTGGTGATAGTTTAGTCAGTTGTAATCTACTGGCAGAGGTGATCCGTGACTTTAATTTAATCTATTCACCGCAGCGTTATACTGCCCGCTATCAATGGATAGAAACTTCATCCGCGCTTGAGTTTTTCTCCTCAGCAGATGTGGTGTTTATCTTTAATCAAAGTATTTCAACACTCGAATTGTTTGTGGATGGCCATCACTTTAGACTTGAGCAACACCAGAGCATCTACATGCATTCCAATCAGAATGTGAAACATCTTGTTTTCCCTACATCTCCTGAACGGCAATGTTGCTGGATTGAATTAAGCAAAATTTAATAGAATAAAATGCATATTGAATCCGACACTCGACGTATGTTGGCTTAGACTTGAATAAACAGTGCAGTAAAAGCCCATTTGAACTGCCAAAAGCTGCACAAAAATAGATAAAGCTTAGAAATTCATCATTAAACTGATGATTTCAATTTACGTATAACTGGTTCAGAATAGACAGAAACCAATCATTGAGTCCTGACATTAGGAACAGCGCATGAGTGTAATTTTACCCGTTGCCCAACGCGGAGAAGAGATCTTAAAATTAAAAGCTGCGCCTGTTGCTGAAGCAGAGTTTAATAGCGAATGGTTGATGCAATTGGCTTCAGTTATGCATGCAACGATGTTAGAGCGTAATGGTGTCGGTATCGCCGCACCACAATTGTATATTTCTAAACAGGTTATTATTGCTGCTTCGCGCCCGAATCTACGATACCCCGACGCACCTGAAATGCAACCTGTGGTCATGATTAATCCGCAAATATTAGAGTTTTCTGAAACCACGTGTCTGGGTGAAGAAGGTTGTTTAAGTGTGCCCAATCAACGTGCGCAGGTGGAGCGAGCGCAAGTCATTAGAGTGCTCTATCACACATTAGAAGGTGATGTTATGGAAACAACGTTTGAAGGATTTCCAGCACGCATCGTGCAACATGAAGTAGATCATCTCAATGGTATTTTGTTTGTTGACCGATTAAAAGCCTAAGCGATATGGGCTGTATTATTCATCTTTATATTTAAATTGCTGTGGTGTCTGTCCTAAATGCCGTTTAAACATGGCACTAAATGCACTTGGATTACTGTATCCCAGTCCCCTTGAAATTTGTGCAATCGACTCACCACTGGCGATTTTACTCAGGGCTTGAGCAATGTGCATTTGTTGTAGCCATGCCCGATATGACATCCCAGTTTCCTTTTGGAACATCCGCATCAGGGTTCTGGTGCTGGTGCCAATTTCATCTGCCCATGTGCTTAAATCTTTAGGATATTGTGGTTCATGTAAGAGCGTTTGACAGATATTCAATAGCCGTTTGTCTTGGGGCCAAGGAATCTGAATCGGTAAAGAATTGGCTTTCTGAATTTCATCAAAAATTAAAATTTGTATTGCACGGGAAAGCTCATCCGAACTCAATAATTCTGACGTAGGAATTTGCTCAATCACATTTAAACGAATGAGGAGTTCGTGCAATAACTTACTGACCCGAATAATAAAACACTGTTGACCCAATACTGATGCCGCTTGGGATTCTACGAGGGCGGTATTCATTTTGACCCGACTTAAAGAAATCACACTATGTTCGACATAAGCCGGAATCCACAGTGCACACATAGGTGGAATCAACCAAACATGATTTGGAGTAAAGACCTGAATAATCCCAGTCGAGGCATACAGGAATTGTGCCCGTGAATGGTGATGGGCAGGAGTAATTTCGCGGTAAGTATGTTCAGAGGAAAGTCCAATCACCAGTTCAGACATTTCTGTTTCAATCAGTGAATCTGATATTTTCATGAAATTTGTCACTTATACAGGGATTATTGGAAGATAACGTTGTGAATGACAATTTACAATATTGTTTGAAATATCAATGATTGGAGTTTTTCAGCTATGACGTCTTCAATACAGACGAAGGAAAGCATGGATGAAGCTGTGGCAAGTCTTCAGCCACAAGGGATGATTGTGAAAATTGTAGGTGCTGTGGCACTGGCACATTTACTGAATGACTTGATTCAAGCCGTTCTGCCTGCGATTTATCCGATGCTGAAAACCAACTTTTCACTGAGTTTCGCACAAGTTGGACTCATTTCATTGGTATATCAAATTACTGGATCATTGCTGCAACCTTGGATTGGTCTTTATACCGACAAAAATCCCAAACCGTATTTATTGCCACTGGGTATGCTGGTGACCTTGAGTGGTATTTTATTGTTGGCGTTTTCTCCTAGTTTTACAGTATTGCTTATCGGGTCTGCTCTGATTGGGGTGGGGTCATCGACCTTTCATCCTGAGGCTTCGCGTGTGGCGCGTATGGCATCGGGTGGGCGTTTTGGTACAGCACAATCGACCTTTCAGGTGGGAGGTAATACAGGAACTGCAATTGGACCCTTATTAGCTGCACTGATTATTGTGCCCTTTGGGCAACATGCAGTGGCCTTGTTGATTGTATTTGCACTACTTGCCATTTGGGTATTATTTGGCGTGAGTCGTTGGAGTATTAGTCACAGTAAAAAACAACTGGCAGCCAAAGCACAACAAGTGCAAAGTAAATTGCACGGGCGCCAGTTAGTAATCGCACTTTCGACCATCTGCGTGCTGATGTTTGCCAAATTTACTTATATTGCCAGTATCAGTAATTACTTTACTTTTTACTTGATGCATAAATTCCATATCAGCCTGCAATCGGCACAGTTACATTTGTTTGCGTTCTTGGCTGCGGTGGCATTGGGAACCTTTGCAGGCGGCCCAATTGGCGACAAAATTGGACGTAAAGCGGTGATTTGGGTTTCATTTGTAGGCATGGCACCGTTTGCTTTAATGATGCCTTTTGCCAATCTGTTCTGGACTACGGTATTGTCTGTCATGACTGGTTTAGTGTTGTCTTCTGCATTTGCTGCCATGGTGGTGTATGCACAAGAAGCGGTACCTGGGCGAGTCGGGATGATTGCTGGTTTAATGTTCGGCTTAATGTTTGGCGTGAGTGGTATAGCCGCAGCAGGTTTGGGCTATTTGGCAGATGTGAAAGGCATTGAATGGGTATTTGGTGTGTGTTCGCTATTGCCCTTACTGGGTTTTGCCACTGCATTTTTACCGAAGACCCAAGCAAACTAAACCGATTACAGCAGAACTTTATACTTAGACGCGCTATCTTAGAAGATGAACAAGATGGCGCGTTTGTTTTTGCAGGGTTGTTATATCCAAAACCAATACAACGATGCATGAACCGTTTTGATTCTGGAGGATGAATGTCATGACTACTCCCGATACTACAATAAAATTTTCCTTAGGCTTGGAGCAGTTCAGCTTTGAACTCGATGGGCAGCACTTTCAGATTGATAAAGGCTTACAATTCATAAAGTCGAATAGTATGCGTCATGGGGTACTAGACGAACTTGCCATTGAATTGATGATCTATGTAATTGAAGAAATATTAGAATCGGTTCCCATCCAATATGCTTCGCCCAAAAGTGCAATTAGTACGGATACTTTATTTGAGCAAGTTTTGAGTTTATTTTTTCCGAATCAACACAGCATAGGTCGAATACAGCTTGAAAGTGGCTTTAATGCATTTCTTGAGTGTCGGGAATATTATTTGGCTAAGGTCACGAAACAAGGAATATTTAGCTTGGTTTACTTTGTGTTTTTACGTGAAATGATGCATCACTGGAATGTGACCGACATTAAATTTGAATCGCTTGAAACCGCTAAGTCATTCTAAAAACGTAAAAAATAAGGAGTGATCGACAGTAGAATCCCAATGCCACTCAGCAAAACATTACTTTCTATAAAATAAGGGAAAACCATTAGAACCAGACCGACTACAAAGGGCACAGTCAGTTTTTGTTTTTTGCCATAGAGAAAATAGCCTAAACCAATTGAGCTAAAGATCACGCCGAGAAAAAGTTGTGTTGTGTTCATAATGATGTTTCGTACGCTATTATTTTTGGCAGATATTATGCCAAGATTCTTAAAAGAATATTTAAAAAAAAAGAGTGTCGTGATGCAACCTTATAACAAGAACTTAAAACTTCCATCGCGTGATTTGCGTAGCAATATGGCCGATGCAGAGCAATGGCTATGGCAAAGATTACGCCGTAAGCAAGTTTTAGGATTACAGTTTTATCGGCAAAAGCCAATTCTTAACTTTATTGTGGATTTTTATTGTTCCGCTGCGAACCTCGTCATTGAGTGTGATGGTGGGCAGCATTACACCGAAGATGGTCGTTCGGCTGACCAAATTCGTGATCAAGCTTTAAGTGAATTAGGGCTTGTAGTGCTGAGGTTTAGTAACAGGCAGATTTTGACTGAAACTGATGCTGTGGTGGAGCAGATTTATTGGATTGCTAAACATAGATTGGAATCCCCCTAAATCCCCCTTTGGGAAAGGGGGACTTTACGTGAATTTTGTTGAGGTTTTGAATTCGAGGGGTTCCTCCCTTTTTAAAGGGAGGTGTAAATTAGATTTTATTAAAATTTTTCAAAAAATTAGTAGGATGTTGATGAAAGCGAATATGATTTTGGGATTTTAAATTTCGCTTTTTTTCCTTGAATGCTGGAACAATATAGCCCCATTCTGCATTTCTAGAGAAATATATGACATAGTCAATATCAGCATCTTCCCATTTATTTTCAACAACAATATTATCATCTACAGAATATAAGCTTTTGACTTGGATACGATATACAGTACGGCCATCTAAAATTTGAATATCAGTTTTGGCATATACATCCAAACTAGGCATACTTGCATCCCAGCCATCACTTAAGAGCCAAGAGAGTAGTAAATATTCATAAGAATGATTTTTGTATTGAGATAGGGTTTGTTCTTTAAGCGCAGTCTGACGAACAGGCATAAAAACTCCTTAAAGCTTTTAATGCCGTAAGTCGTTTTGGCTATCAATTCACGGATACATGGATGTAATATAGCTCTTAAATAAAACCATGCTTTTATTTAAGAGGCACTACTGCATTTCCTATGGAAAATGCCCAATTGATATCGGTCACCAAACCCTTATTAAATAAGATATTTCTAATTTAATATTCATCAATATTCAGCTCTCTTGAGTCTGTAGCGTCTGAATTTTTTTGAAAGTATCTGATCTACAATTATTTGTCAAATTTTAATCCCACCCAACCTCCCTTTAAAAAGGGAGGAACTGTCACGTAATTCAAGTGATACGCGAAAGTCCCCCTCTTTTTAAAGAGGGGTTAGGGGAGATTCTTTTATTTGATAAAAATTGATTTTCTTCCCCCTTTATTAAAGGGGGATTTAAACAATCGAATCATCTAAATTCGGCCCTAACCAACGCTTCGCTTCATCAAGTGTCCAACCTTTACGTTTTGCATAATCTTCAAGTTGGTCTTGAGAGATTTTGCCCACGTTAAAGTATTCACTTTGTGGATGAGAATAATAGAAACCACTTACCGAAGATGGTGGCATCATTGCAAAGTGTTCAGTGAGTTTAGTGCCGATTTTGTCGGTAGAACCTAACCAGTCAAACAATACAGCTTTTTCAGAGTGCTCTGGGCAAGCTGGGTAACCCGGTGCAGGGCGAATACCGACATATTTCTCTTTAATCAGTTCTTCATTGCTGAGTTGTTCATCAGCTTTATAACCCCAGAACTCTTTACGAATGCGTTCATGTAAGTGTTCGGCAAAAGCTTCAGCAAAGCGGTCAGCTAGTGACTGAACTAAAATTGCAGAGTAGTCATCACCTTTGGCTTTGTATTCATTTGCCAATTCTTCTGCACCAAAAATTGATACAGTGAATCCGCCTAAGTAGTCTTGTTGCTCACGGTCAGTACGAATGTAATCTGCCAAAGACAAGTTTGGTTTACCTGTTATTTTGTCAGATTGTTGACGTAAGTGCTCAAAAGTATGAGTAACATTTTGACCCGCTTCATCAAATACGCTCACTGTATCTGCGTCAGTGCGCTGTGCTGGGAACATACCAAATACAGCACGAGCATCAAAACGGTTGTTGTCGATAATATCTTTCAACATTGCTTGAGCTTGGTTGTAAAGGTCAGTTGCCGCTTCACCCACCACTTCATCTTCTAAAATTTTCGGGAATTTACCTGCCAAGCTCCAAGAAATGAAGAATGGTGTCCAGTCAAAATATTCTACAAGGGTTGCAAGCGGGTAGTTGGTGAGGACTTGTGTTCCCAAAAGATTTGGTTTTGGTGGTACATAGCTCTCATCAATTTTAAAACCATTTTCAACCGACTCTTTATAAGTCAGTTTGGCCGCTTTTGGTTGTTTGTTGGCTAAACGTTCACGAATTTTGGCATATTCAGCACGATGCTCTGCAATAAAGTTTCCACGCATTTCTTTCGAAAGGAGAGTGGTTGCAACACCTACAGCACGTGAAGCATCTGCAACATAAATCACTGCATCGTTTTGATACTGAGGGTCAATTTTTACTGCTGTGTGCGCTTTAGAAGTAGTCGCGCCACCAATCAATAAAGGAATGTTAAAACCCTTACGTTGCATTTCTTTCGCAACAAATACCATCTCATCTAAAGATGGAGTAATCAGACCAGACAACCCAATGATGTCACATTTTTCATCAATTGCAGTTTGCAAGATTTTCTCGCAAGGTACCATCACGCCAAGGTCAACAATATCGTAACCATTACAGCCAAGTACTACGCCAACAATATTCTTACCAATATCGTGTACGTCGCCCTTAACAGTTGCCATCAGGACTTTACCTTTAGATTGGCTACCGGTTTTTTCAGCTTCAATGTACGGGTTGAGCCAAGCTACAGCTTGCTTCATAACACGTGCAGATTTCACAACCTGAGGTAAGAACATTTTGCCTGAACCGAACAAGTCACCAACAACGTTCATACCGTCCATCAAAGCGCCTTCGATTACATCTAAAGGACGTTTGGCTTTTAGGCGAGCTTCTTCTGTGTCTTCGTCAATGTATGTGGTAATACCTTTAACCAATGCATATTCAAGACGTTTTTCTACAGGTTCGTTACGCCATTCAAGGTTTTCTGCTTCGCGCTGCGCACCACTATGACCACGGAATTTTTCAGCAACTTCAAGTAGATTTTCGGTCGCAAGCTGACCAGACTCACCTTGGTTCTGGTTTAAAACAACATCTTCAACTGCATCTTTGAGTTCTTTAGGAATATCGTCATAAATTGCCATTTGACCGGCATTTACAATACCCATAGTCATGCCTTGTTTAATGGCATGGTACAAGAACACAGAGTGAATCGCTTCACGAACAGGCTCATTTCCACGGAACGAGAATGAAACGTTCGATACACCGCCAGAAATCATGGCATGAGGTAAATTCTGTTTAATCCAACCTGTGGCTTCAATAAAATCGACACCATAGTTATTGTGTTCTTCAATACCTGTTGCTACTGCGAACACGTTCGGGTCAAAAATAATATCTTCAGCAGGGAAGCCTACATCGTTAACCAAAACGTCATAAGAACGTTTACAGATTTCGCGTTTACGCTCAGCAGTGTCGGCCTGACCAGTTTCATCAAAAGCCATCACAATAATCGCAGCACCATATTGGCGACACAAGCGAGCTTTTTCGACAAACTCGTCATAACCTTCTTTTAACGAAATCGAGTTAACAACAGGTTTACCTTGTACGCATTTTAGGCCTGCTTCAATGATTTCCCATTTTGATGAGTCAATCATGATAGGCACACGCGAAATATCTGGCTCAGATGCCACAAGGTTTAGGAAATGTACCATCGCATTTTGCGAATCGAGCATCCCTTCATCCATGTTAATGTCGATAATCTGAGCGCCAGCTTCCACTTGTTGCTGTGCAACTTCTAAAGCTTCGGCAAAGTTTTCTTCACGAATTAAGCGTAAGAATTTTTTTGAACCAGTAACGTTGGTACGTTCACCCACGTTAACGAACAATGAGTCATCATAAATATTAAATGGTTCTAAACCACTTAAGCGACAAGCTGGCTTAGTTTCAGGAATTTGACGTGGTGCAATGTCTTTTACAGCATTGGCAATCGCACGAATATGGTCTGGTGTCGTACCACAGCAACCACCGGTAATATTGATCAAACCACTTTCTGCAAATTCTTTTAAGAAGGCAGCAGTTTGTTCTGGTGTTTCATCATATTCACCAAAAGCATTTGGTAAGCCTGCATTTGGATGAGCAGAAATGAACGTATCAGCCACATCAGACACGGTTTTAACGTGAGGACGCATAGCATCTGCACCAAGGGCACAGTTAAAACCAATCGATAGTAAGTCACCATGACGTACAGAGTTCCAGAACGCTTCCGCAGTTTGACCTGTTAAGGTACGACCCGATGCATCGGTAATAGTCCCTGAAATCATGAGTGGTAATTCATGACCAAGTTGCTTAAAGACTTCTTTCACCGCAAAAATTGCAGCTTTACAGTTTAATGTATCAAAAACGGTTTCAATCAGAATGATATCTGCACCGCCTTCAATCAGCGCATGAGTTGCCTCAATATAGTTTTCTTTTAGCTCATCAAAGGTAATGTTACGAAAGGCAGGGTCATTTACATTCGGTGAAATGGAACAGGTACGCGATGTTGGACCGAGTACACCTGCTACAAAACGCGGTTTATCTGGAGTCGAATACTTCTCACACGCTGCTTTGGCTAAACGTGCTGCTTCACGGTTAATCTCTGGGACAAGATCTTCCATGTGGTAGTCAGACATAGAAACACGGGTGCCGTTAAAGCTGTTGGTTTCAATAATGTCTGCGCCTGCATCAAGATAAGCTTCATGAATGCCTTGAATGATTTGAGGTTGGGTTAAAACTAAAAGGTCATTGTTACCTTTTAAGTCATGTGCCCAATCGGCAAAACGCTCACCACGATAATCTTCTTCTTCAAGCTTATGACGCTGAATCATGGTGCCCATCGCACCATCGATGATCAATATACGCTCAGCGAGAAGTTTTTTAAGGGTGGTAAGCGTGGACATAAATAACCCCAATACACGGCAAGTCTTGAAATGGAGCATATTTTAGCAGAACTCAGGGCTAATTTTATTTTAATTCAGCTTTTTGACTGTCAAGTTAGCAGTTTTCATGTAAGAAATAAGAGTTACTTTGCTATTTCATTGAAATGCAATATTACATAGGCATGATGAATCGGTTTCAATTTCAAGGTGAAAGCGCATCGGAGAGTGATAATTTTTTTTACAATTCTGAAAATCAACTACTTTTTTACATGAAATATTTTTTTGTTATAAGTATTTGAAAAAAACAGATTTACAGTCAAAAATCCTCCCCATTGTAGCGCGGAGTGATTTAAAACAGGTCAATTGTTAAAAATTTGGCTTTATATGACACCTGTTTGTCATATAATTGTCATAATTTAATTTAACAATAAGGGGATTTTATTATCCTCTTAACCGTCTGCATGAATTCAAAAACTCCTCCCGTCCAAGATCGTATGCATTCAGCATCGAACAAGTCGACGAATGTGCATGTTCCAACACCGAAGTTTTTTATGCCGGTGTTTTTTACGGTCATTATTGCGACCCTCATTTATATTGGGTTTCAGGTATCTGCTGACTTGTCGCATGTACCACCATTAAGTTTGTATTCTGTTATTCTTTTAGCGACGGCATTACTAATTGCACTGGGCTTTGAGTTTGTGAATGGTTTCCATGACACAGCCAATGCAGTAGCAACAGTAATTTATACCAATGCTCTTTCTGCACCTGTTGCAGTGATGTGGGCTGGTTTTTGTAATTTCCTTGGGGTTATGGTTGCCAGTGGTGCGGTTGCTTACGGCATTATCGCCTTATTGCCAGTTGAACTGATCATGAATGTGAGTTCAGGGGCAGGCTTTGCTATGGTCTTTGCCATGCTGATTGCTGCAATTCTATGGAATTTAGGCACTTGGTTCTTGGGGATTCCTGCATCGAGTTCACACACTTTGATTGGTTCTATTTTGGGTGTAGGGATTATGAATTACCTATTACACTCAGGTAGTGGTGCCAGCGGTGTAGATATGGATCAAGTAATTAAAGTGGGTAAAGCATTACTGTTTTCTCCTTTAATTGGTTTTGCATTTGCTGCTGTGGTTTTCTTGTTGGTGAAAAAAATCTTCAAACGCCAGTTGGAGTTATTCCAGCCACCTGAAGGCAACAAACCACCACCACCACTTATTCGTGCAATTCTAATTTTTACTTGCACAGGTGTAAGCTTTGCGCATGGTTCAAACGACGGTCAAAAGGGCATGGGCTTAATCATGTTAATTTTGATTGGTTTAGTACCATTGGCGTATTCACTCAACAAGAATTTAGACCAAGCCCATATTCAGTCATTTGAACAATTGTCATCTCAAGCTGCTGTGGCGATGTATCCTGCACATGCAGATATTCCAGATGAACAAGCGCGTCAAACCATTACAGCTTATATTCAGACCAAAGAAATCACCCCAGAAGTGGTGCCTGCTTTGGCAAGTTTGACCGATCATTTAGGTGACCGTGTTGCTCAATATGGCGACTTAAAGAATATTCCTGAAGATGCAATCTCATCTATCCGCAATGATATGTATTTGAGCACGACTGCGTTTAAGCGTTTGGATAAAGCAGACCAGTTACCTGCGATGCCAGAAGCGCAGCAAAAGGTAGTAAAAGAGTACCGTAGCAATTTGGATAGCTTTTTACAGTACATCCCAACTTGGGTAAAAGTGGCTGTGGCATTGGCTTTAGGTCTAGGTACAATGGTAGGCTGGAAGCGCATCGTAGTGACTGTAGGCGAGCGTATTGGTAAGCATCACATGACGTATGGTCAAGGGATGTCTGCTGAACTTGTAGCAATGTCAACAATTGCAGCAGCCGATGGTTTTGGTATGCCTGTGTCAACAACTCACGTATTAAACAGTGCAGTTGCAGGTACGATGGTCGCGAACAAATCAGGCTTGAATTTTGCAACTGTGAAAACAATTCTTTCGGCATGGATTTTTACACTTCCTGCCACCATTTGTTTATCAGGTGGTTTATACTGGATTTTCCTCCAGTTCGTTTCTTAAAGTTCTTAAGAGACGGAATTAAAGCGCTGCATCGTCAGCGCTTTTTTTGTGTCTGAAACATCGCCCCATCGAGGGGGGAGATTGAAGGCTTATGAAAAGGCTCATAAAGATGTGATGAGTATTGTCGGGTAATGAGCTTTGATTTACACGGTTTGAACAGAAGTATAGGACTACGTAAAACAATTAAAATCTAGCGTGATAAGAGCTGAAAAATTGAAGCGCTAAGGGATAGATACAGAAAGAATAGATTTCATGTTTAGGATAGAACAGCAATCGAAACTTGTTGCATGCTTTGTTTAGACTTCAATCTAATAGAGATGAAAAAGACCCCAAGATAGCTTGAGGTCTTTTTATAAGATTAGAGTACGTTAAAAACGTATTTCATTATTCTAAATCAACGATTTGTCCTTGGTCATTATGATGAACCACGGTGATTTTATGCTGTCTGGATTGTACAATTTTTTGATTGCTCAGCTCAAAATAGTCAGCATATTGCTGTGTCGCTAAAGGTTGTTCTGAGTGTGCCATTTTGTCACTCGCAGACGGCATAAATCGACTCCAGAGCAATAAACCCACACTACAGAGCAGTAGTTCTAATCCACCATATTCAAGGCTTATACTTAGCGCATTGATCAGATGGTGTACCGCTGTACTTTTCTGTAATTGTATGAGAATCCATACCAGTAAGAAGGGACGCCAAAGCAGAAGCCACGCACCCCACATTAATGCCGTAGTGGTATTCGACATATAGCGTTTATGCCAAGGCAATAAATGACGCAAATCAATCACTAAATCATGTTGAGATTTCATTTTGAGATACTCTAATCGTGTTGCGTATTATAAACGGATACCACGGTCTGGGCTGACCCAGCGCGCGCGCTTATCTTCACCACGTAACAGTACTTTTGGAAAAGCCATAATGGTGGCACTTATAGTAATGAGCCAGAATACAAATGGATACCAAATCATCCAGAAGTAGTTCTTGCCTAGGTTCGGTTCATAACGACTATCCATCCATTTGCTTAAAGCAAACTGAATGAGACAGGTTGCTCCCAGTAAAACACCACTGCCATAAGGTAAAAATGGTGAGCTAATTCCACTGAGTGCAGCGATTGGGAAAATTAAATGAATGATCCATAGAATTGCCAATAACAACATTAAATAAGACCAAACCAAAGTCAGGCAAAGCTCTAACATCAGTGGCCATAAAAAATTGAGTTTGGGTTGAATGAATACATCCAAATTTTTGATTAAGACCTGAGCGCCACCCATTGCCCAACGTAGACGTTGTTTCCAAAGTCCAGAAAGTGTTTCAGGCATTAAAATCCACACCAGTGCATTCGGTTCAAACTGAATGTCCCAACCCGCACGCTGCAATTTCCAAGTGATGTCAATGTCTTCGGTGAGCATGTTTGGCGACCAATATCCAACTTGATGTACGGCAGTTTTACGAAATGCGGTAATCACTCCTGAGACTGTAAATAGTCGTCCGAAGCTGCGCTGAGCACGTTTGATCATTCCCACAATTGAAGAAAACTCACCCACTTGAATACGTCCCAAGAGTGTTGAACGGGTCCGAATACGTGGATTGCCTGTCACTGCTGCAATTTTGGGATTTGCAATAAAATGTTGCATCATCCATGTCGCTGCATGAGGATCAAGGAGTGCATCCCCATCAATTCCTAACAAGAACTCTGCTTCTGTTACTAGGCTGCCCGCTTGTAACGCCATGGCTTTACCTTGATTTTTCGCAAGGTGTACCACACGTAGGCGTTCATGTTGATGTGCCAATCGATTCAATACTTCAGCGGTGTTATCTGAACTACCATCATTAATCGCAATGACTTCAAAATTCGGATAGTCGAGTTTTAAAGCATGACTAATGGTTTCTTCTGCATTATCACCCTCATTAAAACAAGGGATTAGTACTGCAACTAGAGGGTAGTGCGGTAATGTCTTGGGTTGTTGATAGGCAGGTTGTTTGCGTTCTTTACGATAGAAAATCAGTGCACCTAACATCCACAGGTAAGACATGAACAGCGGGTAATAAAACACAAAGTTGAGCGCGTGACGCAGCCAAAGATTGAAATGAAGTAACATACTCAACTGCCTTTATGGAATTAATTGAGAAGATTTGGTTGCAAAGACATCATGCATGACTTTTGGGTCTGGATGTCCTTGAATTGGGTCGTCAGGGTAATAGGCAACATGCATAACACCTTGGGTATATAAAGACTGAATGGTACTTGCCAGTTCTTGTGAAGGAATTTTCTGATTGTTACGCCAGTTGGTCGCTTGCAGCTCAAAGACCGTTTTTTTCATGCCATTTGGGAAAGAATTAACCCGTTGAACGATGTCACGATAAAACTGGTCTGCATCAGGCGCTTGTTCCATATACGGCATTGCCATAATGGCAGTGAAGTCATAACGTTTTAAGGACTCTTCGAGTGACTGTGAATACCAGTTTTCTGCATAAGGTTTTAATGCAACTTGCGCATATAAATTACGTGCAGTGAGCAGGAAGGGTTCGTACTGACGGACTTGGCTGGCAAGCTGCATGGCAAAATCATCAATGGTTTTGGTTTTATATGCAGTCCATTTTTGCAACAAGGCATCATCTGCACGAATTTTTGCTAAATCAGTCGGTAAGCCTTGTGCTGCATAGGCCGTTAAAGCATTTGGGCTGGCATCTTCATAATCGGATAGGGTGGTATCGTCATGGAACAGAATGCCATTAAATGGTGTAGATTTTGCTAAATCTTGATAGATCTCACTGATGGTTTGGCGTGCGCGTGGAGAATAAGGCGATAAACGTAAATACCCCATGTTTAAATGATCTTGGCTGACTTGTTGGGTCTCAACCACATCTTTGCTTACAGGGTCAGTTTGAGGGAGTTCCCATGCCAAGAGTGGCATCCAAGCATAAATACGGCTGACTTGGGTTCGAGTCTGAATTTGCCAAGCTACATGATTAAATAGATCGGCACGCATAGGTAAATGACGATTAGGGAAATACACCATGTTGGCAGAACCATCACCATCAGAATCTGAAAATGCCTGAAGATAAACAGTATTGACTCCCATAGCGCGAATGCGATCTAGCAAAATGCCAAGGTTGCGTTCTTGTTGTTTAGGATCTGGGTCATAAACATAGTCTAAATCAATATGCATGACTTTCTGTGGGCGGTTGTTATCGCCCAAATTCATTTCACGATTTTTAATTTCTTGTGCCAGATCGGCGGTACTCATATTGCCTTCAACCAAAACACGGTTCAGGGTTTGCAAAGAACCATGCACATGGTCAGGGCCATCATCCAGAGTGATGGTAATTGGCATACCTAACTGTTTCGCAATATTCACATCCTGCATGTTATAGCGACCATATGGCCAAACCATGACACGCGGTGCTTTTAAACCATGAGCTTGGAGTAACTCATTGTTATGCTTTAGATCTTGGGTGATACGGGTGGTATATTGTTGATCATTTTCATAGCGCTGGTGTTTTGCATCATATTGACGTGTAATGGCAGCAGGTTCAGAGTTACCTTGTGGATTGGCATTGATACCACAATGTAAATTAAAACTGTGATTCCCAATTTCGACCAAACCACTGTCCTGCATTTCTTTCAGTTCTGACCAAGTCAGAATTTTGTCACGTGAAATAATATCATCACCAAAATGTACTGCTTGATTGGCTTTTGGGGTAAGCCACGAACCAACGACAGCAAGTACTACAGGAATATGTTTGGCTTTTAGAATAGGGTAAGCATGAGTGTAAAATGATTGATAGCCATCATCTACGGTCAATAATACAGGTTTGCTCGGCAAACGGTATTTGCCTTGGTGAGCTTGGATAAGTTGGTTGACATTGATAAAGTGAAAACCATTGTTCTGTAGCCAATCAAGGTGCTGACTAAACTGTTGTGGCGTTACTGCATAATCAGGGATCAGGGCATTTTTCTGATCGGTAATTTCATGATAGCCAATAATAGTCAGAGTAGAGGGGTCAACTTTGGGAGGCTCGGCTGCCATACTGAATGACGCACTGAGCGAACATATTAATCCTAGTGAAAGTGGAAACCAAGGAGATGCAAAGCGAGCAAGCATAGAGATATCTTCTAAAAACTTTTAGTACGGGAGATTAGCGATCACAAAAACTCAAAATTGTTCTTATTTTTGAGAGTCGACTAAGGTCTTTTGTTCATTGCGCATTTATAAATTCTGAACCTGAAAGTTTTCTTAAAAAACGCATTATTTAAAGAGGTGATACAAAATAAAAACAATTAATTGCAGATATATTGTATTAAGTGATGCCGAGTGGTTTTAAGAGTATTAGTACTGTAAAAATGGAAAACCCAGTGCGGACACTGGGTTTTTAAAGCTTGAATTTGAAAATTCGTTCTTAGGTAATTTTTTGCAGAATTTGCAACAGCACATCAAATTCGCTTTGCAAGGGTGTACTCTTACGCGTAATCAGGGCCAAAGTACGGCTTGGTGCATCTTGAATAGATTTCACAACCAAATCAGAGTTAGCCTTAATCATATTGGTGTGCAATGCAATTTCGGGCAAAAGGGTAAAGCCCAAGTTTGCAGAGACCATTTCAATTAAAGTTGGTAATGAGCTTGCCTTTAAGCGATGATCATTTTTACGCTCGCCAATCGGACAAGCACTTAAAGCATGATCACGTAAGCAGTGACCTTCTTCCAGCAACATCAAACGTGATAAATCTAAATCTTCCAGCGTTACCGCTTGTGCCGAACGGTGGTCAGATTTATGGCACACCAAGAACAAGTCTTCTTTTGCAATATCAGCAACTTTAAGTCCACGCGTGTCAAATGGCAGAGCCAACAACACCATGTCTAAGTTACCATGCTCAAGTTTTTCAACAATTTTTTCGCTTTGTGCTTCGTGCAGATGCAACTGAATTTTAGGAAGCTGCTTATGCACTTCGTCAAGTAACTGCGACAAAATAAAAGGCGCGATCGTTGGAATAACACCTAAATGTAGATCGCCAGTCAAAGGCTCACTCATTTCACGACTTAAGCGCATTAAGTCTTGAGCATCAGCAAGTAGAACACGGGCTCGAGCGACAACTTGTTCGCCAAGCGGGGTTAAACGTACATTTTGGCGATCGCGTTCAACGAGGACGCCACCCAGTAAGCGTTCAAGTTCCATGATCCCACCCGAAAGGGTAGATTGGGTCACGAACGAACGACGCGCCGCTTCAGTAAAGTGCAGCGTTTCAGACAGTGTTACAAGGTATGACAGCTGTCTCAGGGATGGTAATGCAGCCATAGTGTCCTAATTTTAAGATTTAAAATGATGAGCAAATAATCCGCTAAGATGAGGAATGAAATGCGGCGGGATATCATGCCCCATTCCATCAATTAATTCAAACTTAGCGCCTGTAATTGCTTTTGCAACAGCTTTACCATGGCTAGGCGGGAGCAAGCGATCACGTGAACCATGAACTACAAGAGTTGGTTGTTGAATCTGCTTGTCCAGATGTAGCAAGGAGCCTGTACATAATATTGCTAAAAACTGTTGAAGTACACCCGCTGGGTAATAACTTCGTTGATATAATTTACGAGCGGTTTGCATGGTTTCAAGCTGATTGATATAACCAGGTGAACCAATAATGTTAAATACTTTTAAGCTGTGGTTAATAATTCCTTCCTCATCATTCGATTCTGGTCGGCCAATAAGGCTAAACAATTGCTTTGGAAAAGGAGGAGGGAGTAAAGGTTGATTGTTGCTGGTAAACACCAGTCCTAATTTGCTGACTTTATCTGGATTTTTTGCAGCTAGAATTTGTGCGATCATTCCGCCCATGGACGCACCCAGAACAAAGACATTTTCCAGTCCCATGCGTTCAATCAAGAGAGCAGCATCATCCGCCATATCATGTAAATTATACGGTGCACCTTGGTTTTCTAAGCCCAGTGCAAAACGACCCATCAATTTAATGGTATTTAGACGTGGTCCCTGATGACGTATTTTAGAAGATAATCCAATGTCGCGGTTATCGTAACGAACAACACGATAGCCATGATCAATCAGTGTTTTACAAAAGAAATCGGGCCAGAATAATAATTGAGCACCTAACCCCATAATGAGTAAGATGGTTGGATGTTCAGGTTGACCGCCAACTTCGACGTGTAATTCAATTCCATTCCCCAAGTTTACCTTGGTTTCATGCATAAACGGGGTGTAAGGTGAATTTTTGAATTGTAATGCGCTATTCATTCTTCTTTCTCCCCTAATAAGAGGACATTCAAAAATGTGAACGTCCTCTCTATTTTGAACTTAAACTGATACAGGAATCAAGTCTGGAACTAACTTGGTTAGTGCTAATCGTTGTTTCGCTGCAGTTGCACCTAACAGTACAAAACCACGCAAAGTCCCTGAGCTATCAAAGGCTTTGGCTAACATACCATCATCAAATTCTTCTGTTTCCCAATTCACGTCAACATCAACCGGCGCTGGTAAAACCGTGAGTGGTGCTGCAGGCGTTTTGACTGCTACAGGCATCGCAGGATAATGTACTGCGGTATGCTCACCATTTAAGGTTTTTGCCAGTGCTCGTGCCTGTTGCATGATTGGCATTACATATGGAAGTAGTGTGCCATTCACTTCTGCACAGTCACCCACTGCGTAAATATTCGCTTGATTGGTTTCCAAATGGCTATTGGTCAAAATGCCACGACTGGTGTGAATGTTGCCTGTTTTAGCCAAGCTAATATTTGGCTGTAAACCAATTGCTGAAAGTACTATATCAGCGATTACAGATTGTCCATTGGCTAAAGTGACAAGATAATCGCCATTTTCGACTTTAGATACTTTCTCAACAGTCGTACCCAATACAAAATGAATGCCTGTTTCTTCCAGATTTTCTTGGAAGGCAGAAGCAATATGTGCAGGCAGTAGTCGACCTAAAGGTTGGGCAGCCAAATCGATGACTGTGGCATGATATCCCGTATTTTGTAGATCATTGGCAAACTCGCAGCCAATTAATCCAGCACCTAAAATCACCACACGTTTATCTTGACGTTTGTCTAGGTTTTCACGGAATGCTTTATAGTCATTGAGAGAGTTGACCACATGAATATCATCACTGCCATCTCCAGCAATTGCTAAACGAATTGGATTTGCACCTATAGCAAGAATCAGTTTTGCATAGTCTAAGGTACTCGATTGACCATCTTTTTCTAAGACAAGTTGATTTTGCTCACTGCGAATTTCTTTAACCCAAGTATGCGTTTCAATACGCATATTGAGTTGTGAGCTCATTTTTTCAGCATCACCTAAGGCGATTTGTTCAGGAGATTTTTTGCCTGCTAATGCATTAGATAAGGTTGGCTTCGCATAGTTGCTGGCATCATCAGCGGTAATCATAATAAGTTCTTGTTCCGCATTGAGTTTACGAAACTCACGTGCCACGGTATAGCCAGCCATGCCTGAACCAATGATAACGATAGGCTGCATTTCTTTCTCCAAAGATAAGGTGTAAAAAAAGACCACTAGAAGGGTCTTTTAGTTATTATTAAATTTCAATCATTTCAAAGTCGGCTTTAGAAACACCACAATCTGGGCAGGTCCAGTCATCTGGAATATCGTCCCATTTAGTGCCCGCAACAATACCGTCTTGCGGCCAGCCTTCTGCTTCGTCGTAAATCCATCCACAAACGATGCATTGATACTTTTTCATCTGATTCTCCAATTCTGATCGGGTCATTTAGATCAGTAATAACTCATATACCGCATGGCTCTAATGATCTAATGGCTAGCGTTATTTTCGCCTAAATTTTTACGCAGTTCTAGGACGAATGTAAAGCAAATATCGGATTTTAATTAGAGAATTCTGAATCGGAATGGCTGAGTGGGACAAAACTTATCAATTCAATCACTGCGCTGTATTTTTGTTAGACAATCTAGAGAGGTTTGATGAGCAACAGAACAAGTCCAATTTTCTGCGACTAAAGTCGAGCAGATTTAAAACTGTGAAAATGCTATTTTATAATCATATAAGTCTATAGTTAATATTTTATATAAAAATTATTTATAAAAATTATAATGTTATAAAAAGTGATTAAAATTGTTTTCGGCTGAAAACCTGATGATTATCTATCCTGAGCGTTGAAAAAGCGTTAAAATTCACCTATTCCTTCCGTTCTTAAATTCTCTCCCATGAAAAATTTGTCTGCTGTATTGTGGTCGCACATTCGTACTGTCCAAGATTTCCCAAAACCTGGGATTTGCTTCTACGATTTGACTCCATTATTTATGAGTAATATTGGCCCATTAGCCGATGCATTGATTGAAAGTATTCCAGAAGAACAGTTGGCTGAAGTAGAAAGTTTTGTGGCGGTAGAAGCACGTGGTTTTGTGTTGGCAAGTCTATTGGCGCAACGCTTAAACAAAGGACTTTTATTGGTTCGTAAAGCAGGAAAGCTACCACCTCCAGTGGTTGGTGTAGGTTATAGCCTTGAATATGGTGTCGATCGTTTAGAAATTGCAGCCAATATTCAGCCACAAAAAGTGATTATCGTAGATGATGTCCTTGCCACAGGTGGAACCTTAAAAGCGGTGAAACAATTAATGGATAAATGTCAGCATCAAGTATTGGGTGCGAGCATTTTCTTAGATTTACCAACTTTGCATCAAGATTTAGGCTTCAAAGTGTGGACAGTGTTGGAAGAAAACTCAAAGCCATTACACGCTGCTGTCGCTTAGGCGTGTTAGAGCTGTAGAGAAAAAGCCAATCAACTGCGTTTGATTGGCTTTTTTATTGCGCTAAAAAAAGGTCTGTTCCATATAATGAATCAGTTGGTTGACGCGTTCTGGAGCAGCCAGTCGATGATGTCCACCTTCAACTGCTTCAACTTGCATGTAGGGTTCTAAAAAAGCTGTGGTCGCGTACATGTCTAAAACCTCATCACCAAGTTCAATATAGGCAATTTGAGGAATATCATGTTCTAAATCGAATTCAGTAATTGCAGGATAATCTGTGCGGAAATCTGGAGTTAGAGTGGGATTCGCTACAATGCAAGGAATTCGGTGCTGTAAGGACATTTTGAGCGCCCAATATCCACCTAAACAGTGACCTATTAATAAGTCAGGTTTAATAGTCGCTAAAGCATTTTGATAAAATTCGGCAACAGTGGAATAGTTTAAATTTCTATAATCCACATCAATGCAATATTTTTTTGCTGAGTCAATTGCATGGAATTTAGTCGATTCTTTAGAAGAGTCTAATCCATGAAAAAAAAGAATTTTCGATTGGTCTATATTGATTGTTATCGCATTCATAGGCTCTCTTTTTGCAAAGATAGAACGGATTAATAAACGTTCACTTTTCAACTTTTTTAAATTATGTTCATTTTACGAATCTTCAGTTGGCATTGATCTTAGCATTTGGTCTAAGAGTAGTATGTGCAATATGGTGATGTAGTTTTTAATAATAGATAAAACAGAGAGGTATATTGTATTTTTGGAGTAATTCGCCAAGTTTATAAATATTTTTTAACGATTTATTTTACTACATGTAGAAATTATTCAGTAGTTTGGAAAGAAGCAATTCGCTTGAGAAAATGAAATGATGGAACATCTTCGTTTTAGTGTCTGTATAGATGCAAGTCCTGAAAAGATATGGAAGATTCTTTGGTCAGCAGATACTTATACTGAATGGACCAAGTTCTTTACTGAAGGGTCAAAAATACAGTCTGATTGGACAGTGGGTGGAAGAACTTTATTTATAGACAGTCATGGCGATGGTTTGATTGCTACCATTTTAGTTTATTTACCGAATTGTTCAGTTATTTTTCAATATCAAGGTCTATTACAAGATGGGGTGGAGGATTTAACTAGCCCTGAAGTTCAGCAGTGGCAAGGATTGCTCGAACAATATTCTTTAGAAGAAGTTGATGGAAAAACAATACTGAGTGTCGAATTGGAAACGACAGAAGATTATAAATACATGATGGAGCAAGCTTTTGAACAAGGATTGCAGCGTGTTCGAGAACTAGCAGAACAATAGAATAATAGAGTTGTAGAAAAGAAAGTTAAATTCACGGTCATTATTTTGTTTAAGAGAAATCATACGAAATCATGAATGAATCTGCTATGCTATAGCACTTCATTTTTTAGTATTTTTTACGAGGCAGAGATGACGCAAAACAACGCTCAATCGACTTCTGAACAACCTATTTCCGAAAACGATTTAATTGCACAGCGTCATGCCAAGTTGAAGCAAATTGAAGAGCAAGCCAAACAAATGGGCGTTAGCCCATGGCCGAACTCGTTCAAGCGCGAACATTATGCGCAAGATTTACAAGAACAATTTCAAGATCAATCGAAAGAGCAGATTGAAGCGGCTGAGCATGTTTATGTGAAAGTTGCGGGTCGTGTCATGTTGAACCGTGGATCATTTATCGTGATTCAAGATATGACAGGTCGTATTCAGCTTTATGTCGCACGTAAAGAGTTAGACGAAGCTACTTTGGCAACCATCAAAGGTTTAGACCTTGGTGATATTATTGCAGTAGAAGGTTATATTGGTCGTTCGGGCAAAGGCGATTTATATGTTCACATTCAACATTTTGAATTATTGACCAAATCACTACGTCCACTGCCAGATAAGTTCCACGGTCTAAATGATACTGAAGTTAAATACCGTAAGCGTTATCTTGACCTGATTGTGAACGAAGAAACACGTAAAACGTTCGAAATTCGCGCCAAAGTTGTTGCAGGAATTCGTGCATTTTTGAACAACGAACGTTTCATGGAAGTTGAAACCCCAATGATGCATGTTATTCCTGGCGGCGCATCTGCGCGTCCATTCGAAACGCATCATAATGCTTTAGATATGCCTTTATTCTTGCGTATTGCACCTGAACTTTATTTAAAACGTTTAGTGGTTGGTGGTTTTGAACGTGTGTTTGAGATTAACCGTAACTTCCGTAATGAAGGGGTGTCAACGCGTCACAACCCTGAATTTACGATGATCGAGTTTTACCAAGCTTACGCTGATTATAAAGACTTGATGGCATTGACTGAAAATATGCTTGAAAAGTTGGCTTTGGATATTTTAGGTACAACTGATGTGCCTTACCAAGGTGAAGTGTTTAGCTTCAAAGGGCCATTCAAAAAAATCTCTATGTTTGATGCGATTTTAGAGAATAACCCACAGTTTACCCCTGAAAATGTAGGTGACCGTGAGTTCCTTGCTCAATTTATTCGTGAAGAATTAAAAGAACAAGTGAAGCCAGGTTTTGGTTTAGGTAAATTACAAACGATTGTATTTGAAGAAACGGTTGAAACTAAATTACGTCAACCAACCTTTATTACTGAATACCCAGCTGAAACTTCACCATTAGCACGTCGTAATGATGATAATCCACATATTACTGACCGTTTTGAATTCTTTATCGGTGGTCGTGAATTAGCAAATGGTTTCTCTGAGTTAAATGACCCAATTGATCAAGCTGAACGTTTCCAAGCACAAGTTGCGGAAAAAGATGCGGGTGATGATGAAGCCATGCACTATGATGCAGAGTTTGTTGAAGCACTTGAATACGGTTTGCCTCCTACTGCGGGTGAAGGTATTGGTATTGACCGTTTAGTCATGTTATTTGCTGATGCGCCGAGTATCCGTGATGTGATTTTATTCCCACACATGCGCCGTAAAGACTAAGGTCTATATTTATAAAAAAACCCGCTTCGGCGGGTTTTTTGTTGATGATTTACAACAAAAATCAATACTCAGGTTGCAATATTCAATCAAAGAAAATATGGTAGTCGGCAGAATTAAGTAACGAGAAAGTCACGATAATGTTTTTAAAAAGAGCTTTAGTTTCGGCGTTGTTGATGGTGTCAGCGTCATCGGGTTTTGCGCAAGGGATTGTCGTGAATAATGAAGATTTACGTTCGGATTTGAACTGGTTAAATCAACAAGGCGTTATTCAAATTAGTACCTCAACATGGCCAATGAGTGGGGATGAAATTCAACGTGCATTATCCCAAGCACGTGTTAGTCAACCAGAACAACAAAAAGTAATTGACTCTGTTTTGGCGAGTTTAAAAGCGGATAATCATCTGGCGAAAGTGAGTCTTTACGCGGCAACAGATGAAAAGCAATTTCCACAAGCGTTTGCTGCAAGTAACAAATCTCAATATGTGGGTGCATTGGAATTAAATGCGGGTAGCGAGAATTGGGATGCCAAATTAAAAATAAACGTTGAACATGACCCGATGATCGATAACGGGGAATATGTAAATGTTGAAGGATCATACTTGGCAGGCAAGCTTTGGAACCAGTGGCTGATTGCTGGTCAAATGCCAACGTATTGGGGACCAGGACATGAGGGGAGTTTAATCCGTGGTGATGCAAGCCGTCCTGTTTATGGTTTGACCATGCAACGTGCAGACCAAAGTGCATTTGAAACGAAATGGTTGTCATGGATTGGACCTTGGCAGTATCAAGCATTTGCAGGTCAACTCGCAGATTATGATGCTATTCCAGACACAAAACTGATTGGATTACGTTTAACCGCACAGCCTTTGCCTTATTTAGAGTTAGGTGCATCGCGCATGATTCAATGGGGTGGTGAAGGACGCTCGGAAAGTTGGGATTCATTATGGAATGCAATTAAAGGCAATGATAATTTCTATAATTCCGATGATGATAAATCAAACCAACTTGCAGGTTTTGATGCGCGTTTAAATCTAAACCAATGGTTGAATACACCGCTGAGCGTTTATGGTCAGTACGTGGGTGAAGATGAGGCTGGATTGCTTCCATCTAAAAAAATGTATTTAGCTGGTATAGATTATTCTTCAAGTTTTAAAAATAAGCCATTCCAACTGTATACAGAGTGGGCGGACACCCGTACAAATGGTGATGTGAAAGGTATTTCGTATAATCATTATGTATATAAAGATGGTTATTACCAACATGGTTTCCCATTAGGTCATGCAATGGGCGGTGATGGTGAGATGTATTCAGTCGGCGGTAATATTCGTTTGGATCCTATGAACCGTGTGTCTGGACGTGTTTTAGTGGCTAAAGTTAATCAATCTAATCTGGATATTAACCAAGCATTTCCAGAAAAAGATGAAGTGAAAGCACTCGATTTAACATGGTCACATTATCTTCGCCCAGATGTTCCTTTGAAATTAAATGGGTGGGTGAGCGATTCAGATATGCATGGTAATGATACAGGGCTTTCAGTTGCTGTAGATTTACCATTAGACCCAAAAGCATGGGGCTATTAATTTCTAAATTGAATAAAAAAACCTCACAATTGTGAGGTTTTTTATTTTAGAGCTATCAATGTGAGTAGTATTCAAAGAAATTATTAAATCAATCTCATGCTTAGAAAAGCATGTACTGATTAAACCGGTAAATCAAACCAAATCAATTGACTGTCTGTCAACGCTTTGGTTTCAGCCTCTTCAGCAAATGCTAAAGCATCACCAGCTTTTAAGGTCTCACCTGCAATTTCAAGCTCGCCAGATATTACGTGGACATAATTGAGTTTCTGCGCCGATTTGACCGACAGACTATGTGCCGCTTGTATAAAGGCAGTTTTGACTTCAGCCTGCTGACGAATATGCATTGCCGCATCACTATTGGGTCCTGCAATCACATGCCATTGATTCGGCTGTAATTTTGGATCACATTGAATCTGTTGATAATTAGGTTCAGCATTACGGATATCAGGATGTATCCAAATTTGTAGCATGTGTACAGGAATATCGCCCTGATTAATTTCGCTATGTTGTACACCTGTACCCGCACTCATGAGCTGCCATTCACCCGCAGAAATATGACGCTCATTACCCATACTGTCTTTATGAGAAATAGTCCCTTCAAGTACACAGGTCAAAATTTCCATATTGTCATGTGGGTGTGTGCCGAAGCCATTATGGGCTGCAATTAAGTCATCATTAATGACACGTAATACGCTTACACCCATATATTTTGGATCGTACCAACTACCAAAAGAAAAACTATGTTTAGACTCTAGCCATCCTGCTTTGACATGACCGCGATTTTCACTACGATGTAAATAACTTTGCATGATCGTTATCCTATTTTTAATCTGTTCATGGATTCATCATAGCGTTTCGATTATGTGGTTTAAATCTTATATAAGCGACAATTCATTCTATTTTTGCAACATTAAATATAATCAGAAATTTAACTTAAAAAAATAGCCTGCAGGTGCAGGCTATTTAGGGCTAATTGCCAGAATTAATTAAGGAATTTTACCGTTACGCCAGAACGAACTTTTTTACCAAGGTCGTTGGCATCCCAGTTGGTTAAACGGATACAACCATGCGATGCAGTTTTTGAAATTGCAGATGGGTTAGGTGTACCGTGAATACCAAATGATTTTTTGCTTAGACCAATCCAAATGTTACCTACTGGACCGTTTGGACCTGGTGGTAAAGAAAGTGGCTTTAAGTTTTTACCTTGAACAAAGTTGCTTGGAGAATAGCTATACCAAGGGTTTGGTGCTACGCCAGTTACTTTATAGGTGCCTTCTGGTGATGGGGTATCCGAGCTACCAATAGTCGCTGGGAAAGAAGCAATCATTTGGTTGCGACTATTAAATAGATACAGTTGTTTTGCACCTTTATGCGCAACAATTAAATGAATGTCTTCTGGGAGTTCATTGCGAATATTCGTCACAATAATCTTTTCACCAGCTTTCTTGAATGTTGCTTTTGGATTAAGTTTCTTCAAGAAATCTTCATCCATGTGGAATTTTTCACCTAACATTTCTGTCACACGAGTGTAGTACAAACCTTTCATTTTGGCTTGTAATGCGTAGTCGTGTGGAATAGATGGTGCATATGGACCTTTAAGGTCAGCATCGGTAATGGTGTATTCTACAAATGCTGGGCGATTCCCTTGTTTAGCCACTAAGGCATCCCAAGTTTGTTTGGTTAAAGTTCCAGTTGGCTGTAAACCATTCATTTGCTGAAAAGTAGCAAGTGCTTTTAATGTATTTTTACCACTGGTACCGTCAATCGCACCCGGTGAAGCATGTGAGTTATTCAACATGACTTGAGTTCGTGCATAAACAGGGAATTGACCTTTACCAATGTTGTCAAACCAAGATGCATTATTCAGACCATCAAGTGTCCAAGAAGCTTTTGCAGCAGGAGAAGTGGCTGCTGTTGCTGAACTCGTTGCTACAGCTGCACTAGCTGGAGCAGTTCCAATATCTGCTGTGTTATCTTCAGATTGTTGAAGATTTTGTAAAGTCTGTGACGCTTTATTTAAGTCTTGCTGTTCTTGAGGCGTAATTTGTGCATCTTGTGCTGAAGATGCTGCGCCTACAGCAAGAGGATTAATTGGGTCTTCTACGGCAGTATTGGTAACGACTTTGGGCTTTAATGGTTGTTCAGCAGTAGTAGCTGTGGCAAAAGCTGTGCCAGCAAAAAGGCAGCCTAAACTCATTGCGAGTATTGTGCGAACGAACATGTAATTCAACCTTAAGAATTATTCATTTACTAAGTGACAAACTACGCAAGTATTGCAGAAAAAAATGGCAGATGCAGTATTTGTTTTGTTTAAATAGACGTTTGTCCAACAAGAACATTAAATTTTAATCATGCGAGAAGTTATTAAAATTTAATCCTTTTTGTTATGATGCTGCAAAGATTAAATTAAGTTAGGAAAGTCAATGGCGACCTTAAAAAATGATCGTTTTCTGCGTGCTTTATTGCGTGAGCCTGTTGATACTACGCCTGTATGGATGATGCGTCAGGCAGGACGCTATTTACCTGAGTATCGTGAAACACGTGCAAAGGCAGGTGATTTCCTTTCTTTATGTAAAAATACTGAGTTTGCATGTGAAGTAACCTTACAACCTTTACGTCGTTATGACTTAGATGCCGCAATTTTATTTTCAGATATTTTGACCGTTCCAGATGCATTGGGTTTAGGTTTGTATTTTGAGGCAGGCGAAGGCCCAAAGTTTCATAAAACCGTGCGTACTGAACAAGATGTCATGAATTTACCGACATTCAATGCAAAGTCGGATTTAGATTATGTCATGAATGCGGTATCGACCATTCGTTCTGCTTTAGGCGGTCAGGTACCCTTAATTGGTTTTTCGGGAAGCCCATGGACTTTAGCGACTTATATGGTTGAAGGTGGTTCTAGCAAAGACTTCCGCTTTACCAAGAACATGATGTACGCGCAGCCTGAAGTTTTACATGCTTTGCTTGATCGATTGGCGATTGCAGTCATTGACTATTTAAACGCACAAATTGATGCGGGCGCACAAGCTGTTCAAATCTTTGATAGTTGGGGCGGAGCATTAGCGCATCGTGAATATATCGAATTTTCATTAAATTACATGCAAAAAATTGTTTGTGGTTTAAAACGTGAAAAAGATGGTCGCAAAATTCCAGTGATTTTATTCACTAAAGGTGGCGGTCAATGGTTAGAACCCATGGTTGCAACAGGTGCAGATGCACTTGGATTAGACTGGACGACGCCACTAACTGTAGCACGTAAAATTGTCAATGGTCGCGCAGCATTACAAGGTAACTTAGACCCTGCAACTTTATATGGTTCTTCACAAACGATTCAAAAAGCCACTCAAGCCATGTTAGATGACGCGTATGCCAATGGTGAAAAAACGGGATATATTGCGAATTTGGGTCATGGTATTACCCAATGGGTGAACCCAGATCATCCGAAAGTGTTCATCGACACCGTACATGAATATAGCGCAAAGTATCTATAAATTTAGGTTGAGTATTTACAGTGTTGCGTGTTGCTCAATCTTGTGTTGAGTTTTCTTATAAGGCAGCTTCGGCTGCCTTATTTGGAATACTTTTATTATTGGCTTTTGTATTTACTGCGCCATTAGGTTATGAACAACATTATGGTTTTTATCGTTATGACTACCTGTTGTTTTATGCCTTAATTATTCAGTGCTGCTTATTATATTTAAAATTAGAATCTTGGGCAGAAGCCAGAGTCATTGCCCTATTTCACATTATGGCAATGGGGATGGAAATTTTCCTTACGCATCCAGCCATTGCTTCATGGCAATATCCACAACCTGCAATTTTTAAACTGTGGACAGTGCCTTTATTTGCTGGGTTTATGTATTCAGCCGTCGGAAGTTTTTTTGCGCGTTCTTTACGGCTTTATACCGTGTCTTTTAAGGCTTTGCCAAAATTCAGTCATATGTTGACCTTGGCAGTGTTGTCTTATTTGAATTTTATGAGCAAATTCTTTATTCCAGATATTCGCTATGTACTGTTTGGCTGGAGTATTGTGATGTTTTGGAAAACTAAGATTCGTTTTGAGTTGCAACATCACACCATTCAATTGCCGATGTTGCCTATTTTGTGGGTCTTGGCTTTTATTATCTGGCTTGCTGAAAACGTGAGTACTTTTTACAAAATCTGGCTTTATCCAAGTCAGGTTGATGCTTGGCATATGGTGGGTTGGGGCAAGCTAGGTTCATGGTATTTGTTGCTATTGTTAAGTCTAGTTTTAGTCTTGAAAATACTTGGAATACGCAACTCAAAGGGTGATTGGCAGTTAAATAATGATGAATATTAATAATTTAGTTTAAGTTTTTTAACTTTAATATAAATTGTTTTGCGTTATTAAAGATATGCGGATAATCTAAGTTTGTGTAATCCATTATTACATGTAAATAATTAGAACACTCAGAGAATAATTCTGGAGAAGTGCAATGTTAAAAAAAGTAGCGTTAGCAGCAGTATTGGCAATAGGTTCTACAGCAGCATTTGCAGATAGCGATGCAGGTTGCGGTATTGGTTCTGAGATTTGGGCGGGCCAATCAGGTAAAGTGCCGAAGTTACTTGCTGCTACAACAAATGGTTTATTTGCTAACCAATTATTTGGTATCACTTTTGGTACTCTCGGTTGTAGTGGTTCGGGTACAGTCACTGCACAAGCAGTCACATTTACCAATGAAAATGCAGAAGCATTGGCGCGTGATATGGCGGTAGGTCAGGGCGAAAGCTTGAATGTGTTAGCTGAATTACTCAATATTAAAGCAGAAGATAAAGCGCGTTTCTTTGCCGTATCTAAGCAAAACTTTGCTGAGATTTACTCTACAGAGAATAAAGATTCCTACCAAGTACTCACATCGCTACAAGCTGTAATGGCAAAAGACCAAGTCCTCAAAGCTTACGTCTAATCGATTGTTGTAAAACCCTGTCCATCTGACAGGGTTTTTTATATCTAAAAAATTAAATTTGAATGAAAAAGATTGCTTTATTTACGGCTTTATTCGGTTCTAGTCTGGCGTATGCCGTTGAACCGACATCATCTATCCACTATGTTGAAATGGCGACCCAGAAACATCTAGCGCAAGAAACAACTTGGCAAAGATTAATGTATGCCAATGCCAAAGGGCAAAGTGAAGTTCATTATGCAGGTTACTTTCTTAGCCCAGAAAGAGGTGGACATTTACAAAATGAATTAAATGCCAATATCGAAGCATTGTTTTTATCCGCAGCGCCGAATCAATCAGTACGTTGTAAATTTCCAGCACGCAGTCAATGGTTAATCAAGCGACTGAATATTCCCGCGACAGATTTACCACACGTTGAATGTCCTGAATTAGACAAATGGATTGGCGAAATTAAGCCCTATAAAGCGACTTTAATTTATGCAACTGACTTTATGGGTAATCCGAGTTCGATGTTTGGGCATACTTTATTGCGTTTAGACCCCAAAGATCAGAAAGAATTAAATTTGGTTTCCTATGCTGTGAACTATGCAGCCACGGTCGCAAGCGCGGATGGTTGGTCTTTTGCTTGGAAAGGTTTAACAGGGCAATACCCCGGTGAATATTCTTTAATGCCGTATTATCGCAAAGTAAAAGAATATGGTGATTTAGAAAGTCGTGATTTGTGGGAATATGAACTTAATTTAAATCCAGAAGAAACACGCTTTTTGGTACAGCATATTTGGGAAATGCAACATGTGACTTTTCCCTATTATTTTGTTAGTGATAACTGTGCTTACCGACTGTTAGGATTGATTGATTTAGTCCGTCCCGAACTCAATTTAAGTCAGCAGTTTAAAGTCGCAGCAATTCCAATGCAGACCATTAAAGCGATTGATCAGCAAGGAATTGTTCGTGAAACAGTCTATCGTCCTGCCTTAGAAACTCAATTATTGGCGCAAGCCAAACAGCATGGGCAAAGTTTGGCTAAAACAGCCCATCAGGTTGCTTTTGCTGAACAAAAACAAAGATTAGATATTTTGGCAGCTTATTCTGTGGAAGATCGTGCCAAAATTTTAGAAATGGCCTATGACGATTTGTACTTACAATTGGTTGCACGTAAAGTGGATGTTGCTTTTGCACAGCCTAATCTACGTGAATTACTGACTTTACGCAGTGCGATTGATTTAGAGAGGCAACGTAAAGAACCTGAACGTCCACGTATTGATCCGACACAATCACATGACGCTCGAAATTTCTCGGTAAAAGCAGGAACTGTGCAAGGCGATGAATTTATTGAGTTGGGACACCGTCAAGCCTATCATGATTTGATTGATCCTCAAGGCGGTTACCGCGTCGGAACACAATTGTTGTTTTGGGATGGCGCCATTCAATTGCGTGAGGATGAGTTGAAACTGGAGCATTTCGACTTTCTGACAGTAAATTCTTATAACCCGATTACAGCGTTTAAAACCCCGTTGACATGGGGATTTAATCTAGGTTGGCAACAAGAAGCGACAGATTCTTCAGGGCGTTTTAGTGAACAGGATCAACATGGTGTTGCCAGTTTAAAAATGCAGATGGGTTATAGCTATGCAGATTCAAAACGAGAGAATCTATGTTATGCGCAAATGCAAACCTATCTTCAAGGTGGAAAATCATTAGATAAAGGCTGGCGATTGGGTATGGGGCCGACGGTCGGTTGTCAGAACATTTGGGCAGACCATATTAATTCGATTGTGCAGGTCGAATTGCCATATTGGGAAGATTCGCGCCAGTGGCAAGTTCGATTGAATTCACAAGTACAATATGCCTTGAATGCGCAGAATGCATTACGTGTAGGGTGGGAATACCAATATCAAAATCATCAGGACTGGAATAAATTGAGCTTGGGTTATGTCCGATTCTTCTAAGCTTAAGCGAAGAAAAAGGCACTTTCGAAGTGCCTTTTTTGCAGTCTATTTTATTTTTTGATCAGTTGTCCCTGTTCATCGATGAGTAATTCACCATCCTCTTTGCTAAAAGAACCACGTTGTGGTGCAGAAAGAATTTCAAGAACGACTTCGGATGGACGGCATAACCTTACGCCAAGTTTCGTTACCACAAAAGGACGATTGATTAAAATTGGATATTGCAGCATAAAATCAATGAGTTGGTCATCGCTGTGAGTTGACAGTTCTAATTGTAATTCTTCATAAGGTGGAACATTCTTGCGTAAAACGTCACGTACAGATAATCCTGAGCGCTTGATTAAATCAATCAATTCTTGTTTAGTAGGCGGGGTTTTAAGGTATTCAATAATTTCTGGTTCTTGACCTGTATTTTGTATCAGACCAAGGGTATTTCTGGACGTACCACAAGCAGGATTATGATAAATCTTAATCATTTTTTAGACATCATCTTTTGTTAAATAAACTTTATTGCATTTATATATGGATATACGTATATTTGCAATTATTAATTTTTGGGCTGTAAAATGGATCAAACTGATTTCTTTAAATGTCTCTCTGACCCCACTCGCTTAGACATTATGAAGTGGGTACTGGTGAGAGAAAATGTCTGTGTATGTGAACTGACGGAATTATTGCAATTGAGTCAGCCTAAGATTTCACGACATTTGGCATTGTTAAGAAATTTGTCGGTTTTATTAGATCAGCGCAAAGGGCAGTGGGTATATTACCGCGTAAATCCAGACTTACCTGAATGGGCGAATGCGGTGTTAAAGATCATTGCTCAGTCAGCGCAAACAGACAGAGAAACTCTTTATTTGAATACTTCGACCAATGTCCATTGTGATTGATTCACTTTATTCAGTAGGTCTATTGCCCGATAACTGATGTTTGAATGAATTTAATACTCAGATGGAGTCCTGATTAAATAAAATCAGAATCGAAGGTGTCTTGTATTTAGAAGATTGGATGCTTGTTTGTTTTAAGCTGATCAAAAAATCATATCGAATGAGATCTATTCGATACAAAAACATATCTCCCTGATTGAGAAAATACATGTCGACTTCTAGACTTTCGTTTTTAGACCGCAATTTAACCTTGTGGATTTTTATTGCCATGGCGCTTGGAGTGGCAATAGGGGTATTTATCCCTCAAGCTTCGGTTACTTTAAATCAAATGCATGTCGGCAGTATCAATATTCCAATTGCCATTGGTCTTATTGTGATGATGTATCCACCGTTGGCAAAGGTGGACTATGCAGCTTTACCAGAAGTTTTTAAAGATAAGCGAACCTTGATGCTGTCACTGGTACAAAACTGGTTGATTGCACCGTGTCTGATGTTTGTCTTGGCAATCATATTTTTACAATCTTATCCCGAATACATGACAGGACTGATCTTAATTGGGCTGGCACGTTGTATTGCCATGGTTTTGGTTTGGAATGATCTGGCATGTGGCGATAACCAATATGTTGCAGCATTAGTTGCATTTAACAGTATTTTCCAGATTTTATTCTTCAGCAGTTATGCATGGTTATTCCTGAGTTTCTTACCGCCATATTTCGGGGTTGATGCTCAAGTCATTCAAGTTAGTTTTTGGATGATTACCCAAGCGGTACTGATCTATTTGGGCATTCCATTTTTATTGGGCTTTTTAACCCGACTGATTTTAGTCAAACAAAAAGGCTTGGCGTGGTATCAAACCCATTTTCTGCCAAAAATTGGTCCACTCAGTTTAATGGCATTGCTTTTCACCATTGTAGCGATGTTTAGCCTCAAAGGTGGTGAAGTGGTCAGTCTGCCGATGGATGTATTGCGTATTGCGATTCCATTGACCATTTATTTTGTGGTGATGTTTTTTATCAGCTTCTTTATGAGCAAATGGATGGGTAATAACTACGCGCGTACCACTGCGATTTCATTTACGGCTGCGGGCAATAACTTTGAACTGGCATTGGCTGTTGCGATTGCAACCTTTGGTTTGGCTTCTCCAGTCGCATTTACCACGGTTATTGGCCCTTTGGTGGAAGTTCCTGTGTTGATTGCATTGGTCAGTGTGTCTTTGTGGTTGCGAAAAAAATATTTTAAAACAGAGGTGTTGGGATGAGTTTTGCCCATATTGATTTAGCGTTAATACCAAAGCCGACACTAGAGCAAGTCCAAGCGAAAGCTATTCAGCATCCGCCACGCATTTTGCTGTTGTATGGTTCAAACCGTGAGCGTTCTTATAGCCGTTTAGCAATACAGGAAGCGGGTCGAATTCTGGAATACTTCGGCGCTGAAGTGAAAATTTTCCACCCTAAAGGCTTACCTTTGCCAGAGGATGCTGATCTGGAACATGCAAAAGTCAAAGAGTTGCATGAACTGTTGGCTTGGTCTGAAGGCATGGTTTGGTGTTCACCAGAACGTCATGGCTCCATGAGTTCGATTTTTAAAGCACAGATTGACTGGATTCCATTGGCAGCAGGGGCTATTCGAGCGACACAGGGCAAAACACTGGCCTTGATGCAAGTGTGTGGTGGTTCGCAATCATTTAATGCACTCAACCAAATGCGTATATTAGGACGCTGGATGCGCATGATCACCATTCCAAATCAGTCTTCGATTCCAAAAGCATTCTTGGAATTTGAAGAAGATGGCTCCATGAAAGATTCCTCTTTCTACACACGTATTGTGGATGTGATGGAAGAATTGTATAAATTTACTTTGTTGACTCGTGGTCAGGCAGCCTATTTAACGGATCGTTATTCAGAACGTGTTGAAACCGCAGAACAGTTGTCGAAGCGTGTGAATCAGCGCTCACAATAAGATAAAAATAAACCCCGAATGCTTCGGGGTTTATCTTTTAATTCATTTGAGATGAATCAGTAACTTTCAGGCACTGCACTGAGGAATTCACGACGTGATTCTTTATCGGTTTTAAATTCACCAATAAATGAAACGGTACGAGTCGTTGACTCTTGTTTACCGACACCGCGCATCATCATGCACATATGTGCAGAATCAATCACCACAGCAACACCACGTGCTTGAGTAACTTCAGCAACCGCTTCTGCAATTTGCTGAGTCAAGTTTTCTTGAATTTGCAAACGACGTGCGAACATTTCAGTAATGCGAGCAAATTTAGACAAGCCAAGCACATGGCCTTCAGGTAAATAAGCAATATGTACGCGACCATAGAACGGGAGGAGATGGTGTTCGCAAAGCGAATAAAATTCAATATTTTTCACCAAGACCATTTCACGGTTGTCTGATGGAAACACCGCTTTATTGGTGACTTCTTCTAGCGTCTTACTATAACCAGACGTTAAATACGAAAACGCTTTAGCAGCACGCACAGGTGTATCAACCAAACCTGGACGATTTAGGTCTTCACCAACGGCAGTTAAAATATTTGCGTAGGATTGCTGCATAGACATAAGACGTTTTCACTTACTCTTATATTGAACAAGGACGGCATTGTACCAGAAAACCGAAAAAATACCGTGTTTAATATCAAAATCCGATTACTGTTTGTGCTTCGGATTTTTTTCTGAACGTTTAAGTAGAACTAAAACGGCGCCCGTACCCCCCTGATTATCAGGTGCGCTGACAAATGCCAGTACGTCACGATGTTGACGTAACCAACCGTTGACATAGGTTTTTAAAATGGCTTCAGGTCCTTTGCCGTGGACAATTTTAATGACATTTTGATTTTCATCTTTTGCCATTTGAATAATTTGTAATACGGCAGCACGGGCTTGTTCTACAGTACAGCCATGCAAATCTACAGCTTCAAACCAGCGTAATTTACCAGCTTTTAAATCTTCAAAAACTTTATGTTGCAACGTCGCAATGCGGTAACTCAAGTTTGCTTGACTGGCTACAGGGTTAAGCATGGCTTGTGTGTCGGAAAGTTCAGCCATTTCAGATTCAGTTGGACCAACAGCCGCTGCTCGCTTTGCTAAAACCTGAGCGTCTAATTTCTTTTTTGGGCTTTTGGCAATTTGAGCGATATTGCCTGCATCTATTTTTTGTACACCTTGCATGGATTTTAGAAATAATTCGGCATCATCTGGCTCAGCTATTACAGCTTGCTTTTTCACTTCAACTTGCCGTTCAGTAGCGGTTGAATGTGGATGATTAATTTGCTTTTTAAAAGCCTTCAGTAAGTTGTACTGATCTTTAGAAAGCGATGAATCATGTTTGCTCATAATGTCTAGAAATAACTGCAAGATGGGGTTTAAGCGGCAATTATAGTCGGATTTTGCAGTAAATTGAACTGAATTACATGCAATGGCTGTTGTGTAGAATGAAAATAAGAGATCGGTGATGAGTTTTTTTGTTTTTCTAAAATAACACCAAGTGAAGCACTGATTTATGGGAAAGATGTTTTTATGCGGTTTGGTTGGTAAGAAAAGAAGTTGAATGATTCGATAACAATAATGGGATGGAAAAACATAAAAGATATATTAAGATATATCTTATTGAGTGATTGGTTCTCCTAATATATCAACAGGGAAAGATCTTTTATGAAAAAAAAGAGTTGATTACATTAGAAAAGTTGCGGATTTGACTTGAGATAGCTCGTTGAGCTATAGCGCAAACTTAGAGGGATTTAAACCATTGAGCCTAGCCTCTTACTCCATTTGTATGACTTCTTCTGTAAATCGTAAATCAAAAAGGTGATTCTTATGGCAAAAATTCATGTTAAGCATATGTCTTGGCTCATGCCTTTGTTCTTATCGGGGCTGATGAGTGGCTCCCTGTCTTGTTTTAATCTTTTTGTGAATAAAGGCTTAATGCATGGTTTCGTAGAAAAGTGGTTGCTAACATGGGCGATGTCTTGGCTCATCGCTTATCCACTGATTTTAATCTTTATTCCCTTAGTTAGAAAAGTTTTGATGTTGATTGTTCAAGTACCTGAGGAGTCGGCTAAGTCGTGATTGCCTAGTTTGGAAACTTTTATTTGAATTGATCTTATGGAAGGGTGGGCTTGAGTTGAATACAAGTAAGTTGCCATCAGAGTAAAAAATTTTTACTCTGATGGCATCTGTTTAAATTTCGGCAGGCTGACCAAATAATGCGGTGAAGGCATGATCTGGACGAGTTTGCTTCATGAAGCTTTCACCGACCAAGAAGCTATGAATATCATGCTCTTGCATCATACGAACATCTTCTGGGGTTGCAATCCCACTTTCAGTAATAAGTAAGCGAGAAGAATCAAGTAATCTCTTCAAACGAATTGATGTATTTAAATCCACATCAAAGGTTTTAAGATTACGGTTATTCACCCCTAACAAGCAGCGCTCAGAAAGTTGTAATGCACGCTCAAGTTCTTCCTCATCATGTACTTCAACCAAGACATCCAAATGATGCTCAAACGCTGTTTTTGACATTTCTTCTAATTGTTGGTCTGACAAGCAGGCAACGATCAATAAAATACAGTCAGCATGCAGGGCACGCGCCTCGATGACATTGTACGGGTCGACTAGAAAATCTTTACGCAGTGCTGGCAAAGCACAGTGTGTACGCGCGATTTGAATATTCTCATCTGCACCTTGGAAAAAATCGACATCAGTTAAAACCGATAGGCAAGCCGCACCCGCTTGTTCATATTGTGCTGCAATTTCAGCAGGATTAAAGTTTTCACGAATAATCCCCTTTGAAGGTGATGCTTTTTTAATTTCAGCAATGACACCTGGGCGCTTCTTCATCAATGCTTGAGCAAAACCACGCACGGGTGTTGCTTCTTGTGCCCATTGTTCCACATCATGCAGGCTACGTTGCTTGAGGCATGCTGCCAGTTCTTCCTGCTTACGATCAACAATTTTGCCTAAAATTGTATTTGCGATATCAACCATGTGAGCATCCTTCCTTAAGCTTCGTATTGTTTGAGTGTTTTGGTAAATTCAGACAGCACACTCATTTTTTCTAAAGCCTGCCCACCGTAAATAATGTCGTGCGCTAAAGCCACACCTTGTTTATAAGTTTTGGCTAAACCAGAAACATAAATGCCTGCGCCTGCATTTAAGGCAATCATGTCTGCGGCTTTGGCGCCACGATCAGATTTTTTTCGGCCGAGCGCATCTTTAATCAGGGCTAAACTTTCAGCAGAATCTTCAATAATTAAGCCTGTGAGGGTTTGCGATTCAATCCCGACATCTTCAGGATTAATCACCCATTCACTCACTTCGCCATCTTTTAGTTCAGCAACATAAGTTGATGATGCGAGGCTAATTTCATCTAGTCCGTCTTTAGAATGCACCACCATCACGTGTTCAGCGCCAAGTTGCTTCATCACTTCTGCAATTGGGCGGCACAATTCATTTGAGAACACCCCGATCACCAGACGCTTTACTCCAGCCGGATTCGTAAGCGGGCCGAGTAAGTTGAAGATGCTACGGATACCGAGTTCCTTACGTGGACCGACTGCATATTTCATGGCTTTATGATGGTTGGGTGCAAACAGGAAACCGACGCCAATTTCACGAATGCAACGCTCAGTTTGTTGCATGTTCAAATCAAGATTAATGCCTGCTTGCTCTAACAAGTCAGATGAGCCAGATTTGGTTGATACACCGCGGTTGCCATGTTTGGCAATGGTGGCACCAGCCGCAGCGATGACAAAGGCTGAAGCGGTAGAAACGTTAAATAAGTTCTGTCCATCACCACCCGTACCGACAATATCAATCAGGTTGGGTACATCGCTCACATCAATTTTTGTGGCGAACTCACGCATCACGCGTGCAGCAGCCGTAATTTCATCAATGCTTTCACCCTTTAAGCGTAGCCCCATCATTAATGCACCAATCTGTGCATCAGTGGCTTCACCACTCATGATAGTTCGCATGACCTCTTCCATTTGTGGCTGAGTCAGGTGGATATTCTTGGTAATATGATTTAAAGCTTGTTGAATATTCATTTATGCATAAATCTCTAAAAAGTTTTTGAAGATTTGGTGTCCGTGTTGGCTGAGGATCGATTCTGGGTGGAACTGCACACCTTCGACAGGCAGTGTCTTATGTTTTACGCCCATAATTTCTTCCATTGAGCCATCAGCTTCTTGGGTCCAGCAAGTAACTTCTAGACAATCTGGCAAGCTCGCTTGATCAATCACCAAAGAGTGATAGCGGGTTGCAGAGAATGGTGAAGGTAGATTGCTAAAAATTCCCTTGTCACTGTGATACATGTCCGATAAACGCCCATGCATAACGGTTTTGGCGCGAACGATATTACCGCCAAAAGCTTGTCCGATACTTTGATGACCTAAGCACACACCGAGTAATGGAATTTTTCCAGCAAAATGTTGAATGGCTGGAATAGAAATACCTGCTTCAGTGGGTGAGCAAGGTCCCGGACCAATGACCAAATACTTCGGTTGCCATCGTTCAATGTCTTCCAAAGTCACGGCATCATTACGGACTACTTTTACTTCTTGGTTCAACTCGCCAAAATATTGCACGATGTTGTAAGTAAAGGAGTCATAATTGTCGATCATGAGAAGCATTTCAGATGTAACCTCTTGAGTTGCATAATTTTATCGCTTGGTACTTTTGTCGTTATCTCTGTAGTCGCCCATTTTAATTAAAACGAGTGCCCATATTTGAGTTTGACATAAAAAAGCCTGCTAAGCGCAGGCTACTTTATCAGTTTTTAACAGTCTTGTGATAATTTCATATACAATCATCATGCTACGAAGGATTTAATTGTCATTTAAACCCAATTGCATAATCCGAATTTTTGTTTCTTTTACGGCATCTTTCACCTTTTGTTGAAAGTCTTGCATATGCGCCGTGTTTAAATGCTGCTCCAAATGCGCTAAAGATTGCCATTTTTCAAACATAATAATCGAATTAGAAGGTTTGTATTGGAAACTGGCGTTACTGTCTTGATCAATATAAAGCTCATAACCAAAACAACCTGCTTCCTGTAGCACTTTAGGCGTGACATTCTTAAATGCATTCAGGACAGTTTCAAAATGTACTATACCTTCATGAATTTGAATTTCTGCAATGACAGTTAACATGGTGATGTCCTTTATACTGTAAAAATCGTATCTAAGTGTGAGCGATAGGCTTCTAAATATTGAGGTACATTCGGTGCTTTAATGACGTCATTGACAATAAACGTGTCTAAACCTTGCATACCTAAGAATTGATTTGCTTTGTGAAAGGGTAGATAGACACCATCGACCCCAACTCCCTCAAAGAATTGTTCTTGATCTTCAAATGCTTCGATCGGAGCATTCCACGTGAGAGAAAGCATATATTTTTTGTCGTGAATTAAACCACCTGATCCATATTTTTTGCTGGCATCACTACGTGAACGCCCATCATTGGCATACAACGTACCATGACCTATAGTAAAAACATCGTCGATGTATTTCTTCATAGTCCATGGCGCACCCATCCACCAACCTGGCATTTGATAAATAATTACATCCGCCCAAACATAGTTTTCAACTTCTTGCTGAATGTCATATTGAGCATCTGTTCTTGTAATACGAACATTGTGTCCCTGTTGACTTAAATGGGTGTTTGCAAAATTGGCTAGTGTGTCGTTAAGTTCGCCATTTGAATGCGCGAATTGTTTTGCACCGTTGACAATCAGAATGTTTTTCATTGAATGACTCAACCAAATTTTTTGAATTGGGCAAAAGTATAATTAAGTCTTTGATGCTGAAAAATCGATGAATCTGCAAAATATTCTTGATTATAAGTCAATAATTGGGTTTTAAAATTGCATAACAGAACTAGAGAGTAGATCGTAAAAGTAGCAATTTTATTGCTGTGACATCCATTGTTAAGCAATTAAAAAAATCAGGAATTTTAAAGGGCTTTTTTTCTGATGATGATCATTAAGTTGTGACATCTTGATGTTAAACTGAAGGTTTAAAATTTAATCATGATTGATGAATAGTAGCATATGGTCTAGTGCATTTTTTCTGGATTATTTATGCAGCATTTTTTAAATTTTTTCTCCTTCAAAACCATTCGCTAACCATTCTTTTGCATGGGTGTTTCATTCTTTGAGACTGCTAATCTTCAGATGCCGATTGCATCTCAGTGAATGAGTGAAATTCGTAAGTAATATTTTTAAGAAATCCATAATTAAGGATGACTATGGTTTTCTTAGAAATATGTTACTTGTTGAAAAATATCGATGTGAAATCGAACGATTAAAGATAGTAAATATTGGATTCGAAAAGAACATAGATATTTTGCTCTTGTGGGATTACAAGAGTTTGCTGCTAAAAAGGATTTGGAATCAGGATGATAAATAAGAAATAACAGATTTTGGTGTAAAAAAAAGTACGTCACTGTTTCATGACAAGGACATGAGTATCTTTCCATTTTTGGGGCTCTATACCGTAATCGTGAGCAGAACTCTCTTAATTCAAATATAGCTTTGTTTACTTGAGCTTATCGGATCGAATTGAGCATCTAAAATAGTGAGCGTTATTTTCTGGATTACAGTTTTGAGTATTAAAAATACTGCGTAATAGCAGCAAGCTAAAACTATCTGAATTACCCCACATGGGTAACCACCGAGATTAAGTAGTTCACTATTTAATCTTTAATAAGTGCGTGTATTTATAGGATCGAAACACATCCACTTGTTTAAATTGACTAAAGGAATAGAGATGAAATTCAATAAGAAAAAATACCTCAATATTGCGGTATTGTCAGTATTGTCTGGTCAAACTTTTGCTGCTGGTTTAGAGCGCTCGCCACAGCAAATCGATGCGCTGTTTGAAAAGGGTACCTATGCAGAAGTAAGTTATACGCATATTGATCCTGATGTACAGGGGACTGACACGAGTGGAAATCATATATCTGATTTGGCAGAAGATTTTCAAACAATGGGTTATGCCGTAAAAACTGACTTAAACCCAAGCTTCCGTTTGGCGCTCATTTATGATGAGCCATATGGCGCAAAAGTAAAATTTGAAGGCGAGAATAATTTTATCGCGACCAATTTACCTGCATCTGATGCCTATACACGCGTTGAGGTAAAGTCAAAAAACCTCACAACTTTATTGGGTTATAACCTCAATAAAAACTTTATGATCTATGGTGGTCCTGCATTACAAGAACTACAAGCAGATGTACATTTACGTGGTTTAACGTATCAAGCCTCAAGTGGATATAACAATAGTTTTGATGATATGGCTGTAGGTTGGGTTGCTGGTATGAGCTATGCCAAGCCTGAGCTAGGTATTCTTGCATCGTTAACTTATCGTTCTGAAATTGAACATAAAACAGTAATTAAAGAAGATGTTCCTTTGGCAGACCTAATTGGCTTCGATTATTCACATACCAATAGAGGCAGTGTGACAACGCCAGAGTCTGTGAACTTAAATCTGCAAACGGGTTTAAATCAGACTACGGCTGTATTTGCTAGAGTCCGTTGGGTGCCATGGAGTGATTTTGCTTACTATCCACCAGCATTAAAAGCGACCACTGCATATGCGTTACAAAATGGACGAGGGTTGCCTTTAGTAACGTATCATGATGACCAAACCGCTGTTGAACTTGGTGTTGGTAAGCGCTTATCACCAAAACTTGCAATGTCTGTTTCTGGTTTATGGGACTCTGGTGCAGGTGCACCTGCACCAACTTTAGGTCCTGTTGAAGGTTATTGGGGTGTGGGTTTAGCGGCTAAATACAACATTAACCAAAATGTCGCTTTTAGTTTAGGTGGTCGTTATATGTGGTTTGGTGATGTAAAAGGTGAGGTATCAGATGGCCGTGTCGTTGGTGATTTCAAAGATAATACTGGTTATGCCGTGGGGATGAAAATTTCTTATTCATCTAAATAATCAATAAAAATATTTACCAGTTTAGGTCCTTCCTTCTCCCTGAAAATGGGGGAAGGAAATTTTTTACTCATGGTCTTTTAAATTTACCATCACGTTTTTTTGCTGCTTTTTTATTTCTACCATCTATTGGCTTATTCATGTTTTAAAATGCAGCACGCTTTAGTGCATAACGTATGTTTTACTGTATTAAAAAAATGCATCCTTTTATTTCCAAGTACTCATTTAAATGTAGGTTTGTATGTAAATTTAATCAAAATATTGATTTTTAATAATAAATAAATATTGGCATAAAATTCGCTTTATGAATCTTAACTTGTATACAAGATAGGATGCATAAAGTGAGCATACTTCAATCTTTTGGCTGGACCATCGCAGAATGGCAAAATGCCTATAAAACACAACACATTCAATTAACGGATTTAATGACGTGGGTACAGGCTTTTGATACAGAAGATACAGCGTGGATTTCCCTTGCGACTCCTCAAATTTTGCAACAACAGATTGAAGAATTAGAAAAACATAGTACAACCAGTACAGCATTATTTGAACAGTTCCCGTTGTATGGCATTCCATTTGCTGTCAAAGACAATATTGATGTTGTTGGCTTTGCCACAACAGCGGGTTGTAAAGTTTTGCATGATATGGCGCAAGAAGATGCCGAAACAGTGCGTTTGCTGAAACAGGCAGGTGCGATAGTGGTGGGCAAAACCAATCTTGATCAATTTGCAACAGGCTTGGTCGGTACACGTTCTCCATTTGGGGCAGTCCCGAATAGTTTTAACTCTGAGTATGTTAGTGGCGGTTCAAGTTCAGGTTCTGCCAGTGTGGTGGCACGTGGTTTGGTACCATTCTCATTAGGCACAGATACCGCAGGTTCTGGTCGTGTACCTGCCGCTTTTAACAATATCGTGGGGTTAAAACCAACCAAAGGACGTTTTTCAAATTATGGTTTAATGCCAGCCGTAAAAAGTATTGACTGTATTTCCATATTTGCCTTAACGGTAGACGATGCGGAGGTCGTGGCGCAGGTACTGGAACAATTTGATGTGCGTGATAGTTACTCACGGCATAACCCTAAAACTGCTCCTGCAAAATTATCTTCTGCACTTCATTTTGCGATTCCAAAAACTTTGCAATTCTTTGGTGATGTACAAGCAGAGCAAGCTTTTCAGCAAGCGATTGCACAACTAAAGCAAATGAATGTCACGTTGACTGAAATTGATTTTTCAATTTTTGAACAATTGGCAACACAGCTTTATCAAGGCCCGTGGGTGGCTGAGCGTACGATAGCGGTTGAAGCATTACTCGAACAAGCTCCAGAAGCATTTGATCCAACCGTCTTGGAGATTGTTCAACAAGGCAAAAACTATACGGCACTCGATGCTTATAAAGCCGAATATCTCAAAAATGATTTGGCGCGACAAATTCAAGAGTTGCTGTCAGAGTTTGATGCCTTGGTTGTACCTACATCACCAACCATTCATACCCTTGCAGAAATGCAGCAGGAACCGATTCAATACAACTCACATTTTGGCACTTATACCAATTTTACCAATCTTGCAGACTTAAGTGCTTTGGCACTCCCTGCGGGTTTCCGCGAAGATGGTTTACCGTTTGGCATCAGCTTGATTGCACCGGCATGGCATGACCGTGCTTTGGCAGATTTTGGTCGTCAATGGCAAGCACATCTGCAATTGCCTTTAGGTGCGACAGGACGTCCTTATGCTGAAAAGGTAAAGTCAATCTCTGCACTATCCGCACAGCATATTCGTGTGGCGGTAGTGGGTGCACATTTAACAGGCATGCCCCTGAATTTCCAACTCAGCACACGCCAAGCAGTGCATGTCGAAACCACTAAAACCTCAGCCAATTATGCCTTATATGCACTGAATGGCACGATTCCACCAAAACCAGGTTTGGCACGTCAAAGTAATGGACAGGAAATTATCGTGGAACTATGGGATGTGCCAACAGCTCGATTTGGTGAGTTTGTCGCTGAAATTCCAACGCCATTGGGGATGGGCAATGTTGAGCTGAGTGATGGGCGTTGGGTCAAGGGTTTTATTTGCGAGCCATATGGTTTAGCCGATGCTGAAAATATCAGTCACTTTGGGGGCTGGCGCGCCTATATTGAGCATCGTAATGCGCAACAACTACAAATAACACATTAAAAAAATAGGAACGCTCATGTTTAAAACTGTATTAATTGCTAACCGTGGTGAAATTGCTGTACGTGCAATACGTACCTTAAAAAAATTAGGAATCACTAGTGTTGCTGTGTATTCGGACAGTGACCGTTATGCGCAGCATGTTCAAGATGCTGATCTGGCAGTGGACTTACAAGGAACCAAACCCGCTGATACCTATTTATCGATTGAAAAATTAATTGCAGCTGCTAAACAAACAGGTGCTGAAGCAATTTTTCCAGGCTATGGTTTTTTGTCTGAAAGTGCTGAATTTGCACAAGCCTGTGAAGCTAACCATATTGCTTTTATGGGACCAACTGCCGAACAGATTTTGGAATTTGGTCTGAAACATCGTGCGCGTGAATTGGCGGCTGCTGCACATGTCCCAATGACACCGGGGACAGGTTTGCTCAATAGTTTAGAAGAAGCATTGGTTGCTGCGGCAGAAATTGGTTATCCAATTATGCTGAAAAGCACCGCAGGAGGAGGTGGTATTGGTTTAACCCGCTGTGATACGCCTGAAGCACTGCAAGATGCCTATGCTAGTGTCAAACGTTTAGGTGAACAATTTTTTAAAGATGCAGGCGTGTTTTTAGAACGTTTTGTCGATAAAGCACGTCATGTTGAAGTCCAGATTTTTGGCGATGGCTTGGGTCAAGTAGTGGCATTAGGTGAGCGTGATTGCTCATTGCAGCGCCGTAACCAGAAAGTGGTGGAAGAAACGCCTGCTGCATTATTGCCTGAAGCGACGCGTCAGAAGTTGCATCAAGCGGCAGTAGAACTAGGTGCTTCGGTGAATTATCGTAGCGCGGGCACCGTCGAGTTTATTTATGATGCTGCGCGTGATGAATTTTATTTCTTGGAAGTCAATACTCGTCTACAAGTCGAGCATCCTGTGACAGAAATGGTAACAGGGCTGGATTTAATTGAATGTATGCTCAAAGTGGCTGCGGGAGATGGTTTAGATTGGGAAAAATTGCAGAATATTCAGCCGCAAGGTGCTGCGATTGAAGTGCGTATTTATGCAGAAGACCCAGTGAAAAACTTTCAACCGAGTCCGGGAGTATTAACTGAAGTTTATTTTCCTGAACACGCTCGTGTAGATACATGGGTGGCGACGGGCACAGAAATTTCACAATACTTTGACCCGATGATTGCCAAAATCATTGTTCATGCGGAAAACCGTGAACAAGCGATTGCAAAATTACAGCAAGTGCTGAGTGAAACACGCCTTAACGGTATCAGTACCAACTTGGATTATGCCCGTGCAGTCATTGCTGATCAGCGTTTTGCCGAGATGAACATTTGGACACGGATGTTAGATGATTTTACGTATGTGCCAAAAGTAATTGAAGTTTTGCAGCCGGGAACTTTAAGCTCGATTCAAGATTATCCAGGACGGACAGGCTATTGGGATATTGGTGTGCCACCTTCAGGGCCAATGGATGATTATGCCTTCCAATTGGGCAATAAAATTGTGGGTAATCCACAAAATGCTGCTGGGTTTGAATTTACCTTACTCGGACCTACACTCAAGTTCCACACAGCAACGACCATTGCTTTAACAGGTGCACCTTGTTGTGCAACCTTGGATGATCAGCCTGTTGCATTTTGGTCGGCGATTAAGGTGAAGGCGGGGCAGGTGCTTAAACTGGGTCAAGTTGAGTCGGGATGTCGAACTTATTTGGCTGTAGGTCATGGTTTGGATGTCCCGTTATATTTAGGCAGTCGTGCAACTTTTGCTTTAGGTAACTTTGGCGGACATGCAGGGCGTACATTACGTACTGGAGATATGATTAAACTGGTTGATCCTGATATGCCGCATACTGGATTAACTTTGGCGGCAGCAGAGCCTCAAGATCTCGCACCTGATTTAATTCCAAGTTATGGGCGTGAATGGAAAATTGGTGTGCTCTATGGTCCGCATGGCGCTCCTGATTTCTTTAAAGCAGAATATATTGAAGAGTTTTTCCAAACCGAATGGACAGTACATTTTAACTCTAACCGCTTAGGTGTCCGTTTATCAGGACCCACTCCAAGTTGGGCACGTGAAAATGGTGGTGAAGCAGGTTTACATCCCTCCAATGTACATGACTGCGAATATGCAATCGGGGCAATTAACTTCACGGGAGATTTTCCTGTGATCTTGGCAAAAGATGGTCCGAGTCTAGGTGGTTTTGTTTGTCCAGTCACGATAGCCAAAGCAGAGCTGTGGAAAGTGGGCCAATTAAAAGCCGACGATAAAATTAGCTTTTACCCGATGACAGTCGAGCAAGCCAATGCTTTAGAACGTCAGCAAATTGAGCAGATTGAGAATTTCTCTATGGCTGAAACGGTTGCTGAAGTATCCGCAGTGACTGAAATCGGAAGCACCATACTGGCTTTACGTGAGGAAACAGCAACAACACCAAAAACAATCTATCGTCAGGCAGGAGACAGTTATATTCTACTGGAATATGGTGAAAATGTATTAGATTTGGCGCTACGTTTACGCGTGCATCAATTGATGCAAATGATTCGTAATGCCAACCAAGATGGCATTTTAGAACTGTCACCTGGGGTGCGTTCACTGCAAATTAAATATGATGGTCTGGTGATTTCACAGCCACAACTGATTGCACATTTACTTGAGTTGGAATCTTCAATGGGAGATTTAAGCCAGCTCAAAATTCCATCTCGGATTGTGCATTTGCCAATGGCATTTGAGGACAGTGCGACTTTGGGCGCTGTGGAGCGTTATCAGGAAAGTGTCTGCGCCAAAGCACCATGGCTGCCCAACAATGTTGATTTTATTCAACGGATTAATGGCTTAGACAGCCGTGAACAAGTCCGCGACATTATTTTTGATGCCAATTATTTGGTGCTTGGCTTAGGTGATGTCTATTTGACTGCACCTTGTGCGGTGCCAATTGATCCGCGTCATCGTTTACTCAGTTCGAAATATAACCCTGCACGTACCTTTACTGCGGAAGGGACGGTCGGTATTGGCGGTATGTACATGTGTATTTATGGTATGGACTCACCGGGTGGCTATCAGTTGGTGGGGCGTACTTTGCCTATCTGGAATAAATTTAAACAAAACAAACAATTTGGTGATAAGCAATGGTTCTTGCAGTTCTTCGACCAAATTAAATTTTTCCCTGTTACCGAAGCAGAATTGAATCAATGGCGTACCGATTTTGCACATGGTGTAGCGCAGATTCAAATTGAAGAAACTGAGTTTGATTTTGCCAATTATACCCAATTTTTACAGGACGAAGCGGAAAGCATTGCCGCATTCAAGCAACAGCAACAACACGCTTTCAGTGCAGAAGTCGGGCGTTGGAAAGAGGAACATAGCACGCAACCCGAAGAAATCGTTCAGCAACAGTTCGAGGACTTTGGAGATTTCTTGGCTGTGAATGCGTCTATGACGGGGAATATTTGGAAAATTTTTGTTGAGTCTGGTCAGGAGATTAAAAAAGGTGAAACAGTTGCTATTATTGAAGCCATGAAAATGGAGCTGCCTGTGTATGCGACTGAAGATGGCATCGTTAAAGCGGTCATTTGTCGTGCGGGACAAACCGTACACAGCGGAGAACCTTTGGTGTATATGGAATAGAGTTGAGTATAGGAAATGAAAAGCGCGACAAGTAAAAGTGCAGACAATTTGTCCGCGCTGGTGTATCAACGCATTAAGAACGATATTTTCGATTTCAAATTAATGCCAGGTGAACGTTTTACTGAGTCTGAAGTTGCACAAGCATATGAGGTGAGTCGAACTCCAATTCGGCAAGCTTTGTATCGCTTGCAGCAAGAAGGCTATGTCGAGGTCAGTTTCCGCAGTGGTTGGCAAGTCCGACCACTGAACTTCCGCTATTATGAAGAACTGTATGATGTGCGGATTGTGCTGGAAAAAGATGCCATTTATAAGTTGTCACAGCAAGATTGTGAGCAATCCAGTGAGTTGGCAAGACTGAAAGCAATTTGGATGGTGGAACCGCAAGATTATCTGAATGACATAAAGCAACTCTCGCAACTGGATGAGGATTTTCACTGCGCTTTGGTTCGTGCAGCAGGCAATAATGAGATGGCGCGAATTCACTTAGACTTAAGTGAAAAAATACGGATTATCCGCCGTTTAGATTTTTCTAAACAGTACCGTATTGAAGCCACATATCAGGAACATCAACATATTTTAAAATTAATTTTTGAGCAAAAAACTGAAGAAGCAATCGCGGCAATTGCCACCCATATTCAGCAAAGTCGAGATGAGGTGAAAAAGATTACCTTACACATGTTGGATCCGAGCCAGTTTGTTTAAATTTATATTCAATATCGGTTTAAAAATACATTCGACGACATATGAGTTCGTAATATGTACATGCAGCGAAAGTGAAGATTTTGTTATACTATTACATTAATCTTCACTTTTTGTTTGGCTTGCGAGCATCTCATTTTGAAACTGTTGACCCCACAAAAATCCGTACCGACCCATATTATTTCTGGATTTTTAGGTGCAGGAAAAACTACATTACTGAATAGCTTATTGGCACAAAAGCCTAAAGGCGAAGTCTGGGCTGTCTTGATGAATGAGTTTGGTCAAATAGGGGTGGATCAAAATCTGCTTCCGCAAGCCGAAGGTTATGCCGTAAAGGAGCTTTTAGGCGGTTGTTTGTGTTGCAGCAGTCAATTGCCCATGCAAATTGCATTATCTCGTTTATTGTCTGAAACTCAACCTGATCGTTTATTCATAGAACCTACAGGTTTGGGTCATCCAGCTCAACTGTTAGAGCAACTGACTGAACCACATTGGCAAAGCCAAATTCAAATGCGTGCTTTAGTTACGGTGGTGGATGGTTCGCGTTTGCATAAACAGGAATGGGTGAAACAGAATCTGTATGCTGATCAGTTGAAAGCCGCGCAAATCGTGGTGATTTCACATGCGGAACATATGCAAGCGCTTGATGAACAGGCTTTACAACAGTTGCAGCAGGAATATCTGGCCTATGCTCAGACATGGTTAAAACCTACTTTGGGGCAACTCCAACTGGTAGAAATTGATTTGCCATATCAAGGTATACAACGCAAAATCCAGCCATTAATTCAGATTCAAAAAAAGTACAGTAATGAGTCTGCATTACCTGAAATTAAGCAACTACCTTATCATTATGTAGAAACTGCGCAGGGTTATAGTGTGGCAGGGTGGAAGTTTTCCAAGCGTTGGCAATTTGATTTCTACGATTTACTTGACCTGTTATGCGAACAGCAGCAGTGGCTCAGAATCAAGGGTATTTTTAATACCAATCAAGGTTGGAAAAGTTTTAATTTTAATCCGAATCAGTTTAATTATCAGTCTGCACCTGAAAATGTCGATAACCGTATTGAAGTGATTGTTCAAACTGAACGGGACTGGGCTTTATTTGAAACTCAGTTACTTGCCTGCCGTATAGATACGGAAACGGATTAAAACTGTTCAGCAAAATTGTGTTAAATCTTATATGCTAGGCGCCAAATTTGAGGATCATTTCATGGCGTTAAAAGCAACAATTTATAAGGCAGATTTAAATATTGCCAACATGGATATTCACCAATATGGTGATTATCAACTCACCATGGCATTGCACCCATCAGAAACCATTGAACGTTTGATGGTTCGAATTTTGGCATTTGCACGTTACGCGAGCGAACAGTTGGAATTTACCAAAGATCTATTTGAAACTGATGAACCTGCACTCTGGGAAAAAGACCTGACAGGTCAGTTGGTACATTGGATTGAGGTGGGTTGTCCTGACGAAGATAAAGTCAAAAAAGCCAGCGCACGTTGTAAGTCGGTTGCCGTGGTTGCTTACGGTACGGCAGTAGAAGAGTGGTATAAACGCAATAGCAAATTAAAAACCCTCAGTAATGTTGAAGTTTGGCAATTATCACCAGCGACTACCGAAGCCATTCAGCAATTGTGCGAACGTACCATGCAATTGCAGTTGAATGTGATGGATGGTGAGTGGACGCTCATAGGTGATCATGCTCAAGCACAAATTGAGTGGATTCAGTTACAGTAAACTTAAGCGTGTTCGAGGAGTATTGAATATGTCAAACGAATTAGAAATTATTGATTTAGTTGTAGGCGAAGGTAAAGAAGCTGTAAAAGGCGCTTTAATTACCACACATTACACAGGCTGGTTGGAAGACGGAACTAAATTCGATTCTTCACTTGACCGTGGCAACTATTTTGAATGTGTGATTGGTACGGGCCGTGTGATTAAGGGCTGGGATCAGGGCATTATGGGCATGAAAGTGGGTGGTAAACGTAAACTGATTGTACCTGCGCATTTAGCCTATGGTGAGCGAAAAATGGGTAATATTATTCCAGCCAACTCGAATTTAATTTTTGAAATTGAATTATATGACGTTAAAACACGTGACTAATAATATTTGAAAAATAAACCATAGCATGTTTAGGAAAAAGCGTGCTATGGTTAAACTTGCTACTGAAAATAAACGTTTTTTTAGTGCATTCTATTTTATATTAAAAATCAAATTCGCGAACAAGGAATAAACGCGACTTGAAGATAAGAATATTTAAGCCATATACGATATTGCATTTTATCCTTTATGCGCTGACATGTTTCATGTTGCTTTTACAGCAATCCAGTTGGGCACTGTATGAACCAGTTCCTGAGTCTTATTACGTGCATCAAAAGAATATCAATTCAGTCACATTTGAAGAAAATACGACCACGTATTTGTCAGGACAGTGGCAGTATTATCCAAAACAATTGTTACAAACAGCGACACCGACCAGACCTTCTAGAACCGTACTTTTACCGATTTCCTTTAAAGAAATGGGGTATCCGCAAAATACTTATGGAACTTTTATTGGTCACTTTAAGATACCAAAAGAATTTATAGGACGCCGTATTGCCATTTGGATTCCAAATCAATACGGTGCGTATCGGATGTATTTAAATGGTGATTTTCTATTAAGACTAGGCAAGGTTGGCAAAACCATTCAAACCCAGCAAACCGAGAATGCACCACGCTTTGCTTATTTCATTGCCGAAAGTGAATATTTTACTGTCACCATGCAGGTATCGAGTTTTCAGAGTTTACATGGCGGTTTAGAAAACCCAATGCGAATTGGAGTGAGTCAAACAGTGAACCGCCAGTTCCAACAATTAATGATGAGCATCGCGGGCGTATGCGGAGCTGTGATAGGTGTAGGTGTATTCACTATATTATTTGCCATTTTCCGAGGGGTTAGACATAGCCAAAGCCAAGGTTTCTTTGTGTTTGGCATCTTTATTATTTTTTTAGCTTTACACAATTTATTTTCTGCACCCTATGTTTATACGGTGTTTACCAATATTGATTGGTTATGGGGAACACGGCTCGAATATATTTTTACCTATTTATCAGCATTTTTCTTTATCAATTACATGTTTTTACTCAATCAGCGTTATTTGCATCCTGCAGTTTTTACCATAGCTGTATTTGTATTGAGTTTCAACATTGTCATTACTTGTTTATCAATGCCTGAAGTTTTTGAAAAATTGGTATTTTATAGTTTTTTGTTAGGAATTATTGTGGTGCTGAACTTCGCTTACGGATTCTATCAAACCGTAAATAGGCACGAACCTTATTCAACCATTAATTTATGGGCAGTAGTGTTGTTGTGTGTCACTTTTCTACATGATTTTTTACTGAGTTTAAATTGGATTGATTCAGTTAACTTATCTTTTGCTTCGACCAGTTTTTATGCTTTTTTAATCATGGTACAACAAGCAAAAAATTATGCTTATCACTCCGATCGAATTGAGAAGTTAAATAATAATTTATTAGAACTCAACTCCTCATTGGATCAAAAAGTAAAAGAACGCACCGTCCAGTTAAGTCAACTAAATAAAAGGTTAGAGATACAGGCGAAAACTGATGCGCTGACAGGGGCTTTTAACCGCCGCGCCTTGAATTCAGAAATTCAGCGTCAGTTTAATGAAACCGCACAGCAGCATAATGCTGTGTTGGCTTTTGCCATGTTAGATGTTGATTATTTTAAAACGTATAATGATTATTACGGACATCTCAAAGGAGATGAAATCCTGCAACACTTGGTGCAAGTGATTCAAAGTAATTTGCCTGAGCATGCCTATTTGGCGCGTTATGGTGGTGAGGAATTTGCAATAATATTACGGAATATGCCTGTGGTGGTGGTTGAAAAATCATTACAGCATTTGCTTCAGATTATTCGTGAATATCAGTTCGAGCATATAAGTCGTACAGACCATAAACAATACGTGACCGTGAGTATTGGTGCTGCTTATATGGATCGAAATCACCCTTACCCTGATATTCATGAACTAATGAAAGCTGCAGATCAGCAGCTTTATCTCGCCAAAAACGCAGGGCGAGATCAACTGAGAATGTAAAAGACTAAATATATTTAATCATGGGGATAGTGTGTTGTTCTGGAGTTGCATATGCACGGATTTGGAAGCCGTGCTTTTGGTAAAATGACATTGCTGTTTGTGTGCTATCGAGGGTAATTTGTTGCAAGTTTCTTAGTTTTAAATGAGAAATAGCGCTGTTGAGTAAGGCAGAACCTATACCCTGATGCTGCATTTCGGGCAATGTATAATTCAGCAGTATTTTGCCAGTGTCACTGACCATAATAAAACCGACAGTTTGTTGATTGACGCTGTAAATCCAACTGTCGTTATAATGCATCCATAACAATAAATTACTATGCGTTTTGTTTTCCAGCCAAGCCTGAATTTTACTTTCCACACGTTGATGATCTTGTACACAGGAACGGATACTCTCCTGCAATACATGAAGAATCTCAGGAATATCCTGAATTTTTGCTGCCCTAATCATTGTTTGTTCTTATTTCCTGAAAACAGGCTTATTTCATGTGAATTCGTGACATTGGAACAGTAGAGATTTGTTGTTTTTTTGGTGTGTTTTAGGGTTGATCTTTTAATAAAAAGTAGCCCTTAAATTTGAAGTAAATCACAAATTTTAACGAACTGTATATGCATTTAACTGATTTTTAAGATAATTGGGCTCATCCAAAATATAAAACAGCGTATGATATAAGTGAGCGTAATGCTGAAAATATGCCTGAATAGGGGGACAATATGTTTAAAATTATTGTTTTATGTTTATTAGGCTTTGCCCTGACAGCAGCGTGGCAGATTTTTATCAAAATTAAAGTGACTGAAAAGTATCGTGCTCGCTATTTTTCTAAAACCCTACCCGAAGATGCTCAAACAGAGCTGACGGAAACAAAATTAATAGAAAGCAAAGTAATCGAAATTGAATATTATGATCAATTGCTGTTTGATGATGCTGTGAAACAGTTTTTTGAGCAAAATATTCATATTCGCGATATTCAAGCAGCAGAAGAAATCCAACATAATTTGCTTAAAAAATTACCTGCTAAAGCGTTAACCCAAATTCGCAAGCTAGATTTAAATGAGTGGTCGATTTATTGGAATTTCTATGACCAGTCACTTGAATATTATGTTGGAAAGTATGGCGTGTTTTGTAGCCATGTTGACCGAAATGGTGCAGAACATAAGTCTGAGTTTAAGACGCATCCTGAAGTCACAGATCTCGTCTTTTAATCGCGTCAAAAGTTTCAAGATCATCTAGTTTGCCTCTTTTTATTGCAACTTGCGTTCTATGAAAAATTTCTCATAATGTGCCATCAGTTTTTAAAGTGAACCATTGATGTCTGGACTGGAAATTTTTGCTGTCATCATCAGCGTGATTGGCGTGGCGTTAACCATTAAACGCAATATGTGGTGTTGGTGGTTTAATTTTCTCGCTTTCGTTTTATATGCTTATTTGTTCTATACTTTTAAATTGTATGGAGAAACAATTTTACAGTTTTTCTTTATGGTGGTGAATTTCTACGGGTTTTATCATTGGCTGAAAGGTAAGCAGCAAGACCATTATATCCGTATCGAGCCGATTAAAACTAGTACGGTAATTTGGCAAATATTGTTGTCTGCACTGGCTGGATTGGCCTTTGGATTAAGTCTGAAATTCTGGACAGATGCAGCGGTGCCGATGTTAGATGCACAATTGGCAGCATTTAGCTTATTGGCAACCTATTGGACTAGCCGCAAACATATTGCGACATGGGTACTTTGGGTGTTTGTAGATATTGTTTATGTCGGGATGTTTATTTATAAAGATCTGTTTTTGACTGCAGGTTTATACGCTGCCTTTGTTGGTTTAGCCGCTTTTGGTTGGTGGCAATGGATTCAAGTCCAGAAAAAACAACACTTGGCAGGCATAAAAGCTGAATAGTAGGATTGGGGCAAGTGAATGTTGATCCATTTTAATCAAGCCAAGTTACAGCAGTTTGATGAAATTGCCCGTAAAATTATTCAAAATCCAGAACAATATTTACAATTTGATTCAGTTTCAGACTTTTATCAAGCCACTTGGCTTGACCTTTTTCCTAAAGGTACGACTTGGGCTGCAACAGGTTTAGATGATGGTGCTACAGAATTCTACGCCATCATTGAATTTCAACATCATTATTTAAAGATCAATTGCTTATCAGAAATCAGTGTGACTTTTGGCATTTCCAATACGTAAAACAAAAAATGGGTCAATGACAGTCTAAACAGAATTGACTTTAATCAGTCATGATATCAACGTATAGTCAACGTTGTTTTGTAATGAAAATACTCGCGCTTTTCCAATAGGATAAAACAAAAAAGAAGGAACCGTCATGGCACATCAGTTTATTGTCAATGCAACCATACAGGGTGTATCGCTAGAAGAATTTAAACGTTTAGCTGCTGATACGAGCCTACATGAACAAGTTTGTCGCCGAATTCCAGGTGAAAATTTGGAAATTTTAGAATCAAAAAAAGTAGGCGACATCTACACTCTGAAACGTGCTTATAATTTAGATGTAAACATTCCAGACATTGCCAAAAAACTATTAAAAGATGCATTTCGCTTGCATCGCACAGATATTAGTAATCTTGAAGCGATGACGTCTACTGTCGATTTAGGTGCGAATTTACCTTTACAAGCCAGTTGTAACCGTTCAGTCAAAGGCTCAGATCAACATATTGAATTTCAATTAGAGTGGACGGTCAAAGTGAAAGTCCCTTTAATCGGTGGAATATTAGAGAAACATGCTGAAGGGGAAATTCGTAAGTTCAGTGAAATTGAATTGACGATTGTTGAAGATGAATTAAAAAAGAATTTAACTGTTTAAACTTATTTAGGGCTGAGATCAGCAAAGGGCACAAGACTAGATGGCGCCCTTTGCTATTCCAAGCGATTAGGCTTGATTTACCTAGATATTCTAATATTTAGCTCTTTAATTTCGCCAACGCTTTTTTTAGTGGAAGTTTATCTGTCGCAAAGCCATAAATTGCAGCAAACGGTAGCGCTGTTCGTGCCAAATAAGCTACACGCCATAATCCACCATGATTGGCACCCTGCATCATCAACTCTAAAGGATGATTCATTACTGTTTCAGGATTTGCGACCGAGTCAGGATTACGTAAATCATGAATCCACAGCGCCGCCATAATGGCATTGGTCGTTTCAGGTTTAAAAGCTTCGACATCAAATAAACTGGCACCATTAAAAGCGGCTTTGAGCAGCGGATTTTTGGTCACAGAGTGTGTGGTGGTCGATGGGGCAATATTAATACTTACACGTTGCCCTTCATGACGAGCCAGAGTTGCGCGCCATTGCTGAATACGTTTCGCCAATGCGTAGTTCGGGCCTTGTTCAATCACCAGGCAGTCTGCGATTCCATAGACTTGACCATTGTCAGATTTAATCAGGTCATGCAGGTTTCTCTGGAAAAAATGTTTTAAAGATGCTGTTGCTACACCTTTAGTCAGCAGCTTCTGCATTTGAGAGCGATAACGGAATTTGTCTGCTGAAGACTCAATCACTTCTTTGGGTACAGCATAAACATCAGTTGGCGTACACATAAACATTAAGCTGGTGTCGGCTTTTTGTTCACTAACGACTTTCATAATGCTGTCCATGGCCATGGCAACGCGGACATGCTTCTCTCCATCGAGATAAGCAATAGCTGCCAAATCCAGTTGATGTTCGCTTTGTAATAGCCATTGTGCAATTTCTGGAGTTTGGGTAAGTAAATTTGCCCCAAGCTTGGCATAGAGTTCACGAGTTGGCGTCTGGTCGGAAAGAGAAGTCTGACTTGGTGCATACAACGTTGCATTACCATTTTGAATGGTATTGAGAATTTTTTGCCAAACTTTGCTGTTAGGTAAATCCACAGCCACAATATTGGCTTTCCATTTGGACAGCCATGTCAGTGGACCTGCTTCAGAACCTGCACCAAATAGCACCATGGTGCGGTCAGAAAGATCGAACCATTCAGGGTGTGCATTGGCTAAACGTAAGGCGTCTGCATGAGAAGGTTCAATAATGCCGTCATCTTCCCATTTTTGAACTTGTGCAAGTAAAGCTTCACCTTTGAGGTTTTGTCCGTGATAAGGAATGTACCATTCTGGATCAACTAAGCTTTCACCTTTTAACTGAACAGTATGCAACTGAGCTAAGGGCACATCCATCATGTCTTTTAATAAATAACGTTGACCATTACGGTAAAACTCAAAACTATGTTGAGCTTTATGCAGACCTTGTTTTGCAATGCTAATCGGATTGCTGCAATTGCGAATGCCATGTTCGACCAAGGCTTTAAAGTACTTTGGATAGTTTTTACGCCATTTCTTTTCTTTTAGCACTTGTTGGGCAGATTGATTGTCTACAATCGATAATGCCTCAGCAATAATTTCCTTGCCTGTGCGAGTTGTACTTGGTTTTTGAGTATCGGGTTGAACAGGGAACTGTAGACCCTCTAAAGTGCTGGACATGCAAAAAATCTCGTCTGATTACAGTATTAATATACAGATGTATTCATTATCTATGCCAAATTAAAGTTTGGGGTGGCATTAACTACCAATTTATGTCCTGAGCGTCTAAAGTTTTAAACTCAGTTTGTGAAAAGCTTGGAAGAGTGCGCAGAAATTTGCATAAATATTGAGGAAAATTGAAATCAGCAGGCACTGTCAGTCTAGTCAATCGACTGACAGTCAAAGAAAAATTCAATTTAAGCTGTGACTTAGCAACGCCCTTTCTTGGCTTGACCTGGTGGGCAGAAATCACCACCATGTTCGTAGTGTCCTAAGTTGCCATTCGGGTCAACAACAATACTGCCTTCGCGTGTATGTACAGCACAAGCCGTGAGTATGTTTAAGCTGAGACAAGTAGCGATAATCATGAGAAATTTATACATATATTTATTCTCCATATTCTATCTATTGTTTTAAACTTAATTTTAGTCAAATTATTTTATTGCTGCGATTTGTTTTATGTAAAAGCTGTTATGAAATAAAAGTTATTTTTAAAAATGGGGGGAACGTGAATGTATCCCCCATTTTTGATTAATCTAAAATATTAAAATGGTAGCTGGGTTAGCTTATTGAAGAAATGTGGAATTAAGCGGGGTTCAAGTAAAATGGTCACAACGACGCCATAAGCTGCACCCCATAAATGTGCACTATGATTAATATGAGAGTTGCCCCGTTTTCCTGACCAAATGCTATAGGCAATATAGAGCACCGCAAAAATAATCGCAGGTACAGGAATAAAGAATACAAAAATCAGCTTCCATGGTTCAAACAGGATATAAGCAAACAGAACCGCAGACACGGCACCTGAAGCGCCAAGACTGGCCCATTGGAAGTCGTTTTTGTGTTTTAAGTAGCTTGGTAAAATAGCAAAAATTAATCCACCCAAATAAAATAGGGCAAAGCCAAGGTCGTAAAAATACTGACGATAAAAGCTTTCAATAATACTCCCAAAGAAAAATAGGGTAATCATGTTGAAGAGCAAATGAGCGCCATCCGCATGAACAAAACCATGCGTGATAAAACGGTCATATTGTCCTTTTTGCATTGCAGGTGGCCAAAAGATCAAGCGACTCATCAATTTCTGATTGGAAAATGCCAGAAGGGAAACCACCACAGTAATGATAATCAGCGCAACAGTATGGTTGAAAGGCAGATTTAGCATATAGAAAAGGTTCAATTTTTAATGACTCAATCTCAATAATGCCATTAATTGATTCATTGCACAGGACTTTTAGAATAAATCCGACAATTTTAGTTGATTTTTTTTAATTTACCCGCATCTTCAGTTAAAATAGCGACTTCAGCTTGAGGAAATATTGTTATGTCGACTGAGAACACCAGCACTGCAGTTGCAGAAGAAATTCCAAACTTATTGATTACACCAACTGCACAAGAGTATTTACGTGATTTATTGGCGAAACAAAATACTCCAGGTATTGGTGTACGTGTTTTTGTGGAACATCCTGGAACACCTCGTGCTGAATGTTGTATGGCATATAGTGCGCCTGAAGAAGTTGTGCCAACAGATTATAAGCAAGACTATCCAGATTTCCCTGCTTATGTTGACGCACCATCTATTCCATATTTATTAGATGCAGTCATTGACTACAACAAAGACCGTTTTGGTGGTCAGTTGACTTTCCGTGCGCCAAATTCAAAAGTTCCACGTGTTGGGCCTGATGCTTCTGTCGAAGAGCGTATTACTTATGTTTTACAATCTGAAATCAATCCAGGTTTAGCAGGTCACGGTGGCAACTGTGCTTTGGTTGAAGTGGTTGCAGATGAAGAGCATGGTCTAACTGCTGTACTTAAATTTGGTGGTGGTTGCCAAGGTTGTTCAGCGATTGATGTGACCTTGAAACAAGGGGTAGAAACGACTTTGAAACAACACGTTCCAGAGTTACAGCGTGTGATTGACCAGACGGATCATACCCAAGCAGAAGGTGCATATTTCAAGTAATTACTTGAACGTAATAAATTAAAAACCTCCATAGTATGGAGGTTTTTTTATGTCTGTTTTATACAAAATGACCCTGATTTTAAATAACTATTTAATAGTAATGAGAATAATTATTAATAATAATTGCATTTATATTTATGTTTGTTACACTCTGAAACCGAAATTTCACGTTTTTTTCTATCTTCCACACCTTTGGGATATTTGTATGAACAGACGTATTGTCCAATCAGCATTAGCACTTTCAATTTTGTCGGTCATAAGTGTGATGAGTAATGCTGAAGATTTACAGACAGAACAGCAAACTTCTTCAACTGCGCAAATTACGACACAACAAACAGATCCAACCAAACTTGAAAAAATTGTTCTGACTGCCGAAGAGCAAGTAAAGCAATCCCTAGGGGCATCTATCATTACTGAAGAAGATTTAGATAAGCTTCCTGTAGTGAATGACATTTCTGAATATGTTCGTCGTATGCCTGGTGTGAATTTGACAGGTAACAGTGCAACAGGGCAACGTGGCAATAACCGTCAAATTGATATTCGTGGTATGGGGCCGGAAAATACCTTAATTTTGATTGATGGTAAGCCCGTTAACTCTAGAAACTCAGTTCGTTATGGTTGGCGTGGTGAACGTGATACGCGTGGAGATTCAAACTGGGTACCAGCAGATGCAATTGAATCGATTGAAGTGTTACGTGGTCCTGCTGCTGCGCGTTATGGTTCAGGTGCCATGGGTGGTGTGGTCAATATTAAAACCAAGAAAGTAACCAATGAAGTACATGGTTCGGTTGAGCTTTATACCAATCAGCCAGAAGATTCCAAAGAGGGAGCAACCAATCGTGTTGGCTTTAATTTAAGTGGTCCGATTGTTAAAGATGTTTTGTCTTATCGTTTGTATGGTAATTACAACCAGACCGATGCAGATGCACCAGATATTAATCCGCTCACTGCGTCGGGAACGCGTGCGGCAGGTCGTGAAGGTGTAGAAAATCAAGATATTGCAGGACGACTGGCTTGGCAAGTGAATGATCAGCAAACCCTTTTGTTGGATATTGCAACAGGTCGACAAGGCAATGAATATACAGGTGATATTCAAAACAGTAACTTTGATGCTGCTGGTACAGGTGGAAGCTTTAGCAATGCAGATTATGTCCGAGGCTTATTAGGCCAAGAAACCAATACCATGTATCGGGACAGTTATGCTTTAACGCATGAAGGAAAATGGGACTGGGGCGATACTAAACTCATCGCACAATACGATAAAACCAAGAATAAACGTATTCCAGAATCTCTTGCTGGTGGGCCAGAAGGGAGTCCAAATTCATTTAATAAAAAGACTTCTACATTAGAGACGTTGCGTTTTAATGCGGAAACGAATATTCCTTTAGAGATTGTTGTTCCTCAAGTTTTAACTGTGGGTGCTGAATGGGTAGAAGATGACTTCAAGGATCCATCGAGCACAGTACAAACTGATGCTTCTGGACTCATCAACTTATCTGCTGACCGTGAAAGCATGCAATCACGAATCGCTTCTGCCTATATTGAAGATAACTTTAAGGTGACAGATAGTACTGATTTAGTCCTTGGTGTTCGTTTTGATGATCATGATAAATCAGGTTCGAATTGGAGTCCGAGCTTAAACATTACCCAAAAATTGGGCGATTACTTTACCCTGAAAGGTGGCATTGCAAAGGCGTATAAAGCGCCAAATATGTATCAAACTTCAGAAGGTTATTTGTTATATACCCGTGGTAATGGTTGCCCAATTAAAGCCACACAAATTTCCCAATGCTATTTAATCGGTAATGCGGATCTAAAACCTGAAACCTCGATTAATAAAGAACTGGGTGTTCAATTCGAAAAAGATATGGTCAATGCCAGCTTAACGTGGTTTAGAAACGATTATGAAAATAAAATTACAGCAGGAGAAACTGTTTTAGCCACTTCAACAGCGGGTCATAACATTTTACAGTGGGAAAATGTGCCTGAAGCATTGATTCAAGGGCTCGAAGGAAGTGTAACCTTAAGCTTTGATAATGCAAGTTGGACCAATAATGTAACGTATATGATGGATTCGGAGAATAAAAAAACAGGTAATCCGCTGTCGATTGTACCGAATTATACGATTAACTCCATCTTTAACTATAACGTGACCGATGCCATGGATGTGAACTTTGTATATACCCAGTATGGTCGCCAAAAGCCACGTCAATATGCAGAATCGAATACTGAAAATGGCGCTATGAATGTTACTGCCGTGAAAAGTTATGGTATAGCAGGCATTAATGCAGGCTATAAATTTACGGATCAAATCAGTGGTCGTCTTGGTGTTAGCAATTTGTTTGATGAAAAATTATTACGTGATAACTCTGTGAACCAAACTTATAACGAACCAGGTCGTGCTTATTATGCAAGTCTGAAATATGAGTTTTAAGCTGATTTAAATGTAGAACAAAAGGGCGCTATTCAGCGCCTTTTTTCAAGATTGCTAAGGTACTGTCAGAATAATAGAACTTCTCTAAATAATGACGTGCACGTTGAGTGAGGTAATCTGATTGCAGCATATTCTGAATAATCGGTTCTAACAGATGTTGTAACTGATTTTGGATTAATGCTTCATCAATATTTAAGTCACGGAACAATAAATCAAAGCTTCGGTCTTGATTCCGTGCATACCATGCAGAGATGCCATCTTTCACTTGTTGTGCCATGTATTCACTTTGACGTAAGTGATCCCAAATTTCATGACCTAAACCAACAGTGTGTTGTAAGTCATCAATTTCGATATAATTTTTTAACACATTGAGCGGAAGGTCTTTAATTTTATGCCATAAATTGGCTTGAAAATGATAAAGCTTATCGTCATTAAAATGCTGATTTAACACTTGTTCACTCATTTGACTGAGTTTCTGAATATTTTTTTGTAAATAATGCTGAATGGCTTGATCTAAGTTTGAATCAGTCACACTTTCTAAAACAGATTTCCCCATTTTCATAAAACGAGAAACGCCCGGCACATGCTTGACCATAACGGAATTATCTAAATAGTCATGAATCGCGTGTTGAATCAGTTGCGTGATCATGGCAGCGAAAGCAGGGTTATTCACAACGGTATGAATTAAGCGTTGTCTATGCCCACTTTTACTGGCGACATATTGAGCAATTTTATCGACAGTAAGCACAGGAATGGCATCTGCGATTTTGGTCTGGTCATTTGCGGGATGAACCAAGGCAAAGCGAATATGTTCTGCAACTTGTTCAATTAAAAAATCACTGGCAGGCGTCTTTAAGATTTGCTGGTCAATTAATTGATGAATTTGTTCGACTGTCCAAATTTGTTTTAATTTTTGCTTTCTGAACCAATAATAAAACTCAACAAATTCATTTTTAATGGTTTCTGACTGAGTAAATTCATGATTTAAAAATTGTAGATGAGCTTCGATCAGTTGCTCAATCATCGGGTGTTTTTGCATAAAAGCTCAAATTTAATGTAAAGGAATCAGTTGATCCGCCAATGGATTTTTCAGATTTTGGGTCTTTGCGAGAAATGGGAGGTAATAATTCGCAACTTGTTTATCTGCTTCCAATAAAGGCATATGACCCACATTGTTCAGGATGACAGGTGCTTCGGCACGTTTCAACAGAGATTTTAATTCATCTGCAACTTCAACATTAAAGATTTTATCCTGTTTGCCCCACAAAATTAAAGTTGGTGCTTCTACATTGCGGGTAATTCGAGCAAATGTTTCAGGGGTATAGATGCGATTTAACGTCGAAATTTGCTCAATGACTAGATTATTTATACCTGATTGTGCAATCAAGAGTTGTTCTTTAGCATGTTTGAGCTCTGGAGAAAGTTTGGGGGGATTCTGCATGATCTCATGACGAACCTCATCATAATCACCAGGTTTTGACACAATAATATGCTTTAAAAAATGTGGGTCTCTCGTGTAGGGGGTGTTGGCTTTTTTGTAGATGCCTGCACTATTTAATAGAAATAAACTTTGTGTATCAAAAGGATATTGCGCAGCATAGAGAGTTGCAATTGAACCACCTAAAGAGTGACCTGCGATATTCAATTTATTCTCGATATCTATAGCTTCAGCAAATTGTCGAAGGCTGGAGGTGACGTTCGGAACAGCAATATCAAAATTGGATGGAACTTTGGTGTCCCCATAAATGGGTAGGTCGGGCACAATGACGTGATAGTTGGGAGTGAGATAAGAAGCAACGCGATTCCAATTGTCACGATTTCCTCCAAACCCATGAATCAGTAAAACAGTAGGTTTTTGACTCGATCCTCCTTCGTTATAGCTCCAAAAAATATCTCCGACTTTGAGGGTTTTGGTTTTTAATCCGCAATCTTCACGTTCTTGTTGTAAATAATTTTGTAGCGTAATTTGCTCGGGAGAAAGTTGTGGATTTTTAGCTGAAGCAACATTGGGCAATGACATCGTAATTAGGATTCCCATTGCAGTAACAAAATGAGAAAAATATTTACGAGTTTGTGTCATTGACTTAAATCCTTATCGCTAAAATTCTGTTGTAGAAAATCTATTCTTGAAACTGCAAAAAACTGGAATTGGTATAAAGAATAATCTTTGACTTTATAAAGATCTATTGTAAATACAATCACTAAAATGTCACGAACAAGTTTATTGAAATGATTGATATAAAAATAAAATAATGTGATTTACTTCAAGATAATAACAAAAAGCACTTGAACTTTTTTGCCAATCTAAAAAGGCTTAGCCGTATTCTTTTTTGCAAGTGACATTCCTTTTTGCTGGTATTAGAATATTGAAACTTCAAATCATGGTGGAAAAAAGAATGCTAACGGCTCAAGAAGCATTAGACCGTCTTAAAAAAGGAAACCAACGTTTTGTTTCTGGGGAAACAACCCTCCCTAAACAATTGACGCACCAAGAACGTGCTGAAATGGCAGAAGATCAAAATCCTTTTGCAATTATACTTGGTTGTTCAGACTCGCGTGTTCCTGCCGAGATGGTTTTTGACCAAGGCTTAGGTGATTTATTTGTTATTCGTGTCGCGGGTAACGTGGTTGCTCCTTCGCAAGTGGGTAGTGTGGAATTTGCTGCTGAACGTTATGACTGTGCAGTAGTTGTTGTTCTTGGCCATAGCCATTGTGGTGCCATTCAAGCGACCATTGACACTTTAATGAACCCAGAGTGTCCACCATCAAATAATTTGATGTCGATTGTGAACCGTGTGCGTCCTTCTGTCGAAACTTTGATGCAAACTGAGTTGAAACACGATTTGAAAAAACTTTCGAACCACGCTGTCCGTTCAAATGTGTTTGCTTCGGTAAATCAATTACGCCATGGTTCAGCTGTATTAGAACAATTAATTGCGAAAGGCAAGATGATTGTGGTCGGTGCGGAATATTCACTTGAAACAGGTGAAGTGATTTTTTTTGATTTCTAAGGCATTTGATCTATAAAAATATAGACGTGATTAAAGGCGCTTTATAAAGCGCCTTTAATATATGGATAAGCTAAATTCAGTAATTGGGGTTGTGCTTGAGCATTAGGATGAATTAAATCTTTTTGCATTAAATTCTGATGACCCGCGATGCCTTCTAAAAAGAAGGGCAGTAATTTCACTTGATAGCGTTGACTGACTACAGTGTAGTTTTGTTGAAAAGCCTTGCTATAGGCTGTGCCATAATTTGGCGGCATTTTCATTCCAAATAAAATGACTTTGGCTTTTGCCTTTTGGCTTTGCTCAACTAATCGTGCTAGATTTTGTTGAATCATTTGTGGTGGTTGACCACGTAAACCATCATTTCCGCCCAGTTCGATGACCACAATATTTGGCTTATAAGTAGCAAGTAATTTGGGTAAACGTGCTAAAGCACCACTGGTAGTTTCACCGCTCACACTCGCATTGACCACTTGATGCTGTTTCGGATACTGTTGGTCTAATCGTTTTTGTAACAGTGTGACCCATCCTTGCTGTGGCTGCAAACCATAACCTGCGCTAATACTATCACCGAGAATCAGAATAGTTTTAGCTGAAGCCATTACTGGACTTAGGCAGAGCATGAGTCCCATCACCCAAGAATAAACGAATACTTTAAAACGATATTGACGCATAGTAACTGACGAAAACCTGAGCACAATAGAAGAGAGATTCATCATGCCACAAGCCGTAATTTCTGCCCAGAATTTGACACAAAAAATACATCTTGCAGATAAAAGTCTCTCAATTTTTGAAAATCTAAATCTCGACATTATGGAAGGTGAACAAATTGCTATTACAGGACGTTCGGGTTCTGGTAAGTCGACTCTATTGGGAATTTTGGCCACGTTAGATCAAGCCAGTGCTGGTGAATTAACTGTTTGTGGAGAAAATATTGCGGCGCTTAATGAAGAACAACGAGCGCTTGTCCGTTTGAAATATATTGGTTTTGTTTTTCAGTCTTTTCAACTTTTGCCGCACTTAACCGCATTAGAAAATGTCATGTTACCTTTGCGTTTGCACGCTAATTTTCAATATGCAGAGGCAGAACACCGTGCTTTAGAGCTACTTAAAAAGGTCGGGTTAGAGCGACAGGCAGAGCAAACGCCAAAAGTACTTTCTGGTGGAGAACAACAGCGTGTGGCGATTGCACGTGCTTTAATTAGTCAGCCTAAAATTATTTTTGCAGATGAACCTACGGGTAATTTAGATAGCCAAACAGCCAAAGAGATTGAGCAGTTATTATTTGCTTTAAATCAGGAACTAGGCACCACCTTGGTACTGGTTACGCATGATTTGAAATTGGCAAGACAATGCCAACGTCATCTCCATTTATTTGAAGGTCAGTTGCATGAACACGTGCAGGGTGGTGATCACGTATGAGTGCTCTATTTCGACCTTTATTGCAGCAAAGTCTGAAAAGTAGTGGAATGTATCTGCTGATTATTGCTTTGGTACTGGCGATTAGTGTAACGACTGCACTGAAATTTAGTAATGAGCAAATCCAGAATGCGGTGACTTTACAAGCCGCAGAGCTGATGGCGGCAGATTTAGTGTTGTCAGATCAGTCGGAAATTGAACAACGTTGGAAAGATCAGGCGACAGCCCAACACTTAAAACAGTCACAGGTTACCGTGTTTAACTCCATGGCGCATACAGAGTCGCAATTTGTCATGGTGAATGTGAAAGCGGTTGATGCACATTTCCCGCTCCGAGGGAAACTTCAGTTACAACCGGAGCTACATCGCCCTATTCAAAGTGGTGAAGTTTGGTTAAGTCCACGGGTGATGGACTTATTGCGGGTAAAGTTGGGAGACCAAATTCAAATTGCAGATGGTACGTTTAAAGTCACCGCAAAGATTCAACATGACTCCAATCAGGAGCTTGGCTTTTCAGGTTTTTCACCGACAGTGATGATTGCACAACAAGATATTGCACGAACAAATGCTATTCAAGTCGGCAGTCGAATTGATTACCGTCTATTGATGGCGGGCGATACGAATAATATTCAACAGTTTCAAACACAATTCAAACAACAACAGAAAACGACAAAGAATGTCACGGGAATTAATACAGAAGATGCCAATGGGTTGAAACTGCGGAATGCCACCGAAGGCAATACTCGTCTGATGCGCCCAATAGAGAATTTAGATACCTTTTTACAGTTGGCGAATATTCTGACTATTTTGCTGTGTGGTATCGCGATTGCATTGACCAGTCAACGCTATGTACAACAAAATCAAGACTATATTGCGTTATTGCGTTGTATGGGGGCTTCTAAATCCCAAATCTTAAAAGTCTATGCTTATCTTTTGTTATTTATGTTGAGCATCGCGATTTTGATTGGTGTGTTGCTTGGTGTTGTATTGGGTTATGGCTTATTACAGCTCATGCTACAACTGATTCCGAACTTGCAGCTACAATTTTCTGCATGGGCAATGCTGAAAGGCCCTTTGCCGATTGCCATATTGACTAGTGCAGTGGTATTAACAGGTTTTATTTTGCCGAATTTGTGGCAGTTGATGTACACCCCGCCAATCCGTGTGATTCGTCAACAAACGCAATCTATGCGTGTTTTCTTGTGGACTTTAGTGTCGGGTACACTGAGTCTATTTATTTTTAGTATCATTCTTACCGAAAATTTGCCACTGACCAGTTTGGTGATTGGTGGCATCATTGCCCTGAGTGTACTTTTGTATGTTTTGGTCTGGTTGGTTTTGAAAGCTTTAAAACGCTTAAAAATGGCAGTTTCGGCTTATGTTAAAGTACCTTATCAGACTGCGTTTCAGATTACGGCGTTGGCGTTAGGTCTGAGTTTAATCACTGTTTTGGCTGTCCTGCGTACTGATTTGTTAGAGCGTTGGCAACAGCAGTTGCCACAAGGTACGCCAAATCAATTTGTTTACGGTTTGCCACCATTTGATGTACCCCAATTCAAGCAGCAATTACAGGCACATGGCTGGAACAGCACACCTTTATATCCCAATATTCGTGGTCGATTAGTCGCAAAAAATGAACAACCTTTTTCGGAACAATTGGTTAAGAAAAATAACTCATTGCGTCGTGAATTGAATCTAACTCAAAGTAGTAGCCTACCAACGGATAATAAAATTGTACAAGGACAAGCAAATTTCACGCATGTCGGAGAGGTTTCTGTAGAAGCAAAAACTGCGACAGAATTGGGTATACAGGTGGGTGATCGGTTAAGCTTTAGTTTGCCTGAAGGCATGCTACACGCCAAAGTAGTCAATTTAAGAGAAGTTGAATGGGAAAGTTTTAGCCCGAACTTTTTCTTTATTTTTTCTCCACAAACTTTGGATGAAAATGCAGGTAGTTATTTGGGCAGTTTCTATGTTCCAGAGCAAGACAGACCACAACTGATTCAATTAATTCAGCAATTTAGTAATACGGTCTTTATTGATGTGGGCTTAATACTGGATGAAATTAAGCGCTTGATGAATGTGTTGATTCAGGTTGTGACCATTCTGGCTACACTGGTCAGCCTTGCAGGCATTTTGGTCTTAATTGCCTGTCTTAATTTATTGATGGATGAGCGGAAAAGGGAAGTCGCTTTACTTCGTTCATTTGGTAGCTCCAAACGTATGCTCAAAAATATGCTGACACTGGAAATTGGATTTATGGGGTTACTGGCAGGTATTGTGGCTTGTTTCTTTGCCGAATTGATCAGTGCAATTGCCAGTTATCGAATGAACCTAAGCATCCAAGCCCATTGGGAAATCTGGTTGATTCTACCTGTGAGTATGATGGTGTTGTGCTCACTGATTGGGCGTTATCGTTTGAGTTATCTCTGTGATATCCCACCATTACAAAGTTTAAGAGAGATGAATCAATCTTAAGATTCATCTTTCTGTCTTTAAAAATGGTAGCGTTGACGCATAGCCTGTAATAATTCAGCCCAAATTGGTTGAATCAGTTGAACTTGTTGCAGGCAATACTGGTATAGGAACCAGCAGCTCACGACGGCTACAGTTGTACCCAAAATGAAGCTTAGGGCAGGTTTTTGCCACTTTTGGCACAGATACCAAATACCTGCAAGGACTGCGCCCATCAGCATTCCGCCAACATGCGCAGCATTATTAATTCCAGAGATCGTGAGTCCAATCACCAAGTTAATGCCCATGACCATAATTAAGGTCTTTTTATCTAGAATAAAGCGTTGTTGTGGTAGAACAGGAAAGAGAGAAAGTAAGGTTAAAGCACCACCTAAGCCCATCACAGCACCTGAAGCACCCGCACTGACATGTGGCAGTAAAGAGGGATCAATTACTTGCTGATTCAACATACTTACCGTGTCATGTATTGCCAAATAACCACTAAAGAGACTGCCCATTAATCCTGCTGCAAGATAGAGCATGAAATAATAAAAACGACCAAAGAGTTGTTCTGCGACACTGCCAAAAATATACAACGCCCACATGTTTAACATTAAATGAATAAGTCCAAAATGAAAAAACATGCTCGTGAATAGGCGGATGGGTTCCTCTAAAAAGGTTAAAGGTGCATAATCAGCTCCCCAGCGTATGGCATCTGGTAGGCTTGGATCACTGACATTGACTCCAGAGAAAATTTGCCAGAGAAATAACCCGACATTGACCGCAATGAAAAGGGTTGTGAGCCACCAATCTTGCATATTCAGTTTGCTTGGAAGCCAAGGTGGTGTTGAATGAGACATGCTATTGTTTGACTTTGAATCTATATTTTGACCAAGCTTAGCACGAAAGAATGAAAATATTTGGAGCAACTTACTGACATGAAAGCTTTTTTTGTTCGAACTTTGTTAGTCATTGTCAGTTTTATTCTACTTGTACAGCTATGGATATTTAGCAGTTTGCTGTGGTGGCGTACACATCCAGTCGAAACAACTATGTTCATGCGTCTAGATTACTGGTCTGAACCATCAAAACCAATTCAGCACTCATGGCGGGATTATGATGAGATTAGCGATTATGTAAAACGTGCTGTGGTCACATCTGAAGATGGAAAATTCATGCACCATCATGGTTTTGACTGGGAAGGCATGCAATACGCTTTAGAACGTAACCAAGACAAAGGCAAAGTGGTTGCGGGCGGATCGACTATTTCTCAGCAGTTGGCGAAAAACTTATTTTTATACAATAAGCGTTCTTTTATTCGTAAAGGGCAAGAGGCTGTCGCCACTTGGATGATGGAGCGTATGTGGTCGAAACAGCGAATTCTTGAAGTCTATTTAAACTCGGTAGAATTTGGTGAAAATATTTACGGCGTAGAAGCAGCAACACAGCATTATTTTGGCAAAAGTGCGCGAAGTTTAACGCGTGATCAGGCAGCATTTTTAGCTGCAATTTTACCAAACCCTAAATATTATCAAAATCATCAGAATGATCGAAAAGTCCAAATTCGTAAAAAAATGATTCGCAAATATATGCGTTATAGCGAAATACCTTAAGGTGACCGAATTCAGCGATCAGTATAGTGCAATATAAGCCCAAAATATTTTGGGCTTTTTTTATGAAAATGTCACAAAATTGAAGCATACTTATGACTATACAAATAACGTCTTAAAATCATGGGTTGATTATGAATACGGCGGCACAGACTCCATTAGAGCCAGTTGAATATACTTATAATGATCGATTTATTAATCGTGAACTTTCTATTTTAGATTTCCATTTACGTGTTCTTGAGCAAGCTGTCGATCCGTTGCATCCATTGCTAGAACGCATGAATTTCTTGCTGATCTTTTCAAGAAATTTAGATGAGTTCTTTGAAATTCGTGTTGCGGGTATGTTGGAACAGTTGGATTTGGGGAATGAAAGTCATACCCCTGATGGCCTAACCCCAAAACAGGTTTTGGAGCAAATTTCGCAAACAACACATGCTGCAATTGAACGCCAATACCGTATTTTAAATGAAGAAATCTTAGCCAAGTTACGTGAAGAAGACATATGTTTCTTGCGTCGTGGTGAGCTAACCCCAGCCCAATCTTCTTGGGTGAAAAAGTATTTCCAAGAACAGGTTGCCCCTGTATTAACCCCGATTAGTTTAGATCCAGCACATCCTTTCCCACGTTTAGTTAACAAGAGTTTGAATTTCATTGTGACTTTGGAAGGTAAAGATGCCTTTGGTCGTCAAATTGATTTAGCTGTTGTACCCGCACCACGTTCATTGCCACGTGTTGTACGTTTACCAGATGAGTTGACGGGTGGCAAAGAACACCATGTCATGCTATCTGCAATTATTCATGAGCATGTTTCCGACCTATTCCCAGGAATGACTGCAACGGGTTGTTATCAGTTCCGTGTAACGCGGAATGCGGACTTGGCTTTAAATGAAGATGTAGAGGATTTAGCGAAAGCATTAAAAGGTGAGCTAAATTCACGTCGTTTTGGTCGTGCGGTACGCTTGGAAGTGACTGAAAACTGTCCTAAACATATTTATGACTACTTGCTTGATGAATTCGATTTAGATGAAGAGCAGTTGTACAAAGTGGATGGTCCAGTAAATTTGGCACGATTATTGTCAAATTTTAAACGTCCTCATTTACGCTATGATTCACATACACCTGTGATTCCAAAAGTATTGAAAAAAGCTGAAAACATTTTTTCAGCGATGCAAAAGCAAGACATTTTATTGCACCATCCGTTTGAATCCTTTGCTCCAGTCATTAACTTTTTGCGTGAAGCTGCACGAGATCCACAAGTTCTAGCGATTAAGCAAACGTTGTACCGAAGTGGAGCCGATTCTGAGATTGTACAAGTCTTGGCAGAGGCAGCGCGGAATGGTAAAGAAGTCACCGCGGTGATTGAGTTACGTGCTCGTTTTGATGAAGAGTCGAATATTGCAGTGGCCAATGTTTTACAAGAAGCAGGTGCTGTGGTGGTGTATGGTATTGTCGGGTATAAGACACATGCCAAAATGATTTTAGTCGTCCGCCGTGAAAATAATAAATTGGTACGCTATGTCCATTTAGGTACAGGAAATTACCATGCGGGTAATGCCCGTATTTATACCGACTATGGTTTACTCACAACAGACAAAGAACTGTGTGAAGATGTACATCGCATTTTCCAAGAGTTGACAGGTATGGGCAAAATGGCAAAGTTGAAAAAACTTTTGCATGCACCATTTACGCTACATGCGCAATTAATCAATTTTATTGACGATGAAATTGCCAATGCCAAAGCAGGAAAACCTGCACAGATTATTGTGAAAGTGAATGCGCTAACGGAAGTGCAATTGATTAATAAATTGTATGAGGCTTCACAGGCTGGTGTTCAAATAGACCTGATTATTCGTTCAATTTGTTGCTTGCGTCCAGGGTTACCAGGCTTGTCTGAAAATATTCGTGTGCGGTCTATTGTAGGACGCTTCTTGGAACATACACGTGTTTACTATTTTAGTAATAATGGTAATCCGCATGTGTATTGTTCGAGTGCGGATTGGATGGATCGTAACTTGTTTAACCGTGTTGAGGCATGTTTCCCAATTGAAGATCCAGCATTGAAAAAGCGGATTTATCAACAAGGTTTACTCAACTATCTAAAAGATAATCAGCAAGCATGGTTATTAAAAGGGGATGGTTCATGGGTACGTGCTCAAGTCGCCGAAGGGGAAGAACCACATAATGCCCAACGTACTTTGTTAGAAATTATTAAATAGCAGTCAAAAGAAAGAGCCTCAAGTAGGCTCTTTCTTATTTATGGGTTAAATGTCGGTAAATCGATTTGATCCGTCCTTCTACGCTGTAAAGCGGAATTCCGAGTTGATGTGCGATTTCTCGAGTATTGAGCTGCTTAGCAAGTAAAGATAGAATTTCTAACTCTATATCACTGAATAATTGATTTGGTGTTTCTTTAAATTGGTTAATGAATTGCCGAGCTTGGTTTTGAGTTTGCGCATTAAGAATATGCTGTGCCAATTCACTGTGTAAGGTGGCACCGCCTCTTAAAATTGTTCTGATCTGCTGTAAAATTTCTCGGTCAGTCTGTTCTATAAAAAAGTAACCATGTGCACCCGACTGAATGCCACGGAAAATTTGCTCGGTTTGTCCCTGTGGTGCCATCAAAATAATAATGACATAAGGATGGTACGCTTTTAGTGAACGTATTAAATCGTGTAAAGGCACTTGAGTAAAATTCAGATCGATCAGCGCAATATTGGGTAAATGCAAACGATAGATTTCAAGGGCATCATCTAGATAGGGTGTAGAGTGAATTAAGTGCGCAGGGTAGCCTAACTCCATCAATAATATTTTAAGGCGAAGGTCTAAATTTATTTCTTCTGAGAGAATTAATACTGGTGCTGGGAGTAAAAGCTCATTCACTATTATATTGTCCTAAACTTGAGCATCCAATTATCTTTTGACTGTGTTCTAAATGCCAAAAATGTTCTATACCTGTAAATTGGGATTTTTAATCTCTGCTGCTAGTGTAAGTATTTGTTGAATAAAAATTAATTGAAAATGGTTTTAATTTTGTTGTGAATTTTAGGTAATTTGTTGAGATTCTTTTTAGGGTAAATGTTCATCAATATTATTATTTAAGACAATTAAAGTAAATCTTTACGTAGTTCACGTGCACTAGGTATAGAAGTATAACGAAATACCGTGTAACCCGCTTCGGTAAGCATGGCGTCGCGTTGCTGGTCTTCATCTTCTTTACCAATATGACTTGGGTCATCCAATTCAACAATTGCAATGACTCTCATCTCACGATTCAACACCACAAAATCTGTGACCTTTCGATTGAATTGTTGACGTATTTTGAAATGGTTGCTTGTAATGAGGGCGCTAAAGGCAACTTGTGCCAAAATATGATGTTCAGGCAGTGCTTCATTCAGACGAATAAACATTTTCTGTTCAAAGGCTGTAATGAGGGGCTTTTTATAAAATTGCTGACGTTTCCAAAATAAATGTTGCAATAGCATCAAAAGCAAAACAGAACTTGCCAGACAGCCAATAATAAAAAACAGCGTTTGAATGGATGTAAACACAAATTGAACTCAATAAAAAACCCACTACAAAGTGAGTGGGTCTTTAAAATCTTGGCTCTCCAACCTGGGCTCGAACCAGGGACCTGCGGATTAACAGTCCGTCGCTCTACCGACTGAGCTATTGGAGAATCTGGAACGCATTTTAGGGGGCTAAGTCTAAGAGGTCAAGTAAAAAGTAAAAAAATTCCAATATTTTCAGTTAAATGAATTAAAAATAGACAAAAAGATTATTTAATATGCAGTATTGCTTCAATATAAGTGGCTTGCGTTTTGAGCGGATTGGCTTGGCGACATGAATTGATTAATTGCATGAGTTCTTGTTGAGTCATATTGGTATGAATTTGTTTTTGAATAGCGGTTAAGACGCTAGGGTTTTTCCCAGCTAAATCACGGCTACATTGATATAAGCGTTCATACATGAGGGCAGAAGCGGACTTATTATTTTCAGACTTTTGCGTGCATTGAAAGGCCGCAAAAATAACCACAATGATAATAATCCAAAAAATCAGGGATTTTAGCCAAGGCAGATTCATTCTTATTCTCTGTACTGTTGTTATGTGGTGAAGATATTAAAAATGCAATCGAAATACAAATTGCTATTAGATTGATTCTAAAATATAGGCAATAAAAAACCCACTACATAATGTGTGGGTTTTTTAGAATCTTGGCTCTTCCACCTGGGCTCGAACCAGGGACCTGCGGATTAACAGTCCGTCGCTCTACCGACTGAGCTATTGGAGAATCTGATGCGCATTTTAGGGAGGAAAGTAGGTGTCGTCAACCCGTTCCTGAAGATAATTGTTTTATTTGATTTATAATTATGCAGTTAAAGCCCAAAAACAAAAAAATCACCCGTAAAGGGTGATTTTTTATGCAGAAAAATAAAAATTATTTTTCAACACCAGCTGCTTGACCAGCATATTTCGCGTTTGCATAGTCCCAGTTCACTAGGCTTTCTAAGAAAGTTGTGATGTATTTAGGACGAGCATTGCGGAAATCGATGTAGTAAGCATGTTCCCAAACGTCAATTGTTAATACTGCAACTTTACCGTGAGCAAGTGGAGTATCTGCATTTGAAGTTTTCATGATAGAAAGCGCGCCATTTACTTCGTCAGCAACTAACCAAGCCCAGCCAGAACCGAACTGAGTTGTCGCTGCAGCAGCAAACTCTTCAGCAAATTTTTCATATGAACCAAAAGTTTCATCAATTTTTGCTGCTAATGCGCCAGTCGCTTTACCGCCACCGTTTTTAGCCATACAGTTCCAGTAGAACGTGTGGTTCCAAACCTGAGCTGCATTGTTGAAAACACCTACTTTAGCTGCATCACCAGCAGAAGCTTTGATGATTTCTTCTAAAGTTTTACCTTCAAGGTCAGTGCCTTTGATTAAGTTGTTTAAGTTAACAACATAAGTATTGTGGTGTTTGTCGTGATGGTATTCTAAAGTTTCTTTGCTGATATGAGGAGCAAGATCTTCATAGCCATATGGAAGTGCTGGTAAAGTGATCGTTGTCATGATTTCAATTCCTTGCATTTTGCTGGGTTTTGACATTAAGTGGCACTATTGTAAAGGATTCTAGGCTAAATTTGCGCAATACTTTTAAATAACAATACAGAATAACGCTCGAATTTATACGTATATAAAAAATACTATAAATCTAATCATACTGCTTTAAATCCATATTTTAAGTAAGGAAAATTTGCTAAGCCCAAATTAAATCGGATTGTTTAATTCGAAATAACTATACTCAAGATTGAACTGTTGTGAAACAGCTTGTCCTAGGCGTTGTACACCATAGCGTTCAGTCGCATGATGTCCGCAAGCGTAATAATGAACATCCAATTCCTTCGCTTCATAATACGTTCGTTCACTCACTTCTCCAGATATGTAGGCATCACAAAGTTGATCGGCAGCTTTGCTAATAAAGTCTTGTGCAGCGCCTGTACAGAAACCCACTTTCTGAATGGTTTTCTTATTCGTATTTAAATGAATAGTGTTAAAGCCTAAACGTTCTGTGAGGATTTGTTTAAAAGACTCTGGAGAAATTGCTTGTTTTAAATAACCTATGTTGCCAATAGGGTGACGTTCCGAAGGATCTAAAGCCTCAATATTTTCCAATTCTAAAATTTCAGCAATTGCAGCATTATTGCCGAGTATTGGGTGTGAATCTAAAGGGAGGTGATAAGCGACTAATGAAATATCGTTGCGGATCAGCTTCTTAATACGATCTCCACGCATTCCTGTAATTGGGTAGGGTTCGCCTTTCCAAAAGTAACCATGATGCACTAAAAGTAGATCAGCTTGCTGTGCAATCGCAGCATCAATTGCCTCTTGAGAAGCAGTGACTGCGCAGAGAATTTTTTTAACTTCAGAGCATCCTTCAATTTGTAAACCATTGGGCGCATAGTCTTTAAATTCTTGGGTTTTTAAAGTGTCATTACACCATTGCAGAATTTCTTGCAGAGTTGCCATAAAAGTCTCTTAAGTTACGAATTAATATCATCAAAATATACTTTAAATTGTAACTAAAGCATCACAAAACTCTTGCATGAATTTTGTGTATCGAACTGTATTTGCCTTTACAATAAGCATAAATTCTTCGTTATTAAGAAATTAAAATATTTTAAGAGGATAGAAACGTGCGCCGGACCTTTACATGGTTACCTTGGGTGTTACTCATTATTGTGATTATTGGTTTTATTGCATGGCAACAATACCAAAAACCAAAAGCGCCAGTTGCACCTGATGGCGTAAAAATGCCTGCTGAAAAAGTTGAACCGTTGATTGATACATCCAGAACGGGTGGGGTAGTGTCTTATAGTGCAGCGGTAAAAGTTGCTGCACCTGCGGTGGTAAATATTTTTACCACACAGAAAGTTAAGCAACTTGATCACCCACTCATGAATGACCCAGCATTCAGAGAGTTTTTTGGTAATCAACTTCCAGAACAATTAAATCCTGAACAAAATGAAAATAGTCTGGGTTCTGGGGTGATTGTCCGTCCGGATGGTTATATTTTAACTAATAATCATGTTATCTCTCAGGCCGATCAAATTATTGTTGCTCTTCAAGATGGTCGACGTGCTGCTGCTAAAATTATTGGGACAGATCCTGATACTGATTTAGCTGTGATTAAAATTGAGCTGGATAAACTGCCTGTATTACCTTTTAAGCTGAGTGGTAACGAAGTGGGGGATGTTGTACTAGCGATTGGTAACCCATTTGGTGTTGGTCAAACTGTAACGCAAGGGATTATCTCTGCAACAGGACGTTCAGATTTGGGTATTAATACTTATGAAGATTTTATTCAAACAGATGCAGCGATTAATCCTGGTAACTCAGGTGGAGCTTTGATTGATGTGGCAGGTAACTTGATTGGGGTTAATACTGCTATTTTCTCGCAATCAGGTGGCTCATTGGGTATTGGTTTTGCTATTCCTGCAAAAGTCTGTCAGCAAGTGCTTAATTCAATTTTGAAAGATGGACGTGTGGTTCGTGGTTGGTTAGGTATTAGCTTAATGCCTGTACAGCAAGAAAACATTATGGCACCGAAACAGGCAGGTGTGGTGGTTGCAGACGTATTGAAAAATGGACCTGCAGCTCAAGCAGGATTATTAAAAGGCGATAAAATTACTCAAGTGAATGAGGAAAAAATTACCTCGGCATCGCATTTGATTAATTATGTAGCATTGCAAGCCCCAAATAGTACTATCAAAATTCAAGTTGAACGTGCTGGTAAGCCATTAACTCTGGATGTAGTGGTTGGGGAGCGCAAAGTTCAGAATTCTGATTCGCAATATATTCCATTACCGCAAAGATAAATGTTCTAAAAAAAGCTCCTGAAAAGGGGCTTTTTTTAGGCCTAGGGTAAACTTACTTAGGCGAATTGATAAGGACGTTTTACTTCATTCGTTTATTCATTTATGGTCAAATACAGCGTGAGAATATAAAGCAATATAGGGAAACACCATGACAAATCCAATGATGCATCAGGTCGTGATTACCGAAGTAGGTGGACCAGAAAAATTAGCCATTGAGCAAACTACAGTGCCAGAACCTAAAGCCGATGAGGTTTTAGTGCAAGTCCATGCTTTTGGATTGAATCGACCAGATATTTTGCAGCGTCAAGGTTTATACCCAATGCCGAAAGGCGTGACCCCTGTGCCAGGTTTAGAAGTTGCTGGTGAAGTTGTTGCAGTTGGATCGGATGTTCAAAAGTTTAAAGTTGGTGATCAGGTGTGTGGTTTAACCAATGGTGGTGGTTATGCTGAATATTGTGTTGTGCCTGAAAGCCAAACTTTAAATATTCCAACGGGCCTAAGTTATGTACAGGCTGCCGCAATTCCAGAAACATTTTTTACCGTATGGGCTAATGTGTTTCAAATGGGTAAAGCTAAAGCAGGAGAAACAGTACTCATTCATGGTGGCACTAGCGGTATTGGGACCACAGCATTAATGTTGTGTAATGCACTGGGTCTGAAGACCTTTGCAACCGTTGGTTCGGATGAAAAAGTTCATGCCATTGCTCACTTAACAGATGCAATTAATTATAAAACGCAAAATTTTGAAAGTTATATTTTAGAAAAAACCGATCAGGCAGGAGTTGATGTCATTTTAGATATTGTGGGTGCACCTTATCTTGAACAAAATTTGAATTTATTACGTAAAGATGGCCGTTTGGTTTATATCGCCTTCCTTGGTGGAGCAAAAGCCAAAGAGGTCAAGCTTGGTCAAATTATGATGAAGCGTTTGACCATTACTGGTTCAACTATGCGTGCGCGAAATACGGCTGAGAAAGCAGAGATTAGCCAAGGTTTACAAGAGCATGTTTGGCCGTTGTTGGAGCAAGGTCAATGCGTTCCGATGATTTACAAAACTTTTAAGTTTGACCAAATTCAAGATGCACATCGTGCTATGGATACAGGTGAGCATATTGGTAAAATCGTGGTTGAAGTCATTTAATCAAGAGCATGATTGATCGTGAAGTGAGCTTGAATATTGTGTAATGCGCATATATTGAAGCTTCTCCTCATGTTGCATGGCTACACATCAAGTTAAGACTGCTCTTTATGTTGGAAATATGAGAGAATACCCAATTCCTTTTAATGTAAATGAGCAGTGCATGACTGAACAATCTCCTGAGCAATTAAGTGATATCGAAATTTTAGACATCTTAAAGTCTATGAAAAACGATAAGCTCAATGTTGAAGCCAATCAAATCATTCGTGATGGAGGCAAGGCTGGACGTCAGGAAGCACACAAACAAGCTTTAGTAGCATTACATCAATCTTTTGAAGAGAAATTCGTTGAAGCGGTAACTTTGGCGTTACATTTGAATTCGACTCAAGCGAAAAAAATTCGCTATAAAAAAGACCGTATTCGTATTTTAAAAGCGCAAGGGATTGATTATTTAGCAATTGATGGTGCTGAAACTGCACAAGTTCTGGCTCAAATTGCGCAAGCGATTACTCGTGAAGATGCCACAGTTACTGAAGATTTACATAATGTTTTCCCTTTCTGGAAGCAAGGTTGGCCAATGGTACAGTTCGACAATGCATACAAAATTCTAGAAGATGATATTTTGATCCACTATCAAGCTGTTTTAGAGGCTTTATTAGAAAAGTATTAATCTTTTAATAAGCCTTAAAAATAAAAAAGAGCAGCATGAGTTGCTCTTTTTTTGGGGGAAGTTTTAATGCCAATGTTAAATGAAGTGAAAATATTTCAAAAATTACAGCGGTGACCAGCATCAGAAAGCAAATAACAACAGCTCCCTTGATTGTGAATTTTTAGTGTTCACCAAAATGGATTACTGCTAGCCCACACAATAAATAAGTTGATAGGACTAAAGGTGGCAAGAGATGTATTGATTGTCCAGCAATTGTCAAACACGCCCATTTCCACAAAGCTAATACCATATACCTAATAGCTTCCGACAGTGTGTGACAGTGTGTGACAGTGTGTGCAAGACGCAAAAATAGAAAGCATCGTTTTGACATCAAAAGGTAAAGGTGTATTAGTGATTGCATGGATTGGAATCAAATGGTGTACCATACTTTAAGGCAATCACCTTTGAGTGTGTTCGCTTTATTTAATATTGAAGTGAAATCAGTCGTATTTAAATCATGCTGATTTTTAAATATTTTTAACAACCCCATTCTTTTTTCTATTCAATAAAATACATTTATCTAATATGTCTAGGTGCAAAATTGCTATGGACGAGTATTGAATGAATGTAAAAAAGCCTTACAGGGTTTGTAAGGCTTTAGCTATGAAGAACAGCTAGCACTTATTCTTGTGGTTCTGTGTCACTTGCATCTTTAGGTTCTGGAAGCAAGCGAGTCACTAACAGCTGGTCGATCTTAAAATGGTCTACATCCACCACTTCAAATTTATAACCACCAAAAATTACGACATCCGCAGGGCGTGGAATTTTACGTAAGCGGTACATCATAAAGCCAGCGAGTGTTTCGTAGTTTTCTTCATCAGGCATTTCATCAATTTCGAGAGCATGTTTCATATCCTCAATGGGGGTGCTGCCATCAATCAACCATGAATTATCATCGCGCTTAATAATTTGTTGCTCTGCTTCAATCGGGGTAACCCAGTCACCCATGACTGTAATCATAATATCAGAGAGGGTAATGACACCGACGACCAATGCATATTCATTAATAACAACCGCAAATTTCTCCTTACTCGCACGGAATCGATCAAGTACTTCAGAAAGCGTTAAGGTATCTGGAATAGTGAGTACATTACGAATAGTCGATTCATTGAGTTGATTAATTTTTTGGTTATTGAGGATGCGAACCAAAATATCTTTAGCATCGACATAACCAATCACTTGATCAATATTTTCATTACAAACGAGAAATTTGGAATATGGGTATTCAGCCAGTTTTTGTCGAATACTGTCTTCTGCTTCATTTAAGGTGAAGTAAATGACATTTTCACGTGTAGTCATACTTGATGGGACATTGCGTTCTTCAAGTTCAAGCACATTTTCAATAAAGTGATGTTCTTGCTTTAATAATACACCTGCTTGTGCACCTGCATCCATGACAGCAGAAATATCATCAAAAGTGATGTTGTCATCACGGATAGTATTCACCTTAAATAAGCGGAAGAGCAGATTTGCAAGGGTATTAATGATCCAAGCCAAAGGTTTGCAAACTTTAATAAAAACTTGAATTGGATTAATGACTGCTATGGAGATTTTTTCAGGTGCAATCATCGCCAAACGTTTTGGCATTAAATCGGCAAATAGGATGAATAATGATGTGACTAAGGTAAATGAAAGTGCAAAGCTGATGCTCTCTGCCCAAGCACCAGAGTAAAAACGCGAAACAAAATTTAGAAAATAAGGTCGAAAAGCCCCTTCACCTAAAATACCACCCAAAATCGCGACTGCATTTAGACCAATTTGAGACGCTGCAAAAAAGTCAGCAGAATTTTCCTGTAAGTCTAAAACTTTCTGTGCTCGTTCTTCGCCTGCTTCAGCCAGAATTTTTAATTTGACTTTGCGCGCACCTGCAAGTGCAATTTCTGTCAGAGACAGAAATCCCGCTCCTGCAATCAGAAGGGCAATGATTATAATATTCTGGAACAGACTCACGAAATCCACCTGCGGATCATCATTATTATGAAATATTTTTAACACAAAAAAGCACTAGGGGAATAATTGAATTATGCCCGAAGTGCTAACAGTATAATCTTAAAAAAGAAGAATTTAAGAAAAATCTAATTAATAATGTGAAAATTGTGAGTTATTTAATAAAAATTCACGATTTTCTTCTTCGATCATTTGGCGTGCAACATACAAAATCAATTGGCGTAACCAACGATGTGCTGGATGATGGTGTAACAGCGGGCACCATGCCATTTTTAACTCGAATTCGGGAATATAGAACGGAGGATCTTTGATTAATAAATGCTGGCTCTTGGCCTGAAGGCGAGCAATACGTGTGGGCAAAGTCGCAATCAAATCTACATTTGATGCTAATAGCGCTGGCATTTGATAATGGCGCGTAAATACAGAAATTTTACGTTTTTGTCCGATACGTTCTAAGGCTTGATCAATCCAACCTAACCCAGCTTGTTTTTCAGGATTTACCCCAAAACCTACGCCCATCCCAGTTTTTGACACCCAAATATGTTGCGCATCAAGATAACTTTTTAAGTTTAAGTTTGATGCAGCTGGATGTTTACCATTCAGTAAACAAGAAAAACTGTCACGCCATACTAAAACTTGGTGGAAGCTTTGCGGAATTTCGTTGAATCGGTTAATCGCTAAATCAACTTTACCTTGTTCCATGTCACGATAGGAAACGTCACTTGGGGTAAGAAAGTCTAAAACAACATTCGGCGCTTCTGAACGCAAAGCTTTAACTAAACGAGGAACTAAGGTCGCTTCGGCATAGTCCGAAGTCATGATGCGAAAAACACGATTAGATGTATAAGGACGGAACTCTGTACGCGGTTCTAAAATCATGGAAAGGTCAGACAACGCATCGCGAATTCGCGGCTGTAATTCAAGCGCACGTTCAGTCGGTGTCATGCCTTCAGAAGAACGAATCAATAGAGGGTCATTAAAGAGATTACGAAGACGACGTAAGATGTTACTCATTGCAGGTTGGGTAACGCCCAATTGTTCTGCTGCGCGTGTGACATTTTTCTCACGCAATAATACATCAAGATAAATGAGTAAATTAAGGTCGACCCGCTCCAGATTCATAAAATAAATACCAAGAATAAACTTATGAAATTATGTTGATTATGCCATAAGCGATAAGGCTTGTGTAGAAAATATGATGAAAAAAAGCTGGAGGGAGGAGAACGGATTGGGAATGAATAGTAAAGTAAACCGACTAAAAATGAAAGTTAAAAGCCTTAAAAAGATCAAGAAATAGCAATTATGATTGAAGAGTTTAAATAAGCTAAAAATTATGATTTTATGGCTTAAATCGGTGTCCAAAATGGGAATCATCGAGTTTATATTTTATACATATGTATTTAAATGATTGGGCGGAAAACTATTGAATAAAGTCGCCAAAACTAAGCTCAAAATCTTAAATAAAAGGGGTGCAAGACTTAAGTCTAATGATTGTTTTTTAATCCAATTTCGCAATTTGTAAGAAATAATATTTTTTTGGAAATTAAATAAATATTTAAATAACAATACTTTGCTTAATGTTTGATTGCTTATAATACGACTTTGATCTACATATTTTTTTAAAAAATACCGAAAATTACTTGAGGATATTGGATTAATTTTATAACTCAATCTAATCTGTATTCATCGTAATGAAGTGTAGTAAATCTGAACAAAAATCATTATTCGGATTCTAATGCTTCAATTGATGAAATCCTAATATTATTACAGGAAAATATCATGACTACATACCAAACAGCGATTGATGCAATCCGCGAATTAAAAGCAAAATTCGGTAACACATGGGCAGACATCAGTCCTGAAGATGCTGCGCGTATGCAATTACAAAACCGTTTCAAAACTGGTTTAGACATTGCTAAATACACAGCGGCGATTATGCGTCGTGATATGGCTGCTTATGATGCCGATTCTAGCAAATACACTCAATCATTAGGTTGCTGGCATGGTTTCATCGCACAACAAAAAATGATTGCGAACAAAAAATACTTCGGTACAACTGAACGTCGCTACATCTACCTTTCTGGTTGGATGGTTGCTGCTCTTCGTTCAGAATTCGGTCCACTTCCTGACCAATCTATGCACGAAAAAACTTCTGTTCCTGCATTGATCGAAGAAATCTATACTTTCTTACGTCAAGCTGACGCGAAAGAATTAAACGATTTATTCCGCGCACTTAAAAAAGCTCAAGAAGCTGGTGATACTGCTAAAGCTGCTGAAATCACTGCTCAAATCGACAACTTTGAAACTCACGTTGTGCCAATTATTGCTGACATCGACGCTGGTTTTGGTAACGAAGAAGCAACTTACTTACTTGCTAAGAAAATGATCGAAGCTGGTGCTTGTGCGCTTCAAATTGAAAACCAAGTATCTGATGCGAAACAATGTGGTCACCAAGCTGGTAAAGTAACTGTTCCACACGAAGACTTCATCGCTAAAATCCACGCATTACGTTATGCATTCTTAGAAATGGGTCTTGACGACGGTATCATCGTTGCACGTACTGACTCTGAAGGCGCTGACTTGACTCAAAAAATCCCAGTGGTTAAAGAGCCAGGCGACATCGCTTCTCAATATATCAGCTATTTAGATACTGTTGAAATTGATATTGCTGATGCTCAAGAAGATGAAATCTTGATCAAACGTGATGGTAAATTACACCGTCCTAAGCGTTTAGCTTCTGGTTTATATCAATTCCGTGAAGGTACTCAAATTGACCGTGTTGTGCTTGACTGTGTAACTAGCTTACAAAACGGTGCTGACCTTCTTTGGATTGAGACTGCAACTCCAAACGTTGAAGAAATCGCTCACATGGTGAACCGTGTTAAAGAAACAATTCCAAATGCGAAACTTGTTTACAACAACTCGCCATCTTTCAACTGGACTTTAAACTTCCGTCAACAAGCTTACGATCGTTGGGTTGCTGAAGGTAAAGACGTATCTGCATACGACCGTGCTAAATTAATGAGCGCTGAGTATGACAACTCTGAATTGGCTGCTGAAGCTGATGAAAAAGTACGTACATTCCAGGCTGATGCTTCTCGTGAAGCAGGTGTGTTCCATCACTTGATCACACTTCCGACTTACCATACTGCTGCTCTTTCTACTCATGAGCTTGCACAAGGTTACTTCGGTTCTGAAGGTATGTTGGCTTATGTTGCTGGCGTACAACGTAAAGAAATCCGTGGTGGTATCGCTTGTGTTAAACACCAAGCAATGGCGGGTTCTGACATCGGTGATGATCACAAAGAAATCTTCTCTGGTGACAACGCTCTTAAAGCGCACGATGATGCTAAAAACACAATGAACCAATTCGCTGCTCACTAAGTCGCGATCTGATTCAAAAAACCCTGCATACGCAGGGTTTTTTAATGGAAAATTTTAAATAAAAATTACTTTAGTTGATTGCTTTATTTAAGATGTAATGTTCAGCCAAGTTCCCTTCAATTTTCTTACCATCTTGGTCAAGTGCATAAAGTCGATTTTCTGCAATAAAGTATTTGCGCTGATCACCATTTTTATCCAATGTAATGACACTACCACTATTGTCAAAACTGAATTGACCTTTAGCGTTAAATGGATTGTTATCACCTTTACCCAAGTATGTTTCAGTTAAGTGATAGGTTGAATCGGCATTTAAAACTAATAAGGTCTTAATGCCTTCACAGTCCGCGCAAGGCAATATACCCTGATAATCTCCAGCCCAGTCTAAAGAATTTTGGGCATTATGTGCAGAATCAATTTCGGCTGAAGAGGCAACTTTAGCTTCAGGTGTTGCAGTGTTTACTTCAGCATTTTGAGTGGGTTTAGAGCAAGCAGCTAATGCACAAGTAGTTAATAGTGTAGCAATCAGTGTTTTATTCATCATTAGATTCCCAGTATTGTCATAGAGTAAATAGTTAATTGATTTTATGACCAAAAGGTAAAATAAATTATTTGATAAATAACTAAAATATTTAAAATGTAAAACAAAGTAGCATTGTGTAATGTGCCTTACCCACCAGTAACCAAGTTGAATTCAGGTGTCCTAGCATTGATCGAATGGTATTGAAGAGACATTTGCTTACAAATGAAATGTGCTGTGGCAGTGAACAGTACTATGGCGTGAATAAGAATTAATTGGTTATTTATCTATATTTTCCGTAGTTTAATGTCTAAAAAATTACATGATGAAAATCATTCAATAATTAAAATTTTGAGCTAAAAAGCGGTAATAAACAATTTATACATTTATATATTAATGGGGCGATTTTTAATCAATTGGTACTTTTTTTATTCGATTAGACTGGTAGAATTCGCTGTCTTTTTTTGTTGGTTTTGGTGTTGCTGTGTTTGAGAAATTGGCTGAACAATCTTTGGCATTGATGGGGTGGAAGACAGATAATCAATGGCCTGAGCATTTAGATCAATGTGTCATGATTGCTGCACCGCACACCAGTAATTGGGATGCTCTTTACGCGCGTTTAGCTTTGAAAGCCCTTGGGGTCAATGTTCGTTTAACGATCAAGGATAGTTATATGAAATTACCTTTTGGTCCTTTTGTACGAGCAATGGGTGGAATTGGCATTAATCGTCGTCCTAAAAATGAAGGCGAAGCTCGACCAAGTATGGTGGAGTTAATGACGGATTTGTTTAAAATACATCCTAAATTAGTGATGCTTGTTACACCTGAAGGTACGCGTTCAAAACAGGAACAATGGAAAACGGGTTTTTATCATGTGGCTGTTAAGGCGGGTGTACCGATTGCCTTGGCCTATATGGATTATGAAAAAAAAGAAGCGGGTGTTGGTAAGATTGTTTACCCAACAGGTAATTATGAGCAGGACATGCAAGAAATTATGCAATTCTATGCTGATATTCAGCCTAAATTTCCAGAAAAATTCAGTGTTGATACCCGCTATTTGAATCAACAAGATGCTTAAAATAATTGAGCAAACAAAAAGCGAGGATAGTATTGTTATCCTCGCTTTTTTATTATTAGTGTGAATGCAGCTACTGGCTTATGCCACCGAGTGACTGACAAGCTTCTTTATAATGTTCATATTCAGCCGAAATGACCTCAGGTAGTGGCTCATGAAACAGAATGTCACCATCTTTGTAACTTTGAACATAAGCTTCAACTTTTTTTCTGGAGTTACCTAATGCATATTCATAATAATTAATGATAGGGCTATGCATCATCTGGCTAGATTCAATATTGTGGCATTGAAAATGTTCGAGTAGTTTTTCAGCTTGTTTTATTTCTTTGCTGGTGCCAAAAGCGCAACCTGTGAACAGCAGGGCACAAGTAATGAAGGAAAGGCGTAACATGAGGAATTGCGTTTTATAAAAGTGCTCAGCATTCTACGTGCCAATCAAATGATATAAAATCTTTTTAATGTATAGATTTGATTCTTTGCCCGTAAAGTAAACAGTGGTGCAGTAAAACCAAAAAAGAAAAATTCAAATAATCGTTTTTGAATGGTCAGTAGAATTCTAAAGAAGTAAGATAGAGCAGAATCAATTGCTGGTCCAAATCATGAAAATTGTGGCTGATGAAAATCTTGCTTTTACCGATTATTTTTTTGCAGAATTTGGTGCAATCCAACATGTCCCAGGTCGCAATTTAAGTCATTCTGATGTTGTAGATGCTGATGCACTCTTGGTTCGTTCTGTAACTAAGGTTAATTCAACATTACTACAAAATACAGCACTTCGTTATGTGGGTAGCGCTACAATTGGTACCGATCATTTAGATATTCAAGCCTTAAATGCTGCGGGCATTGCTTGGTCGAATGCTGCGGGATGTAATGCACAAGCGGTGGCCGAATATGTAATTACCGCGCTTTTACATTTAAAACCTGAACTGATTTCTGCTCAGCAAAATTTTTGTTTGGGCATTGTGGGATTAGGGAATGTTGGTTCTCGCTTAGCAACAATGGTAAAGCTATTGGGTTGGCAAGTGATTGCTTATGATCCGTTTGTAAATCGGGATCATGTGACTCAGGTCGATTTTACTCAGTTATTACAACAAGCCGATGCAATTTCAATTCATGTGCCTTTGACCAGAACAGGTCAACATCCAACTTATCATTTATTTAATGCGACAACTTTGGCTGAAATGAAACCAAATGCCATATTAATTAATTCGGCACGTGGCCCTGTGATTGCAGAAGCTGATTTAATGCAAGATATTCGAAACACTAATCGTACAGTGGTATTGGATGTCTTTGAACACGAGCCAGAAATTTCATCTGAACTATTAGAGCTTTTGGTACTGGCGACACCACATATTGCAGGGTATAGCTTAGAAGGCAAGGCACGTGGTACTCAGATGATTTATGAGGCATTCTGCCAAGTCTTTGCTCAAGCTGCGACAAAACGGTTTGAAACTCAACTTCCAAGTTGTGAGCAATATTTTGCCCAAGCTGATTTTAAAACCGTGCTGACTCAACATTTAAACCAGATTTATGATATTGCTCAAGATGATGCCAATTTAAGAGCATGTGTAAAGCAAGGTAAAGTTGAACAACAAGCATTTGATACTTTAAGAAAAAACTATCCGCTTAGACGTGAGTGGGCAGCACATGGAGGCCCACAGGCATGAGTCAAGTTCATTATCAACCGACTTGTGATTTAGCGGCAATGCAAGCACGTGCCAAAATGTATGCACAAATTCGACAGTTTTTTGCTGAGCGTCAAGTTTTAGAAGTTGAAACTCCAATTTTATCGCAAGCTGGTGTAACCGATGTGCACTTGGCTTCGGTGCAGGCAAAGCGCCATGTACAAGGTAAACTTGCAACACATTATTTACAGACTTCGCCAGAATTTGCCATGAAACGTTTATTGGCAACGGGCAGTGGACCAATTTATCAAATTTGTAAGGTTTTCCGTGACGATGAGCATGGGCGTAAGCACAACAGCGAATTTAGTATGCTGGAGTGGTATCGTCCGCACTTTAGTTTAAAAGATTTAATGTTCGAAGTTACTGATCTATTAAATGTGACTTTGGCGCAGCGTTTTGGTGAAATCCGTCCGACTATTTTAAGTTATAAACATGCGTTTATGGATCGATTGGAGTTGAATCCTTTACAGGCTAGCTTGAAAGAACTGAAAGATTGTTGTCAGCGCGTCGGTTTAAATCTGGATTTGGGTGATGATCGACTTGGATATATTGATTTACTGTTTTCACATTTTGTAGAGCCTAGTTTAGGTTTTGACACGGCTGTATTTTTGACAGATTTCCCACCTGAGTTAGCCTCTCTGGCAAAAACCAAACATGATGAAGATGGTGAATTGGTTGCAGCACGTTTCGAACTGTATATCGAAGGTTTGGAATTGGCGAATGCTTATGATGAATTGATTGATGCAGATGTATTGCGGCAACGTTTTGAGGCAGATAATCAAGAGCGTAAGCAATTAGGCTTGCATGTGATGCCTATTGATGAATATCTATTAGCTGCTTTGCCAAATATGTCAGAATGTGCAGGGATTGCTTTAGGTTTAGATCGTCTGTTGATGGTGGCGACTGAAAAAATGCGCTTGGAACAGGTGATTACTTTCCCTGCGCAGATTTCATAATCATAAATTACTTCCAAGATACAAAGCCCCTGATTGATTGAGATCAGGGGCTTTTATTATTCTGACTTATTTGTCGCTGCATGTTGCGCTTTATAAGCTTCCAAAGCTTGAATACGACGTTGAATCAACATTTCACCAATTTCAGAACCTTGGACATTCTCAGGTAAATCTTGTGCTTTAATTGTGCGCACAATTTCCATCGCATCACGCATATAGGTGGCTTGAGGATACTCACGATCTTCTAGTCCAAGACGTCCGCGTGCATCACACTCACAGGCTTGTATGAAGGCTTCAACACGTTCTGGACGGCGTAGTACATCAAGACGCTGTAGAAGACGCCAGAGTGTTCCAGGTTTCAATGCAAATGCTTGATGGCACTTTAAGTGTTCTTTACAAACGGCCAAGGCCAATTGTTTGGTTTGAGTCGGTACTTTTAATCGATCACAGACTTGAGTTACGGGTGGAATTCCACGCTCTTCATGCATGATATGCCGAGGTAATTCATGCTCAGGGGTGAGGGCTTTACCCAAATCATGCACCAAAACAGCAAAACGTACATCGAGTGAATAATTCGCTTTACAGGCTTGATGAAGAGACATAAGTGTATGAACGCCACAGTCAATTTCGGGATGATATTCAGGACGTTGCGGAATGCCGAAGAGTGCATCAATTTCAGGAAATAAAACTTTTAAAGCCCCGCAAGCTTCTAAAACCTCGAAATAAACATCTGCATGAGGTTCCATGAGTGCACGTGAAGTTTCTTTCCAAACGCGTTCGGGGGTGAGTGCATTCAATTCACCTGATTCAGCGAGTTGACGCATTAAATCAAGCGTTTCTGTGGCAATACTAAACCCTAAAGGTTTATAACGTGCAGCAAAGCGAGCTACACGTAATACGCGAAGTGGATCTTCTACAAATGCATCGGAAACATGGCGGAGTATTTTATTGGCTAAATCTTGTTGACCTTGATAGGGATCATAGATTTTTCCTGCTTCATCCATCGCTATCGCATTAATGGTTAAGTCACGACGAATTAAATCATCTTCAAGGGTTACGCTAACATCGGTAAAGAACTCAAAACCATGATAACCCTGTCCTGACTTACGCTCAGTACGGGCTAAAGCATATTCTTCTTTTGATTCTGGGTGTAGAAAAACGGGAAAATCTTTGCCTACAGGCTGATAGCCAAGTGCCAGTAATTGCTCTGGAGTAGCACCAACAACAACATAATCTTTTTCGTGATAGGGGTGTCCGAGTAAGTGATCTCGTACTGCACCGCCTACTAAATAAACTTGCATGAAAAAACCTCTATTCTTCAAGCAATCATGCTACAGAATAGAGGTTTTCTCAAGTCAATAACTTGAGCTTTTCACTAAAGATTAAAGTGCTTCAGTTTCAGCTTGCTGAATTTCAGCCACAGTTAATGCTGTCATGTTTACTAAACGACGTGTTGTCGTCGTTGGGGTAAGGATATGAACAGGTTTCGCTGCACCTAATAAAATAGGACCAATAGTAACGTTATTACCAGAAGTTGATTTCAATAGGTTGAATGAAATGTTGGCAGCATCTAAGTTCGGCATAATTAACAAGTTCGCAGAACCTTTGAAACGTGAGTTCGGGAAGGCAAAATGACGAATGGTTTCGTCCATTGCCGCATCACCGTGCATTTCACCTTCAACTTCAAGTTCAGGTGCAATTTCACTCAAGATTTCAAATACTTTACGCATTTTTTGTGCACTTGGGTCATTTTGATCTGAACCAAAACTAGAATGCGAAAGTAGAGCAACACGTGGAGTAATACCAAAACGACGCACTTCTTCAGCTGCTAGAATGGTCATTTCAGCCAACTGTTCAGCTGTTGGATTCGTATTTACATAAGTATCCGCAATGAACAAGTTACGATCTTCAAGCATTAATGCATTTAAGGTAAAGAAGTTAGTACGACCTTCTTTCAAGCCAATCACATTTTTCACGAAGTCTAAATGAATGTCATAGCTTGAATATGTACCACACAGCATACCATCCGCTAGACCATGTCGAACCAACATACCCGCGATTAAGGTAGAACGACGACGTGCTTCACGATGTGCGTATTCAGGTGTTACCCCTTTACGTTGCATGATGTCGTAGTAGTCTTCAGCAAATTTTTCGTAGTTCGGGTTTTTCTCTTGGTCAACAATTTCAATGTTTACGCCATTTTCTAAGCGTAGACCTAATTTCTTAATGTTGGCTTCGATCACCGCAGTACGACCCACCAAAATTGGTTTCGCCATGCCTTCATCTACAGCAATTTGTACAGCACGTAATACACGTAGATCTTCACCTTCTGCATAAGCAATACGCTTAGGATCTGTTTTTGCTTGAGCGAAAATCGGTTTCATAATGAATGCAGAGTTATAAACAAACTCAGACAAACGTTGGCGATATGCCGAGAAATCTTCGATTGGACGTGTTGCAACACCAGAATCCATAGCTGCTTGCGCAACTGCTGGCGCAATTTCAAGGATTAGACGTTGATCAAGTGGGCGTGGAATTAAATAGTCACGACCAAAAGATGCAGATTTTTCACCATAAGTTGCAGCATCTGCTTCAATGTGTGCCATACGCGCAATTGCGTATACACAAGCAATTTTCATTTCTTCGTTAATGGTTGTTGCACCCACATCAAGTGCGCCACGGAAGATATATGGGAAGCAAAGTGCATTGTTTACTTGATTTGGATAGTCTGAACGACCTGTTGCCATGATCACGTCATCACGAACTTCATGTGCATGTTCAGGTAAAATTTCTGGATCTGGGTTAGCAAGGGCAAAAATAATAGGATCTTTTGCCATGACCTTAACCATTTCTTTGGTTAGGATACCTGCTGCTGAAAGACCAAGGAACATGTCTGCATCTGCAATCACGTCAGCTAGCTGTGTACCTTCAATGTCTTGTACATAGCGTTTTTTCGAGTCATCTAGACCTTCGCGCTTGGTTGTAAGTAGACCACGTGAGTCAGCAACGATAATGTTTTCTTTCTTTGCACCAATTGCGCAAAGTAAGTCTAAACATGAAAGAGCAGCAGCACCTGCACCAGAAGCAACGATTTTGATTTCTTCAATTTTTTTGCCATTTAACTGAAGTGCATTCAATAAAGCAGAACCTACAATAATTGAAGTACCGTGTTGGTCATCATGGAACACAGGAATATTCATGCGTTCGCGAAGTTTACGCTCAATGTAGAAGCATTCAGGCGCTTTAATGTCTTCGAGGTTAATCCCGCCAAAAGTTGGTTCTAATGCTGCAACAATATCAACGATTTTGTCTGGATCATTTTCAGCGATTTCGATGTCGAAGACATCAACACCAGCAAATTTTTTGAACAGGACGCCTTTACCTTCCATGACTGGTTTTGACGCCAATGGACCGATGTTACCTAGTCCAAGTACTGCGGTACCATTACTGACAACGGCAACAAGGTTACCACGTGCAGTATATAGGGCGGCAGTTGAAGGGTCGCGTTCAATCTCTAAACAAGGCGCAGCCACACCTGGGGAGTAAGCAAGTGCTAAGTCATGTTGGTTGACCAGCTGCTTGCTTGGTGTAACACTGATTTTACCTGGGGTTGGAAACTCGTGATAATACAAAGCTTGCTGTTTTAATGATTGATCGTCCATCTGAATCTCGTTTGTTACTGAGTGGTCCAGCGTATGCTGGTGGTTTTGCTGAATTTGCTCGAATATACCATTACTTGTCTTTTAAGCCCAGTCGAACACGCTTCTTTTTTACACAAACTTAGACCTCAAGCCTATTGACTTAGACTAAGAAGGGATAAGTTTATGTAATTGCAAGTATTCGGTGGCATTTTTTTCAGAGAGTGGTTTAGAAAAAAGATAACCTTGGGCAATGTCGCATTGTAGTTTTTCCAGATAGCAGAGCTGCTGTTCAGTCTCAATTCCTTCAGCGACGACTGTTAATCCCATTGCTTTACCCATGGCGACCATGGCACTAATAATGGCATCTTGTTTGCCATCTCCAATGTTGGCAATGAAGGCACGATCTATTTTTAGAATATCAATTGGGAAATCTGCGAGATAAGCCAGAGAGGAATAGCCTGTACCAAAATCGTCTAGGGCAATATTAATATGACGTTGCTTAATTTGGTCCAATAATATTTTGACAGTTTTTGAGTTTTCAATCAGGGAAGATTCAGTAATTTCAAGTTCTAAACTTTCACCAGAAATTTGATACGTTGCAATGGCTTCATCTAAATCGGAGAGAAGTTGTCCACGTTGTAATTGTTGAGCAACGACATTGACAGATACGCAAATATTTTTAAAACCAATCGAATTCCAATAGCTAATTTGCTTAGCTGTTTTACGAATGACAATTCTTCCAATATCTGAAATTAAGCTGGTTTTTTCAGCCATTGGAATAAAAAGTGCAGGGGGAATAATGCCTTTGGTTGGATGATTCCAGCGAACCAAAGCCTCAAAACCGTAAACATGTTGATCTTTAAAGTCGATTTTAGGTTGATAATAAACAACCAGCTCATCATTACGAATGGCTTGGCGTAAGTCGCGTTCTAAATAAATGCCTTGTTCAAGTAAAGCGGTGTTATCGCTCGAATAATATTTCATGGTGTGACCGCCTAAACGTTTCGCTTCAGTCAAGGCTTGTTCAGCACAATTATTTAAATAATCAAGTTGTCGACCATGTTCAGGATAGAATGAGATACCCATTGATACGGTAATAATATGTTCTTGTCCAAAAATCTCAAAAGGTTCGGCAAAAGCATCTTGAATACGCTGACAATGTTGTTGAATTGATGGGCGGATATGAGAAATCTCATACACAATGGCAAAATCATCACCATTTAAATGTGCTAAGAACAGTGCATCCGTGTTGGTCAAGCGCAGACGCTGAGCGACTTGTCTTAACAGTTCATCGCCACCATTATTGCTTAAATATTCATTGAGAGGGCGGAAGCGGTCAATATTGAGTCGAATCACAGCAAGCTGTTGAATGGAATCTTGATGAGATACTAAGTATTGATGTAGTTGATAATTATAATAAAAACGGTTTGGTAAGTCCGTTAATGTGTCGTAATTTTCTAAATAAGATAAGCGTTGTTCCTGAAGTTTACGTTCTGTCAGATCAGAAACAATCCCAATATAGTTTATGACACGATTATGCTCATCCTGTATGGCATTGATATGTAGCCAAAATGTCAGTTCTTTCCCTGTGCTAAATTTTTCAGTGAGCTCGCCATCATATTCCCCTGTACGGGCTAATTGCTCCAAAATTGCCTGATGATTTTGTTGCTGTGAGGATTTATGGTTTGATGTGATTGCAAAAAGATGCTGACCTAAAAATTGGTCTTTATCAAAGCCTGTGATCTTTTCATAAAAAGGGTTTACATTGACATAATTTAAATGTTTGTCGAGGATAAAAATACCTTCAGCTGCTTGCTCTAAGACACTGGCAGCCAGTTTTAAACGCTCTTGATCGGTACGTTCCTGATGAATATCACGCTGTATACCCACCATACGCAAAGGTTTCTTATTGGTTGGATCACGTTCAATCACACGTCCAATATCATGTACCCACGTCCATTCACCATTGGGTTGCTGTACACGATAGGTCGCTTCATAACGATCGGTCTCGGCACGAAGATGCTGTTTTAACGCTTTTTTAAAACACAACAAATCATCTGGATGAATGATGTTTTGTAGCTGAATACTGTGTTCTTTTGAATGCTTACGCTTTTTTTGCTGCTGGTAGTTACTGACTGATATGTGACGTTTTTTAATATTCCAGTCCCAAGGTTTTAAACCTGCGATTTCATGGGCAAGATCCAAGTTTTGTTGCTGATTTTCTAGATTACGGTTCATTTGTTCAATATCAAAAGTACGTTCTTGAATTTTTTGCTCTAAGTGCTGGTTATTTTGCTGTAGTTGTAATTCAATTTCTTTAGATTTGTTCATTTCATTTTGCAGTTGTTCGCATAATTCTTCAGTCCGAATCACTTGTTGCTCAGCATTTTTTATGAGTTGACCATTGTGCAAATATAAAGCAGATAAGCGTTTATGAATTCGTACAGTTGAATTGGCACACAATAAAATGACGATGAGAACGAAGTTCACGGTCAGATGAAATAATTGGTTAATTTGATCAGTAAGTATAAATTGAGATATAAAATAGGGAACAATAGATGGAATGAAAATTAAGCAAAAATAATCAAGCCGTTGGGTTAAGAAGGTAAGTGCTAATGCTTGAGTCACGATTAACAGTAAGGCCGATAATGTTAAAGCGTGGACAGGTTCAAAACTTGGATTGACCTGAGGTAAATAGTAATAAATAAGACTGATTCCAGTGGCAATCAGAATACCTGTTCCTAGGCAGAGAAATTGCACCCAGTGATGTGCTTGGGAGATGGTGTATTGTTCAAATTTAAATCGAGTTGTGGTCAGTATCCAAAAACTGCCAACGAAGAGCTCTGTGAGCAAGAACCAAACATTAAAATAGAGAGAAAAGTGTGAAAAATTAAATTGGTAAACACAATAAACATATAAAAAAATAATGAGAATACTCACCAAAAATAATTGGATATGCCTTATGGAATTATGAATTTGCGCAGCTTGTAACTGCGATCTAAGATTCGCATCTAAAAAATCGAGCATAACATTCATAACCTTATTTTTGTTTTGTTCTAGATACTGTATAGGTTATACGTTCCATTTATTTACTTAGTCTTTTAATAAAATCACAAGGCATTGAATCACTTTTAGATTAATCAGGTTATGCATAAATATCAATCTTATCTATCCGTATTTTCGTCTTTTTAGAAAAACTATGGTCTAACACTGTAATTTAGGATGGCTAATGCAACAACAGGGGCAGTTTCGGTACGTAATACTCGCTCGCCGATGCACCAGTTAACAAAACCAACTTCATTTGCAGTTTGAATTTCGGTTTCACTTAAACCACCTTCGGGCCCAATGAGCAGTGCAATATTTGCCTTTGCGTTGCTCAAAGGACTTGTTTCATCCTTATTAGGTGCGAGCACAAGTTTAGTCTCTGGCAGTTCAGACGCAAGCCATTTCTCTAAACTGAGTGGTGCAAGAATTTTTGGCACAATGTTCATGCCACATTGTTCACAGGCTGCAATCGCAATGCCTTGCCAATGATCTAACTTCTTTTGATCACGGTCATATTTCAAGCGCATTTCACAGCGTTCAGAAGTCAACAGTTGAATTTCGGATACACCCAGTTCAACAGCTTTTTGAATGGCATAATCCATTCGATCTCCCTTGCTCATCACTTGACCAAGTAAGGTACGAATAGCAGGAGTACGATCGGATGGGTTAAATGTTGATACTTGAACTGTGGCTGACTTTTTGGATACTTCAGTAAGTTCTACGTTATATTCCCCCCCTTGTCCATTAAACAAGGTGGCTTGGTCTCCCACTTGCGCGCGTAGTACTTTACACCAATGATGAAAAACAGTTTCGGTCAGTTCAATCTGTGTATCAACCGCTAATTCAGCTTCAATATAAAAACGTGGCATAAAGTACAACTCGTCAAGTTAGGGTTAAGCTAAACCAAGGTCAGTGACAAGCTGACGAGTTGGATCAGTAGTATTCATCGTGTAAAAGTGCAAGCTTGGAGCACCACCAGCAATCAGGCGTTCACAAAGTTTGACCACAACTTCATGGCCGAAAGCTTTAATGCTTACCGTATCATCACCATAAGTTGCTAGTTGCTTGCGAATCCAGCGTGGAATCTCAGCGCCCGTTCCATCTGCAAAGCGAATCAAGTTGCTTGCATTGGTAATTGGCATAATGCCAGGTGCAATTGGAATATTTACACCTTCTTTTTGAATACGATCTACAAAGTAAAAGTAGGCATCTGGATTAAAGAAGAATTGGGTTAAACCAGCGTTAGCACCTGCATTGGCTTTATCGCAAAAACGTTGAATATCTAAATCAAAGCTTTCTGCTTGTGGATGCATTTCAGGATATGCAGCAACTTCAATGTGAAAGTGATCATTTGAATGTTCACGAATAAAGCGAACCAAATCTGTTGCATAAGGTAATTCACCTAAACCGACCTGACCAGAAGGCAAATCCCCACGTAAAGCGACGATGCGGTCAATACCTTGGGCTTTATAGATGTCGAGTAATTCAGCGATACGAGCTTTGTCATCACCAATACAAGATAAGTGTGGTGCAACTGGTGTGCCTTTACCATTAAATTCAGCAATGGCAGCTAAGGTACGTTCACGAGTTGAGCCACCAGCACCATAAGTAATTGAGAAGAACTCAGGGTTTAGGAGTTGTAATTCTTGGTGTACGACTTTGAGCTTCTCTGCGCCCGCATCCGTTTTGGTCGGAAAAAACTCAAAAGAAATAGGAATGTGTTTCGACATGTTCAAATCCTTTTTTATAAATGCTTGTATTAATTTTTACCCTCAGCCTGAAACCTCTCCTAGAGGGAGAGAGGAACCTTGCGGTATTTAATTCAGGGAAAAATCCTCTCCTGTCAGGAGAGGATTTAGCAGAGATGAAAAATTAGTATTTATAAGCGTCCGATTTGAATGGACCTTCAACCGCTACACCTAAGTAGTCTGCTTGTTCTTGAGTCAATTGAGTCAAGACACCACCAAAACCAGCAACCATTGCTGCAGCAACTTCTTCATCTAATTTCTTAGGTAGAAGCTCTACACGAATCGCAGCTTGCTTTTGATCTTCAGGAAGATCAGCAAATTTTTCAGCGAATAAGTGCATTTGCCCCAAGACTTGGTTGGCAAATGAACCATCCATAACACGTGAAGGGTGACCTGTCGCGTTACCAAGGTTAACCAAACGACCTTCTGAAAGAAGAATGAGGTAATCGCTGTCATTTTCAGAGCGGTAAACTTGGTGAACTTGTGGCTTAACTTCAACCCACTTGTAACCACGTAAATATGCTGTGTCGATCTCAGTATCGAAGTGACCGATATTACATACAACAGCGCCCGCTTTTAATGTATCTAACATTGCAGCGTCACAAACGTGGTAGTTACCCGTTGTCGTTACTATGAGGTCAGTATTTTGAAGAAGGTCAAGATTGATATCTTCTTTTTTACCTGTTTGCACGCCGTTTTTGTAAGGAGCAACAACTTCGTAACCGTCCATACATGCTTGCATTGCACAGATTGGGTCAACTTCAGTTACACGTACAATCATGCCTTCTTGACGAAGAGATTGTGCAGAACCTTTACCTACGTCACCATAACCAATCACAAGCGCACGACGACCAGAAAGGAGCATGTCAGTTGCACGTTTAATGGCATCATTTAATGAATGGCGGCAACCATATTTGTTGTCGTTTTTAGATTTAGTTACTGAGTCGTTAACGTTAATTGCAGGAACTTTAAGTGAACCGTCTTTCCACATTTCAAGCAGACGTTGAACACCTGTCGTGGTTTCTTCAGTAATACCGTGAATTTTAGCTAAAACATTTGGATACTTGTCATGTACAAGTGCAGTTAAGTCACCGCCATCATCCAAAATCATGTTGGCATCCCAAGGTTTGCCATTCACATTGATTTGTTGTTCTAAGCACCATACATATTCTTCTTCTGTTTCACCTTTCCAAGCAAATACAGGTACACCAGAAGCAGCGATTGCAGCAGCAGCGTGGTCTTGAGTAGAGAAGATGTTACAAGAAGTCCAACGAACTTCTGCGCCCAATTCAACCAATGTTTCAATAAGAACAGCAGTTTGAATGGTCATGTGGATACAACCAAGGATTTTTGCGCCAGCAAGTGGTTTTGCAGCAGCATAACGCTTACGTAGCCCCATCAATGCTGGCATTTCTGCTTCAGCAAGTTTGATTTCTTTACGGCCGTAGTCAGCTAGAGTGATGTCAGCAACTTTGTAATCTGTAAATGAAGCATTAACCGCGTTCATTACGATCTCCTTAATTAAAAATAAAAATTGATCATTATGTTCGCGGATGCCGTTGTTGATTAGCACGAATGTCTAACCGAATCGTCGAGCCTAGCGATTTCACATTACTGTTTTTGAAAATCAGCCTGTGAAAAAGTCGCAGCATCCCTCGACTGCGGAGTATTGTACCCACATTTTGGTTTTGTTCCAATGAAGATTGTATAAAAACGTATCAACTGTATTCAGCAGAATTGTGATGTCTTAAACTTATCTACTGATAAATATAAATATGTGAAATGAATGGATGAATGAAAAGTTGGATACTGTAAAAGAAAATGTAGTACAGATATTTGGGGGAATCGCAGTAGTTTTTGGGCTTTATTTGATGTTTTTCTACGGAGAAAATCTACGCATAGTGGTTTATGCCGTCGTATTTCATTTTGCTATTTATTTGTTAATCCTTAGAAAATATATATCAAAACATCGGATTCTATTTCAATTTTTATTTGTTATGTATTTTTTCAGATGATTTGGGGTGCTTCTCCTAAATTACAATTAAAAGAATTTGAATGGACGCATCCTCATTGACAGCATGTCAGTCAAGTTCAACTCATCGATTCACAATCAAATGTTTATCGGCGTTCGAGAAGTGTGAGTTATGCCTATATGAATGTAATTTATCAATATGAATATCAAGGTAAACATTATTTAGCAGAACAAAGTGATTTAGTCCGTCAATATGCAATGTTGTTGACAGATGAACCACCGGGACTGCGTCAACTCACTGAATCTAAGTTGAAAAATCAATTTTTAAATGGTCAGGCGATGGTGTTAGTTAACCCAGCTCAACCACAAAAATCTATGTATTTTTATTCACAGCAATGGTTTGACCTACGTGGTTCGTGGTTGGCAAAAATTTTATGGGGCTTGCAGCTTATTAGTATCTTTGCCTTATTGGCGGCTTTAGGCTTAATGATAAAGAAAGCCATCAATCCATCTCATACAATTCAAACGTGGTCTAAACCTAAACGCTATGTATTTATTGCTGTATTCTTTATTGTAGGGTGGACAATATTGTTTGCAGGTTGGATTTTATTCATGTATCTCAAAAATGCACCATGACGATAAAGAAAACTATGTAAAAATGAACTATAAAGCGACTATGTTTTAATAAATCTTAATTTTATCGATCAATTTATATATCATCCGCCTCATATTATCTTGAGAGTGAACGTATGGCTTTAGAGATTCCTGATTCTTTGCTGAATCTAGAAGCGAATTGTGGTGTATTTGCCGTTTGGATGTTGTTACAGCATCATGGTACACATGTCGATATGAATGAGCTGATTAAGTTATGCCGACATGATCGTCAAGATGGTACATTTACCATTGCATTAGCGGTTGCTTTAAAGAAGATTGGATTTCACGTTTCTTTCCATACCGATCCCGACCCGAATATTGACCGAACCGAACGACAAAGTTATGCCGAAGCGAAAGCTTTACGTATCCCAATTGAGCCTGCGCTGAGCTATACCCAGATCCAGTCCCAGATTGAGCAGGGTAAAATGGTGATTGTCTACTATGACACATTAGATGAAGTGGGCAACCAGTCCTTGGTCTATTCAATCGATGATCAGGAAATTTGTTTCTTTGATAATTTTGAACCAATGCCTGCCTTAGTATTTGAACAGCAACGAAAAGCAGAAGGGATTTGCCGACAAGCGATTGTGATTGATGATCGTGAGGTGAAACTTCAATCGACTACGCTGAACTAAATGATTCGAACTTTGACTTTATCTATTTCGTTAAACTCTAGAATGGATAAAGTCATGCTGTTGAGTAGAGTTTAATATCAAGGGTGAAGTGTAATATTGATCTGATTATCAATTATTGGCTTATGTATAAAGTATTGAAGAACTAAAAATAGAAGAAGGATGAATAAGATGAAATGGGGTTATGGTTTAGGGCTCTTGTGTCTGTGTGGTTGGGTCAATGCCAATGATAGTACAGGTTTTGTGGCGACAGGTGGTGTGCAATATCTGAAAAATCCTAAAATCTCCATGCAAAGTGAAGATTTATTTGTGAGTAAAAAGCAGATTCGCGTGGATTATCAATTTAAGAATCTGACTGATCAAGATATTCAAGAAACGGTCTTATTTCCTTTACCTCGTGTGGGAAGTTCACGTGAAAGCGATTTTGCGAATACTGAACATTTGCTGCAAAGTTTTAAAATACAAGCCAATGGTAAAAGCATTCAACCACAGCAGCATGTACGGGCTTTTTTACCAACGCTGACCAAGCAAGGTGAAGTGAATTGGGAAGCTGATCCTATTGATGTGACCAGTGCTTTAAAGAAATGTGGTTTTACTGAACACGATTTGATGTATCCGTGGAATATGCAGCAAGACGTTGATTACAGTGGTCGGATGTTTGCCTGTAAAGAACCTCAAGTGCAGCAATTGTTAAAACCTTATCAAGCAGGTGATGAAATCTATTGGGAAGCGCAGGTTATTTATAGTTGGCAGCAAAATTTTAAAGCCAACAGTACTACGCGTATTCAGCATCAATATGCACCATTGGTAGGTGGTTCAGTATCACTTTATCCAGAAGAAGATGAAAAAACCTACTGTATGGATCAGCACTTTAAAGCGGGACTTGCCAAAGCTAAGGCACAGCACGCGCCCTATCAAGCATTAAGTTATATTTTAACAACAGGGGCAAACTGGGCAAAACCGATAGCAGATTTTAAACTGACTGTAGAGCGAGATGCAGGGGAGTTGGTGTCATTTTGTTGGGACGGAGAAGTCAAAAAAATTAGCCCAACACGTTTTGAAATGAGGAAAAAGAATTTTCTACCAAAGCGAGATTTAGACCTTATTTTTGTTCATGTTCGTTCGTAAATAGAGGATATTAAAACAGAAACCCGTTTCAAAAAGAGTTTCTGTTTTTATTACTCAAGCTTAGCTAGCTTGTTGCGCTTTATTGTCCCATTCATCTGCTTTGGCTTCGTCAATTTCAACGCCTAAACCATGAGCATAAATACAAGCTAAGTCGCGCATGGCTTGTACTTCACCCAGCTCTGCGGCTTGTTGTACCAAGGCTACAGATTTTACAACATCTTTTTCGACCACATCGCCACGACGGTAGAAACCTGCCAGTTCTAAAATAGAAGCCGCATGTTTGACGCTACTAGCCTGCTTAAGCCAATGGTAGGCTTGTTCAAAATAATATTTGGCTTCTTCTGGATCTTCATCTAGCAGTTCTTTTGCATAAACGGTATAGCCTTCACCGAGCCAGTACATGGCTTCGACATGACCATTTGCAGCCGCTTTCAGCGCCCATTCTTCGGCAAGCTCAATGTGCTGTTCATCTTCACTTTCCATGTATAAAGTGGCAACCTCGAACTGTGCTGCTGCATTACCAGCAATTGCACGATTAATCAGTTCTGCTGAAATAGAAGGAAGTTGAGACATAGAAATTCCAAAGGCAGTCAATTAAAAAAGCCAATCCGAAGATTGGCTCAGTGATTATAGCCTAAAAGCTTTGACGGAGTGCAGCATTAAAACCATAGTATCGTTGCACTCATGAGACTAAGCATACAAAGTGCAAGTGTAAAGGCTTTGATTTTCTGCTCAAAATAACTCAAAGATACACCGACACATAAAGCAGCAAAACTGAGGACACCTACCCAGAAACTGAGCATATTGCTGAGTTTTCCTGACAGGATACATATCACTAGACTAAAGGTGAGTAGTAGCCATCCTATGATTGTGGCGTAGCGCGTTTGTATGGCGTTGAGTTCATTGCCAAAAATCTGTTTTTGATGTTTCGACATCGAACTGGCTAAGGCAATAAAGGCTAAGCTAGATAATGACCAAATCAATAAAAAGAACATCATGATGTTAGCTCCTGTGGCCGAGGAGCTGTTTTGGTTTTTTTGGCAGTTAATCCTTTATGATTTTTGACTTTAAGATAAGCCATGCCAAAGATGAATGCCAAAGCCCATGCCATGAGGTCGAAACTGGCAATCATCCATTGTCCTTCTGCAATACTGAGCCATAACGCATGACCACCTGTCAGTGCATTTAAAATAGGCAGCAAAGCAAACATGATGGTCGCGAACCCGAGTAATTCCAACCAAGCCTGACGATGGGTACGGAAAATGGCATAAATAAGGCAGCATAACCACGTAATCAAGAAAATATTAATTTCCCAATCTAAACGTGTTTCGAGTTGCACTGGTAATAATCGGTTTGCATAAAAATAACCTGCACAAGCCAAAGGTAAACCAATAATTACCGTAATATTGGTGACTTCAACTAAGCGATAACCAAAAGATTTATAACCTTGTTTTTGTTGTTGTGGCGCACGTTTGACACACCATAAAATAAGTCCTGTTGCGACCATTAAAGTGCCCAGAATCCCAGAACAGAACAATAACCAACGTAGTGTTAAATCTAGGCCACGTGCTTCATGTAAAACAGTCACGACATTATAAATGCCCATTGGAACTGAGGCCCGATAAGGTGAATTTTGCTCTGTCGTGTTGATACCAGTCATTCCATTAAAGGTAAACGTGGGCATAATATTTCGTGCAATGACACTTTCTGCATACAGTGCTTTAATTTCGACACTCGCCGCCGTGGTATTTGGAGCAATGATTTGAATTGAACCAATGGGATTGTTTTGCCACTGAGATGCTGCATAGTTCAACATTGGAGTCAGATCAGCCATTGGTGCCGCTTGAGGTTCTGCTTCTCTTTTATGACGTCCATGCTCACCACGCTCTTGTTCCCCCCGTCCAGAACCACGTAATTCTGATGGCGGCTTTGATGGTTGAGCATTACTTTGTGGACGTAAATCCTTGAGAAATTCTTGACGATCTGAATAGATCTGATTAATTCCCCAAGGCATAAACATGAACATCAGGAGTAATAAACCACTGAAGGTGATCATGATATGAAAGGGCAGTGCAAAGACCGCGGTTGCATTATGCGCATCTAACCAAGAACGTTGTCCCTTGCCTGAACGGAACGTAAAAAAGTCTTTGAAGATTTTTTTGTGAGTAATGATGCCACTTACAATTGCAACCAGCATGAGCATGGTGGCTAATCCTACTAACCAACGAGTCCAAAGTCGTGGTAATCCGTACAGTTCAAAATGGAAACGATAGAGAAAACTGCCGCCACGTGTATCTCGTGCCTGTAAAACTTCTCCAGTTTGGCTGTCTAAACTAATACGTTCACCACCACGTCGAGCATGCGGATCTTCGCCTTGTTTACGCACCATAATTTCAGTGGTGGTTTGACGAGAGTTTGGCAGAGAAATCATCCAACTTCCTGCATTAGGATGATTCTTTTGCAGATAATTTAATGCAATTTGAGTTTGTTGGATTTGGGTATTATTGGCGACGGATTGATGCAGTTCTGGTTTCATCCATACGGTAATTTCGTTCTGGAAAAAACTGAGCGTGCCCGTTACAAAAATGGCATATAGCAGCCAACCTAAAATCAGACTTGCCCACGTGTGTAACCACGACATGGACTGACGAGGGCCTTCAACTTTGTCATCTGGACGCATATCAAGCCCCTAAAAATTGCGAAGTTAACCAAAGAACGAGGCATGGAATAAAAATGCCAAGGCTGGCTTTGATCGTTTTATGCACCATAAATACCCAAATAAATGCAGCGCAATGAATGCAAAAAGCCAATAGGGTTGCGGCGATTACAGCAGTCGCTCGAGAGTCGATAAATGCTTTCGCAATAACAATTGCGGTCAGGGCTGAAAGTAGATAGCCACCGAAAATGGCTAAAACAAAACGATAAAACACCATGCAACGATATTTGAGCAAGGTCGAGTCTGTCTGCGATTTGGGTTTAATTTTGAGTGTGGGGGCTGCTATCAGCTGGTCTGGCGCACTTGAATTATTCATGAGAGAGCATCTGAAGATAGGAGTTGGTTAAATATTAATGCAAATGATAACAATTATTATTTAATAAATAAATGTACTTTATTGAAATTGTGGATGAAACATTAAAATACTTATTTTTACTGAAGTTTGATTCTCAGGTATGCAATGTCATTTTTAATTTGATGTTAGAAATCATATGGTTTGTGAAGTAAGAACGGTCACTTGTGTTTTAAGAAGTAATCATTCCACAATATACACACTCATAAATTTGAAAAAAGGGAACTCATGCTGAAATTAATTTACTACGTTCCAGAGAGTCACCTAGAGTCGACTAAACAAGCCATTTTTTCAGCAGGTGCGGGGGGAATTGGAAATTATGAACATTGTGCATGGCAAGTTCTGGGTATGGGGCAGTTTAAGCCTGTACAGGGGGCAAATCCATTTATTGGTGAGTTGAATCGTTTAGAGCAAGTGCCTGAATGGCGAGTAGAAACGATTGTGCCAGAAGCTCATGCCAAAGCAGTGGCTCACGCGCTTAAAACCAGTCATCCTTATGAAGAACCAGCTTTTGAGTTTATTCAAATCTTGGATATTTAGCCCAAATAGCTTTTACAAACTGAAAATTAGATACACGGAAATTTCATCTGCAATTGTTTGAGACAGGACGAATTATGAAAAAAATGGTTCTGCGATGCATTGAAATGCAAACGGTATTAGCCGAGTTTTGCAGATCTTGCGCTGCTATAGTCGCACCTCAGGTTTTGCCTACTTTTCCCAAAAGAAAAGTAGGCCGAACCGAAGGTTATTCTATTAACTAGAATCTTATTGAAAAGATTCCATCTAGAAAAATCGTTAAACCTTCTGAATAAATAACTCACGATCAAAACGGTATTGTGGGAAAAACACGCCGTCTTTCGCACGTTCGCCTGCTGCAATGACCATGACAGGATATTGCTGGTCATTTAGTTTTAAGATTTTTCGAACCATTGGCTCATCAAAACCTTCCATCATGCAGCTATCAAACCCATAGGCACGCAAAGCCAAAACCAGATTTTCACACGCCAACGCTGTGGTTTTACTTGCCCATAATTTAGCATCGGCAGAGTTAAAAGCAGTAACAGGCAATTGCTTATCAAATGTTCGAACCAATTTGAATGCGACTTTTTTGACGTTGCCTAACGCATTGAAATAGCCTGTTTTGTAGTTATAGGGAATGACGCGATAATATTTTTGTACCGCGGGTGGCGTTTCGGGGAACGGAAATTCACTGATGTTGCGTTTTGCCATATCATCCAAACGGTCCGTACGTGCAATACAGACAATCAGTTCAGCCGCGGTTTTTGCTGCCAATTGGTTTAGGCAGGCTTTTATCAATTGCTTTTTCTTGCTCGGGCTTTGTACGACATAAAAAGTCCACGGTTGTAAATTGGATGAGTTGGGCGCGAGCAGCGCTAAATCTAAACAGGCATCCAAAACGTCGCTAGGAATTGTGCGATCAGTAAATTTACGTACTGAACGGCGGCTTTCAATGACCTTACGGAAATTAGCAACATCAATATCTTGCGGGGCAGGCTCGTAGTAACGAGATTTACCTGATTCATCTGTAATGAAGTTAGGTTGGTTGGTATTTGTCATGAGATTTATAAATTTTAAATGTTGTGGCTTTAGGATATATCGGGTGTAGTGACCCTGTTGTTGTATTTCAGTGAGCTAAAACAAAAGGGGCAAAATGCCCCTTTTGATACTCAATTAGTTAAATTGAGAAAAATCAGGTCTACGCTTTTGCATAAATGCAGCAACGGCTTCAGCCATTTCTGGTGAAGATACCCGTTTCATGAAAATCTCGGCTTCATGGTCAATACAGTCCACAATGCTGTCTAGATTATGTTTCATGAGTGCCTTGGTTTGACGTAAAGATGCCAAAGGTAGTGCAGCTAAAATTTGCGCTTGCTTGAGTGCAGCTGCATAAACATCTTCTTCAATGCTGTTGACTAGACCCGCAGCAACGGCTTTTTCGCTGTTAAATTTTTGGGCAGTAAATAATAATTCAGCCGCTTTGTGGTAGCCCGCTTGTTGAATCAGTAATTGGCTGGCTGCACCTTCAGGTGAAAGTCCAAGACTCACAAATGGAATTTGGAATAAAGCAGTTTGGTCGCTATACACAAGATCAGCATGAAGCAAAATAGTCACGCCAATACCAATCGCTACACCACGCACCGCAGCAATTAATGGTTTAGAGAAACGTGCTGCTGCTTTTAACACCACAAATGGCGGTGCATCGCCAGCTTTACCTTGTAATGGGGATTGAATGAATTGCATAAAGTCTTGCATGTCATTTCCCGCAGTGAAATCGGCATCTTCACCTCGTAAAATCACCACGCGTACATCTTTAGATTGATCCGCTTCATCAAGGGCTTGAGCAATCCATAAATACAATTCACCATACAATGCATTTTTTGCTTTTGGACGGTTAATGGCTAAAGTCAAAATACCGTTGTCTAAATTTGCATTTAAATGTTCATGTGGTTGTTGAATACAACTGAGTGTCATCGTACTATCCTTGCTTTAAAATTTAGTTAAGTTAAATTTTATGAGCCATTATGTCGTATCTTAAACAATAACGCTGCTACTGATGAGTTCATAAAAAAGTTCATTCTCTATGAAACATACATTTGATTATCTGGTATTTATTGGTCGTTTTCAGCCCTTTCACCTGGCACATATGCGAACCATTCAAATTGCATTGGAGTTGAGCGACCATGTTATTTTGGCATTGGGTTCGGCGCAGATGGAACGGAATATTAAAAACCCATTTACCGCTCAAGAACGTGAACAGATGATTTTGTCGAACTTCTCTGCGGAAGATGCAGCGCGAATTCATTTTGTACATGTTGTTGATGTTTATAATGATAAAAAATGGGTGAATTTGGTCAAAAGCTTAGTGGCAACTGTGGTAAAACCTGAACATAAAGTGGGGTTGATTGGGCATTTTAAAGATGAATCTTCTTATTATTTAGAACTTTTTCCAGAATGGGAAATGGTTGAAATTGATAGTTTAGAAGGTGCGATGTCTGCAACACCGATGCGCGAAGCTTTTTATCGTGGTGAAATTTGGGAAGAGACTTTCCCGCAAGGCACGATTGCATTTTTACAAAACTTTATGCAAAGCGTGATCTATCAACAATTACAACACAAATACCAGACCCAAGACAAAACTAATCTTGAGTAAACTATATTTTCATCACCTCGTATGAGGGAATGGATATGATATGTCACGTTGAACCTTATGGAACTTCATTTCTATTTTGGTTTTCTAGGTGCGGTTATGTACTTGCCATACTTATGTCTATGCAATCTGTTCGGGCAAGTTCGTGGCATTTAACCCCCCATTCTGAAGTTGGTTTTCATATAGATACATTTGGCATGACTTTTGTGAAAGGTCAGTTTGAAAAAGTCCAATCCAGCCTACAGTTTAATCCACAACAACCTGAACAAGCCACAGCCGAGGTGATACTTGATATCATCAGTATCGACTTAAATAAACCCTCATTCAAACAGATGGTTTTGGGCCCAGACCTATTTTATGTAGAAAAATATAAAACAGCGACATTTACCAGCACTCAATTTAAAGCACTTGGAGATCATCGTTATCAGATTCTCGGCAATTTGACCTTAAGAGACGTGACCCGTCCAATTTCGTTTAATGCCAAATTAGTTCCAAATTCGAATAATTCAGATCTGTTAGATGTCGAAGCGTATACCCTAATCCGCCGCAGCGATTTTGGCATGAAAAAAGCTTTCGGTGGTGTTGGTGAAAAAGTAAAGATTCAGGTGATTGGGCAATGGAAAAAAAGCGACTGAATTAATTCAGAAGCTCCTGAGCTTTTTGGGTCAAGAGCTGTGTCAGTTGCTCAAGTTGAGCCGATTGTTGTTTCCAATGATGCCAATAGAGCGCTAAGTCGATGCTTAAATCTTCTGAAACTTCGATGAGTTTGCCCGACTGTAAATATGGATTTGCTTGATAGTCTGGAAGCCAGCTATACCCTAAACCCATTACAGTTGCATCTACGAATGCAGTCGAACAGGGAATAAAAAAATGGGGGTATTGGGTTGGGTTAAGTCCAAATTTTTGCTGGATAAAGCCTGTATGCATGAAATCTTTTTCGTTGTAAATCAGGGCAGGAGCAAGACGTAAAGTCTCTCGATTTACCCCTTGTTTAAACCATTGTTGTTTAAATTGTGGTGTTGCAACAAAGCGATAATGCATTTTACCTAAATAGGCTGCGATACATCCTTTCATTGGCTTAGGTTCAGTGGTTAAGCACGCATTCACTAGCCCTGCTTCAAGTAAGTGATGTGTATGTGACTGATCATCAACTTGAAATTGCAGCACAATTTTGTTTTCAATTAAGTTTTGCTTGAGCAAGGGTAATAACCAAGTGGCAAGGGAGTCAGCATTGGTAGCAATATTGATTTGATAAAATGCAGATTCTGCGGATTTACCCGTCAAATTTTGCATTAAATTTTGTTCAAGTAATCTACTGTGCTGCAAATAGTGCAATAAAGATAGGCCTGCCTGAGTGGCACGGCAAGGACGCTCACGTACAATCAACAAATGCCCCAAAGATTTTTCTAAACTCTGTACGCGCATGGTGACTGCCGAAGCCGTAATGCATAAGCGTTCGGCGGCCAAATCAAAACTGCCTGTTTCAGCGACAGCTAAAAATGCATCACATTGTTTACTATTTAGCATGGAAGGGCTCAGTTTTATTCATGAATAAGCTAAGGCTATAATCTAAGATAAATTGAGTTAAATTGATATTTTTTTAGTTTTATTTAGTTAAATAAAAAATGATTGATAATGCGATGGAGCAAAAATAGAGTTGAAAAAGTCATGTTACAAACGTATTTACAGGGCATCGCGATTGGTTTTAGTCTGATTGTAGCGATTGGAGCGCAAAATGCTTTTGTTTTAAAACAGGGCTTAAAACAACAATCTGTATTTTGGGTCTGCTTTGTTTGTGCGCTGTCCGATTCAATTTTAATTTTATTAGGAATCACAGGTTTTTCTGTGGTGCTTCAGCATTACCCGTCTGTACTCGGAATGGCAAAGTGGGCAGGTGCATTATTTTTATTTTGGTATGGCTTTCAACATTTGTTAGCAGCTTTTAAATCGAATCAGGGGTTGCATGCAGCGCAGCAAAATGAAACTAATTTAGGTCAGATCTTGTTGGTATGTTTAGCATTAACTTGGCTAAACCCACATGTTTATTTGGATACAGTGGTACTGATTGGTTCAATCTCAACCCAATTTGAGCAGAGTAAACTCTATTTTGCACTGGGCACTATGACTGCATCATGGTTATTCTTTTTCAGTTTAGGATATGGGGCACGACTATTAACACCAGTTTTTGAAAATCCTAAAGCATGGAGAGTTTTGGATGGTTTAATTGCTTTGATTATGTGGGGTATCGCACTGTCTTTAATTTTAAATACTTAATGATAAAAGCCGCTGAGTTGAGTAATCATTACAGCGGCTCTATTGATTAAGCTTGTAAAGCTTTTAAATCAGCAAGAACTTGTTCTGCATGTCCCGCAGCTTTGACTTTACGATATTCTTTTACGAGTTTGCCTTGATGGAAAATGAACGTAGAGCGTTCAATGCCCATGACTTGTTTGCCATACATATTCTTTTCTTTAATTACATCGAAGTGTTTGCACAGAACTTCTTCTTTATCACTGATTAAATTAATGGTTAACGCCTGTTTTTCGGTAAAGTTTTGATGGGCTTTAACCGAATCACGTGAAACACCAATGATCGTAGTTTTCAGTGCATCAAACTGGTCTTTTAAACATGAAAAACCAACGGCCTGTGTGGTACAACCTGGTGTTGAATCTTTCGGGTAGAAATAAACAATTAACCATTCACTAGGTACTTCAGTTAAGTTGATTTCGCCTGTAGTGGTAGGGAAAGTTTGATTTGGAAGTTGAATTGTCTCTGTCATGGTTCATCCTTCAATCTGGTGTTGTTCTAGTTCAAGGGGTAAAAAGGCGTAATTTTCGTGATAGAGAATATCACCTTTCATAATGTTGAGTGCATGTTTAAAAATTGGGCCATTAATCACTGTCGTGTGAAACTCACCCGCTTCTCCGCAAGGGTCAATCCCTCTGGCTACAAGCTCTTGTATATAGTCCAGTGTCAGAATTTGTCCCAGATCTTCAATTTTCATGCCTAAGTTCAGATTGACTGTCACAATAATGCTTTGAAACCCTAGTGAAATAAATTCCTGCACAATGTCTAAACGTGGACGTTGCCAAAGTGGCATACATAAACTGAGCTGACTTTTATCGCAAACAGATTGGTTCCATTCTGCATGTGCCATTAAGTCAATATCGCCTGTAACCAACGTTTCTGCGCCTAAGATTTGGGCTTTTTGTAGCAGTTGAATAAAATGACTTTCATAATCTTGCCAAGTGGCGGAAGCCGTAAAAATAGGTAATCCAATGGCATTGGCCTGTGCATGAATAATGTCGAGTGACATCCCATGTGAGCGTGACTTTAAGCCTTGTTCTTCAAGCATCACTATTAGTGCAACGGCTTCACCCATTTGCATGGCTTGATAGAGGGCGAGGCTGCTGTCTTTACCTCCACTATAGGACGCAACAAATTTTTGACCTTGAGCGTTTGTATTCCATTCATTGCACATAGTTTCAAGTTCTATCAATTTTGTGACATAGAAAAAGCCTGCATAAAGCAGGCTTCATTCATATTGAGCGAATTATTTTTTCGCTTGCGCGTTTTTCACTGCCGCTTCAGTTAATGACTTTAATTTTGTCGTTAACTGAGGGCCAAAGCAGGCTTGTAAATCTTTATTCTGCTTTTGAACAAAAGCCAAGGTGCTTGGACTTTTCTTTTGGTTAATTGCGCTTTGAATTTCCCATTTTTGAGCATTGGTCAATTTACCATCTGCCTCGACTGCACAAGTACAGTATTTGCTTACTTCAGCGCTAGATAATTTATTACCTTTAGCTGTTTCTTCTTTACAAACATTAATTAACGCAGCTTTTACATTGGTGCTTTTATAGGCTTCTTGTAATTTGTTTGACTCAGCAGCATGTGAAGCTGTTGCGAACAATGCAGCTGCAGAAACCAATGTAGAAAGAATAATGTTTGATTTTAAATTTTTCATAAACTGTACCCTGTAATTACGGTATGTAACGTGTTGGGTCTGCTACGCCTGCATCTTCAAAGCCTTGTTTGCGTAAGCGGCAGCTGTCGCATTTACCACAAGCACGTCCTTGGTCATCTGCTTGGTAGCAAGACACCGTTTGACTATAGTCTACGCCATGTTCTATACCTAAGCGAATGATATTTGCTTTGGATAAATGTAACAGAGGTGTTTCAAATTTAAGAGGTTTTCCTTCAACACCCACCTTGGTTGCCAAGCGTGCCATGTTGGCAAAAGCTTCAATATATTCTGGTCGACAGTCAGGATAACCTGAATAATCAACAGCATTGATACCAATCACAATGGCTTCTGCACCAAAAACTTCTGCTGCTGCTAAAGCATAAGATAAGAAAATGGTGTTACGTGCTGGAACATAAGTTACAGGAATACCCTCTTGGAGTTGTTCTGGTACATCAATGCTATGGTCTGTTAAAGCAGAACCACCTAAGTTACCTAAATCAATATTAATAATACGATGTTCAACACCAACACGTTGTGTTAGGGCTTTTGCAGCATCTAACTCTGTGGTAGAGCGTTGACCATACATAAAACTAATAGCCATACATTCATAACGTGCTTGCGCCCAAGCTAAACAAGTAGTTGAGTCTAAGCCGCCTGATAACAAGACTATGGCACGAGGGCGCATATGCAAATCTCCAAAATATTTAAAAGCAATTAACGACCAGTTTCATCGTTCCATAACAATTTATGTAACTGTAATTGGAAGCGAACAGGGAGATGGTCTTCTAAAATCCATTGCGCTAAATCACGCGCAAGTTGTGGTAAGCGCACAGCACCTTTTTCTACAGCAAAAGCAGGGGAGAACCAAACGGTACTGACTTTATCTTGTAGTTGGTATTGTGCGACCTGTAGTTTTGACCACTCATAATCTTCACGGTTGCAAATCACGAACTTAATCTGATCATGTTGAGTAAGATGATCTAGATTGCTGAGCAAATTACGTTGTTCTTCACCCGAAGTTGGAGTTTTAAGGTCTAAAACTTTAGAAATACGAGGGTCAACTTTAGACACATCTAAAGCACCACTGGTTTCTAAAGATACTTCACAGCCCAGATCTGCTAGACGTTGCATTAACGGTAAGGCATTCGGCTGTGCGAGGGGTTCACCACCTGTCACGCAGACATACGGAGTTTTAAAATCGAGTGTGGTTTGAATAATTTGATCAAGCGATTGGCGTTCACCACCTTCAAAAGAGTAAGTGGTATCACAATAGGTACAGCGTAGTGGACAACCTGTTAAACGGATAAATACCGTTGGCAGTCCTGCTGTATTGGCTTCACCTTGTAATGAATAGAAAATCTCCGTGATGCGTAAGCCCGCAGCCGGATCAGAAACAGGAATAGCTGAAGATCGGAGAGTATTCATAGCACAAGATAACCACAAGATAGAAAAATAAAAATCTCTACGACCATACCTGACCGTAGAGACCGAAAAGCAGTTTGAAAAATTAGTCTTCGCGTAATAATTCGTTCAAGCTCGTTTTAGCACGAGTTTTCGCGTCAACTTTTTTCACGATAATTGCAGCGTATAAGCTGTAAGTACCGCATTTAGAAGGAAGGCTACCAGAAACAACCACGGAACCTGCTGGTACGCGGCCGTAGTGGATTTCACCAGTTTCACGGTCATAAATCTTGGTTGATTGACCAATGAATACGCCCATTGAAATGACAGAACCTTCTTCAACAATCACACCTTCAACGATTTCAGAACGTGCACCGATGAAGCAGTTGTCTTCAATAATGGTTGGGTTTGCTTGTAATGGTTCGAGTACGCCACCGATACCTACGCCACCAGACAAGTGAACGTTTTTACCAATTTGTGCACATGAACCTACAGTTGCCCATGTATCAACCATTGTGCCTTCATCTACATAAGCACCAATGTTGACATAAGATGGCATCAACACCACATTTTTTGCTTGGAAGCTGCCTTTACGTGCAACAGCTGGTGGTACAACACGTACGCCCGCAGCTTTGAATTGTTCTTCAGTCCAACCAGAGAATTTAGTGTCAACTTTGTCGTAGAAACGAAGATCACAAGACTCAATTGGCTTGTTGTCGTTTAATTTGAATGATAACAACACTGCTTTTTTAAGCCATTGGTGAACAACCCATTCGCCGTCGATTTTTTCAGCTACGCGTAATGAGCCATTATCTAAACCTGCAATCGCTTGTTCTACAGCGTCACGAATTTCAGCAGAACAGTCTGCTGCTGTGAAATTAGCACGGTCTTCAAAGGCTTGTTCGATAATTGTCGAAAGCTGAGACATGATCTTCCTTCCAAAAAAATTTTGAAGATTTTACACTATATTTGCCCAAAAATAGATGAAAAATCGTCTTAGCATCGGAATTAATAATTAAGATAGTTCAGTAAAAACCTATGTTAAATTGTATAAGTTTTTAAACAAATAAGTGTTTGCAAACTATATTTTATGAAATATGTATCAAAAGTTAACAAAAACTAAGCAAATCGTTCATAAAAAGCACCGATGTTCTGGTCTAGCATGAGTTCATCAAAACAACTTCACGATTAAAAGTTTAATCTTCTGAGGAGACCAGCAATGAAAAAATTAAGTTTAATTGCAATTGCAACAACAATGACCGCTTTTGCAGGGACTGCAATGGCAGAAGAACCTGTAATTAATGATGGTCGTGTTTCTAATCAGCTTATTCCTACTTCTGTGCGTGCTGAAGCAGGAACGACTGGATACGGTGGCGCAGTCACTTGGACCGCGAACCCGTATGTTGGCGTAACTCTAGGTTACAATGGTGGTGATGTTTCTTGGTCAGATGACTTGTCTGTTGATGGCGTAAAATACGACATGGACATGAAGAATAACCTTACATATTTAAATGCTGAAGTACGTCCTTGGGGCACAAGCTCGAACATGTGGGCAAATTCACTCTATATGGCAGCAGGTGTGGGTTATGTCGATAGTGAATATACGCTCAAATCTAAAGCAGGTAGCGGTAATATCGAGATTGATGGGACTCCAACCAGTTTTGAGTCTGTGACAGGTAAAGTTAGCTATAACAATGACATTGCACCTTACTTAGGTCTTGGTTTTGCACCTAAAATCAATGACAAGGTTGGTGTGTTTGGTGAGGTAGGTGCTTACTACACAGGTAATCCACAAGCTAGACTGACAGGTGTCGGTGGTACAGCAGCGGATCAGGCGTTATTGGCTGAACACGAACGTAATGTCGAAAATGACGATAAATATGAGTGGATGCCAGTGGCGAAACTCGGTGTAAGTTATCACTTCTAAGAGATAATCTTATTCTAGAAAAACGGGCTAAATGCCCGTTTTTTATACATTCATACAATATCAGCTAAAAGTGATGTCCGATTTTTCCACCAAATACCCATGCATCATTTTGATTCACTGAATATAAAGTAGCAAGTTTGGTGTTCTCTCCCGCATGCGCTACAGTTTTGGCTTTGTTAAAGCGTAAATACTGTGTTCCTAAAGCAAAGAAGGACTGAGGTTGCCAGTAATAGAGGGCGCCTAGACCAACTCCATAGTAACCGTCGACAGGACTTAAGGTCGAAGCTGTATTACCGTTCCCTGAGTCCCAGCTCATATCAAGAGTAGAGACCCAGCGCGAACTGAATTGATGCGCAATGCCAATTTTTCCAGACCATTGATCTTCTTGATATTGAATCATGTTAAAAGAAGCAATTTCAGGGGCATATTGCGCTGCACTTTCAATAATGGCGGCAAACTGAGTCGGCTGAATGATGTAGTCACTCCAATTCACCCAGCGCAGTGAAGCATACAACAGATTTTGGGGTGAAAGTCCTGTTTGGAAATCCAGATTGACTGAAGAGGGTGTTTCTATTGTAGTTTTCTTTGCTGTCGTCAAGTGAATAGGCTGGTTCTGAATTGATTCATTTACATGCACTTGATGTTTAATTGCCGAGCGATAGGTTAGGCTACTGCGTAATGCGTATTTTGGAATTTGATAACTTAGACCTGCAAGCCAACCTAGGGCATGATCCTTTTCAAACTCGGCGCGGTATCCATTTAAAAAATAGAAACTTTGTCCAAACACATCTAAGTTGCCTTCAAAGCTTTGTATGCCGAGACCTGCATAAATTTGCCACGAAGGATTAGGCTGATAGCCAAATAGGCTAGTTATATTGTGACTGTCAAAATTGATATCTGTAGCTTCAATCTCAATCGGTCCAATCACGGTATTGGGGCGATAAAGGTATTGGATATCGACACCAAAGGGTTGATCAAAGATGAGACCGAATGAAACTTTCGGATGAGGCTGAAATTTTAAAGCAGCCTGTACAAAATTACGGTTTTCCACAAAGTTTCCAGTGGAAAAGTCAGTGACCCCAATTTCAGCCAATTCAGCTTGATTTTGGACTTGACCTGAAATATCTGCATTTAAACGGGCGAAGGTTAATTCGGCATAATTGCCTTTTTCAAAAAAAGGCCAAATGGATTGACCAGACAACTCCATGCCACCCGCTTGCAATGTGGGGGGAATAAAAATAACTATAGATGTAAATGTTCGGATCACCCACATATTAAAATACTCTGAATTATTATAAAAAGAGGTTTTGTTTTGGTGTGCGAGTGATTGTTATTGTGTGGAATTCTACAGAGTGAAGCAAGAGGTTTATGTCATTCACATTTTTGTGAATAGCACATTTGAGCATTGTAGTGTTGAGTTGATAACATGGAGGTAATACAGTGCATTACCTCCATGTTGATAGTTATTCTTCAGGATATGCGACTTTTTTCAAAGCTTTAATATCAGTTTCTGGTGAGCAAAGTGAAATAAACTCATAACCATAACCACGCAGTAAATGCCCTTTACGTACTGCAAGCCATGTGGTGTTTACACCAAAAATATCAGTTTGAATTTGCTTTAAGCGATAATCACGCTCAGCGTCGTAAGCAACATTATTGACAATACCAACGCCCATACCGAGTTCAACATAGGTTTTGATGACATCGGCATCCAGTGCAGACATGACAATATCGACATCGATATGGGCATCTTCAAATGCTTTATCAATTTTAGAACGACCCGTGAAACCACCGTGATAAGTAATTAATGGGTAATGTGCTAAATCAGCCAATTCAATGTTTTCTTTTTGCGCTAGCTCATGTTGTTGTGGGGTAATAATGCAGTGCTGCCAGTTATAAAATGGCACACTGGCCAAATTATCTTCAGTAGTCAAAGATTCTGTAGCAATACCGATATCCGCTTCGCCTTGTAACAACATTTCCGTAATTTCAACAGGGCTGGCTTGTTGCAAAATAAGGTGAACTTTAGGAAATTCTTTTTTAAATAAGTTCACAATTGGCGGCAGGACATAACGCGCTTGGGTGTGCGTAGTAGCAATGGTCAAAGTCCCTTCATCTACTTTATTAAAATCGTCGGCTAAACGTTTAATATTATCGGCATCGACCAACATCCGCTCCACAATGCCGAGTAAGGCTTGTCCTGGTTCTGTTAATCCCAGTAGACGTTTACCCTTACGAATGAATAATTGAACCCCTAATTCATCTTCTAAGTCTTTAATATGTTTACTTACCCCAGATTGAGAGGTATATAAGGCAGCAGATGCTTCGGTCAAGTTGAAGTTCTGTCGCACTGTTTCTCGAATAATTCTGAGTTGTTGGAAATTCATTTCTCTATACCTTAAAGCGGGTGAGGTGTTGATGCCTCACCTCTATGTCTCTATGCGACTTGATTTTCGAATAAGTGTAATGCAGTTGCACTCAACCAAACAGTTTGATTTGGTCTAAATTGGTGTAATTTTGACTCTTCTGGGCTGAGTGTGATTTCAATCAGGTTGCCCTGACGGTCTTGTAACTCGGCCAAGACTTTGCCTGCAATCCAAATTTCACGTAAGAATGTGGCTTGAATTGCATTGTCTTGGGGTTGGGTATGAATGCGTAATTCATTCGGACGTGCAAAGGCAATGACATTGCCATGTGGCACATGTTGAGCAGCATCTAACTGAATACGGTCTTCACCCAATTGAATAATGCCTTGATGATTGTGACCTTCAAATCGGTTGGCTTGACCTAAAAAGTCAAAGACAAACGGTGTGGCAGGTTTTTCGTAGACTTCGCGAGGCGAACCAATCTGTTCGACATTGCCTTTGTTCATTACCACAATTTGATCGGCAACTTCTAGCGCCTCTTCCTGATCGTGCGTCACGAAAATTGAAGTAATGTGCAATTCGTCATGTAAGGTACGTAACCAACGACGTAGTTCTTTACGTACTTTGGCATCGAGTGCACCAAAAGGTTCATCCAGCAACAATACTCGTGGCTCAACCGCTAAGGCACGGGCCAAGGCAATACGTTGACGTTGTCCACCTGAAAGTTGAGCAGGATAGCGGTCTGATAAGAAACCAAGCTGAACCAAATCCAGTAAACGGGTAACACGTTTTTTAATTTCTGCTTCCGAAGGGCGTGTTGCACGTGGACGAACTCGTAAACCAAAGGCAATATTGTCAAAGACAGTCATATGACGGAATAGGGCATAGTGTTGGAATACAAAGCCAACTTGACGCTCTCGGACATGTACATCAGTGGCATCTTGACCTTCTAAAATCACCTGTCCACCATCTGCCGATTCTAAACCCGCAATAATACGGAGCAGGGTGGTTTTACCGCAACCTGAAGGACCAAGCAAAGCCACCAATTGACCTTCTGGGAAATCTAAAGAAATATTTTTAAGTGCATGGAATGCACCAAAGTTCTTTTCAATGTTTTTGACTTGAATACTCATGGGGACATTCCTATTTAAAGACTTGAACTGCTGTTACTTTTGTTTTGCTTTTCCTGACGATATTCAACCCAAGTTTTCAAAATCAAGGTAACAATCGCCAATAGAGCCAATAAGGAGGACACTGCAAAAGCCGCACTAAAGGTGTACTCGTTATAAAGAATTTCGACATGCAAGGGTAAGGTGTTGGTTTCTCCACGAATGTGTCCTGAAACTACAGATACCGCGCCAAACTCACCCATAGCCCGTGCATTACACAGAATTACACCGTAAATCAGACCCCATTTAATGTTTGGCAGGGTGACTTTCCAGAAGGTTTGCCAACCTGAAGCGCCGAGAACCATTGCAGCTTCTTCTTCCTCAGTACCTTGTGCTTCCATAAGCGGAATAAGCTCACGTGCCACAAAAGGAACGGTAATAAAGACAGTTGCAAGTACAATCGCTGGGACTGCATACAGAATTTTGATGTCATGGTCGAGTAACCAATTCCCTATCCAACCTTGCGTACCAAAAATTAGTGCCAGCATTAAACCTGCAATAACGGGTGAAACAGAAAATGGCAGATCAATTAAGGTGGTTAAAATAGATTTTCCACGGAAATTAAACTTAGCGACCGACCATGCTGCCGCTACGCCAAACACTACATTTAATGGAACTGCAATTGCCGCTGTAAGTAAGGTAAGTTTGACCGCAGACAAAGTGTCTGGATCGACTAGAGCCTGAATATAAACTGCAATCCCTTGCTTAAAGGCTTCTACAAAAACCAGAATAAGCGGAAGAATTAAACAGCTTAAGAAAAAAATTAAGGCAATGCTCAGTAAAGTGTAACGGACCCAAACAGGTTCACGAGTGGCGTCACGAGACTGTAGGCGTTCAGCAAAGGCATTGCTGTTGGTAACTAAGCTCATATTGCATTTCTCCCTGTACGACGACTTGCCCATGCTTGTAATAAGTTAATTAAAAAGAGTAGTGCAAATGAAATTAACAGCATGACCACAGCAATGGTGGTTGCACCAGCATAATCATATTCTTCCAAACGAGAGATAATCATGAGGGGTGCAATTTCAGTTTTGAACGGTTGATTACCAGCAATAAAAATGACAGAGCCATATTCGCCAACACCACGTGCAAATGCCAAAGCAAAACCTGTGAGTAGCGCAGGGAATAAAATGGGTAAAATAATTTTAGTCACAATTTGCAGACGATTCGCGCCTAATGCAGATGCTGCCTCTTCGAGTTCTGTTTCTAGGTCACTTAATACAGGTTGAACAGTACGAACTACAAAAGGAATGCCAATAAAAATAAGCGCAAGCGTAATCCCGATAGGGGTATATGCCACTTGAATACCTAAAGGATCGAGATATTGTCCAACCCAACCTGTAGGTGCATAAAGTGAAGTTAACGCGATACCAGCCACCGCAGTGGGTAAGGCAAAAGGCAAATCGACCAAGGCATCGACAATGCGTTTACCAGGAAAACGATAACGAACCAAGCACCATGCCAGTAATAAGCCAAAAACAACATTAATGATCGCTGCTAAGAGTGCAGTAGTAAAGCTGAGTTGCAAGGCTTTTAAGATACGTTCAGAACTTAAAATTTCCCATAAGCCAGACCAACCAATATCTAGAGATCGAATAAAAACTGCTGAAAGTGGAATCAGTACAATTAAAGATAAATAGGCGAGGGTAAAACCTAGCGAAAGTCCAAACCCTGGCAGCACTCGGGATCGCTGCGACATGACAATTCCTCAAAATGTGAGAATACTGATCAAATAAAATCAGTAAAATAATCAGTAAATTAAATTATGCAGACCCTAGAGTGCATAGTTCAGAAAATGTGGATAATCATCAGACAGACGCATTCGAGACATTGAGCGTTCAGGAATCAGGTAGTCATAAATTTCAGGAAATGGTCCAAAACCTGATGCAACATTAATATGTCCCACTTGACCTAAATTCACTGGTTGCAGCTTCCAGCTACGTGCCAACTGTTGCGCATCTTCAAAGCTTAACCATGGATCATTTTCACTAATGAGCAAGGTTGTAGGCACCTGAATCTTCAATTGGTGAAAGAATGCTTGATAATCAGTTTTACTGTCACGTGCGAAACCCGCTTCGCCAAATCGGGCAGGATTGGCAGGTGCAACTAAAATCAACTTTTTCACATGCTTGTTTAGCTCAGGATGCAATGCTAATGCCGCCACTGTCGTTAAACAGCCAAAGCTATGTGCGACGATTTGTACATCACTTTGAAGAGGGCGCAGAGTTTTCGTAAATTGCTCTACCCAGTGATTAAGGACAGGTTGGTTCCAGTCAGTCTGATTTACACGGGAGCTAGACATGAGGTTACGTTGCAACCAAGATTGCCAGTGTTGTGCTTCACTACCACCTACACCCGGTACGATTACGGTATGAATCATGACGTTGCTCCTGTGTAATTAAAATAACGGTTTATTTTGCGCTATTGATTTTCACGATTTGATCGAAAATACCGCCGTTGTCAAAATGCTGTTTTTGCACTTTGCTCCAACCACCAAATTCTTTATCAATTGTCACCAGTTTTAATGGTTTGAAGGTTGTTGAGTATTTTTTCAGTACGCTTGCATTACGTGGACGGTAATAGTTCTTCGCTGCGATTTCTTGTCCTTGAGGTGAATACAGGAAGTTCAGATAACCTTTCGCAAGATTTAAATTGCCATCTTTTTGCGCATTCTTTTCAACAATCGCAACAGGAGGTTCCGCTAAAATAGATAAAGATGGTGTGATAATCTCAAATTTACCGGGTTGTTCACGTACAGCGAGGTGAGCTTCATTTTCCCAAGCCAGTAATACATCTCCGATTCCGCGCTCAGCAAAAGTTGTTGTGGCACCACGGGCACCTGAGTCGAGTACTTTGGTTTGTTTGTAAATTTGACGAACAAACTCTTGTGCTTTGGCATCAGAACCATATTTGTGTTTAGCCCATGCCCATGCCCCTAAATAGTTCCAACGTGCACCACCAGAGGTTTTTGGGTTCGGTGTAATAATGTCTACACCTGGCTTAACCAAATCGCCCCAATCTTTGATTCCTTTAGGGTTGCCTTTACGAACCAAAAACACGATAGTTGATGTGTAAGGGGTCGAGTTTTGTGGGAATTTCTTTTGCCAATCTTTCGGGAGTAAGTTGGTTTTGTCTGCAATCGCATCAATATCGGCTGCCAAAGCTAACGTAACAACGTCGGCATCTAAGCCATCAATAACGGCACGTGCTTGTTTGCCTGAACCGCCATGAGATTGTTTGAAGTTAATGTCTTGACCTGTACGGCTTTTCCAATATTGTCCAAACTGTTTGTTAAAGTCTTCATAGAGTTCACGTGTCGGATCATAAGACACATTTAGGAAATCCTTTGCCGAAGCATGTACTGCTGTAATTGAAATGAGTGCAGCAACAACCCCGAGTTTAAGTGTAGAAAAACGCATTTTCAGACCTCAATAATTCTAAATGTTCGTTAACATGAGCAAAGAATAGCGTTGTGTTTTTTGCAAAAAAAATAATAAAAAACGAATTTGATATGAATAAAAAAGAAATAAGTTAGATAATCTAGTCCCTAAACTACAACAGGATCTTTGGGGGTAGTTATGCTTTGTTTTAAGAATGCACAGGAAGTTACGAACGTCACCTTACTTGATCGTGCTTTTCATTATGGCGATGGCTGCTTTACGACTGCACGAATTGTGAATAATCAGATTGAGCTGGAACGCTTACATTACGCGCGTTTACAGTTGGCATGTGAACGTTTATCACTTCATGCAAATTTAGATTTGATTGCTGAAACTTTAGTAGAAATGCAACAAAGTTTTGGGTGTCTAAATGGGACTTTAAAAGTTGTCATTAGTCGCGGTGATGGACAACGCGGCTATAGTCTGCCCGATCATGTTGCTGACGTCTGGGTGTTCTTCTATCCACAAACTGTTGAGACATTTCATTACCAGAAAATTCAGTCGGGTATCTTGCAGCGTGTTATGGGATTGAGTATGCCAAACTTGGTGGGCATAAAAACTTTAAACCGTTTAGAACAGGTCATACTTAAACAAGAAGCCGATCAACAGGGGTTGCTAGAGGCTTTGGTGTTGGATGTACAAGGCTCAGTTGTCGAAGGGATAAGCAGTAATTGTTTCTTTCGCATAAATGACACATGGATTACGCCTGAACTTCGTTATAATGGCGTGCATGGTGTCATGCGTGCTGAAATTCTTCGTCGTATGCAGCAGCAAGATATTCCATGCGAACAGCGTTTGGTGAAATCGGAAGAGATAGTAAATATACAAAGCCTATTTTTCTGTAATGCCTTGCAGCCCATGAAAATTGCCACAGTGTTAGATCAGCAAACATTAATGGTTGAACCCTGCATTGAACTTTTTAATACCCTAGAATTGAATCAGATAGCCTAATTTTATTATGAGCAGTAAACCAAAACCGAAAAAAAAGCCTGCTAAAAAAGGCAAACCAACAGCAACATTCTCCGCTAAAAAATGGGGAATTTTTATTGGGCTATTTCTAGCTGTTGTCATAGGTATTCTTTGGTCAAGTTTATTTAAGACCTATCCAGTTGAAGGGAAAAAACAGCTTTTAGCCATTGGTCAGGGGGATAGTTACTCAGGTTTGATTGATCGACTGTCGAAAGAAAATAAGATTTATTTTCCTATCATTTTAAAGCTTTATCAAAAAATCATGATTCACGAGAGCTTAAAAGCTGGTGTTTATGAAATTGATCAGGGTATGAGTGTACGTCAGGTTTTAGAGTTTATTTCTAACGCTGAAAATGCGCAGATGAATCGTGTTTTGGTCATTGAAGGCACCACCTTTAAACAACTGGTAGAGCAATTACGACAAAATCCACTGGTAAAAAAAGAGGTTTCAAACTTGCCTCAGGCTGAAATGTTGCAAACCTTGAACATTCCTTTTTCACATCCTGAAGGTTTATTTGCACCAGACACCTATTTCTTTAATAAAGGTGAATCGGACAAGAAAATTTTGACAGACTTGTACCGCCGTCAAATGAAAAATCTCGATCAAGCTTGGGAAAATCGTGCTCCGAATCTACCCTATAACAATAAATATGAAGCGCTGATTATGGCGTCTATTATTGAAAAAGAGACCAGTTTGGACAGTGAACTACAGCAAGTTTCAGGTGTCTTTGTACGTCGTTTGCAAAAGGGTATGCGTTTACAAACAGATCCAACCGTCATTTACGGAATGGGAGATCGCTATAAAGGCAATATTACCCGCCAAGATTTAAGAACACCGACTGCTTATAACACTTACACCATGAGTGGCTTACCCCCAACGCCTATTGCTTTACCAAGTAAAAAAGCAATTGAGGCAGCAATGCATCCAGATGACTCCAACACGATTTATTTTGTTGCTACGGGTAATGGTGGTCATAAATTTAGCGCAACCTTGGACGAGCATAATCGCGCTGTCAAAGAATATTTATCCGTATTAAAGTCGAAGCAGGAGTGAAGCATGTTTATTAGTTTTGAAGGCACAGAAGGTGTCGGGAAAACCACTCTCATTCGTAAAATTCATGAGCATTTTCAACAGCAAGGTAAAGATGTCGTTCTGACGCGTGAGCCAGGCGGAACGCCAATGGCTGAGCAAATCCGTAGTCTACTTCTAGCGGTGAATCATGATGAATCAATGTCAAATGATACAGAGTTATTGTTGATTTATGCTGCACGTGCGCAGCATTTACAACAAGTCATTGTCCCAGCCTTGCAAGCAGGTAAAACTGTTTTATGTGACCGTTTTACTGATGCAAGTTTTGCTTATCAATGTTCAGGGCGTGGCTTGGATCAAACTAAATTAAATTTATTAAACGATCATTTTGTCTCTCATATGCCGAATATTACCTTCTGGTTAGATGCTCCAATTGAAACTGGCATGGCACGTGCGCGTGAACGTGGTGCTTTAGATCGTTTTGAACAAGAGAAAGTCAGCTTCTTTGAAAAGGTTCGTACAGGTTATCAAATGCTTTGGGAACAGCAACCTGAGCGTATGAAACGTTTAGATGCAACGCAGACACCAGAACAAGTTTTTGCCCAAGCTTTGTCATATTTGGTGTAATAGTTGATCAATTTTCCTAGTGTCGATCACTGAATAATCTTTTATAGTGGTGATCGAATAGGGAAGACGGATCATAATAGGCAATGAATATGCAGAGTAAACAAGCTGAAATTATTCAGTTTTTGATGCAACATTTTCCGCAAAGTTTGGAAAAATGTGAGATCGAATCCATTACGGAACGGGCAGCAACAGTCATTTATCATATTGATGATCGAGATTTGCGTCCTGGTGGTACGGTTTCAGGACCGACCATGATGACGGTTGCAGATTATGCTTTGTATATTGCAATACTGGGTGAAATTGGGATTGTCGGGCTAACGGTTACCACCAATTTGAACATTAACTTTTTACGAAAACCCGCTGCTTCGCAAGACCTACGTGGAGTATGTAAACTGATGAAAGTTGGCAAATCTCTTATTGTTGGCGAAGTCTGGATCTATTCAGTGAATGAAGATGAACCTGTAGCACATGTGACGGGAACATATTCTGTTCCACCTCGGCGCACAATTATATAACGACTTATTTGATTTATTGTACTTATTTAAATTTGATGGTTTAAAAGGCAGGTACAGTTCAAAATAACTGTACCTGCCGTATTTTATTCAGCATTCACTAAAGGTGTTTCAACTTGAAAGTTTGGAGGAGTGAGTACTGTTTTGCGTAGTTCGGGTGCCAATTCAGGATAGTCTAAAGTGAAATGTAGCCCGCGAGATTCTTTGCGTTCCATAGCACATCGAACAATCATTTCTGAAACTAACACCAAGTTACGCAGTTCAATCAGGTTTTTACTGACCTGATAGTCTTCATAATATTCCGTGATTTCACGCTTGAGCATTTCAATACGGTGTAAGGCGCGCTGTAAGCGTTTGGTGGTACGGACAATACCTACATAGTTCCACATGGTTTGACGTAATTCATCCCAGTTCTGCAAAATGACGACATCTTCATCGGGATTCATAACTTGCGAATCATCCCATTCTGGAACTTGAGGCGAGCGATAGTTTTCAACATAATGTGATTGAATATGTGCAGCAGCACTCATGCCGTAGACGAAGCATTCGAGCAGAGAGTTACTCGCCATACGGTTAGCGCCATGTAGTCCTGTATAAGAAGTCTCACCAATCGCGTATAAACCGTGGATGTCAGTTTGACTATGCTCATCAACCACCACGCCACCGCAAGTGTAATGTGCAGCAGGCACCACAGGAATCATTTCCTTAGTGATATCAATGCCCAATTCAAGTAGACGAGCATACAACGTTGGGAAATGCTCTTTTACGAAGGCTTCTGGCTTATGTGTAATGTCTAACCAGACATGACGGATACCTAAACGCTTAATTTCATAGTCGATAGCACGCGCAACAATATCACGTGGAGCCAGTTCAGCACGTTCATCAAAACGCAGCATGAAACGCTCACCATCAGGCAATCTTAAATAAGCCCCTTCGCCACGCATCGCTTCGGTGATGAGGAATGAGCGAGCTTGCGGATGGTATAAGCAAGTAGGGTGGAATTGGTTAAATTCCATATTTGCCACGCGGCACCCTGCACGATAGGCCATGGCAATCCCATCACCAGTAGCGATGTCAGGATTCGAGGTATACAGATAAGCTTTCATTGCTCCGCCACATGCCAAAGCGGTAAATGGTGCGAGGAAAGTATGAACTTGTTCGGTTTTCTCATCGAGTGCGTATAGACCAAGGGCACGATTATGTGCTTCGTCTAGACCAAGTTTTTGCGAAGTAATTAAATCTATCGCGATAAAGTTTTCAAAAATCGTAATATTGTCTTTTTCTTGCGCACGTTGTACCAACGTGGTCGAAATTGCACGCCCTGTCGCATCGGCTGCGTGAATAATACGACGTTGTGAATGACCACCTTCACGGGTTAAATGTAACTGCGATTGTTCATCTAAAGTGAACTGCACGCCATTATTAAGCAGGAAATCGACAGAAGGTTTGCCGCCTTCAACGGTTTGTTTGACTGCATCAAGTTCACATAAATGTGCACCTGCAATCATGGTGTCATCAATATGCTGTTGAATGGAATCCGTTTCATCCAGAACAGCGGCAACCCCACCTTGTGCATAATAAGTGCTGGCATCGGTTAGGGTTGATTTTGCTAAAACTGCAATGTTGAAATGATGAGGTAATGACAGTGCTAAACTTAAACCTGCACCACCACTGCCCACAATAATCACATCAAATTGATGCGTTGAGCTTAAATTAGACATTTCCATCAGCTAATTTTAAAAAAAGTTTGGTAATGACAACGCTTTTTGCGATAAAAGGCAAGTGTAAAATAGTCGAGTGCTCATCAGAAAAAGCAATTAACTTCCTATAACTTAATCTAAAAATAAGTACTTGTTTTGCTAAAACATAATTGAACATATTATTACGCAAGAATAACGAGTTTTATGATAAAAAATTTTTGTGTAATACGTAACAATAATTGAGTGAATGAGTTTTATGAAAAGTGGCTATTTACAAAAAGGAATGTATGCTGCGGTTTTTACAATGGTGGCAGTACAAACTCAAGCCGCACCAGCAGTGGATTTTTCAAATTTAGTTGAGCAAGTTAGTCCTGCGGTTGTGAGCGTGAATGTGGTCAAAAAAATGACCCAAGAAGAAATTATGCAGCAACAAGTACCAGAGATCTTACGTCGTTTTTTTGGTAATCAAGTCATAATTCCACAGCAGCAAGTTCCACAAGAAAAAACGGCTTATGGCAGTGCATTTTTTATCAGTAAAGATGGTTATTTGTTGACGAATCATCATGTAGTCGAAAATGCTTCAAAAGTCACGATTATGATGAACGATCGTCGTGAACTAGATGCAACGGTCATTGGTAGTGATGAACGTACTGATGTGGCATTGCTCAAAGTCAAAGGTAATCAATTTCCTGCATTAATAACGGGGAATGTAGATCAACTTAAAGTGGGTGAACCTGTATTGGCCATCGGTTCGCCGTTTGGCTTTGATTATTCGGCTTCTGCTGGGATTGTCAGTGCTAAAATGCGGAATATGATGGGTGAAACATCGGTTCCATTTATTCAAACGGATGTTGCCTTAAACCCTGGTAACTCAGGTGGACCATTATTTAATCAGCGTGGCGAAGTGGTTGGGGTCAACTCGCGTATTTTTAGTGGAACAGGTGGCTATATGGGCTTGTCTTTCTCTATCCCAATTGATGTTGCTATGGATATTGCAGACCAGTTGAAGAAGAATGGTAAAGTAACGCGTTCTTATCTGGGCGTTATGATGCAGGATATTGATCGTAACTTGGCAGAATCTTACAATTTACCAAAACCTGAAGGTGCCTTAATTACCGATGTAACACCAAATTCACCCGCAGCAAAAGCAGGTCTAAAAACAGGTGATATTGTGTTGAAATACAATGGTGCAGCGATTTCACGGACCTCAGAACTCCTCAATTATTTAAACCGTTCTGTACCAAATCAAACTATTCAACTTGAAATATTGCGTGATGATAAAACCCGTAATATTTCTGCAACCTTAACTACAGCCCCAGATGATACACCTGCTAAAGTAGATCAGGGCGCAGAAAGTGCTGGGCCAAAAATTGGGGTAGCAATTCGTGATTTAACACCTGCTGAATTAGCACAACTGAACATTAAAGGTGGTGTATTGATTCAAGACGTCATGCGTGGTGGGGTGGCGTCTCAAGCACGGATTCTACCAGGTGATGTCATTACCCAATTGAACAATACAACCATCAATAATTCGAAAGAGTTCATCAAAACAGTTTCAGGTTTAAAGAAAGATAGCATTGTGCGTGTTTCACTGATTCGTGAAGGACAGCGTGCTATTTTAGGGATGCGTATTTAACTGTTTTATGTGAAATCATGACATGAACTAGTAAAAGCCAGTCTATTCAGTTTAGACTGGCTTTTTTGACTGATGTTCGGACAGTCAAATCAGCTTAAGTGTGAAAAACATATACATGGTTTTTAAACATGAATGTAACCATGGACAGGACGAATAAATTAATGAGCGCGATTTTTGATTTAAATTTGACGGTAAAGCCAGAACATATTGATGTTTTGGGGCATGTGAATAATGTAGTTTATGTACAGTGGATGCAGGATGTTGCAACAGCACATATTGATCAGCTAGGTTTAGGCATTCAACAGTATTTAGAACTCAAACATGCCATGGTTGCAGTCGAGCATCATGTGCAATATCGAAAAGCAGCATTATTAGACGACCAAATTGTCTTACGTACATGGCTAAGTGACATCAATAGTATGTATTTATTTCGTCAATATGTTTTTTACCGACCAGCCGATCAAGCTGTGCTATTTATGGGGCAGACTAAATGGGCATGTGTTGAAATTGAAACAGGAAGACCTAAACGTATTTCGCCGACATTTTCGCAAGCGTATCAACCCTTAAATGATCAGATTAATCCATTAGATTTTTCACATAGCTATATGGTTTAAAAGCCGATTGGCACAAGTTTGAAAAATGTACAGGCTTAAAAACCTGAACGTTTAAACGAATTTATCACTTTTTCATTTTTGCAATCTGCTATAATCGGCAGCAATTTGTTTAACCGCTTACGCTTAGTACCTCAGCTTTGTACTTGGCACTATTTTTTTCTTAAGGTAACTCATGGCGCAAGCTAAAAAATCCGTTGATATCAATAACATCCGAAATTTTTCGATTATTGCTCACATTGACCATGGTAAGTCAACTTTGGCTGACCGTTTTATTCAAATGTGTGGTGGTTTACAAGATCGTGAAATGCAAGCCCAAGTTTTGGACTCAATGGAGTTAGAACGCGAACGTGGGATTACCATTAAAGCGGCTTCTGTGACCTTATATTATACGCATCCAAACGGGCAAGAATATCAATTGAACTTCATTGATACCCCAGGACACGTAGACTTTTCTTATGAGGTGTCTCGTTCTTTAGCGGCTTGTGAAGGTGCATTGTTGGTTGTAGACGCTGCACAAGGTGTTGAGGCTCAATCGGTTGCAAACTGCTATACCGCAATTGAACAAGGTTTAGAAGTTTTGCCAATTTTGAACAAAATTGATTTACCGCAAGCAGAACCAGAGCGCGTTATTCACGAAATTGAAGAAATTATCGGCATTGAAGCGACGGATGCCCCAACTTGTTCTGCAAAAACTGGCTTGGGTGTCGAGGGTGTACTTGAACGCTTAGTAGACGTGATTCCAGCACCTGTGGGTGATCGTGATGCGCCTTTACAAGCTTTAATTATTGACTCTTGGTTCGATAACTATCTAGGCGTTGTATCTTTAGTTCGTATTAAACAAGGTCGTATCCGTAAGGGCGACAAAATGTTGGTTAAATCGACAGGTCAAACTCATCCAGTAACTTCAGTGGGTGTATTTAATCCTAAGCATACGGAAACAGATATCCTTGAAGCTGGTGAAGTAGGTTTTGTAATTGCGGGTATTAAAGATATTTTTGGTGCACCGGTAGGTGATACCATCACGCTTGCAGCAACCCCTGAAGTTGCTACTTTACCGGGTTTCAAAAAGGTTAAACCACAGGTTTATGCAGGTCTGTTCCCGATTGATTCAAGTGATTTTGAACCGTTCCGTGAAGCATTGCAAAAATTACAAATCAATGATTCGGCATTGTTCTTTGAACCAGAAAGTTCAGATGCCTTAGGCTTTGGTTTCCGCTGTGGCTTCTTGGGCATGTTACATATGGAAATTGTTCAAGAACGCCTTGAACGTGAATACGATCTTGATCTGATTAGTTCTGCGCCTACGGTCGTGTACGAAGCATTAACCAAAAAGGGTGAAATAATTTATATCGATAGTCCATCAAAAATGCCTGATGGTTCAACGGTAGAAGATTTACGTGAGCCAATTGCTGAGTGTCATATCCTTGTACCGCAAGAATACTTGGGTAATGTGATGACCCTATGTATTGAGCGTCGTGGTGTGCAAAAGGACATGAAATTCTTAGGTAATCAAGTCTCGATTACTTTTGAAATTCCAATGGCTGAAGTCGTAATGGATTTCTTTGACAAGCTTAAATCATGTTCACGTGGTTTTGCATCGCTAGACTATAACTTCGTACGTTTCGAAAGTTCATCTTTAGTTAAGGTTGATGTCTTAATTAACAGTGAAAAAGTAGATGCCTTGGCTATGATTTGTCACCGTCAAGATGCTCGCCATCGTGGCATTGCATTAGTTGAAAAGATGAAGGATTTGATTCCACGCCAAATGTTTGATGTCGCAATTCAAGCTGCAATTGGGGCACAAATTATTGCGCGTTCAACTGTAAAAGCGATGCGTAAAAACGTATTAGCTAAATGTTATGGTGGTGACGTTTCACGTAAGAAGAAACTTCTTGCTAAACAGAAAGAAGGTAAGAAACGCATGAAACAAGTGGGTAGTGTAGAAATCCCGCAAGAAGCGTTCTTGGCTGTGTTGAAAGTAGAAAGATAAGAATTAGAGGTTGTTTAGCTCATGGATTTTGATTTTAATTTAATACTCGTGCCTGCCACCCTGATTTTTTTCTTGGTGTGGTTACTAGATAAGTTTGTATTAAAACAAAGACAAACTAAGGGAAGGGGTAATGAAAACTTCATTATTACATGGGCTTATGACTTCTGGCCTGTATTGGCGGTGGTTTTGGTTTTACGCTCATTCTTGTACGAACCATTTAATATTCCGTCAGACTCTATGGTGCCAACTTTAGAGACAGGTGACTTTATTCTAGTAAATAAGTTTGACTACGGTGTGCGTTTACCCATTGTGAATAAGAAAATTCTCGAAGTTGGTGAACCAGCACGTGGCGATGTTATTGTCTTCCGTTATCCACCACAACCGACTATTAGCTATATTAAGCGTGTTGTGGGTTTGCCAGGTGACCATATTATTTATGATCATGGTCAGTTAACGATTAATGGGAAAAAAGTTGCGAAAGTTCCAGTGGAATTTAGTCGTGAGAAAGATGCCTTAGATACACCGACCTCTATTTATCATAAGGAAACTTTGGGCGAACATACCTTTACCATGCGTGAGTTGGAAGGGGTGAATGTTGCTCGTCAAGCACCATTTATTAATTATATTGAAAATGGTAAATACTCAACTGAAAATGGTTTATATTGGGAAGTGAAAGTTCCTAAAGGGCACTACTTTGCGATGGGGGATAATCGTGATCAAAGTGCTGACAGTCGTTTTTGGGGATTTGTACCTGAAGAGAACTTAACTGGGCGAGCATTCTATGTTTGGATGCATAAAGAGCCTGGCTTTAAACTGCCGTCGTTTAGTCGTAACGGCAAAATTGATTAATTGACCGAAATGGAAAATAAAAAATGCGTCGAAATCAAAAAGGTGCATCATATATTGGTATTTTAATTGCAGTTATAGGCTTTGCTTTTTTAGCAAAGGTTGCCATTGCAGTTTGGGGACCCTATTGGGATGATCGTGTGATTGATAGTCAGATTACAGAATTACTGCAAAGTAGCCCTGCTGATACCAGTCCATCGAAATTTTCAAGCGAAATGGGGCTACGTTTAGATATGAACAATGTTCGCGATATTAAATTTGAAGACATTGCTCAAGTGACCAATATTGATGGTTTGCAAGTGAAAAAGAGTTATGAGGTAAGAAAGCCTTTCTTACTGAATATTGATTTAGTGTTAAAGTTTGAGAAAAGTTTTGATCAAAGGTCAGCCCAAACTAAGTGATATTCGCTTGGTGAATCGTATTGGTTATCAGTTTAAGCAAGCTGAGTTACTTCAGCTTGCTTTAACGCACCGTTCGGTAAGCCATAAATATAATTACGAACGCTTAGAGTTTCTAGGTGACTCGTTGTTAGGAATGATTATCGCTAATTATTTGTACCATGCTTATCCACATGAAAATGAAGGTCGTTTGACGCGTATGCGAGCGACCTTAGTTCGGCAAGAAGCCTTAGGTAAAATCGCAAATGATTTAAAACTCAGCACCAGCTTAATTTTAAGTACAGGTGAGTTGAAGTCTGGTGGGCATCATCGTGAGTCGATCTTGGCAGATACGGTTGAAGCGATTATCGGTGCAATTTATGTGGATTGCGCTGACTTAACTGTATTAGAGCGTATCGTGCTAAAATGGTATGAACCTTACTTAGATCATATCGAACCGACAGATCAACTGAAAGATCCTAAATCAAGATTGCAAGAATATTTGCAAGCACGTAAGAAGCCGCTTCCTATTTATGAAGTGGTCGATATACAAGGGGATGCGCCTAACCAACATTTCAAGGTGAATTGTACGGTTGAGGGCTTACCTCTATTTAAAGGTGAAGGTTCAAGTCGTCGTTTTGCAGAGCAAGCTGCAGCGGCGGATATTTTAAAACTTTTGGAGCAGTAATCTGCCATGTCAAATTCTTCCGATCACAACGATGCTGATCACGAGTCGCAAAGCGACACTAATGATTTAATTAGCCAGTTTTTTAGTGAACAAGGCACTACCATTCCTTCTGATTTCAGAAGTGGTTTTGTTGCAATTGTTGGTCGTCCAAATGTGGGTAAATCTACATTGATGAATCACTTACTGGGACAAAAACTTTCAATTACTTCACGTAAACCGCAAACTACGCGCCATAAAATTGTCGGTATTGATTCACGTGAAAAATCTCAGGCGGTGTTTGTTGATACCCCAGGGATGCATAAAAAAGAAGTACGTGCCATCAATAAAATGATGAACCGTGCGGCTTCTTCTGCATTGCGTGACGTAAACTTGGTCATGTTTGTTCTTGATGCAGACAAGTGGACTCAAAACGATGAACTTGTTTTGGAAAAACTTCAAAATGCAGAAATGCCAGTGATTTTAGTGATCAATAAAATTGATACACTTGAAAATAAAAATCATGCATTACCCTTGATTCAAGAGCGTGCAAAGTTAATGAATTTTGCTGAGATTGTTCCAGTTTCTGCACTTCGTGGGGCAAACTTGGAGCATCTACGTGACACAATTGAAAAATATTTACCTTTCCAGCCGCCAATGTATTCATTGGATCAATTAACAGATCGTTCTGAGCGTTTCTTGGCTTCGGAAATTATCCGTGAAAAAATTATGCGTCAGCTCGGTGAAGAGCTTCCGTATGATTTAACGGTTCAAATTGAATCATTCCGTATAGAAGATGCTGTTGTACATGAAAAAACAGGCAAACTTAAACCTGCATGTACTTATATTGATGCGACAATTTTTGTGGATCGTCCAGGACAAAAAGCAATTGTGATTGGAGAAAAAGGTTCAAAATTGAAGAAAATCGGTATGGATGCCCGTGTCGATATGGAAAAAATGTTTGAACAAAAGATCATGTTAACGCTTTGGGTGAAAGTGAAAGGTGGTTGGTCTGACGATGAGCGAGCACTGAAAAGCTTAGGTTATAGTGATATCTAAGTCTTCATAAAACAAATCTTATAGGGATAGTGTTATGGTCAAAGTATTTGCAGTTATAGCTTGTGTGTTGTTTTTGCAAGGTTGTATCTACAAGATCGTTACTGTCCCTGTAAAGATTGCTTATAAAACCACAAAAGGCGTGGTGAAAGGAACCGCAGCAGTGGTTGGTGCTGTTATCCCAGATGGGGATGATGAGGACAGCGAAAAGAATGATAAAGATAAGAAAGATTAGTTAATTTCTCATGCGTAACGAAGTACTGCATGGTTATTTAATTCACCATAGAAAATACCGTGAACGTAGTCATATTGTGCATTTATTTACCCAAGAGCATGGGCGAGTTGATGGTATTTTAAGACAAACTCCAGCTCCACAATATCAACCGTTGCGTCTACAAGCATCAGGAAAGTCTGAACTCAAAAATTTCAGTAAATTGGAAATTATGCATCATCCCATTTTCTTTTTTGGCGATGCTTTTTTTTCAGGTTTTTATCTAAATGAAATTTTATTACGCTTATGTCCGCTCGAAGTGGAAATGCCTGAAACTTTTCGGCAATATTCCGCAACCATTCAGCATCTACAAACACTCAATAATCACGCTAATCCAGCACTATTTTTAAGACAAATCCTACGCCAATTTGAACATGCATTATTAGAGGAATTGGGTTATCCACTTGATTTTACAATTGATGCAAATCAAGAGGCGATTCAAGTACATCAAAACTATGCTTTTCAGTTAAATGATGGCTTTATTCCCACTGTTCGGGCTTCATCTTCTACGCTGTTGGGTGAACAGATTCTGAGTATGCAGGATTATGAAAGTGGTAGGGAATTTAACCTAGAACAGTTACAATTATTGTCGAAGCTGTATAGGCAAATGATTACATCCTTGTTGGGAGATCGACCGTTGAAAAGTCGCCAGCTTTGGATTCAAAACACTCAATCTAAAACATGATTAGGAAAAAATGATGGCTGCTTTGCTTGGTGTAAATATTGACCATGTTGCAACTTTGCGACAAGCACGTGGAACAACGTATCCGGACCCAGTTAATGCTGCTTTAATTTGTGAGCAAGCGGGTGCTGAAGGAATTACACTGCATTTGCGTGAAGACCGTCGTCACATTCAAGATGATGATGTGCGTCGTATGCGTCCAGTATTAAAAACTCGTATGAATTTGGAGCTTGCTGTAACGCCTGAAATGATTGCATTTGCGAAAGAGATTCAGCCACAGCATGTGTGTTTTGTACCAGAAAAGCGTCAAGAAGTAACCACGGAAGGTGGGCTGGATGTGCTTGGTCATTTTGAAGAAGTAAAAGCGGCGACACAAGAACTTATTGCTATAGGCTGTGATGTTTCGCTTTTTATTGATGCAGATTTTGCCCAAATTGATGCTGCTGTTGCATGCGGAGCACCAACCATTGAAATTCACACAGGGGCTTATGCAGATGCTGAAACGCCTGAAGCACAGCAATATGAGTTGGATCGTATTGTGAAAGCTTCGCGCTATGCCGCCGAAAAGGGGTTGGTGGTGAATGCTGGTCATGGCTTAAATCTAGAAAATGTTACCCCGATTGCACAAATTCCTGAGATTCATGAATTGAATATTGGTCACTCTCTAATTGCAGATGCTGTATTTGTTGGTTTGGCGCAAGCTGTGCAAGAAATGAAAGCAGTGATTAAAGCTGCACGTTAATTATCTATTTTAAGATTCAAATATGTCGAATATAAATTACGATGAACTAATGAAGCCAGTCATTGGCTTCTTGGGTTGTACTACGCCACAAGCTTGGTTGGATGAAGCATTGAATCATCTTGAGATTCTGATGCAAGACCATGCCAATTGTGAAAAAAAAGCAGCAGGTACTGCAATGAACCTGATGTTTCGTTACAGCTTCTTTACGGATCTTCAAGTGAAGCTGGCTCAATTGGTGCGTGAAGAAATGCTGCATTATGAGCAAGTGCTTGAGTTTATGAAGAAGCGTGGTCAAGCGTGGTCAAACTTAAGTGCTGGGCGTTATGCGGGTGGATTGCGTAAGGAAGTTCGCACTTATGAACCAGAAGCCTTAATTGATATTTTGATTATTGGAGCTTTTGTAGAGGCACGTTCTTGTGAGCGTTTCTATGCACTGGCTCCGCTTGTGGATGATGAGTTAGGGCGTTATTACCGTTATTTACTTAAATCTGAATCACGGCATTTTGAGGATTATTTGACTTTGGCACTAGATGTTGCACGAACAGGAAAATTGAAGGATCCTGAAGAAGATATACAGCAACGCATTGAACATATTCGTGAAGTTGAAGCAAATCTGATTCTATCGTCTGATGAAACTTTCCGCTTCCATAGTGGTATTCCAGCCATAGTTGCAGCGTAACGTTAGATCATGGTGTTTCAACTGGATGAACCACCATGATTTTACTGAATCTTTTTTTTAATCAGGTTTGCGGAAAAAAAGTCCAATACCAATCAAAAAAATAAGACCAGTTTGCATGAAAAAGGCAGTATTAAATCCTGCATAAAATTGCTGTGCATAGCCTGCAATCATCAAGGCTCCAATCCCATAAAAAAGCATGTATAAGGGTCTAGAGAAAGCATAAAGCACACCAGATAAGCTAAGAAAAAAACATCCTATAGTCATGTAGTGCAGATCCCAAATGACACTATGGACGGCAAATAATATACAGACCAATAATCCAATAGAAAGATTCCGATAACTTTGAAACCCTCTGTCAATACGATAGAAATAAGCGACAAGTAAGGGAATGAAAAGTAATAACAATGGAAAATAAGTTAGCTTGTTACGTCCTAAAAAGAAGCTTGAAGGCTTGGAGGTAATTGGGTTTTCATTAAAGCTTAATCTAACCCAACCATTTTGATAACCTTTGGGTATTTGGGCATTCACTAAAAATTGTAATTGTTGCGCGTGTACAACAGGAAGTACATAGGCATCGCTATGTCCATAAAAGTACCAAGATTGATTGGTTTGGATAGCTTGATAGTCAGTGTTATTTGCTGTATTGAAGTTAAAAAATGGAGTAGGGGTAGATTGAGATGATAAGGATGTACAGGCTTGTATTAATGTCCCATTGGTACAGATAGGTAGGACATAAAATTCAGCATCTTTACGAGAGCTCTGTTGACCACCAAAATCCAAATAAAAATGGAGTTGGCTGCTTTGATTATTAAATGTAGTGGATGGGCTAAGCCAAGCACGATCTCCTAAACTTTTGGTTAATTCATTCAAGTTCAAATTAGTTTCAATTACATTTGAGTCAAATTGACCTATAGGAATAATCCATTGTTGTGTGGTTGGAATGGGTTGATTGGTCAGAGCATCATATAGCAATGGCGGGGTGTTACTTAGTTGTTCGACTTTACCTTGTGGATGACAACTGACTAAGACAAGACCGATCAGAATAAGAAAGCTGATGAGCACAATGCTGAAAATTTTGAGCCTGCGCAAGGTTGAATGGTGTGTCGAATTCATATACTGAACTTTTTATAAAGAATATAAGATATTTTTTTCATTATTTAGGCATAAAAAAGCCCGCTTTAATGCTGCGGGCTTTTTTGTATTTGGCTCTCCAACCTGGGCTCGAACCAGGGACCTGCGGATTAACAGTCCGTCGCTCTACCGACTGAGCTATTGGAGAATCTGAGTGCGATTATAAGCAGATTTTAAAGTAGGTCAAGCATTACTAGCATAAAAAGAGAGATTTTAAAGTTGTATGTTTTATATTTGAGCAAACAAAAAGAATTTATATAAAAAAAGCGCTTTTGACTTGTACTTTGAAAAAAGCGTTGTTAGATTAATTAAAGAAAGTTGTTGAGGTGTAAACCTTAACAGTGTGGATTTAAACCAACTTGCCAGCACTAAAATGGCTAAATCGGAGTAAGCGAATGAATACGCTCAGCATCCCTGAAATTTTTTCTCAATTCTCATATTATCAAGAAAACTATTTATCTTTAATTCAGCAGCCAGAATTATATTACACGGCTGTAGAAGGTGCTTTTGTATCTGTACGACCATTTGCTACGGTGCAATTATATTTAGGTGATTTATTGCAACTGTGGTTTTCAGAAAAGTGGTTGGTTGAATCTGAACGTGAAAGTTGGATTGCAACATATTTTTCTGAGCAGACCGAAGCGCAAGAACGTGTTTATATTTATGCTTTAGAAGGCAAACTCTGGTCTAAGTCATTACAAGCTCAAGCTTGGTCGAAATCACAGCATGCGTCATGTACTATTCAGCTAGAACGAACTCTGAAATATTATTGCTATTACAAAGCTTTAACTGCACCACAGTCGAAATTAAAATCTGTGCAAAAAACCTTTCATCATGCTTAATTTAATATTATTGCACAACACCAAGGGGTGTTGTGCAATAGCATTTACGCGCGAATAATCATGCATGTGGCTGTCGCATGCGCATAGAGTTTTCCTTCTTCATCTATGATTTTTCCTTCAGAAATCCCCAAATTCTTACTCATGTTGATGACCGTTCCAATCGCAATGAGTTCTTTATTTTGAGGAATTGGACGGCACATTTTAATATTAAGATCGATGGTGCCATAGCCGACACCTGCCTCAAGCATAGTGTGAACTGCACAACCTGTTACTGAATCAAGTACTGTTGCTGCAAAGCCACCATGTACGCCACCTAAGGGGTTTAAATGGCGCTGATCTGCCTTGGCTTTAAAATGAATGCTACCAAGTGTGACTTCATAGGGTGCCATAGGGATCGTTTCACTGATACTCGGTGCAGGTACTTTTCCAGCACACATGGCTTCGAGCAACTGTAATCCAGTCATTTCTTTTATGTTCATTTGCAATCCTTTAATTTATCAAGTTCTAAAAAGGAACTATATGGTTAAGATAATAGTGAGCGCAAAATGAAGTCAAGTGAAGATGAAGACTGGGGGGTTACGCATCTAGCTCATAAATTTTATCGAGGCTATCTGCTCCCGTTAAAATATGTAGAGAAATGCGTTCACCTGTTGCCCAAGTGGCTTGATCAGAGTTGAAGTCAACATCAACAATATCTAAATCACGGCAAAGGGTTAAAGCACTTTCGATAACGATAAACTGCGGTGAACGGGCTTTTAAGCATTTAGCAATGTAACGTTTAATATTTTGTTGTCGGTATACATCGATAATCTTATAGCGCATGATGAACTCATAGGCATTTAGCTGTGTGTGAGCGTATATTAGAAGATCGAGCCAAAGGTTGCTATGCTTAATGTGTTGCGAAATGTTTGATTCATAAAAATAAATAGGGTTTACATTTATTTATAAAGTGTAAGCAGTAGAATGAGTAAAATTATTTTTTAATACACATTGATGAAAATTAAAATAGTTCAAGAGGTGTCAAAAATGAAAAAAAAGGGCATGCGCAGTGCTTATGCGGGACAACACAATTTGAAGTAAATTTAGCAAATTATCAAGTTCATGTCTGTCATTGCTCGCTTTGTCGTCGGCAAAGTAGTGGCTTACTTATGACGATTGATGTAGAGCCTGAGAGTTTGGTTTTTTTTAAACAGGATCAATTGGGAGTTTTTAAATCATCGGAATGGGGTGAACGTGGTTTTTGCAAGCAATGTGGGACCACTTTGTTTTGGCGTATGCACGATCATAGTTATTGCAATATTAATGTGTTTGCACTGGATCAATTGCCTAAAGAGCTGAGTTTAGACATGGAAATTTACATTGATAATAAACCCGATTTCTATTCATTGAGTCAGCCAACTAAAAAATTAACAGAGGCTGAAGTGGTGGCGATGTTTAACCCCTAAATATCTGTCGATAGTTATAATATATAGAAATAAAAAAGAGCCCAACTATTGTAGAGCTCTTTTTTACAAAATAATAGATGGGATTATTTTGCTGTTTTTTCAGCGTCAATCGATGCAATTGCAGCGTCAACGCCTTCAATTGAATCTGCTGCTTTCTTGATACGAGCAAGTGCATCTACAAGTACTTCATCAGCAGTTGCGTAAGAAATACGCATGAAACCACCAAGACCGAATGCATCACCAGGAACTACGGCTACGCCAGTTTCTTCTAATAACCATTCAGAGAATTCTGTGCAAGATTTTAAACCTTTTGCACGAATTAACGGACGGATGTTGGCATAAGCATAGAATGCGCCATCAGCAGGTAAGCATGAAATACCGTTGATTTCGTTTAAGCCATTCACAACTAAGTCATGACGACGTTTGAATGCTTCAATCATTGGCTCAAGTACATCTTGAGGGCCATTCAATGCAGCTTCAGCAGCAACTTGCGAAATAGAAGTTGGGTTAGAAGTTGATTGAGATTGAATTTTTTTCATTGCGCCAATGATTTTTGCAGGACCCGCTGCATAACCAATACGCCAGCCAGTCATTGCATAAGCTTTAGACACGCCGTTTAATACGATTGTACGGTCATATAAGTCTGGGGCAACAGTGGCGATGTTGTAGAACTCGTCATCCCAACGGATTGGTTCGTACATGTCATCAGATGCAACAAATACTTGTGGGTGACGACGCAATACTTCAGCTAAAGCTTCAAGTTCAGCTTTGGTGTAGATCATGCCTGTTGGGTTAGATGGGCTGTTCAGTACCACTAAACGAGTTTTTTCAGTGATCGCCGCTTCTAATTGTTCTGGTGTAATTTTGAAACGCTGTTCTTCACCACATTTCACAATGACAGGTGTACCTTCAGCGATGATTACCATATCTGGATAGCTAACCCAGAAAGGCGCAGGAATAATCACTTCATCGCCTTTGTTTAACAAAGCTAAAGCTAAGTTAAAGAAAGATTGTTTACCACCGCAAGAAACCAAAATTTGGTTTGCTTGGTAGTCAAGGTTATTGTCGCGTTTAAGTTTTGCAATAATTGCTTTTTTAAGGCCTGGCGTACCATCTACAGCGGTATATTTAGTAAAACCGTTGTTAATTGCTGCAATAGCAGCATCTTTGATGTGTTGCGGGGTGTCGAAATCTGGTTCACCAGCTCCCAAACCAATGACATTTTTACCAGCAGCTTTAAGTTCAGCAGCTTTGTTAGTCACAGCTAGTGTAGGGGACGGTTTGATGGCATTTACACGATCAGATAGACGTACGTCCACGGCGTTATTCCTTCTTATGGAGGGTAAAAAATAAAAAGCATATTATCTTAGCCTAAAAAGAGTGACTGCGTCGTTTAAAAAAAGTACAAATTCATAAAAAAGCGTAAAATAAATCTTTTTTGCTTTGAAAGCAGGCAAAAATTATTAAGTGCTAGGAAGTCACTCGCAACTGAGCGTAAAAAACTTTAAACTACAGGCAGATTTTATTTGAGTCATGGTCATGAGTAAGCAACAGCCTACGAATAAGCCATTGGTGAAACTCCCATTCCCAATGCCAGCAACTGATGAGCAATCGTCAGACTCAGCTGCCCATAATCAGGTTCGTCCTAAACCTGAGCAATATGCAGATCGAACTTGGATGCCTCCACGTGGTACACGACGTTCGATGGGTAAACGTTAAAAAAAGAAGTGCACATGCACTTCTTTTTTTATGAACAAAATTAACGTATGCGACGTTCATTGTGTTCATAATACTGTTCTTTATTTAGATACATCATTTGATCTGCGCGTTTAAGCATGTCTTCAACACGTTCATGTGCTTTGATAGTTGCATGTCCAATCGATAAGCTAATCGGTTGACTGGCATAAAATTGATTATCGACATGTAGCAGTTCTTGCAAACTCTGCAAGCAGTTGTGTAAGGCTGCTTCATCTGCACCTGGCAAAAGTACCACTAATTCATCACCACCTATTCGGGAAGCAGAATATAAAGTATTTTGAATGAGCTGATTTAATATACCGCCCATGCGTCGAAGTAGTCCATCACCAACATCATGTCCTAAACTGTCATTTACTTCTTTTAAGCCATTCATATCTAGAAAAATGCAGGAGACTGGACGTAAAGGACTACGTTCCAAGCGATTCATTTCTTCGGTGTAAAATGAGCGATTGTAAAGTTTGGTCAAGACATCATGTTTGCCCAAATATTCCAGATAATTTTCGGCTTTTTTTCTTGCTGTAATATCGGTCAGAGCAACTTGCACCATGCTCCAATCATCTTTGTAGTCTGGGAAAACGGTAAATTGTAGTAAGACATGTCGGATACTGCCATCAAGGGCATAATTTACGGCTTCCCGTTGATGATGAATGTTGCCATTCCATAATTCAATTAATTGCTCACGGAACGTTTGTACCATTTCTTTCGCAAAAATTTTATGGGTATTTTTGAATAGAGTATCTTTGTCAGCCGCGCCAAACAAATCAAGCGTTGCTTGGTTGACATCAATGATAATAATGTCCTGAATACATTGCAGAATAAAATCATGATGTACATCTAAGAAGGTTTGAAAATCCTGAATGCCCATGTGCTTGAGTTGATCTAGACGATATTTGATTCGGCTAAAATCTTCGACCCACAAAGAGGTCGGAGAATATTTAAACCTTGATTCAGCAAGTAGTCGGTTTTTTTCTTCTAATCGACAGGCTGTTTTATATGGTGTTATATCTTCAGTTGTGATTAATAGTAGTGATAAATCATGTTCATGCCCAGGAATAACTGTACCTCGTAACTGAATATCTAAGCGTTGTCCTGAAATGGTGTAATTGACTGTACTACTCATAAATTCAGTATGACCTTCCCATAAACTGATTAACTCTTGAATATGAGTTTTGGCCATGTCTTGTTTGAAGATGAGATCCAGATTTTGTTGTAAGTGAGCCAAGTCATGTGCTTGAAAGAGCTCTAAAGTTTTGGTGTTGACTTGTAGAATTTTAATTTTACGTGCGCAGTCTAATACGCGAGATTCATCTTCGAGTAAAAAGTGTTGGAGGTCTTGGATACCTTGTGCTCGCCAGAGATCAAATTGTTTTTTGACCTCGCTAAAGTCTTCTAGCCACATGGCGATGGGGGATAATTCAAAAATTGAGGAATCTAATAATTCCATGGATTGCTCGTATTTATTATTTAAGTTGAACTTAGTATAGGGATAATTTTTTCATTTTTAAATCATGTGATTAATAAAAGCATTAAATCTAAATTGGTGATGATTTTGGCATTAAATTTGCCATAAAATGGGGTTATCTGAACTCATTTTCAGTGCAACCCCATATTAATACAGTTGAATTAGTGAGCTGCTTTTCGGGCTTTATTCTCAGGTCTAGGTGCTGCTATTTCGCGTTGATGATTCCAGACATCGAGGAAATCTTGTTCATTGATGTTGTAAAGCTCAAGTAATGCAAGCACTACACCGCCAATCACCATGCGACTTTCTAAAGGTGAATCTACCTTGAAGCCTTGTGCATCTAATCGGTGCAAAATATCTTCAATTTCAAAAATACGATCTCGCCCATTACTGTCGGTTGGATACATTGGTGTATTTAAAATGATTTGTGCCAGACTTTTTTCATTTTCTGCCAATGGAAGCTGTTCAATCACTTGATCAAGTGGTTCATTGGGGAAAATGACGTGATCTTGCAAAACAGCTTTTAAGAATGCTTGGCGTAATTTAGGTAAAGTTTGCTCCACAAAAGGACGGAATGAAACAGGGAAAATGACGTTATGAGAAATGCCTTTAAACATCGGTGCAATTTCTTCAACTTTATAACCTGCAACACCGCAACCTACGGAAGTAATGAAATATTTGGTTTTAGGATGATGCTTGGTATAAATTTTAAAATCATCAATATAATGTTGAATTTGGGATAGTGGCATTTGTTGTAAATGTTCATTCATGGTGGGAATAGCATAGCTTTGACCTGCCCAGCCACGCCCTGAACCTTTCATGGCACCAAAATGTAATAAGGCAATTTTAGCAGCACCGCCCGCATGCGTACCCGCCAGATTACTGCCAAAAACAAACACGGTATCTTCAGGTAAACTTTTTACAATTGTTTCATCGTGGTAATGGTAGCGCATAAGTACTTTATCTAATCATCATTATTGATTCATGTTGCAACTGAATAGGGCATGGGTCAAGTAGCAGGCTATGCTTTTTTAAACAGATTATTTTTAGGCATCATTTGAAGTAGATGTGAAATATTCGAACATGCTTCATGTAAAAGTCTAACAATGCTTATTGCATGTTGCTTAACTGCCCCCATACTATGTTAAGTCATAAGTGTACCGAAGATGGAAACCATGCAAGAGCGTCAAAAACCTGTGCAAGATAACCAACAACCTTTTGATTTGGTGACTCAGTTTCAACCTGCTGGGGATCAGCCGCAGGCGATTGAAAAACTGGTACATGGTGTTGAGCAAGGTTATCGCAATCAATTATTACTTGGTGTAACAGGGTCTGGTAAGACGTATACCATGGCGAACGTGATTGCTCGGACGCAACGTCCCACTATTATCATGGCGCATAATAAGACACTTGCAGCCCAGCTTTATGGCGAATTTAAAGCATTTTTCCCGAATAATGCGGTTGAGTATTTCGTCAGTTATTACGATTACTATCAACCTGAAGCTTATGTGCCATCTTCAGATACTTTTATTGAGAAAGATGCTGCCATTAATGATCATATTGATCAGATGCGTTTGTCTGCAACGCGGGCTTTACTTGAGCGCCGCGATGCCATTATTGTCGCTTCGGTTTCTGCTATTTATGGTTTGGGTGATCCGAATGCCTATATGAGCATGTTGTTACATATTGTACAGGGCGATCGAATGAACCGAGATGACATCATTCGTCGTCTGGTTGAAATGCAATATAGCCGTAACGAATTGGAATTTTTACGTGCGACTTATCGTATCCGTGGTGAAATTATTGATATTTTCCCTGCCGAATCGGATCAACATGCGATTCGAATTGAACTGTTTGATGATGAAGTCGATTCCATCCGTTGGTTTGATCCATTAACAGGAAAAATGATTAGAAAAGTCCCACGTGTCACCATTTATCCGAAAAGCCATTATGTAACACCCAAAGATAATCTTGAGCGTGCGATTGGTACCATTCGAGAAGAACTCAAAGATCGTCTTGTATTTTTCCGTGAACACGACAAATTGCTAGAAGCGCAGCGAATTGAACAGCGTACCCGTTATGATTTGGAAATGATGCAGCAGTTGGGTTATACCAACGGTATCGAAAACTATTCGCGTCATTTATCTGGACGGCCATCTGGGGAAGCACCACCCACTTTATTTGATTATGTGCCTGATGATGCCTTATTAATTATTGATGAATCACATGTGACTGTGCCACAAATTGGCGCTATGTATAAGGGTGACCGTTCGCGTAAAGAGAATCTGGTGAATTATGGTTTTCGTTTGCCAAGTGCTTTAGATAACCGTCCAATGAAATTTGAGGAATGGGAGCGCATTGTTCCGAGCACCATTTATGTAAGTGCAACTCCCGCAAAGTATGAATTGGAAAAATCCGAACAAGTGGTTGAACAGGTGGTGCGACCAACAGGATTGGTTGATCCTGAAATTGAAATTCGTCCAGTATTGACACAAGTCGATGATGTGCTGTCTGAGATTAATATCCGTAAAGAACTCAATGAACGTGTTTTGGTGACGACATTAACCAAGCGAATGGCGGAAGATTTGACCTCATATTTAAAAGAATATGGTGTGAAAGTCGCATATTTACATTCAGATATTGATACGGTTGAGCGCGTCAAAATTATTCACGAATTACGTTCAGGTATTCATGATGTTTTAGTCGGGATTAACTTGTTACGTGAAGGCTTAGACATGCCAGAAGTGTCTCTGGTGGCAATTTTGGATGCCGATAAAGAAGGTTTCTTGCGTTCAGAACGTTCTTTGATCCAAACTATTGGTCGTGCTGCACGTAATTTAAAAGGTAAAGCGATTTTGTATGCTGACCGTATCACCGACTCTATGCAAAAGGCGATTGATGAAACTGACCGTCGTCGTGCTAAACAAATTGAGTTTAATTTAGAACACGGGATTACACCACGAAGCGCTGTGCGTCAGGTTGTCAAAGAAATTGACACAGGTGAAGTACTCAATGATGATCAGATTGAAGCCAATATTGCAGATCAGGCACAAGCCTTATCGGCAGATGAACAACATATTTTGGCGAATCCGAAATTGTTCAGTAAACATATTACTAAACTAGAAAAAGAAATGTTGAAAGCATCGAAAGAGTTGCAGTTTGAGCAAGCAGCACGTTTACGTGATGAAATTGTGCGGTTGAAAGCACAGTTGTTGCAATAAAGTCACAAACTTTTTGCAGCAAAATCATTACATAACGCTACAGTGTGTAGGATCAAAGCCCGTTATTTTTTAAAGAAATTACATTCGGGCTTGGTCCAGATCAATCGTTTAAAGGATGTTGTTATGAGTGAAAATCATCTTCCTAAAGCAAGTTGGCGTATAACAAAAATAGTCATTGGTGGGGCGATTTTAGTGGGGTTGGGGGCTGCGACTTTGGCATATGCGCAAACCAGACCCATGCCTGTGGTTGAAAAAGTCGAATTAGACCGCTATTTGGGAGTGTGGTACGAGATTGCTCGGAAGCCTATGTACTTTCAAAATAAATGTGCGCGTGATGTATCTGCGACCTATACCTTAAATGAAAATGGCAATGTGAGTGTGGATAACCGTTGTTATTCTAAAGAGGGGATTTTGCAGCAAGCTTTAGGTGAAGCCTTTGTGCAAAATCCGCCATTTAATTCGAAGTTAAAAGTCAGCTTTTTACCCGAAGCTGTGCGTTGGATCCCTGTTGCACGAGGTGATTATTGGATTTTGAAACTGGATGATGACTATCAAACTGTGTTAGTCGGTGAGCCGCGCCGTAAATACATGTGGGTGTTGTCACGTACACCAGAAGTAAAACCAGAAGTTATGAATGAATATTTAGAATATGCTAAAAGCTTGGGCTATGATTTGAGTGATTTAATTCGAACAGCACACACTAAAGGCAAAGCAGAATAATTTTAAGACTTAAAATAAATTTTGAAGATACATTATCCGAACACATTCAAAGTTGTGACTTGTGTGAAAGTTATTCTAATCATGACGTATTTTATTTAACTTATCGCTATACTAAGCCCAGCGAATAGTTTGGGTGAAAAGATGTATAAAGGCGTAGCACTGTCGGTATTGGCATCCGTCACATTTGGCGTGCTTTACGGCTATACAGAATTTTTAAAACCTTTAGATAGCGAGCAGACTTTTGCTTGGCGTATGTTGTCGACATTGCCTTTTTTAACCTTGTTTATGTGGTGGTCAGGCGAACTCAAGCTTATTGCTGAATTATTCAAAAAAGTACTCCAAAATCCAATTTATCTCCTTTGGCTGTTCATCAGTTCACTGTTATGTACCTCACAGTTATGGTTATTCCTCTGGGGACCAATCAATGGGCGAGGGTTAGCGGTATCGTTAGGATATTTTTTACTGCCTTTGGTTATGGTGCTGATTGGTTGTGTCTTGCATAAAGAGAAACTTTCCCGTTGGCAACTGTTGGCTGTAATTCTTGCGGCACTGGGTGTTATCCATGAGATTTGGCGTATAGGTAGTGTCGCGTGGGAAACATGGTATGTTGCCTTGGCTTATCCTTTATATTTTTATTTACGCCGACGCTTTAAATCCGATCACTTGGGTGGTTTTTGGTGGGATTTGTTTTTAATTCTTCCAGTCGCTTTTTATCTGTTATCTGATGCAGAAGCTTTAAGGGTCATATCGCACTACCCGCATCTAATCTGGGCCATTATCGGCTTGGGTTTTTTAAGTGCACTTGGCCTAGGAAGTTATATTCTAGCGAGCCGTTTTTTACCATTTATTTTATTTGGTCTGCTTAGTTATTTAGAACCCGTATTATTGGCGACAGCATCAATTGCTTTAGGTGAGCAAGTTGCGCCTGAAGAATGGCTGACTTACATTCCAATTTGGTGTGCAGTTCTGGTCTTGGTGCTTGAAGGATGTTTACATTTGTATAAACAACAGCGTCAGAAACAAAACCTCATTCGTAATATTGATAAAGTAGAAACACGCTTAAATGATCAAGATTAGTTGTTCTATTAAGGGCGTTTAGGCTAGCTAAGAATCCACAAAATGAAGGGATTCTCATGTTCTCTTTTGGGGGTTAAAAGAAAGTCAGATTTATTGAAATTTGGCAGGAAAAGTACAATCATCATAAAAATTACAACTATTTTGTAAATTTATAATGAATATGTAGGAAAATAGCAGCGACTGAACCAGCTTTTGATTCAAACTTGGCGCTAAATCCTTTACAATTGTTGGGTTTTAAAATTTATGCTTAGATTAAATTAATTAGAGGACGTATCTGTGAGCAAAGAGACTATTATCGCCCTACACGCAGAACACCAAGGTCGCTGGAAAAACCGTGAAGAAATCGCGGAACAAATGATCGCTTTGATCGGTCAGCTTTACCGTGAAAAAAATATTGTGGTTTCAGTGTTTGGACGTTCTTTAGTTAACCGTTCAGTTATGCAAATTTTAAAAGCACACCGTTTCACTCGTATGATGGACGTTGAGCTTTCAGTTGTACACACGTTCCCAATTCTTCAAGCGTTGGCTAAAATTGAAAATATCGGTACTGCTGAAATTGATCTAGGCAAATTAGCTGTTGCATTTAAAGAGCAAGGTGGCGATGTTGATGCATTTGTTGCAGCAGCTGTTAAATCTGTAGAAGGTCGTGCGACTTCAGTAGAAGGTCGTGACGTTGTCCTTTACGGTTTTGGTCGTATCGGTCGTATCCTTGCACGTTTAATGATTGGTCAGTCTGGTCTTGGTCGTGGCTTAAACCTAAAAGCGATTGTAGTTCGTAAGTCATCTGACGGTGATTTAGAGAAACGCGCGTCTTTATTGCGTCGTGACTCAATTCATGGTCCATTCTCTGGCACGATTTCTGTAGATGAAGAAAACGAAGCAATTATTGCTAACGGTCAATTCATCAAAGTTATTTATGCGTCTAATCCAACTGAAGTTGATTATACTGCTTATGGTATTACCAATGCGTTAGTGATTGACAACACGGGTAAATGGCGCGATGCAGAAGGTCTTGCACAACACCTTAAATGCCCAGGTGCTGCACGCGTAATTTTAACTGCACCTGGTAAAGGTGAGATGAAAAATGTGGTGTTTGGTGTAAACCAAGCAGACATTCTGGATGAAGACCAAATCATCTCAGCTGCAAGCTGTACAACCAATGCAATCACACCAACATTGAAAGTATTACATGACAAATACACAGTGTTAAATGGTCACGTTGAAACAGTTCACTCGTTCACAAACGACCAGAACTTAATCGACAACTACCACAAAGCAGACCGTCGTGGTCGTGCTGCAACATTGAACATGGTAATTACTGAAACTGGCGCGGCGAAAGCAGTTGCGAAAGCACTTCCAGCACTTCAAGGTAAATTGACAGGTAACTCTGTACGTGTTCCAACACCAAACGTTTCACTTGCGATTTTGAACTTAACTTTAGATAAAGAAGTGGATCGTGAAGAAGTAAACGAATACATCCGTCAAATCTCAATCAGTTCAAACCTTCAAGGTCAAATTGGTTACACCAACTCAACTGAAGTTGTATCTTCTGACTTCATCGGTTCACGTACTGCGGGTGTGTTTGATGCACAGGCAACGATTACTTCAGGCAACCGCTTAACTGCATACGTATGGTATGACAATGAAGTGGGTTATAGCTGCCAAGTATTACGTATTGCTGAACAAATGGGCGGTGTAAGCTATCCAAAAGTTCCTGCTGAAACAAATGCATAATTTGTTCGGTTAAGAAAAAAGAGCTTCAGAAATGAAGCTCTTTTTTTTGTATCAAAACTCCCGACATTCTTTTTTGAATTGACCAAAATAATAAGATGCATTCATATTAGGTCAATGCCATAATTCCGACAAAATTAGTAGTATTAAGCGAAACGCGCTATGTTAGTGTCGCTTTTTCATCTCAAAATAAATGTGATCGTTACTCGATTGGAATTAAAGACAGTAATGGTCGATAGAACGGCTCAAATGAATTGAGTCTATTAAAAACGAACTTAAAGGATTAAGTCATTGCAAATAAAAAAAGTGCTTGCTGGTTTGGCATTTTTGAGTCTAGCAACCCTCAGTGGTGTCTTACTTGCAATTTGGATCTTTCAACATTTCAGTATTTATATTCCTCTGAACAATCAAGCTGTGAATATTGACTTGCAAGAGCCATTACAGGCCAAAGTTAAAATACATGATGCCTTAGATGTGGATGTCTCTGGGCGAATTCGCGCCGAAATTCCAATTCAAGAACAGCTTGAGATTCCACTGGCGCAGACACTTACCCCACGCGTGTATTTTGATAATCAAGTGCCAATTAAAACTATGATTCCTGTGCGAGAAGCTCTGAAAGTGCAGCAAAATTTACCCATCGATACGCGTGTAAATGTGATGATCATGGGGAAAAATATTAGTCTGCCGTTAAAAGGTTCAATCCCGATCAATCTTGATGTGCCGATTCAGATTGATGTGCCATTAGAACAAAATGTACATCTGAAATTTGATGCGCCTGTGCGAACAGTATTGAAAGAAAATCTGCATATTCCTTTAAATGCAACGTTAAAGACCGAAATACCAGTGCAAGGGCAATTAAATGTACCCATTAAGACAGCCCTAAATGCCACCGTAGATGTCAAAAATACCTTACCCGTAAAAATTCAGAATGGACAACTTAAAGTCCCTTTAAATACGGTAAAACTTTCGTCTCCACAGTACGAACAACCACAGTTGGTTCGAGCTGAATAGGAGGGATAAGCAGGTGTTTTTTTCTTATCGCTTTTGGTGTTTGAGCTTTATTGGGTTGGTCGCTACGATTGCACTTTTATTTTGGTTGTACTTGAATGTGATTGCATCGATGCAAATTTCAGCACACCGCTCCGAAATTATATTACCAGCATCTTTGCCGACTCAAATTCATGTGGGTAATTATTTGGATATTCATTCTAAAGGGCGGTTGGGTACACAAATTGATATTGATCGGCGATTGGAGTTGCCGTTAAAAGGAAAATATCTTGCCGCTTTACAGTTTGAAGTCGAAACGCCAATTACTGTGAATATTGACTATCAAACCATGATCCGTATTGATCAGTTGATGCCTGTGGAAACGACTACAGATTTAATTTATCAAAATCGTTTGTTGCCTCAATTTCCTCTGAAATTGAATATTCCAGTTAAATTGGACGTACCTTTCCATTTAAAGCGAGAGTATACCATTCCTGTGAAGATTCAATTTGATGGTCCCGTGTATTTTGAATTTAATGAACCTGTTGGTTTACACGTCGTTCATCATTTTGCACCACAACTCAACTTGAATGATCCAATGAAGATGGAACGCATCGCAAGTTTTAATGCCACCATGTACAACGCTGTACGAAAAACCTCAGCCAATTTAGAACTGAATATGCATTTGCCTGTACGGAATATTCATCCTTGAGTAAAGAATGCAGCGCTTCCTTGATGGTTAAAGATTAATCTGGTAGCTTACCTATTGAAAGTACGTATAAGAAAAGTAAGCTGATTAAAGTAAGGGGAATACATGAGTACCTATGCAACCAGTAATCTATTGGGGCAAGTTCTTTCAACTGCTTGCCCATCACGCGAAATACTTGAGCATCTTTCCAGTAAATGGTCGTTGTTGGTGTTACATTGTTTAAGTGAAGGTGTACACCGCTTTAGTGAATTAAAAATAAAAATTGAGGGGATTAGCGAAAAGATGCTGTCGCAAACCCTGAAAACATTAGAGCAGGATGGTTTTATTCTACGGACAGTTTATCCGATTGTGCCACCGAAGGTTGAATATCAATTGACAATTTTAGGCTCGCAGGCTGTGGAAAAAGTGAATGAGTTAATTTTCTGGATAGAGCGAAATTTATCTGAAATCTTAGAGCAGAAACCTAAAGTAAACATTTAGATAAATGATGTACTTGGTCGTTTAACTTTAGGCATTAAGCCGCATTGAGATTAATCTCTTTCTTAAGAATCTTAATTAAATTAAAGTTTAATGTTTCAAGTATGCTTAAGTTCATTGTGTATAAATTAATGTAAAACAAGTATAAAAATAACTAGACCTATAAAAATAATGCGTGAAATTCATATTTAGTTGAATAATACTATTCGAGAAATTCTTTAAAATGTGGCAGAATAAGCGGTTTTAAAGATTTTAGAGGATTGGCAGTATGCGCTTTGTTGATGAAGCAGTCATTACCGTAGAGGCTGGCGACGGTGGCAATGGCGTAGCCAGTTTTCGCCGTGAAAAATTTGTACCTTTTGGTGGGCCAGATGGTGGAGATGGTGGTCGTGGTGGCAGCATTTATATTCAAGCTGACGACGACACGAGCACACTGGTAGATTATCGTTATACCCGTAAATTCCGTGCAGAACGGGGTAAAAATGGTTCAGGCGCAAACTGTGCTGGGCGTGGCGGACAAGATGTCATTCTCAAAGTTCCAGTTGGTACAACCATTGTAGATACTGACTCTGGCGATATTATTGGCGATTTGGTTGAAGATGGTCAGAAAATTCTAGTGGCTTCTGGTGGTGATGGGGGGTTAGGAAATACACACTTTAAATCATCGACCAACCGTACGCCGCGTAAATGTACGCATGGTTTTAAAGGTGAATTCCGCGAAATTCGTTTAGAGTTGAAAGTATTGGCAGACGTTGGTCTATTGGGTATGCCAAATGCGGGTAAATCAACCTTTATTCGTGCAGTTTCAGCAGCAAAACCAAAAGTTGCAGATTATCCATTTACTACGATGGTACCAAACTTAGGTGTTGTCGATGCAGATCGTCACCGTTCATTTGTCATGGCGGATATTCCTGGACTAATCGAAGGTGCTTCGGAAGGTGCAGGTCTTGGTATTCGTTTCTTAAAGCATCTGGCACGTACACGTATCTTATTGCATATTGTAGATGTACAGCCTATTGATGGTTCGGATCCTGCATATAATGCTAAGGCGATCATCAAAGAATTAAAGAAATTTTCTCCAACCTTGGCGAAACTTCCAGTGGTTTTGGTACTTAATAAGTTAGATCAACTTGCACCAGACACCAGTGAAGAATGGTGTAATCACATTCTTGAAGAATTAGAATGGAAAGGTCCAGTATTTAAAACTTCTGGTTTACTCGCAGAAGGGACAAAGCCAGTAGTTTATTACCTCATGGATCAAATTGAACAACAACGTGAACGCGAAGTTGAAGATCCTGAGTACGCAGCAGAAGTGAAAGCATTCCGTGAGCAGCTAGAAGCTGAAACACGTGAACAAACCATTGCCGCTAAAGAAGCTTATCGTGAAATGCGTCGTCAACAGCGTCTTGCTGGTCTATTGGGCGATGATGATGAAGACGATGATGATGGCGACGATGGCGATATGGAAGTGTTTTACGTTCGTTAATTTCCAAGCGAACAACATGTAACTGAGGACAAGATGATAGAAGTGGTAGATGGGCAACGTCAGCTCAAGGCTTTAAAACGTATCGTTGTTAAAATCGGATCATCTTTACTCACAGCAAATGGGCAAGGCTTAGATTTAGATGCAATTTCGCATTGGGCGAAACAAATTGCAGATTTACACCAAGCTGGACATGAAATTATTCTTGTCTCCTCAGGCGCTGTGGCTGAAGGTATGGTTCGAATGAAGCTAGAGAATCGACCCACCGATCTACCCAGTCTTCAGGCATGTGCTGCCATTGGTCAAATGGGTTTAATCCATACATGGTCAAGTGTACTCGAACAGCACAGTATTCAAACAGCGCAAGTACTTTTAACCCACGATGACCTTGCGGATCGTCGTCGTTATTTAAACTCTTGTGATGCTTTGCAAAATTTAATCGATTGGCGTGTGATTCCAGTCATCAATGAGAATGACACAGTTTCCACTGATGAAATTCGTTTTGGTGATAATGATACTCTTGCAGCAATGGTTGCAGGTCAAGTCCATGCAGATTTGTTGATTATCTTAACAGATCAGCAGGGTATGTTTGATTCTGACCCACGCTCAAACCCAGATGCGAAACTGTTCCATACCGTACGGGCTTTAGATGAAAGCTTGTTTGATATGGCAGGTGGTGGTGGTAAGTTTGGTCGTGGCGGTATGTTGACCAAAGTTCGTGCTGCACGACTAGCGGCAAAGTCGGGTTGTCCAACCCTGATTGCGAGTGGTGAAAGTGATCAAGTGCTTGCCCGTTTAATGGCAGGTGAAATGCTTGGCACTTTGTTTATCACGGACAATGACCGTATTACCGCGCATCAGCAATGGTTGGCCGCACATTTGCAAACTGCGGGACGTCTAATTTTAGATGATGGTGCAGTTAAAGCCATTAAAGACAATCATCGTAGTTTATTACCTGTTGGTGTGAAAGCGGTTGAAGGGCATTTTGACCGTGGCGATGTTGTAGAGTGTGTTGACCCTTCTGGTTATCGTGTCGCGGTTGGGCGTGTTAATTTTAGTTCGCGTTCGGCAGAATTGGTTAAAGGTTTGTCTTCAGACAAGGTTTATCAAGTTCTGGGTGAAGCTCGTTCGCTTGAGATGATTCATCGCGATCATATGGCAATTTACTAAAAAATTTAAAAAAATCCCGCTTTAGAGCGGGATTTTTTATTTTAAGACCAAGTTATTTAATATAGCCTTTTTGAATCAGTGGTCTAAATACATAGAAGTGAAGCGTCAGTACCCATTCCATAAGTTTTTCTTTATAGTGATTCCAGAGCGTTAAACCAGACAAATTCAGCGCAAAAGCCAGTACAAAGGCACCGAGCATATCTAAAGGGAAATGAACACCTACATAAATGCGTGACCATGCAACTAACCAAGCCAGCATAATTAAGAAAATACCAAGTTTACGGTAAGTTGAAAAGAAATAAGAAAAAGCAATACTGCTAAAAATGAGCATATGATCGCTAGGAAAAGAGCCATTCGGCGAGTGATAAATCAAAGTTCGTCCAACATCCATCACAAAAGGGCGTGGGTGATAGTAGATGTGTGAAATACATTGACTGATGAAAAGCGCAATGCTGGTAAAAATAAAGGCTTTAAGAATTTGTTTCTTTATTTGATAGTCACCACGTAACCAAAACCAAGCAAAAAGTGCAATCATGCAATACAACAGGTCATTAGCAATAAAAATCGCAAAATTAATCTTTAAGTCGCTAGCATCTGAAGATGCATTGATGAATGAAAAGAGCGAGAGATTGAGTTCAGAAAGAGACATGAAAGCGGATTATGTATGCAAAGTGCGTAAAGTGTAATAATTCTGTCATCCTGTTGAAATAAAAAAAGACTACAGATTTGTAGTCTTTTTTTATTTCAAGAAACTTACGTCGTTTACGTATTATTCAGCTTAGAAGTCAAATGAGGTTTGTAGGTAGAAAGTACGTGGTTGCCCAACATATTTACCGCCAGTCGAATCGGTAGAACGTGTGAAATATTGTTTATCGAACACATTTTTAATACCGCCAGCAATTTTTAAACCGTAGTATTGCTCACCAAAGTCATAGGCTGTACGTACTGCAAAAGTTGAGTAACCTGGAATATCCCCGTACTTACCATCCGAAGATTCTATAATTTGATAAATACCAGACTCTTGGTTTCCTGGTGAATGTTGTTTCGATTGTGCAAACATATCGGCATTGACAGTCCATTGATTCACTTTATAGCCTAAACCCACATTGGCTGTATGACGTGAATAAAATGGAAGATCTTTATCTTTAAAGTTGCCTGCTTCAGCAACAGCCTTCGTGAAGGTGTAATTGCTATATATTTTGAGTCCCTCTAAGGCATCTGCGAGGTAAGCAAAGTCATAAGCCAGACCAAGTTCAATACCTTTATGGCTGGTTGCACCTAAATCGGTCCAATAGCCATTTTGAAGGGCGTCACGTTCTAGAATTAATTCTTTATTAAAGTCTAAATAGAATGCAGTTAATTCTGCATTCAAACCATTACCTAAATATTTTGTACCAATCTCATAGTTATTAGATTTCTCAGGTGAAAGACCATCTAAAGTAGAAATTGCTATACCTGTTTTTGAGTTTGTGGTTGCTAACTGATTGTATTGTTGAGGACCAAAAGATACGCCCGCATTTGCAAATATATTCCAGTTATCAGTGGCTTTATACATAATTGCCAGACTTGGTAACCATTCATCAGATTGAATGGATGGATTTACGGTATTCAGTAAGTTACCAGATTTATAGGCGCTAAAATTATTGTGCGTATCAATAGATTCAAAGCGGACACCAGGGGTAATTACCCAATTGCCTAAATCGAATCGGTTATCAATGTAGAAGGCATGTGCTTTAGTGCCACCTTTACTCGATGTGCGTGCGAGGAATTTCCCTGGTTGAGCATCAATAGCATAATCTGTACGCCCCGCAAACTCAGTACTATCTTCATCCATATAACGATAGCCGATAGTAACTTCACTCTGTGTATTACCAATTGAGTAAGCGCGAGAAAAACGAGGTTCAATTGCAAATACAGAATAATCTCGAGGAGCATTGTCTAAACGTTTGAACGGAGTACCATCCTGACGTTGTTGATTTGTTCCCAAATTACTCGTACGGAATGAATCAATATAATAGGTTAATAATTCAAAATTATTTCGTTCATCTTGATGGGTATAACGCAAAGACACATCTGAACGACGACCTGCAAAATAGCTTTGTGATTGGTTGGATTGATATGGGTTTTCTGCATATTGTTTTGCAGTTAAACCTTCAGGCATTTCTCCACGACCTTCATAATGATGTAAATTTAGCGCTACAGCATCGGCATCTGTAATTTGGTACGCTGTTTTTAACATGACATCATCAATGTCTATTTGATTGTTAGCTTCGCGGTAAGCATTTCCTTTGGTTCCTGAATAAAGTAAAGCAAGCCCTAAACCGTTATCTAGAGTACCACCCATAAATAAACTTGGGCTAAGTTTGGTTTGATCTGTGCCAGAAGTATATTCAGTGGTTAAGCTTACATTGCCTGCAAAATCTTTTGGGATTGCACGCGTAGCAAAGTTGATAATACCGCCCACATTTTGTGGTCCAAAGCGTACGGAACCAGCACCACGAACAACGTCTATAGATTCAATATTGCCTAATGATACAGGAGCAAGTGAAAGTTGAGGTTGACCATAAGGTGCAAATGATAACGGTACTCCATCAAGTAATACGGTTGAGCGAGGGGATAAACGTGAAGTTAAACCACGAACACCAATATTCAAAGAAACGTCACTACCGCCAGTACCATTATTTTCTTGGACTTGGACACCAGGAACTTGTTTAAGTGCATCTTTAATGGATGTTGCCGCAACTTCATCTAAACGTTTACGGTCGATAATCGTGCGTGCCCCCGCATGTTTTTGAACTTTTTCAGCATTAGCATTTTCCAGCCAGTTACCTTCAGCTTGAAGGGTAATAGTCTGTAATGTGTTCACAGAATGATTATCTGAATCTGCTGCGAAAGCTGCTTGTGTAGCAAAACAGGTCAAGGCAAGCTGAATTGCTCGGGTTAGCGGTGATACTTGAGTTGGCTTGTGAATACCAGACTGAATCAAAGGGTTTGACATATTGAACACAGAGATTGCAAATTTAGCGATATTTTATCGAGACTCTCGCAATTATTAAATAATAATAGTTATCATTAATTACTATTATTTTTCAAAATTATGATTAGATTTTGATCTTGAATGTGATGTAAAGTAACAAAAAATAAAAAACCGTGTCTGTGGCACGGTTTTTTTAAGTTAAATCTACTATTATTTAAATTGTACAGTACCGTTTGCATTCACCGTAATTTTAGATTCACCTGCTGCAACTTCAGGCATTGATGCTGCTTCTGCATCGGCAAATTTTGCCATACTGCTACGCATCATAATGGGTTGAGGGTAGTTGTTGCTGGTATTTAAATTTAAATTGACTAAATTATAGCCTGACTTATTCCATGACTGACTCAATAACTGCGCGCGCTGTTGGAAGTTTTTAGAGGCTTCAACCATAAGTTCATTTTCAACTTTTTTACGTTGAGCATCTGAAACAGTAAAGTTGATTGATTGAGTTTGAAAGTTTTGCTGTAACTCATTCACTAACTGACTCGCTGCTTTAAAGTCGGTACTTTCAATTTGAATTTCAGCACGACCACGCCATTCTTTTAATTTGCGACTATCGTTGTCATAAATTGGATAAGTCGTTTGAGACCCTGTTTCGACTTTTACATTTGGGTACTTACGCGAAGTCGCAATCGCCTGATTCATAAGTTGAGTGATTTGGCTTGCCAATTCAGCAGGCTGTTTATTGCTCTTTTCAATATAGAGTACAGCGTGCATTTCGTCATTTGAAACTTGACGTGATGCTTCTGCTTGTACGTTTACTAAATTGTAATTCAAAGCTTCTGTTTGCTGCGCAAAAGCAGTGCTGCTGAATAAACCACCGAGGAGGAGGGAAGAAACTACAAAATGGCGCATAAGAAGTAACCTTTATTTGAATTTTTCAAACTTATTTGATTAAGGTAATGGTATAGGCAGTTCATGGGGAACTTTTGCAGGAATTGTGGTGAGTTTGTAAATTTTTGCATGAAAGCCAAGCTAAAAATATTTAAATTAAATAGTCTTAAATCAAGGGTTTAATTTTATAAAAAACGATAAATAAAATGATCAGGAAATGAAATTTCTAAAAAGTAAAAAAAATCGTATTTTCTTTCACTTGTCACAATGTAAGATGATAATGAAAGGGCTGGTTAGGTGTACAGTTTATTTCAAAAAATTAGGGCGTATATTTGCTAAAAGTTGTTTATTTTCCTGAAAAATTCGGTATCATGCCGCTCCTAGTTATTTAATTAAATACTGTCTAACTAGATTCTATAAAGCACCGAGTCAAAGGACCGCAAGTCACCAGACTTATTTCTTTCAACCCATATCAGAGATGGTAATTCGATATGAGCGTTTCTTCTGTAAACCCTGCCACTAATTCTACTAACGAATACTATTTGACTCGCCAAAGTCAGATGGAATCCAATGTTCGTAGCTATCCACGTAAATTACCGTTAGCGATAGCAAAAGCATTAGGTTGCTGGGTTACCGATGTTGAAGGTACAGAGTACCTTGATTGTTTAGCTGGGGCAGGAACATTGGCATTAGGCCATAATCATCCTGCGGTCGTTCAAAGTATTCAAGATACACTGACAAGTGGCATTCCATTACATACTTTAGATTTAACTACACCGTTGAAAGATGCTTTCACGGAAGCGTTGCTTTCGTATCTTCCGGGCGGTAAAGAAGAGTACTGTTTACAGTTCTGTGGTCCATCTGGTGCAGATGCGACTGAAGCAGCGATTAAACTTGCGAAGACTTATACAGGTCGTAGCTCAGTAATCAGTTTCTCTGGTGGTTATCATGGTATGACCCACGGTTCTTTGGCAATGACAGGTAACTTGTCTGCTAAAAATGCTGTGAATGGTTTAATGCCAGGCGTACAGTTTATGCCATATCCGCATGAATACCGTTGCCCACTGGGTTTAGGTGGTGAAGCGGGTGTTGATGCGTTAACCTATTTCTTCGAAAACTTCATTGAAGATGTAGAAAGCGGTGTCACTAAGCCAGCAGCAGTTATTCTTGAAGCGATTCAAGGTGAAGGCGGTGTTGTGACAGCACCAACCAAATGGTTGAAAAAAATCCGTGAAGTGACTGAAAAGCACAACATTGTATTAATTCTTGACGAAGTTCAAGCGGGCTTTGCTCGTTCAGGTAAAATGTTTGCCTATGAACATGCAGGCATTGAGCCAGATGTAGTTGTAATGTCAAAAGCTGTTGGTGGTGGTTTACCACTTGCGGTGCTAGGTATTAAACGTAAGTTTGATGCATGGCAACCAGCGGGTCACACGGGTACTTTCCGTGGTAACCAGTTGGCAATGGGTACTGGCTTGGTCGTATTAAAAACGATTACTGAGCAGAACTTAGCGCAAAATGCACAAGAGCGTGGCGATTTCTTACAAGCAGAATTGAAAAAATTAGCGCAAGAATTCCCATGTATTGGTAACGTTCGTGGCCGTGGCTTAATGATCGGTGTTGAAATCGTTGATGAGCGTAAACCAGCTGACCATATGGGTTCTTTACCAGCAGACGGTCAATTGGCAGCAGCAATCCAAGCGGCATGTTTTGATAACAAACTTTTGTTAGAAAAAGGTGGTCGTAACGGTACAGTGATTCGTTTACTTTGCCCATTAATCATTACGCAAGAAGAGTGTGTAGAAGTAATTGCTCGCTTTAAGAAAGCAATTGCTGAAGCGCTTATTGCAGTGCGAGGCGCTCAATAATGGTTGATTTTGCAGAACACCGTAAAGCGTTACTCTGCAATGATGCCCAATCCATTGCTGACTATGAGTCAGCAATGGAGCAAGCTACCAAAGCGGTAGCGGCATGGTTGCAAAATGACAAAATGTACACAGGCGGCAGCATCAAAGAATTACGTGATGCGATTGCTTTTAACCCAACTAAAGAAGGTTTAGGTGTACAAAAGTCATTGGATCGTATGGTTGAGCTTTTCTTAAATAAAAGCTTAAAAGTACATCACCCTCATTCTTTAGCACATTTGCATTGCCCAACCATGGTTGCAAGCCAAATTGCTGAAGTTTTGATTAATGCAACCAACCAATCTATGGACTCATGGGATCAAAGCCCAGCGGGTTCTTTGATGGAAGTTCAATTGATTGATTGGCTTCGTCAAAAAGTCGGTTATGGTGCAGGTCAAGCAGGTGTATTCACTTCTGGTGGTACACAGTCTAACTTGATGGGTGTACTCCTTGCGCGTGATGCTTGCATCTCGAAAAACTGGAAAGACGAAAACGGTAATCCGTGGTCTGTACAGCGCGATGGTATTCCAGCAGAAGCTATGAAAAACGTTAAAGTCATTTGTTCTGAAAATGCACATTTCTCTGTGCAAAAGAACATGGCAATGATGGGCATGGGCTTCCAATCAGTGGTCACTGTTCCTGTGAATGAAAATGCACAGATGGATGTAGATGCTCTCGAAAAAACCATGGAGCATTTACAGTCAGAAGGCAAAATCGTGGCGTGTGTGGTTGCAACTGCGGGCACAACCGATGCGGGCGCAATTGACCCATTGAAGAAAATTCGTGAAATCACTAACAAGTTTGGTGCGTGGATGCATATCGATGCGGCATGGGGTGGTGCACTAATTTTATCGAATGATTATCGTTCGATGTTGGATGGGATTGAGTTATCTGACTCGATTACGCTTGATTTCCATAAGCACTATTTCCAAACCATTTCTTGTGGTGCATTCTTGCTTAAAGATGAAGCGAACTATCGTTTCATGCACTACGAAGCTGAATATTTGAACTCAGCCTATGATGAAGAACATGGTGTTCCGAACCTAGTATCGAAATCTTTACAAACAACTCGTCGTTTTGATGCGTTGAAATTGTGGATGACTGTAGAAGCTTTAGGTGAAGAGCTTTATGGTTCTATGATCGATCACGGTATTAAATTGACACGTGATGTTGCCGATTATATTAAAGCAACTGATGGTCTTGAGCTTTTGGTTGAGCCACAATTTGCCTCTGTTTTATTCCGTGTTGTACCAGCAGGCTACCCAGTAGAATTGTTGGATACATTGAATCAAAACGTTGCAGATGAATTGTTTGCGCGTGGTGAAGCGAATATTGGTGTAACTAAAGTAGGTCAAGTGCAATCATTGAAAATGACGACACTGAGCCCTGTTGCAACATTAGAAAACGTACAGAACTTGCTGTCTCTTGTTCTTGCAGAAGCAGATCGTATTAAAGGTCCTATTCAAGCAGGCACATATACACCAGCGATTGACTAATCGTCATGTTGTTCAAAAAGCCTGGAAAATTCCAGGCTTTTTTATTTGTTATATAGGAAAAATGTTTAAGCTAAATGCACAGGATGATAGTTGTGACTTTTTGATTTAAGTAAAAAGTGATTCTGTTCCTTAATTTTTTTCAAAACAATGTAAGACTTAATGTGCCCAATAAAAGAATAGGTTAATAAGCGTTCTGTCACAAAATGGGAAAGTTGCTCTAAGTTTTCAGCGACCACTTTTAGAATAAAATCTGCATCGCCACTAATCGAAAAAGCATCCTGAATATTGTCTTCCGCTTCGATGAGTTCTTGAAAGGCTTGTTGAGAAGATGCTTCATGTGTTCTTAAGTTAATATGAATCATGGCAGTCACTTCCATGCCTAAAGCCTGCTGCTGTATGCGGGCAGTATAGCCCAAAATAATGCCTTTTTGCTCCAGTAGTTGTCGTCTTCTCGAACACTGTGATGCAGATAAACCAATTAAATCGCCAATTTCCTGATTGGTGAGCCGTCCATTTTTTTGTAGTGCTTGAATGATTTGCCAGTCGAACTTATCCATGCATAAAATCCTTTTGTGATACACAAATCTTGTATTTTTATTAAAATTCGGTTTCATTATGCACGAAATTTACGGCGTAGATGAAATATTATTTTTCTATGGAATAAAAAATGGTCTCAAAGGATATCGAGCAATGTTCATAGAAATTGGTGAATTTTTAAATCTTCGTTTAAAACAAATGGGTATACAGCATCTTTTTGGTGTACCTGGTGATTTCAATCTTTCTTATTTAGAACAAGTTGAAGCAGATGCTCAGCTAGAATTTATTGGCAACTGTAATGAGTTAAATGCGGCTTATGCAGCAGATGGCTATGCACGAATTAACGGTTTTGCAGCATTGGCAACTACATATGGCGTTGGTGATCTAAGTGCAATTAACGGCATTGCAGGAGCCTATGCGGAAAATGTGCCGATGGTACATATTTCAGGTATCCCTCCTTTACATGTGGTTCAAAAAGGCATTCTGGTTCACCATACATTGATCGATGGTAACTATGACAATATTATGAATTGCATGAAAGAATTTACTGTGGCGCAAACACGTTTAACACCTGCCAATGCAGCTTTTGAAATTGATCGTGTTTTACGTCAGTGTTTTCTAGAGCGTCGTCCAGTACATATTCAGCTAGCATCGGACATTACCCATGTAAAAATCGAAGTGGATGAGCGTCCACTCGATCTCAGTTATCCATCGGTTGAACCTGATTTACTAAGTAGCGTAGTCGATCAACTGTGTGGCATTTTGGCAAAAGCAAAAAGCCCAGCATTGTTGATTGACAATGAAGCTGCTGTTTTTGGGGTAACCTCTCTATTACATGATTTATCTAACAAGTGCTCGATTCCATTTGCTGGTATGAATACAGCAAAAAATATCATGGATGAGGGCTCACCGCATTATATCGGAACTTATGTGGGTGGGGCGAGTCAACCGCACGTAAAAAATGTGATTGAACAGTCGGACTGTTTAATTGGGGTGGGTGTTCGCTTTACTGATGTAGGTTCAGCCGTATTTACGCATCAAATTGCGACTGAAAATTATATTGAAATTAAGCCTTATGGTTTGAATATTTTTGGTCAGGATGTACCGGGTATTGAAATTGGCCAATTGTTGGTTGAATTAAATAAAAAAGTCGCAGCGCGTAAAACTCCACACAATATTGTGACTCAGTGCTCTACACAAAAAAAGCCTGAAGTTAATGAGCAGCAGAAACTCAGTCAAGAATTACTGTGGAATGCTATCGCAGGTTTCTTTAAGGATGATGATGTCATTATTGGAGAGGTTGGAACTTCAAACTCTGCACTATCGGGTTTAAAGTTACCTGCCACAGCAAAATATATTTCTCAGCCACTTTGGGGTTCTATCGGTTATACATTGCCCGCTTTACTCGGAAGTTTGTTGGCTGCGCCTGAGCGTCGACAAATTTTGTTTATTGGAGACGGTTCATTTCAGTTAACTGTACAAGAACTCTCGACCATTATTCGTCATGGTCTCAAGCCAATAATTTTCTTGTTGAACAATGGTGGCTATACCATCGAGCGTTTAATTATGGGTGAAAATGCGGCTTATAACGATATTCAAAACTGGAACTATGCACAAATTCCAGCAGTGTTTAATGGAAGTAAGGCTTATCAATCACATGTGGTTGAAACAGTTGGGCAACTGCAACAGGTTTTGGATAACGTGCAGCAACAGGATGGACTGACTTTTGTGGAATTAAAACTCCCTGCCATGGATGCTCCTTTAAGTTTGAAAAAATTTGCCAACGTGATTGCACGATTTGACTATGGTGATCGTGGCTATGAAATTTTAACTCAGCGTTCAAATACGCTGGAATGTAAAAATGTAAGCTCGTTCTAAGCTGGAGACCGCAGCGTCTTTTTAAAAATGGAATTAAATTAAAGCATATTAAGTCCGAAGATTAATTATAGGTCTTCGGTCTAGTGCTGAATAAAGGTGTACAGGACGTTACACTTACAACGGAGAAAATGTATGGATGAAAATAATCAGCATGCTTTGAAACAAGGCTTGTCGAATCGGCATATTCAATTGATTGCCTTAGGTGGCGCAATAGGTACAGGGCTATTTTTAGGACTTTCACAAACCATTAAACTGGCAGGGCCTTCTATTTTGTTGGGCTATGCTATAGCAGGGATTATTGCATTTTTAATTATGCGTCAGTTGGGTGAGATGGTGGTCGAAGAACCCGTCAGTGGCTCATTTAGTCATTTCGCCAACAAGTATTGGGGCAAAATGGCTGGATTTATGTCTGGTTGGAATTATTGGGTGTTGTATGTGCTAGTCAGCATGGCTGAATTAAGTGCAATCGGTACATTTGTTCAGTTTTGGTGGCCTGAAATTCCAACGTGGCTCACCGCTTTATTTTTCTTCATTTTAATGAATGGCATTAACTTGGTGAATGTCCGCTTTTTTGGCGAATCAGAATTTATATTTTCTTTTATTAAGATTATTGCGATTTTGAGCATGATTGGCTTTGGGGCTTATTTACTGTTTTCGGGTTCAGCAGGGCCACAGGCTGGTATTGCAAATTTATGGCAGCATGGTGGATTTTTCCCACATGGTATGCATGGTTTTGTCATGGCATTGGCAGTCATTATGTTTGCTTTTGGTGGTTTAGAGTTGATTGGAATTGCCGCAGCAGAAACTAAGCAGCCAGAAACGACTATTCCTAAAGCAGTTAATCAAATTGTCTACCGAATTTTGATTTTCTATATTGGTGCAATTGGTATTTTGCTGTGCCTTTATCCTTGGAATATGGTGGCAGAAGGTGGTAGTCCATTCGTTTTAATTTTCCAGTCACTCAACAGTAATGGTGTTGCTAATGTTCTAAACTTTGTTGTGTTGATTGCCGCAATTTCTGTCTATAACAGTTGTATTTACTGTAATACTCGTATGTTGCATGGCTTGGCAGAGCAGGGTAATGCACCTGCAATATTGAAAAAAATTAACAGTCGCGGTATTCCAGTACCTGCTGCAATTGTATCGGCATCAATCACAGCAGTTTGTGTCTTGGTGAATTATTTGATTCCTGGGCAAGCTTTCCAGCTCTTTATGATGTTGGTGGTTGCTGCATTGGTGATTAACTGGCTCATGATTTCGGTAACACATTTGAAATTTAGTAAAGCCATGAAACTGCAAGGACGTCAGACCAAGTTTCAAAGTATTTTAAGTCCATGGACCAACTATTTGACCATTGCATTTGTTTGTATGATTCTGATTATTATGGCGCTTACACCAGATATGCGTTTGGCTGTGATTTTAGGTCCCATCTGGATGGCAGCTTTAGCGATCACATATGTGCTCAAATATCGTAAAAAAATATTGGTAATGCCAGAAGCACAGTCCAATTAAAGTTTTAAAAGTTATACATTTAGGGTTACCCGACTAACGTGAGGTAGCCCTTTTTGTATTTAAGAATGACTGAGTAGAGTAAGTGTAGGTATTCGAGATAGGTAAAAAATTCTTAGATTCTTAAATTCATGCTTTAAAACTGTTTAATTAGGTAGGAAAGGCTGAATTGGGTAAGAGGGTATTAAGATAACGGACACACTTTAAAGCATGTAAAAATGACATCAAGATGAATTGTTACACTTTACAGCTAGTAATTAAAACATAAAAATAAGAATATAATTTATGTTACATATTGAATCTAAAAGAATTTTAAATAAATCATCATTCAAGCTCCAAATATCATAAAAGCGTCATATTGCTGTAACTTATTTGTCATATTTTAAAATCAAAATGCATATATCGAAAAAAGTACAAAACTGAATAAAAAAGTGACGTACTTCAAATTGCACACATTAAGAGAGATGAGTATGCGCTTAAACCACATCGCACTTGCATTGGCAGTAACAGGGGCAGCTGTAGCAACAACTGCAAATGCAGCACGTGACACAATTCAAATCGCTGGTTCTTCAACAGTATTGCCATATGCAAGTATTGTAGCTGAAGAATTTGGTAATACATTTCCGCAATATAAAACTCCAGTTGTGGGTTCTGGTGGTACTTCAGGCGGTTTAAAACAGTTCTGTGCAGGTGTAGGTGACAATACGATTGATGTGGCAAATGCATCACGTAAAATTAAAGATACAGAATTAGCTGCTTGTAAAAAAGCAGGCGTAAACAAAATTCACGAAATCAAAATTGGTTATGACGGTATTGTTTTTGCGTCAAACTCACACAAAGCAGCATACAAGTTAAAGCCTTACCATGTATTTGCAGCTTTAGCTGAAAAATTACCATCAAATGGTAAGTTAGTTCCAAACCCATATACACGTTGGAACCAAATTGACAAAACACTTCCAAACGAACCAATCACTCTTGTAATTCCTGCTACAAACCACGGTACACGTGAAGTGTTCCAAGAGAAAATGGTTGAAGCTGGTTGTGAATCTTACGATTACTTCAAGAAGTTAGATAAAGATGCTCAGAAGAAAGCATGTTCAGCTTTCCGTAAAGACGGCAAAGTCATTGAAATTGCAGGCGACTACACTGAAACATTGGCTCGCTTGAAAACTTCTCCAAGTGCAGTAGGTGTGTTTGGTTTAGGCTTCTATGATCAAAACCGTGACAAGTTACGTGTAGCGACAGTGAACAACGTTGCGCCATCTGAGAAGACAATTCTGAATGGCTCTTACCCTGTTTCACGTCCATTGTTCTTCTACGTGAAAGGTGAGCACCTTCAATCAATCAAAGGCTTACAACAATACACGGAATATTTCTTAAACAAGAAAGTTTCAGGTAAAGGTTCTAAGTTAGAAAAGGCAGGCTTGATTTCTATGTCAGACAAAGAGCGTGCAAAAATTCTTGCTGACTTTAAAGCAGGCAAAGCGGTTAAGTAATTCAGTGAAATAGGCAAATGGTGGGATCTCCCACCATTGGCTTTTTGTACATAGTGAGTTTTTTCAAAGAATGAAAATTGAAAAAACGGTGGAGAATACATGAATCTGCTACTTATAGGCGTGTTACTGGCCATAATTGCGATCGCTTACCAAATTGGTCTCGCAAAAAGTCGTAACTTAGCAGGTAAGGGAAATAACTCAGCAATGTTGCATTCACGCCCAGGATATTATGGGGCATTGGTTGCGTTGTGGTGTGGTATCCCTGCTTTTTTAATTTTGATTGTTTGGAATATCGTTGAACCCAATATTTTGCGTCACATTGTCATGAACAATGTTCCTGCAAATGTATTAAGTGGTTTAGATGCTGCGGGTGTTGAAGTACTTCTAGATCGTGTACAGGCAATTGCATCAGGTTTTGGGGTAAGTGATCAAGCTGCGCCATATGAAATCGCGGCTGCACAACAATTGGCAAAGGTTGAAAGTATTGGTTCTTTTGCAAAATTAGCTGTGGTGATTTGTGCTGCCTTAGTCGGTTTAGTCTGGGCAAAAAAACGTGTACAAGGACAATACCGAGCACGAAACCAAGTTGAAAAAATCATCAATATTGGTTTGGCGTTGTGTTCGGGCGTGGCAATTCTGACAACCGTCGGTATTGTGATGTCGATGTTTACTGAAGCCATGCATTTCTTCCGTTTTGTCAGCCCAATGGATTTCTTCTTTGGTACTGAATGGAACCCAGGTTTTAGTACTTCAGGCAATGCGGAAGGCAGTTATGGTCTGCTCCCATTAATTTGGGGAACCTTGATGGTTAGTGGTATTGCACTACTGGTTGCAGTACCTTTAGGTCTCATGATTGCCATTTACTTGGCTGAATATGCTTCTTCAGGCTTCCGTTCTTGGGCAAAGCCAGCTATTGAAGTTCTCGCAGGTATTCCAACCATTGTTTATGGTGTATTTGCGATGATGATCATTGGTCCATTCTTTAGAATGCTCGGTGAACAAGTCGGCGTGAACATCAATGCGACCAGTGCGTTGACGGCTGGATTCGTGATGGGCATCATGATTATTCCATTCGTATCTTCACTTTCAGACGACATTATCACTCAGGTACCTCGTGCATTACGCGATGGTTCTTTGGGTTTAGGTGCAACCAAGTCTGAAACAATCCGAAAAGTAGTTTTGCCAGCAGCTTTACCTGGGATTACAGGGGCTTTCTTACTGGCAGTATCTCGTGCTGTTGGTGAAACCATGATTGTGGTTTTAGCCGCAGGTAATAGTCCATTACTTCATGCAAACCCACTCGAAGCAGTATCAACCGTAACAGTGACGATTGTGAAGCAATTAACAGGGGATACAGATTTTGCCAGCCCTCAAGCATTGGTTGCTTTTGCATTGGGTCTGACCTTATTTGTGATTACTTTGGGTCTGAACATTATTGCACTTTACATCGTGCGTAAATATCGCGAGCAATACGAATGAGCACATCGAATTCTTCTTCTATGGGTCAAACATTTGACTCGCAATCGGCTGCTGAATTGCGCGAAAAACGTAAAAAGATTATTGAAAACTCATTATCTAAACGTCACCGCAAGGAAAAAATCTTTCGTGGATTTGGCTTTGCAGCAGTAATCTCTGGCTTATTCTTCGTGGTTTTACTGTTTGGCAGTATTTTGGCGAAAGGTTTGCCTGCCTTCTGGCAAACCAGTATGTCAGTTCCAGTGTATTTTGACCCAACGATTGTGAATGCGGGTGCTAAACCTGTACAGCGTGTAGGAGAGTCTCCAGCACAGTTTCAAGAGCGTTATGTGGCTTGGCAAACCGAAATGGGAATGGTTGACTGGGATGCACTGATTGTGAATGGTCTGATTAAAAAAGATCCGTCACTGGCAGCTCAACGTGATGAACTTACCAGTATTTATACTGATTCAGAATCGTACCGTTTACGTGATATGGTGTTGGCTGATCCAACGTTGATTGGTAAAACAGAAGATATTAAGTTGTTAACCGATGCCAATGTCGATGTATGGTTGGCGGGGAACATTGACCGTAGTCTTCCTGATGAGCAACAGCAATTAAGCCCTGAAGTTCGTCAGTTGGCTGATTCTATGGAAGCGAAAGGTGTAATTGAAAATACCTTTAACACCAATATTTTCACCAATCCAGATTCACGTAGTGCGCCAGCAACATCAGGTTTAGCAGGTGCATTTATGGGCTCGCTGTTCATGATGTTGATTGTGATTTTTATCTCAATTCCAATTGGGGTGGCATCAGCAATCTATCTTGAAGAATTTGCGCCCAAAAATATCGTTACCGATATTATTGAAGTGAACATTAACAACCTTGCAGCCGTTCCTTCGATTGTATTCGGTTTGTTGGGTGCAGCAATATTTATTGGCTGGATGCAGTTACCATTGTCTGCGCCATTGGTTGGTGGTTTGGTATTAAGTTTAATGACTTTGCCAACGGTAATTATTACCACACGCGCATCTTTAAAAGCAGTTCCGCCATCCATTCGCCAAGCTGCATTAGGTTTGGGTGCATCGCGCATTCAAACTGTATTCCATCATGTGCTTCCTTTAGCACTCCCAGGGATCATGACAGGTTCAATCATCGGTGTTGCACATGCACTGGGTGAAACTGCACCACTACTATTAATTGGAATGAGTGCCTTTGTTGCCAGTATTCCAAGTACACCATTAGATCAAGCCACAGCATTACCTGTACAAGTTTATTTATGGCAGGGTAATGAGTTGCGTAACTTCTTTGAAGGACGTACTGCGGCAGCCATTATCGTACTTCTTGCATTAATGATTGGATTAAACAGTCTTGCAATTTGGTTACGTAAGAAATTTGAAGTCCGCTGGTAATTGAGGGCAATATATGAATACCGTTGTAAATAACTCTTTAGAGCAGGACAAGTCAGTGAATCCACAACAGACTCAATTTACATCTCCTGAAGCTGATTCAAAGCGTCAAACGTCGTTTATTTCGCAGTTTGATACGCAAGCGTCTGCAAAAAAAGAAAATGAAACTGCCAAAGTAAAACTCAGTACTTCTGATGTTCATGTTTATTATGGCGATGCTGAAGCCATTAAAGGGATTGATTTAGAAATTTATCAAAATGAAGTGATTGCCTTTATTGGTCCTTCAGGTTGCGGTAAATCGACTTTTTTACGTACCTTAAACCGCATGAATGACACCATTGATTCATGCCGTGTGACGGGTAAAGTCTTGTTAGATAATCAGGACATTTATGATCCAAATCTAGATGTGGTGTTACTGCGTGCGCAAGTAGGTATGGTCTTCCAAAAGCCAAATCCATTTCCAAAGTCTATTTTTGACAATGTTGCGTATGGTCCAAAACTACACGGTTTGGCACGTGATAAATACGACTTGGAAGAAATTGTTGAAAACAGTTTGCGTAAAGCAGGTCTTTGGGATGAAGTTAAAGACCGTCTGAATCAACCAGGGACAGGTTTATCAGGTGGTCAGCAACAACGTTTATGTATTGCACGTACCATTGCAGTGAGTCCAGAAGTGATTTTGATGGATGAACCATGTTCTGCACTCGATCCAATTGCGACCGCAAAAGTGGAAGAACTAATTTCCGAGCTTTCAACACAGTACACTATTGCAATCGTGACACACTCAATGCAACAAGCGGCACGTGTTTCAGACCGTACAGCTTACTTCCACTTGGGTGATTTGATTGAAGTGAACTCGACAGAAAAAGTGTTCACGCAACCTGATCATCAGCTTACTGAAGCATATATTACAGGTCGTTTTGGTTAATCAGATCTACTTGTATCTAACCGCAAATTTTAATTTGCGGTTTTTTTTACCTGCAAAATTTTTCCTGATTTAAGTTAGAAAGGCCAATAATTACAAGGCAATTTTTATCCCAATATTATTGCAAAAACGATATTGAATTTTCACTATAAAAGCCCCATCTTATACTCAATGTAAACAAAATTGAGAATTACTTACATATGTTATTTCAATTGCCGAAGTTGCCTGCGGAAATACGAGTTAGTCACTTAAATGCACGCGTAAATGAACAAAGAAAAAAAATTGCGCAAACGACTGCTTCAAAATTAGAGCTTTTACAATTGACACAACAATTGGCCAAAGAAGCACGCGCGCGTAAAAAGAACAATCAAAAAATCTATGTATTGGACTTTAAAGGTGATACCGCAGCATCTGCTGTAGATAATATTCGTGAAGAAATCACTCTTATTTTAGCGACTGCTAAGGCAGGTCGTGACCGTGTTGTTGTTCGTTTAGAAAGCCCTGGTGGTATGGTACATGGTTATGGCCTAGCTGCTGCACAGTTAGTGCGTTTACGTGATGCAGGTTTTCATTTAACCATTTGTGTCGATAAAGTTGCAGCGAGCGGCGGTTACATGATGGCATGCATTGCCAGTGAGATTATTGCTGCACCATTTGCGGTGGTTGGTTCTATCGGTGTGGTTGCTCAAGTACCCAACTTTAACCGTTTGCTGAAAGAACATCATGTTGATTTTGAGTTGTACACAGCAGGACAATTTAAACGCACAGTGACTATGTTTGGTGAAAATACCCCTGAAGGTAAAGCAAAATTTGAAGAAGAGTTGCAACAAACCCATGAGTTATTTAAGCACTTTGTCGAAAAATACCGTCCACAGTTAAATGTTGAAAAGGTAGCGACAGGTGAACATTGGTATGGGCGTGATGCGCTAGATTTGAATTTGGTCGATAAACTACAGACTTCAGATGAATACCTATTGAGCTTGTTACCACAACATGACGTTTATGTGATTCAAACTCGTCGTAAACCAACTTTAGGTGAAAAAATTGGCTTACAGGCAGCACAAATTGCAGACCAATTGGTTCCAACTGTGATGCATAAAGTAATGGAAAGTCTAAGTAAGGCAAATGCGAATTTGGTGCAAATGCGCGATCCTAAGCTTTAATTTTAATGCATAAAATGATGAAATTTTAAAATGCCCTTTATGGGCATTTTTTTCTGCTGAATTTTAATTTTCAAATCAACTTGTATTGGTATGAAGCGTTTATTAATTCACAATGAGAAGTTGTGATATGAATCGCACCATCACAATAACCCCAAATGCTAAGATTGACTGAGTGCTTCTTTAACTTACAGTTATTTGGCAGTTGCTCATCTTTCGAATTATCCGAATCGTATTTTTGTCCTGTGTAATACTTATTTTTTAGATGTGGAATTTGCGGTAAGGGCAGGATAGATTAAGTACAAAATGCCATAAATTAAAGAACCTATTGTCGCTAACAGCATGTCCATATGAGCATCCCAGATATCGCCTTGTTGACCGTTATAGTTTTCAGCATCTTCTGGAGAAAGTTGAATGGCAATTAACCATTCGACCCATTCATAAATCAGGCTGGTTGCCATCACAAACTGGATCACTAAAAGGAAAAGTACATAAGGTTTGAGACTAGGTAACCAAACTTGAAACACACGATAGAAAAAAGGATAGAGGAGCAGTCCATAGACCAAATGTACCCATCGATCGTACATATTGCGTGTCCAGCCCATGGTTTGATTTAAATCAAAATGAAAAACTTGCTGGAACCATTCATTATAGGGCACATAGGAATATAAATAATGGGCACCGATAATATGAATGAATAGGAAACCCAAGTACAGGCTAAAAGTAAGAAAACTCAGTCCGATCTTTTTCATCATAATGAACAGAACAATAAGCATAAAAATTGTTCCTGCTTGATGAAGTAAATATGATTCGAATTCTAGGGGATGAATACTGGTAATTAAAATTGTAGTGGCAATGAACGCTAAGCAAAGCCAGTGTTTTAAAGTCAGTTGGTATTCAATCATGTTTTTATGTTCATATCTGTTAAATAGCAGGGCACAAAAAAGCGAAGCCTAAGCTTCGCTTTTTAAATTAACAGCAAATTAGATTTTAGCAATTAAATCTTTAATTTGTTTTGCTTGTTCAGCAGCATTACCTGTGTAACTTGCAGGTGTCATTTCAGCTAAACGTGCACGATCGGCTGCTGGTACAGCTTCAAGTTCATTTCCATTGACAAAGTCAACCATCATCTCACGTGTCATAGCTTGACCGCGTGTAAGGGCTTTCAATTTTTCGTATGGCTTTTCTACGTTATAACGACGCATAACCGTTTGAATTGGTTCAGCAAGTACTTCTTGAGCGTTGTCTAGGTCTTCAAGAATACGCGCAGCATTCAGTTCAAGTTTGCCAATACCTTTTAAGCATGCTTCAAATGCGATTAAGCTTTGAGCAAAACCAACACCCATGTTACGAAGAACAGTTGAGTCTGTAAGGTCACGCTGCCAGCGAGAGATTGGTAATTTTTCACCTAGGTGCGCCAATACAGCATTCGCAAGACCTAAGTTACCTTCAGAGTTTTCGAAGTCAATTGGATTCACTTTGTGTGGCATCGTTGAAGAACCGACTTCACCATCTTTAAGTTTTTGTTTGAAGAAACCTAAAGAAATATAACCCCATACATCGCGGTTAAAATCGATCAAAATCGTATTGTAACGACGTAAAGCATCAAAAAGTTCCGCCATGTAGTCATGTGGTTCAATTTGCGTGGTGTACGGGTTAAAGTCTAAACCTAAAGATTCGACAAATGCTTGGGAATGTGCAGGCCAGTTAATGTTTGGGTAAGCTGATAAATGTGCATTGTAGTTACCCACAGCGCCATTAATTTTGCCCAGTAATTCCACATTTTGGAATTGCTTAATTTGGCGCGCTAAACGGTAAGCTACGTTTGCCATTTCTTTACCCAAAGTTGTTGGGCTTGCAGTTTGACCGTGTGTACGAGAAAGCATTGGTTGTTCAGCGTGTTTCTCAGCCAATACCACAATTGCATCAATAATTTGTTGCATAGAAGCAACCAATACATCACGACCATTTTTCAACATTAATGCATGAGACAAGTTGTTGATGTCTTCAGATGTACATGCAAAGTGAATAAATTCACCCGCATTTTTAAGTTCATCAATATTGGCAATTTTTTCTTTTAAGAAATATTCAACCGCTTTTACGTCATGGTTGGTTGTACGTTCAATTTCTTTAATGCGGTTTGCATCTTCTTCAGAAAATTGAGCAACGATAGCATCTAAAGCTGCATTTGTTTCAGCCGTAAATGCTGGAACTTCAACAATTTCAGGGTGGTTCGCAAGCGCTTGCAACCAGCGCACTTCAACAGTCACACGAGCATGGATTAAACCAAACTCAGAGAGGAAAGGACGCAAAGCATCACATTTGCTAGCGTAACGTCCATCTAATGGAGAAAGTGCAGTTAAAGCGTTCATGGTGATTCCTTAAACTTTGGAATAAAACGTAAAACGAAAATTTCGTACAGCATTAGGTTAAACCACCTGATACTGTAAACGAGCGAGATCTTGAATATCTTGAAGCAATTTACGTTTGCTAAAAATCATGCTCCAAGAGCTTCCTCCAAGCTGACGCCACAAATGTGCCATTTGTAGACCGGTAAAGAGGGCAGCACGAATTCGATTGGTGTGCGCTGTATCCTTAAATGCTTCTGCATTGCCACGTACCATAATCCGAGGATTAATTTGTCCTGCGGTATCGACATAGGTTTGGGCTAAGTTTGCAAGAATGCTCGGATGCGTATAATTATTGTCGAAAAAAGAGAGTTGTTTCAGAATCTTTTGCTGTGATTTTTCAATAATTTCTACAAACTTTGGATTGCTATACACCTTCTTTTCTAATTGTAATAATGCCATAGCATAGGACATCGGAAGCTTAGCATTTGAAAGTTTAGGTAAGCGAGATTTTGGTGCAGGATTAAATGGCTGGGTAATACTACTTTCTAAGGTTTTTAAACCAAGCGAAATATCAGCGAGTTGGTTGAAAAAGTCCAAGGTTTGGCAGGATTGATTGGAGGTCGGACGAATATTTAGGCTGGCTTTAATGAGCTGCTCTAAATAGAAATTCCCGCTATCTCCGATGCTCTGTCGCCCAGAAATAGCGGTCATATGGGTGAGTTGTGTTGCCTGAAACACAGCCGCAAGCGCCAATGCACGATTTTGACGTTGACTTAAAGTTTGAGGCTGTTGAAACGGTAACTCAACCATACCGAACAATCCTTTTATGCAATAAAATCTGGCTTAGGCGCATTGGTATGATGAATGACACCACCACCTAAACAAATATCATCTAAATAAAACACGACACTCTGACCTGGAGTAACAGCACGTTGTGATTCATCAAATTCAACCCGAACACCGTTTGGCATCGTGTCATCTTTATATAATACGCAAGCTTGGTCAGGTTGGCGATAACGGGTCTTAGCTGTACAGCGGAAACCCGTAGCAGGGATGTCTTGTTCACCTGCAACCCAGTCAATCGCTTCACTCCAAAGCATCGTACTTTGCATTAATGGGTGATCATGACCTTGACCGACGACAAGGCGGTTATGTTCAATATCTTTGTGTAAGACGAACCAAGCACCTTCTTCAGCACCTTTCATACCGCCAATGCCAATGCCACCACGCTGACCGAGCGTATAGTACATTAAGCCGTGATGATCACCAACCTCTTTCCCATTATCCAGCACAATTTTTCCAGGTTGAGCAGGCAGGTATTGTTTCAAGAAGTCATTAAATCGACGTTCTCCAATAAAACAAATGCCAGTTGAGTCTTTTTTCTTCGCAGTGACTAAACCTAGTTCTTCTGCAATGCGGCGAACTTCGGGTTTTTCAATTTCACCGACAGGGAACAAGGTTTTATTAATTTCACGACCATGTACGGCATGTAAAAAATAAGTTTGATCTTTGTTTTGATCTAAACCGCGCAGTAAAGGCGCATATTCTTCACCACGAGAGTTGGTTATGGTTTCCCCGCGGCGGCAATAATGACCTGTAGCAATAAAGTCTGCGCCTAAATTCACTGCATGGTCGAGGAAAGCACGAAATTTAATTTCTTTATTGCATAGAATGTCAGGGTTTGGGGTACGACCTGCTGCATATTCAGCAAGGAAGTGTTCAAATACACGATCCCAATATTCCATCGCAAAATTTGCGGTATGTAATTTAATTCCAATTTTATCGCAAACAGCTTGTGCATCGGCAAGGTCTTCCATTGCCGTACAGTATTCCGTGCCGTCATCTTCTTCCCAGTTCTTCATGAAAAGTCCTTCAACTTGATATCCTTGTTGAAGAAGAAGTGCTGCAGATACAGAAGAGTCTACACCACCAGACATACCGACGATGACACGTTGTTGCATAGGATTAAGCATCCAGATTTGAGATAAGAGGAGAGTTTTGATGCTCATAAACGAGCGATAAAGGGTATTTTTGCCCAGCGAGAGCATCTTTGACCGCTTTAATGACTAAAGGGCTACGTGCGCGAGCAGTTTCTTGAAGTTCATCTAGGGTCATCCATTTTGGACCAACAATACCTTGATCGAGTTCAGCTTCAGGAAAATACTCTAGAACATGTGCTAAAAAACAAAATCTAAAATAAGTACGATCAGGGAACATAGGCGGAGTGTAAGTATAAATGCCTAGTAGAGCATCTACTTCAACCGCATGACCTGTTTCTTCCATGGTTTCACGAACCGCTGCTTGAATAATACTTTCACCGCATTCAACATGCCCAGCGGGTTGGTTAAACACCGTATGTGTAATACCTTCGCTGTATTCTTCGACAAACAAAAACTTTCCGTCTTTTTCAACGACAGTAGCTACAGTGACATGAGCTGCCCAAGCGGTCATAAAAAAGTACCATGGAATAAAAGGAGTATTCTACAAAATTTAGAAGGCGGTGGCTATGTTGACAGGCAGTTTTCTTCGGGGGAATCAATCCTCTGTTGTTTTGGTCATTCAGTTTTATTTCTTAAGCTCCCACTAACTTGTGAAATGGTATTAGGGTATTGTGTTATTTTTAAAAGATCTAACGATATATCAAGCCTAATTACGCTTTGAATTGACAGTTTTTGTTTAGATCTGCTGTTCTACAGAGAAATCTATGATATGTTGGTTTAGTTCTAATTTTAATCACATCAAAAATGAAAAAAGCTTTTCCTAATATCTCATTCACGATGACCACAACCTTCTTGCAAGGCTGTGTGTAAATTTTAGAACGTCCCTTACAATTCTATAATCTAACCCTCAGCCAATAATGGCTAGGGTAATGCTCTGTTCATTATTGGTAAGAACGGAGCTCTAAATGTCTAATTTAATTGCACGTAAAGCACTAATTATAGTTGATATGCAAAACGGTTTATTCAAACAAGCTATTGCACCATTCAATAATAATCATGTACTGAATAATATTAATCTTCTGATAGAAAAAGCAGACCTATCTCAGGTGCCTGTAATTTATATGCGTCATGTTAGCTTAGCTCACACGCCTTTAAGTCCAGAAAGCCCAATGACTCAGTTAATTAGTGAACTTAAAATGGGCAATCATTACAATATTTTAGAAAAGCAGTACCCAAATTGTTTTAGAGAAACAAACTTACATAAAATTTTGACTGAGCGTAAGGTCGAAGAGTTAGTAATTGTCGGAATGAAAACAGAGTATTGTATTGATACAACTGTACGAGCTGCGGCTGATTTAGGTTTTAATGTAAGCCTTATTTCGGATGCACATACAACTATTGATTCTGAGCAACTCTCAGCTCAGCAAATTATAATGCACCATAACTCAACGTTGAATGGAGCTTTCGCTAAACTTACTACAAGTGCTGAGTTTAATTTCTAAGCTTACAACGCGAATCTATACCACGTATGGTCACGTAACATTACTTAATAAATGAGACATTAAAAAATAGCCCCAATTTAAGGGGCTATTTAAAATAAAATTTATGCTGAATATTAATCTTGTTCTCGGTAATTATTCGCGACCTTCACATAATGACGTGCAGAGTAAGTTAAAAACTCTTTTTCTTTATCGGTTAATGGGCGTGATTTTTGCACTGGGCTACCGACATAGAGATATCCACTTTCTAGACGTTTACGTGGTGGAACTAAACTACCCGCGCCAATCATTACATCATCTTCGATAATCACATCGTCTAAAACGATACTGTTGATTCCGACCAATACACGATTGCCAATAGTACAACCATGTAAAGTGACATGATGTCCAATTGTGACATCTTCACCAATAATAAGGGGAGAACCGTTTGGTTTAGCATCATTTTTATGGCTAACATGTAGCATACAATGATCTTGCACATTACTGTATTTGCCAATACGAATACTATTTACATCACCACGAATCACAGCGAAAGGCCATATGGAAACATGATCTGCTAGTACGACGTCTCCAATTACAATAGAGGCATCATCAACATAGCAGCTTGCATCAATCTTCGGTTTGCTATCTAGATAAGGACGGATATTTTTTTTCATGTTCATACAGCATCATTCAGCAATTTACAGCAGAGTATAAAAGAAAAAAGCATTCGTATTTGCATACGAATGCTTTAACTTTAGTTTAAGTTGTTAAATCTTAAAATAAGTTTGCGAAGAATTGTTTGATATGATCGATTAAACGTGCAAAGAATCCAGCTTCTTCAACCGCTTGTAATGCAACCAATGGTTTTTCTGAAATCACTTTGCCATCTAAGCTTGCAACGTACTTACCAACCACTTGACCCTTTTGTAAAGGAGCCGTCAGTTTAGGTTGAACCACAAGTTGCGTTTTAATTGCGTCTGCTTTGCCTTTAGGCATGGTTACGTTGAAGTTTTCAGCTAAGCCAATTTGAACTTCGTTTTCTTTACCAAAGTAAACTTTTGCTTTAGCTAAAACTTGGTTTGCAGGCTGTACTTTTACGGTTTCAAAGTTTGCAAAGCCCCAAGCCAGTAAGCTGCGTGTTTGTGTTGCACGCTCTTGTATGGTTGGCGTACCAAATACCACAGAGATCAAACGCATTGGACCACGTTTTGATGAAGTGGTTACGCAGTAACCTGCTTCTTCAGTATGACCTGTTTTTAAACCGTCTACACTAGGGTCTGTATAAAGCAAGGCATTACGGTTGCCTTGTTTAATCCCATTATAGGTAAATTCTTTTTCAGAATAGATTGGATAATATTTTGAACTGTCATGAATGATATGCTGCGCAAGCGTTGCCATATCTTTTGCAGTTGAGTAATGGCCATCTGCTGGCATACCAGTCGAGTTGATGAAGTGGGTATTGGTCATGCCCATACGTTTCGCTTCTTCATTCATCATGTAAGCGAAAGTACCTTCATTTCCAGCAATGTGTTCAGCCATTGCTTTAGATGCATCATTACCCGATTGAATAATAATACCACGCAACATTTCTAAGGCAGTCGCAGTACCGTTTAAAGGAACATACATACATGATTCTGTGCTACTACCACGACACCATGCAGATTCGTTCATACGAACTTTTTCATCTTCAGTGAGCTCGCCCTTCAACAGTTTTTGTTCAATGATGTAACTGGTCATCATTTTTGTCATTGAAGCAGGTGCTAACTTTTCATTTTCATTTTTCGCTGCGAGGATTTGCCCTGTCTCATAGTCCATCAAAACATAAGATTTATTATTGAGTTCTGGCGGCGTAGATAAGACAGTTGCTGCGAAAGAGAAACTTGGTAATAGTAATGTTGCAGCAAGGGCGCTTTTACGGATCATTTCTAGCGGGTTCCAATATCTTGATGTAAGCACAAAGAACTTAGCATTCTAGGACAAAGCATAGCCGACTTCTACCTGTGAAATCGGCTTATTTCAAAAGTATTGTAACCAATTTGTTTCAATTGCTATAGGTGGTCAATTCTTGACAGATTTCTTTATTTTTATCATCGCCCGCAGTTTTAGCATCAGATTTTGCCTCGGCTAAAATTGGTTTAAATTTTTTATTTTTACTTAATTCAGCCAAAGCAGAAACAGCATCCTTTTCTTCAGGAAGATGTTCCTGTGCTAGTTTGGCATAGCCTTGTTCAAAGCCATTTTTATTGTCAATTAGGCTCGGGCAGATTTCTGAAAGTACATAAATGGCAGCGAGTTCTTGTTGAGTAACTGTTTGGTTTGGTGTGACTTCAATATTTTCGTCTTTGCTTTCTTCAGCATGAGCGAAAGAAAAAGTAAAAGCGGTGAGTAAAGCTAAAGATGTTGTTTTTAAAGCGGCGAATTTCATAAAGAATAAACTCAAAAGATCAATCTATTTGAGCTAAGGTTAAACAGATTATGTAGAAATGGAAGAGGGGAAATGTATATAAATGGTTGAAATAGTGAAGAAGTTGTGGACTTTGGAAAAGGCTAGCTTGAACTTACGAATAACTTGACTTGAAGTCATTCGTAAGCAATTTTAGCAATTACGCTTGATATTCAACAACATCCATACATACAGCTTGTTGTTCTTCTTTACTGGTTTCTTGGGCAGCTTTGCGTGTTTCTTGCAAAATAGATTTGTACTCTGGATCAGCTTGCAGTTGATCTAAAGTCATTGAGCCAGTGTAGTCTTTTAAATACATTTGCGTGAGTAATTTTACATTTGCATCTAATTTTGCATTTTTCCCAATAACTGCAGGGCAAACTTCAGCCATAATTTGGGTGGAAGCGATATCTTCTTTTACAATGCTATTTGCTTCTTCTGGGCTTAAACCATCATTTGCGTTAACTGCTTGAGTAAATAAAACTGCAAGACCAAACCCCAAAACACTACGAAATGATAAAGTTTTAATCATTGTAAGGCACTCATTTAGTGATAGATATTGAGCGCTAATATATATAATTTCACATATAATTCAATGAAATGTTCTAGTCAGTCACTTTTTAAAGCGAGTTTTTTGTGAATATTCTTATTGCCAATGATGATGGTGTTTTTGCGCCAGGGATACAAGCTTTAGCACATGCGTTAAAACCATTAGGTCGTGTGGTGATTGTGGCACCTGAAAGTGAACGAAGTGGTTTTTCCAGTGCTTTAACTTTAGATCGACCGCTGCGACCAATCTCAATTGCGCCAGATGTTTGGGCGGTGAATGGCACACCCGCAGATTGTGTGTATCTCTCCATGAATGGACTCTTCGACTTTGAATTTGATTTGGTGGTCAGTGGCATTAATAGCGGTGCCAACCTTGGTGATGACGTGCTGTATTCAGGAACAGTTGGTGCAGCATTTGAAGGGCGTTTAATGAAACAGCCCGCAATAGCAGTTTCTTTAGCAGGAAGCAATGTACGTGGTTATGAGCATCCAGAAGATTATGCAGTTGCGGCAGAATGGGTACACGACTTCATTCAGGCAGGTTTGCCAGAGTTACCACCGCGTCATATTTTGAATATTAATATTCCTGATGTTGCTGAGCTGCAAGGTCAGAAAATTACCTATCAAGGTCGCCGCTATCAATCCAAACCGATTACTAGTCATGTCGATCCACGTGGTCGCCAAGTATATTGGATTGGTTTGTCGGGAGAGGCGGTGGCTGAACCAAAACAAGGAATTGCGGGGATTGAGTCAGATTTCTTTGCTGTTGCAAATGGTTTTGTCAGTATTACACCCATTCAAATGGATGCGACCAATTATGAAATTTTACAGAACTTACATGAACAGTATCGCTAAAGCATCAAAAGTCTTGTAAATGTTGTAACTTTGTGAAAAAGTCCGTGAATGCGGATTTTTTCAAAATATTTTTGCTACTCTTACGCGCATGAAAACCAATAACGACATATATAGAGAGGAAGATAAATGCCTGCGATGTCGCAAAATCGGATCTTTGCTACGCCAACAGCATTGTTGAAAACCCTAGTCATCTCAACAGCTATTGTTACCACTGTTATTTTAAGTGGATGTGCATCCAAACCTCAAATTAATAATCCGACCCGTTACGCGACGGCTCCCGACTATTATACTGTACGCTCTGGCGATACCTTGAGTGGAATTGCGGCACGTTACGGACTAAGTTATGTCAGCATTGCTGATATGAATGATATTGCACCGCCGTATCGTATTTATGTAGGACAGTCACTTAAGTTGAAAGGCTCGGGTAATAGCCGTCGTACTACAACGACACAGGCAGTTACACAAACTGCTCCGATTCAACGTCAGGCAATTACTTTACCAACCACGCCATCAGCCACAACAACACCTTCGACCAACTCTGTACCTGTTACTCCAACGCAGGTAACTTCATTACGTTGGGTTAAGCCATCGAATGGCGCAGTCATTGAAAACTTCAATTTAGCCAATAATGTGAAAGGTATTCGTTATAGTGGTAATGTGGGTGATCCAGTGTATGCCGCAGCAAATGGTCAAGTGGTCTATGCTGCTGATGGGCTGAAAGAATATGGTAATTTAATCTTAGTTAAGCATATTGATGGTTATATTACGGCTTATGCACATAACAGTAAGATGATTGTGAAAAGCGGAGAAAATGTAACGGCTGGTCAAAAAATTGCAGAGATGGGTTCATCTGGTGCAAGCCGTACCATGCTTGAGTTTCAGGTACGTTTAAATGGTAAGCCAATCAATCCGACTAATGTTTTACCAATAAATTAAATTAAGATCATTACAACTTTAAAATTTCACCGTATAATCCAATGAGTTGCTTTTATCGAAAGGTAGGAGCATCTCATAAGTTTAGAGGGAAATTTATGTTAGATCAACTTCGAGCAATGGGAGTGTTTGCTTGTGTTGTGGAAAAATGTTCGTTTAGCGGAGCCGCACGAGAGTTAGGAATTACTACAAGTGCTGTAAGCCAACAGATTCGTTCTTTAGAACACGAGATGGAAGTGATCCTTCTACATCGTTCGACACGGAAATTGAGTTTGACTGAAGCTGGACAAGCTTTTTTTCATAGCTGCCAAGAGATGCTAGCTGCTGCAGAGCGTGGGAAGATTCGTATTAACGAATTACGTGATGACCTAGTTGGGGAGTTGCGTATTGCAACAACTCCAGAGTTAGGTGCAAATCACGTTATTCCTGCATTATCACATTGGATGTCGGCCCATCGAGGTTTAGCTGTTCATTTGGAAGCGGACAATCATTATATTGATTTGATTGAAGGTCGAATTGATATTGCGTTACGCATGAGTCCGAAAATTGAAGATCAAAGTTTACATGCGGTTCCATTGGCCCGCGTTGAACAAGTGTTAGTTGCTTCACCAAGTTATTTAAATCAGACGGCACCAATTTCGCGTCCTGAAGATCTAAAGAATCATGATCTGATTCCCGTTAACTTAATGAAAAACTATGAAAGTTTTGCTTTCCAACATGGCATGTCTGGTGAATCTGTGAGTATTGAAATGAACTCACGTTTGACCACCAATAATGTGTTGGTTGCCAAGTCTTTATGTCTACAAGGACATGGAATTTCTCGAATTTTATATCTTGATGTTCAAAAAGATTTAGTCAATGGTGCATTGGTAGAAGTATTACCAGAGTGGAAATTGCCTAATTTCTATTTATATGCAATTACATCGAAACGTGAACAACAGCCGATGAAAATTCACCGCTGTTTAGATGCATTGAAACAATATTTTTGCCAATTACCCGGTGGCAGAATTTATCAAGAAGCTTCATAAAAAGCTGAAATAAAAAAGCCGCTAAAAGCGGCTTTTTTTGTTAAGCGATGTAACATGTATTACATCGCATTGTGCTTAAGCAAGGTAAGCTTGAATCATAGTGACTAGACGTTGAATCAATTGATCTGCTTGCTCTTGAGTGATGTTTAACGGTGGTAATAAACGAACCACTGAACCCGCGGTTACATTAATAATCAGTTGATGTTGATCGCGTGCAATATGAACTAATTCGGCACATGGTTTAGGCAAATCGATACCAATCATCAAGCCAAAACCACGAACAGCGACTTTTTGATCAGAAAGTTGTTGTGCCAACTCTTGCACAATATAGCTGCCCATATTCGCTGCATTTTCAACTAGGTTTTCTTTCTCGATTACATCGATAACAGTATAAACTACACGCGAACCTAAAGCTGTACCGCTATAAGTTGAACCGTGGTTTCCAGCAGTGAGTACACCTACACCACGACCTTGGGTCATCACAGCACCAATCGGGAAGCCATTACCCAAACCTTTAGCTGTGGTAAGTACGTCTGGTACAATATTGGTATGTTGATAAGCAAAATATTTACCAGTACGACCATTACCTGTTTGAACTTCATCAAGCATCATTAACCAATTGTGTTGATTACAGATACGACGAATATCTTCTAAATAGCTAAAGCCTTGCGGTGCTGTATTTACACCACCTTCACCTTGAATAGGTTCAACCAGAATAGCCACGATATCTGGATGTTGAATAGCAGCTTCTTCAATCGCTTCTACGTCACCAAAAGGTACACGAATAAAACCTTCAACCAAAGGTCCAAAGCCTTCTTGGACTTTCTTATTTCCTGTAGCAGATAAAGTCGCTAAGGTACGCCCATGAAATGAATGATCTGCGACAATAATTTTAGGTGTTGCAATACCTTGTAAGTGTCCGAATTTACGTGCAATTTTGATTGCGCCTTCATTCGATTCTGCGCCACTGTTCGAGAAAAATACTTCTTCCATGCCAGCAACTTGTGCAAGTTTTTGTGCAGCAGCAGTTTGCCAAGGGACTTCAAATAAGTTGCTGGTATGAATAAGCGTGCCCGCTTGTTCTGCAATAGCTTGGGTCACTTCAGGATGCGAGTGTCCTAAACCACAAACTGCAATCCCTGTTAAGGCATCTAAATATTCAGTTCCATCCGCAGTGTATAAATACGCTCCTCGGCCTCGGACAAAGCTGATCGGCTGACGGCCAAACACAGGCATCAAATGAGATGGTTGATCAGTTTGTATAGGGGCTTGAGTAAAGGTATTCATAACTAACTCGTATTTGAAAAGAAATAATAGACTTCACTAGCATCGGTTTACCGAAAGTAGGGGGATGTTAGTGGATTGATTTTACAATTCTGGACAGAACTGAAAAACAAACCCTATATAAGCAAAATCTCATCTAGAATTAAAGCCTGAATGTAAATAAAACTGGAAATATTGCTTTAAGCATACTGTTTTGTTGTGTTTTGGGTATAATGCAAGGCAGATTAGTTGAGGATTCATCAATGACTGAACAAACACGCGATACAGAAGCGTTAATTCGTGACCAGATTGCTAAACACGCAGTTCTTCTTTATATGAAAGGCACTCCGCAATTTCCACAGTGTGGTTTTTCTGCTCGTGCTGTAGAAGCACTCAGTCAAATTGGTCGTCCGTTTGCTTACGTTAATATTCTAGAAAATCCAGATATTCGTGCAACATTACCGCGTATTGCAAACTGGCCGACATTCCCACAATTGTGGATTAACGGTGAGTTGATCGGTGGTAGCGATATCATGCTTGATATGTTCCAAAAAGGTGAATTAAAGCCTTTAGTTGAACAATACAGTCCAGCACCAGAAGCATAATTTGTTTCTGCTGTAAGTAAAAAAGCCAACATCATGTTGGCTTTTTTTTATGCTTGAAAATTAAAACTGATATTGGAGCTTAAGCCATTTTTAAATGAGCTGGCAAAGCTGGAAGTTTCTGGTCTCGTCCTACCATATAGGTGTATTGGGCAAGGCTGAACATTTCGAGATCTTCTTCACTATTGCCATAAGCGTAAATGCTTGCATATTCAGCCACAGAGTATTGCTGAGAAATACGGTTTTTCTTTTCAATTCGACTACAGTCGGCAGATTGATAATATCCTGTAAGTCGACCATCTCGAATTTCAGTTTCAGTACAAATAAGATCAATCGACAATAATTGGCATAATGGTTTTAGATATAAATCGACTGATGCTGAAACCAAAACCACGTCATGTCCAAGTGCTTGATGTTGGCGCAATTGCTCAATAAATTTAGGGTCTAATTCGTGCATCAGTTGATGTGCATATTCTTCAGCAATTTGTAGAATTTCAGCATAATCAATGTCTTTAAACATGCCATAAAACAGTTTTGGTCGCATGGCGTGAGCAGGGTAGACATTTAAATAGTAGGCTTGAATCCATGGTAGGAGTTTCAAGCCTTGTTTGACGATATGTCTTTTGGAGAGTGCAAAAAAAATAAAGCCAGTAAAGCTGTCTTTTTTGCACAAAGTGCCATCAAAATCGAATAATGCTAGATTTTTATGCGTTTCGCCCGTTGCATACATGTTTCATAACGTCCATTTACACGGCTGGCAAACCAGTTGGTATTGTAATCGCGACTTAATTTTGGTCCAGAAATGACGACTTGAGGCATCATGGCATAAAATGCCTTTTTACCCGTTTTTTCTTCATATAATTTAGTCACTGCGCGATAAGTCGCAGTTTCTTCAAAGTCTTTCTCTTTTTCTTTCTTTAAATCGCTGCGAATTTGGCGTGGTGTAACTAAAATATTATTTTGAGCAAATACATTGATTAACTCACGCTCTGATTCACTTTTTGCTGAACGTACAGACCCATCTTTATTATAAAGTAGAAGATCACCGTCAAGGCTAAGTTCAGCTTCGGTCAAGTCATTTAACATGCTTTGGAAAGCTGCATTGCGACTTGAATACATACCTGAGTTGTAATCAGCGAAACGGTAAATCGCCTTGTCATAATCCGCTGGATACATCATTAAACGGTGAATGCCGTAATATAGTCCGCCGTATTGGCTGTATAGGTCTGTACGTAGCTCTGCAATACTGCCACCTTGACGTTTATGTGCTTTGGCATAGCCGATGTGAACCTGCATAGAACCCAAAGTCGTAATTGGGTTCATTTTTTCACCGACATCTTGTCCAACCAATTTGGCTGCGCCTGTAAGTGCGCTGACATGATAATGTTGCGACATGTAGTCGAATATTTCCCGATAAAGTTCGTCCAATTGGCGCTCAGTTTGTACGCGGCGCATTCGGCTTAAGTAATTATCTTCGGGACTAGGCTGGGTTTTTAAAACTTCTTCAAAATAACCAGCAACTGTCCCACCAATGTTTTCACCCAATTTATCGGTAAATCTTTCGGTGAGACGGTCTTGCACTTCTTTAACTGCTTTTTCACCCAAACCAGGCACTTTAGGATCGGCAACAAAGTTAGATTCTTGATCGACTACAGCCACAATACTGCAAATATTTTCTTTAGTTTGAGGAATACCTAACTGCTCGGTAATGTCAAAAATATCTTTGGCCCAAGAACTGCGCTCATTTACACGTGAAGGAATAAGACGATTAATTTGATCACTATTTAAAGTAGGCTCGTCATCTTTCCACCATGAGTGATCGCCGCAGGCAATAAGACTAAATGAGAGTGCTAATACACTTAATGGCTTTAGTGATTGAATTAGGGATACAGAAAAAGCAGTTTTTCTCATAGTCTCTGGACAATAGGTAAGGGGGTGAGCAAATAGAGCAGGTGCAGTATACTATGTTGCTGATTAAAAGTTATGAATATATATGTATATTGCCTCCTATCAACTGTCAAATAATTTAGTTGTTGCCTTTAAAAGATGGATGAGAAGGATGAAGGCTTTTAAATATTTTATTGAATTGCTGGCGGATTCTAAACATGAGGCGATATGAAACCTGATTGTAAACTTTAATCTTTCGTTGTTTTTGTGTTATTTTTGTGTAAATGCTATAATTTTAGCATTGATAATAATTTTTTAAAAAACTGCTTGTCATGATGCAACTACACGTATCCAACTTAACTATGAGCCTGGCTGATCAGGAGCTGAGCTCTATAGCGCGAATACCTGCGATGCAGCGTCGACGGTTATCATCACTTGCGAAACTTGCATTAAATAATGCTATCCACGTTTTAGATCTTGGAAAAGCTGATTATATTGTATGGGTGTCACAATGTGGCGATGAGGCGAAAACCCTCACTATTTTGCAAGATGTGCTGAATGATCAAACACCATCGCCGACCCAGTTTTCGACTTCAGTGCATAATGCAATTTCTGGGTTATATTCCATTTTATGTCAGGATGCCACTCCAGCAACCAGTTTAGCTGGCTCATGGAATGATGGTTTAATTGAAGCATATGCATGGTTAAAAACAGCCCCCAATGCACGCCAAGTCTTAGTGGTTTATTATGAAGAACCATTGCCTGATATTTATGTTGAGCATCAAGCATTTTCTGCTTTTTCGATGGCAGCTTTAGTTTCATTGCAGCCAGTCAATTTGATCGTGAATCCCAATATCCTGCTTGAAGCAGAAGCACATTTTAAACAGGCTTTGAAATTTTATGATTTCTGGCAAAACACTGACCAGAGTCAATACGAAGCGTGGACCAAATGCTAAAAAAATTGCAAGTTAAACAAAAAGCCAATTATATCTGGCGTGTTGGTGCGACTGGATTGAGTTTTGCCAGTTTTGGTCTTGGTGGTGTAGCGATTGGTGCTTTGATTGCCCCAATGGTGAAGTTGAGTTCACAAGACTTGGACATTCGCACGCAGCGGACACAAAAGGTTATTAAGCATAGCTTTAAGGGTTTTACCGAAATGATGGTAAAACTCGGCATTATGACTTATGAAGTTGAGGGCTTAGAGAAACTACAACAAAGTCAACAGGAACTGGTGATTGCCAATCATCCGACACTGATAGATGTAGTGGTTTTAATTGGCTTGATGGAACGGGCGAATTGTGTCGTGAAACAGACGCTATGGTCAAACCCATTTACTAAAGGGCCTGTACAAAATGCAGGTTATATTTTAAATGCGGGTTCTGAGCAATTTATTCAGGATTGCGTGTCAAAATTACAACAAGATCGCGCAGCATCTTTGCTGATTTTTCCTGAAGGGACGCGGACTGCAAAGGGTGAACAGTTGAATGATTTTCAACGTGGTGCAGCTAATATTGCGTTGCGTGCTGGAGTCCCAATTCGTCCCGTACTGATTACATGTACACCATCGACACTCACGAAAAACGAAAAATGGTATCATATTCCAGATCGTCCCTTTCATATTCAAGTGAAAGTACTGGATGCAATTCGTGTGGAAGACGTATTGGATGACGTAACAGTTAATCCTAAAAATGTGCGTCAATTAAATCAACAATTACAGTGGTTTTTTAACCAAGAGTTATCCGTAAATGAGTAATCTTGCTGATGAATTAAAGCAAATGATTATTGATGTCCTTGCCCTTGAAGACATCAGTATTGACGACATTGATACAGACGCACCTTTATTTGGTGATGGTTTGGGTTTGGACTCAATTGATGCTTTAGAATTAGGTTTAGCTTTGAAAAAGCGCTATGGCATACATTTGAATGCAGAGTCGACTGAAACTAAAGAATATTTTAAATCAATTCAAAGCTTAGTAGCTTTGGTTGAAATGCAACAAACGGCATAAGAGGTTGTAATGCTAACTCAAGAACAAGTACTCGAAAAGTTACGTGAATGGATGGATGAACTTTTTGAGATTGAACAAGACGATGTTCAGTTAAATTCAAATCTTGCATCTGATTTAGATGTAGATAGTATTGATGCCATCGATTTGGTGGTAAAAATTAAAGAATTGACAGGTAAGCAAGTCAATCCTGAAGATTTTAAGAATGTCCGTACAGTGCAAGATGTTGTGACTGTTATTCAGAACATGTCTGCTGCATGAGCAATATTTTGAAAGGGGTAGCAGTGGTCGGATTGATCCTCTATCCTTTTTTTGTGGCTTATGCTTTAGCACATGGACAGTATGTTTGGGTTAGCGCCTTATTGATTGCACTGGGTGTTCTTCGTCTATTGAGCAAGGGTAATGCGTTGCTGTGGCCATTAACGGGTTTTGCCATTTTATGTGGTGGACTCAGTTTGATTTTAAAAGATCATGCATGGCTTAAGCTTTACCCTGTCTTTATGAGCCTTGGGGCACTGTTTATTTTTGCTAGTACCTTGATCCGACCACCATCGATGATTGAACGTTTTGCACGTTTGGTCGAGCCTGATTTGCCCAAAGAAGGAGTAGAATGGACTCGTCAAGTCACTAAAGTCTGGTGTGGATTTTTCTGCATCAATGCAGTCATCGCGTTGATCACTGTTTTTTTTGCACCGATGAATATTTGGGTGTTGTATAACGGTCTGATTTCCTATGTCTTGATGGGTGGTTTGTTACTGGGTGAGTTCATCTTGCGCAAACGCCAGCAACGACTGTATCAGGCACAGAAATAACAGCGACTTCGAACTATAGCGATTAGAAATACGGTTTTAAAAATAAATTTTATGTCTTGTCATTTTCAACACCATATACATTCATCTCGTCCCTTGTGTATTCAGGGCGATTTAAGTCTGATTTCTTTCCAAGCCTTTTGGTCGGATGTGGCTGAGCAAGCTGCGCAAATTCAATACTTGAATCAAACTGTATGGGCACTTTGGGAACAAGACAGTTATGAGTTTTTGGTATTATTGTTTGCGGCCTTGCAGGCAGGAAAAGAAGTACTGTTGCCTCCGCACCGGGTTAGTGACTTAGAAAAAGAACTGGCTGATCAGCAGATTTATTTTTTAAAACGTTTGCCGTCGACTGTGCCATCGACGTTCGAACTTCAATTTGATGCTGCCTTTTTCAATCAGGCACAGTTGTATTTCTATACTTCGGGCTCAACTGGGCAGCCGAAAAAGATTCCTCGCACTTTGCAACAACTGTTCAATGAAGTCTGTGGTTTAGAAGCCAGTTTTGATTTGCCAGAGCAGGCGGTAGCCATTGCCACAGTGAGCCATCAACATATTTATGGTTTGTTGTTTAAGTTGTTGTGGCCCTTAGCCAGTGGACGCAGTTTCTATCAAAAACAACTGGCTTTCCCTGAAGATGTGGTTGATGTTCAAAAGAAAATCACCCATGTGCAGCTACCCAATTATGTGATTTCCAGCCCCGCTTTGCTGAAGCGCTGGACCACAGATGTAGTATTGCAAAACTGTCATATGGTCTATTCCTCTGGTGGAAAGTTGGATGCTGGTGTGCGTCCTTTGCTGAACCGTCCGATCACCGAAGTATTTGGTAGTTCTGAAACAGGTGGTATCGCTCACCGTCAGGCAGATGATGCACTATGGACACCTTTTGCCAATGTCGCAATAGAATGTACCGAGCAGCAAGAGTTAGCCGTTAAAACCAACCATGCCTTTAGCACGGATTGGATTTTGACAGGTGATAAAGTAAAGGTCGTGGATGCAGATAATCCCAAAAGCCCATTTCAGTTATTGGGGCGTTTGGACCGCATTGTCAAACTTGAAGAAAAGCGTTTAAGTCTCGATGCAATTGAAGCGAAAATCGCTGAGTTGGCTGAAATACAGCAGAGCCATGTTTTAATTCATGAAAAAGAACAACGTCAGATTTTGGCAGTGGTAGCGGTGCTGACGGATCAAGCTCGGAACCTGCTCAGCGAAAAGGGTAAAGCTGCCTTTACAGCACAACTGAAAAAACAATTGCAACAGAAGCTGGAAAGTATCGCGATTCCGCGGCAGTGGCGGTTTTTAACGCAAATGCCACAAAATGCACAATCGAAGTTGAATAAACAGTATTTAAAATCGCTCTTTCAGCCGATGACCTTGCCTGTGGTATTGACGCAGCAATCTCAAGATACGCAGATCAGTTATGCTTTAGAATTTATTCCAGAGTTGGAGTGTTTTAAAGGGCATTTCCCGAACTTTCCTATTTATCCAGGCGTGGGACAAATTGGTTTTATCCAGCATTTTGCTAAACAAAACTGGGCAGATTTACTGTGGTGTAATGGTTTTGAGCAGTTAAAATTTCAGGGGCTGATCCAACCCTATCAAACGGTAGAACTTGTGCTCAGCCGTAAAGCGCATAAGGTCAGTTTTGAGCTAAAAAACGATGACAAAATATTGGCATCAGGACGTTTGCTATTTGCTGTCCCTTCAGACGTTTAAGCCGAGAGACAAAATGAAACACTGCTTTGTGATTCCTGTGTATAACCATCCGCATTATTTGGCCGCGTTATTGTCACATTTAAGCTCTTTTGAGTTGCCGATTATTATGGTGAATGATGGCAGTGATACTGATTGTACAGCACTGTTACATCAGCTCGCGTATGACCACCCATTAGTCGATCTGGTTGAACATACACACAATCAGGGGAAGGGGCAGGCAGTGACCACTGGGCTAAAGCATGCTTATCAATGCGGTTATAGCCATGCCCTGCAACTAGATGCCGATGGACAACATGACTGGCAGGATGTGCAACGCTTTTTAGACACATCTATCCAACATCCTGAAGTCATGATTATTGGTCAGCCGATTTTTGATGCGACTGTTCCGAAAAAACGTCTCTATGGCCGTTATGCAACGCACATTTGGGTGTGGATTAACAGCCTGTCTTTTGACATTAAAGACAGCATGTGTGGCTTTCGTGTCTATCCTCTGGCGCAGACGGTAAACATTTTAAATACAGCCAAGTTTCAACCGCGTATGGGCTTTGACTCGGAAATTTTGGTGCGTTTGAAATGGGACAATGTGCCGTTTATCAATCTGCCCACACATGTGATTTACCCTGAAGGCGGCATTTCACATTTCGATGTTTGGCGTGACAATCTGGGTATGGCGCGTGCGCATAGCCGCTTATTGGGTGGCATGCTGCTGCGTTTCCCCAAGCTGATTTATCAGAAAGTCAAAGGCTAAGGCGGTCAGAGAAACATATGCAGAAATGGAGCGCCGTGAAAGAGCGGGGCGGGATGTTGCCGCTGATGCTGATGCTGGGTTTCTACCGTTTGGGTGGGCGCTGGCTGTGCCGGGTCATCTTGTACTTTGTGATTTTATGGTACTGGCTCTTTTCCAATACCGCGCGTCAGGCTTCCCTGTTGTACTTAAAAAAACTGCATCATTTTGCAGGTGCACAGTCACCGTTTCAAGCTGAGCCGCAGCTTTGGCACAGCTATACGCATTTGATGCAATTTGGCGAATCTATTTTAGATAAAATTGAAGGTTGGCTTGGGCATATTCCTGAGCAGAACTTAAAGCTACATGGTCATGCGCACTTTCATTCACACTATCAAAAAGGCGCGGTCATTGTGGTGTCACACTTTGGCAATATTGAATTACTGCGTGCAATTAAAGCAGAGCATTCGCAGAAAATTAATGTGTTGGTGTATCAAAAACATGCCACCAAGTTCAATGAGTTTTTAAAAAAACTGAATGAACATGCCGATGTTAATTTGGTTTCGGTGGATGAGCTAGGAATCGAAACAGCACTGATTTTACAGGATAAATTGGATCAGGGTGAATGGGTGATTGTGGCGGCAGACCGCGTACCTGTGCAGTCGGATCGGGTACAATCTGTTGCTTTTTTAGGCGAGCAGGCACTATGGCCGCAGGGCGCTTGGATTCTGGCCAGTTTATTAAAAGCCCCTGTGTTGGCGGTGTTTTGCTATCGAGTCGATACACATTTTGAAGTGCATATTCATCAAGTGGCGGAGCAGTTAAACTGGCCGCGTAAAGAACGTTTACAGGCCATGCAGCAGACCACACGACAGTATGTGCAACTGTTGGAACAGCATTGTATACGCGCGCCCTATCAATGGTTTAATTTTTATAATTTTTGGAATAAAGGATAAGTCTTGTGTTAATTGTTGGGGAAACTCCGCTCAGTATTGAAGATGTTGTGGCTGTAGCGCGTAAAGAAAAACAGGTGGCATTGCCTGCATCTGCTGAATGGACAGCATTGATTCAACGCGGCGCAGATTTCCTCGATCAGCTGTTGCAAGACGAAGGCGTTATTTATGGTGTGACTACGGGTTATGGTGACTCGTGCTTGGTTGAAATTCCAGCCCACCAAGTGCATGAGCTGCCGCTGCATTTGTCGCGTTTTCATGGCTGCGGCATGGGGCAAAACTTAGACCTGATTACAGCGCGAGCTGTGGCGGTGGTGCGTTTATGTTCTTTGGCACGTGGTTATTCGGGTGTTTCACACGCCTTGTTAGAGCGTTTGGTCTGGATGCTGAATGAAGATGTAATTCCTGTGATTCCCTCGGAAGGTTCGGTGGGTGCCAGTGGGGATTTGACGCCATTGTCTTATATCGCTGGGGCCTTGGTCGGTGAGCGCGATGTGTATTATCAAGGTCAGATCGTACCGATTGCACAAGTGTATGCTGAAAAAGATGTGCAGCCGTTGGTGATGCGTCCTAAAGAAGGCTTGGCCCTAATGAATGGTACAGCAGTCATGACCGCGATTGCTTGCCTGAACTATAAAAAAGCAGAACAGATTTCTTTTGCCAGTACTTTGATTACCGCACTGAATGTTTTGGCCTTGGAGGGCAATCCAAGCCATTTTGATGAAGTCTTATTTGCGCAAAAACCACATCCGGGACAGCAACGTATTGCAGCTCAGTTACGTGACTGGTTGAATAGTGAAGTGCAGACCGAGCACCAAAGTTCACGTCTGCAAGACCGTTATTCATTGCGCTGTGCACCACATGTGATCGGTGTATTCGAAGATTCTAAACTGTGGCTGCGTCAGTTTATTGAAAATGAGCTGAATTCAAGTAATGACAATCCATTGATTGACCCAGTGAACCTACGTGTATTGCATGGTGGCCATTTCTATGGCGGACATATTGCCCAAGCCATGGATAGTCTAAAAATCATGATTGCCAATATTGCCGACTTGATGGATCGTCAATTGGCGCAGTTGGTTGATTATAAAATGAACAATGGCTTGCCACGTAATTTAACTGGTTCAAGTGCTGAGCGTTTACCACTGAATCATGGCTTTAAAGCAGTGCAAATCGGGGTTTCGGCATGGACGGCAGAAGCTTTAAAACAGACGCTCGCTGCGTCGATTTTCTCACGCTCAACCGAATGTCATAATCAAGACAAAGTCAGCATGGGCACCATTGCTGCGCGTGATGCCAGTCGAGTCATTACCCTGACCGAACAAGTGATTGCGGCACTCAGCTGTGCAGCGGTTCAGGCGGTTAAACTCAAAGGCGTAGATACAGAACTCAGCCCTGTTTTAACAGCATTTCAACACTGGGTGCTTCAGAGCTTCACCTATGTAGAGGAAGATCGTCCTTTGCAACATGAACTTCAGGCATTGGTCAATCGCTTTGAAGATTTAGAACTGTTAGACAGCATTGCTGTTCAATATTCATAGGAAATGAGCATGTATGCTGATGTAATTATTGAAGTGCCCTTTCATGATGTCGATACCATGCATGTGGTGTGGCACGGTCATTATTTAAAATATTTTGAAATTGCACGATGCAAACTGTTAGATCAATTTCACTATAACTATAACCAGATGCGTGACTCAGGCTATGCATGGCCTGTGATTGAAAGCTATGTGCGTTATGTGCAAGGCATTGAGTTTGAGCAAAAAATTCGTGTGCGCGCTGTTTTGAAAGAATGGGAAAATCGTTTGAAAATTGAATATCTGATTTTCGATGCAGTTTCGGGCAGAAAGCTGACCAAGGGCTTTACTTCGCAAGTGGCGGTACACATTGAAAAACGTGAAATGTGCTTCCAGTCGCCGCAGGTGTTGTTGGACTGTTTAAATGCATGGCCTGAGTTTAAGGCGGAGTAATGCAAGCATGATTCGATACAGACTCTCTAAGACGATTTCCGTTGCGTGTATGGCAAGTGCGATGACTTTGCTTGCTCCCGCAGTGAATGCACAAAATACTGAATTGAAGCAGGTGTTTGCTCAACTCGGTGCAACGCCTGTGGTGCGTGCCCAATTTGAGCAGCAGAAAAAACTGGCAGCTCTGAATAAAACTTATGTGTCCAAAGGCACGGTACTGTTCAGCAAAAATCAAGGTGTGCTGTGGCAGATTCAAAGTCCAGTCAAAGCCGATTTGGTGGTGACACCGCGTAAGTTGGTACAAAAGACGCAGCGTACTTCCAGTCAAATTGAAGTTGACAAAACTCCGTATGGCTCTATAGCGACGATGTTTTTACAGTTGATGTCGGGCAATGAAGCGGCACTCGCTAAAAACTTTAATGTGGTGTCTGCCAACTACAGCCCGACGCAGTGGAATGTCAGCTTAACGCCGAAAAGCAGTCTATTTAAAAAGCTTTTTGTCCAAGTTGATGCGCAAGGTCAGCGCTATGTGGATCGTATCACGATTTTGGAACAGGCTAATAACCGCACCGTCATTCGTTTTAGTCAGCAAACGGCTCAACCTCAAACTTTAACGGCTGCGGAAAATGCGCTTTTCCAATTGGCAAAATAAGTTTAGCGCCCTTTGGCTACTGATTTTGTGTGTCATTGCTTTGGCACTGGGCACGGCTTGGCTGAATAAAGGCATTAAGATTGAAACCAATATCTTTGCTCTGTTGCCTGAGGCTCATCAAGATGCTCATCTGGAACAAGCACAGCAATATGTGAGTCAGCAGTTAAATGATAAAGTTTTTGTGGTGTTGGATGCCAAAACGGATCAGCAATTAGAACAGGCAACACGAGCACTTAAAACCCAAGCTAATCAAAGTCAACTGTTTTTACCTGTTCGTCCACAGCTTGACCCCGATCAATTTGCCCAAGCGCTGTATCAGCATAAAGCAGGGCTATTATCCAAGACTGATCAGCAGCTTGTGCAGGGGCAGGACTATGCTGCGTTGATGGAGCAGGGCTTATTACAACTGATGAGTCCGGGCATGCCGATTACGGCTGAAATGCTCAAGCAAGATCCATTATTGCTGTTTCCCCGTTATGCAGTGGGTTTAAGCGCCTTACAAACCAATGCCGATATCAATTTAGAGCAGGGTTTTGCGACGCTTCGTAATGAGCGGGGCATCTCGCGCCTGATGGTGCTTCAGCTCAATAACAGCCCTTATAACATTGCCTACCAAGAGCAGACCGCTGCCTTTATTCAACGCATTAATCAGCAGCTCAACCAGTTGCAGGTTAAACCGCACTGGACAGGCACGTTATTGTTTGCACAGTTTGGTACCAATTCGGCCAAAGAGGAAATCTCGACCATTGGCGTGGGCTCGACTATTGGCATTTTGCTTCTGGTCTGGTTTGGCTTCCGTTCGATACGACCGATGCTAACGGAAATGGTTGCGGTGGGTACAGGTAGTCTGGTGGCCTTTGCGGTAACATATTGGATTTTTGGCGAAATTCATCTGATGACATTGGTCTTTGGTGCCAGTTTGATTGGAGTCTGTGTCGATTTTTCATTTTACTTCATGGCCATGCAGTCTCAGCACCGTCAGATTGATGGATTTACTGTTTTAAAACCGTTGCTGCCGAGTCTATTTGTGGGGTTGATGACCACGCTATTGGCCTATGTGGTGCTGAGTTTTACCCCATTTCCAGGGTTTAAACAAATTGCAGTTTTTTCCATGGTTGGATTGAGTGCTGCATGGGTGACCAGCATTTTATTACTGCCACGTTTGCCTGCGCTGAATGCGGAACCAGCGATACGTTCACTGGGTTTTATTGGCAAAGCACGTAATTATGTGCAAAGCCACAACACGCTGCGCTATGGCATGATTTCACTGATTGTACTGGTAACAGGCAGCAGCCTCGCCTTTCTGAAAAGTAATGATGACATCCGTAATTTACAAAGTATGGATGCTACCTTAAAGCAAGAAGATCAATACATTCGCTCGCGCTTTATGCAACAGCAAAGCAGTGAATATTTTGTGGTACAGGGCCGAACACCCGCAGAGTTAGAACAGCATGAACAGCAACTGCTGGCAAAACTTGCTCCCTTACAGCAGGTTGGCAAGTTAGATGCTGTGCAAGCTTTAGGGCAGTGGATTCCCTCGCTTGAGCAGCAAAAACAGAATGTTGCGATGTTACAAGCGATTCCTCAGCATGCTTTAGTGGAATATGCACAAGCGTTACAGCTCAATACCGCCGATGTTTTAAATTGGCAAGCGCATTTAAAAGACCAACCGTTATTGACCGAAGCAGTCTTTAAAGATCATCCGTTGCATTTTCTGCAGATGAGCCCCACGCAACGTTTAGTGATGCTACAAAATGTGCATGATGTGAACGCTGTGCAGCAGCTTGAAAATGCTGATGTGCAACTGTTACGTCCTGTTCATCAACTGTCTGAGTTATTCAAACAACATCGTGAACAGGCGCAATGGCTATTGCTTAGTGCTTTGATGATTTTAGCCATTGGCTTGGGTGTACTTTATGGCAAAAAATCTATTCTGCCTTTGGTACTGCCCGTCAGTATGGCTCTAATGACCACTTTTGCGATTCAAGCATGGCTGGGTGTCGAGATTAATTTATTCAGCATTATGGGCACCTTTTTGATCATTGGAATTGGGGTCGATTATGCGATTTTCTACCGCCACGGACATGATCACCCGCAGGTGGTGGGTATGGCTTTATTCCTGTGTATGATGTCGACTTTCTTCGGGTTTGGCTTATTGTCGTTTAGTCATACTTATGCCATTCACAGTTTTGGCTTAACAGTTTTATTGGGCGTTATTTTTTCATTTCTTTACGCCACACTTTTTACATCTTCCGATGCAAAACATGTTGTGGTTCAACAATATCAGCCAAAGAGCTGAGTTAAAGGGTACAGTGCAATGAGCACCATGCAACAGACAGATGTATTAATTATTGGGGCGGGACCATCAGGCAGTTCGGCAGCAGCTTTGCTACGCCAAAAAGGCCATCAAGTCACAGTGATCGAAAAGCAATATTTTCCACGTTTCTCCATTGGAGAGTCCTTATTACCGCAGTGTATGGTGTTTTTAGAAGAAGCGGGCTTATTGGATACAGTTCGTGCACATGCTGATGAATATGCCTTTCAGTTTAAAAATGGTGCAGCTTTTTTAAGAGGCACGCAGCGCAGTTTTTATGACTTTACCCAAAAATTTAGTGAAGGTCCTGGCACCACATGGCAGGTAAGACGTGCCAATTTTGACCAGCTCTTAGCTCAGCAAGCCGAAAAAATGGGCGCAGATATTCGTTTTGGTCATGAAGTTTTGGCGGTCGATGTGGCATCTACACAGCCGATTTTGACGGTCAAAGATGAGCAAGGCAACAACTATCAAATTCAGGGTAAATTCTTATTGGATGCCAGTGGTTTTGGTCGCATTTTGCCAAAGTTTCTTGACTTAGAAAGCCCGTCGGACTTTCCAGTGCGCCGTGCGGTCTTTACCCATATTGAAGATGGTTTGTTGGATGATCCTGAATTTGACCGCGAGAAAATTTTAATTACCGTGCATGAAAAAGACCACCGTGCATGGTATTGGCTGATTCCCTTTGCCGATGGACGTTCTTCATTTGGTATTGTGGCGGAGCAAGATTTTTTTGAAAAATACGGTTATGACGGCAGTGCAGATTATGACTTAGAAGCCTTGCAGAAACGTATTTTGGCCGATGATGCCAGCTTGTCGCATGTACTGCGTCATGCTAAACATGACACTCCTGTACGTACTTTGGTGGGCTACTCTGCCGATGTAAAACATTTGGCATCTGAAAACTATGCACTACTCGGCAATGCGGGAGAGTTCCTTGATCCTGTCTTTTCTTCGGGTGTAACGATTGCCTTAAAATCGTCTAGTCTAGCCGTACCATTGGTCGAGCAAGTGTTGCAAGGTCAGGCAGTAGACTGGATGGAGCAATACGAAAAGCCACTGCGTAAAGGTATTCAAGTGTTCCGTGCCTATGTTGAGTCATGGTATTCAGGTGAGTTTCAGGATGTGGTGTTTTCGACTCAGCAGGATGAAAAAATCCGCCGTATGATTGCATCTTTACTGGCAGGTTATGCATGGGATACAACTAACCCGATCCATCGTAATGCCAAGCAACGCTTGAGCACTTTGGCAGAATATTGCCGCGAAGCACAACAACAGAATGAGTTGCTGACTGATGAAACTTAAGCTGTGTTTAAAGACCATCAGTTGGGTTTTAGCCAGTGCTTTGCTTTGTAGTGCCTGTCAAAGTTGGATCCCTAAAGCGCAAGGATTGGCGACTCCGCAGTGGGTGGCACAAAATTACCAACGCCAAGATCAAATAGAAGTGCAGTGGAAAACCCAGAGTTTTAGTTTCTTACTGTACCAGCAACAGCAGGGACAATCGCTTGATATGTTGGCACTTAGCCTTACAGGGCAGCAGTTGTTTAAGCTCAGTTTTGATGGTCAAAAGGTTAAAGTCGAACAGCGTATTGAGCCGATGAAGTTGTTACCATTTGATTATGTGGTGCGCGATATTCTGTATGCAACTTATCCAAATTTTGCCGCATTACATGCTGCTCAAAATACTGTTATGCAAAAAGTAGATACCATTTATATTCAACAGCAGCCTGTGTTGAAAATTCAGCAAAAAGAGGGCGTGATTGAGCTGGATAATTTGCAAGTGCCATATCAAATGGTGATCAGTGCAGTGAGTAATACTTTAGAAGATGATCAAGGCGGTATCGATGACTAAAAATGTACAGCACACTTCAGCCGTCGGTATTCAGTTCAGTGCAGCGTTGTCGGCTTTGGGACAAAATCCTGCTGAGCTTCAACATGCATTAACAAGCACCGAAAATACCTTGTCGCAACGAGAGGATCTGATTGCTGGGCGTACGGTATGGGTAGGTGCTGCTGATCAAACCTTGATTCAAGATATTCCTGAAGTTTTGAGCCCAATCGATTCGCGTAATTTACGTTTTGCCTTGACGGCTTTGGCAAAAATTGAAACTGAAATTCGTACTTATACCGCACAGTTTCCAAAACAACGTCTTGCGGTGATCATAGGCACGTCAACGTCAGGAATTGCGGATAATGAGTCAGTCTTAAAAGCACAGTTTCAACAGTCAGCATCACAGTCTATACAGCATCAAAAACAAGAAATGGGTAGTTTAGCGAAAGCTTTACAACAATATTTGGGTTGGGAAGGACCTGCCTATACCATTTCTACCGCCTGCTCCTCAGCAGCAAAAGCCATGGCAGCGGGGCAACGTTTGCTCAATGCCGATTTGGCCGATGCTGTGTTGGTTGGAGGCGTTGATACGCTATGTAAACTGACCTTAAATGGTTTTGACAGTTTGGAAAGTTTATCGAGCAGTATTTGTCAGCCTTGTGGTGCTAATCGTGATGGCATCAATATTGGTGAAGCCGCAGGACTATTTTTATTGTCGAAAGCACTAGCACCTGTAATGTTGCTATCGAGTGGTGAGTCAATGGATGCTTGGCATATTTCAGCACCACATCCAGAAGGGCGAGGGGCTGCTGAAGCGATGCAAAAAGCATTAGCTGCTGCACAGCTTGAAGCTCGTGATATTGGTTATTTAAACTTGCATGGTACTTCTACACCGCAAAATGATGCGATGGAGATTAAGGCAGTACAGAGCGTATTTTCAGATGTCACTGTAGCCTTGAGCAGCACCAAACATAAAACAGGGCATTGTTTAGGGGCAGCGGGTGCAATCGAAGCTTTTATTTGCCAACAGGTTTTATTGGATCAATCATGGTTACCGCTGCATCATGCTGGTGAATTGGACGATGCTTTGGCTGGGCAAAATTATGTGCTTGATCCTAATTTAACAGCGCCAATACGTTATGTCATGAGTAATTCATTTGCGTTTGGCGGTAGCAATATTAGTCTAATTTTGGGGACAGTTTTGCCATGATGGATGCAGTAGAGTTTATTCCGCACGAAAAACCCATGGTTTTTGTCAGCCATCTCATTGAAGTGAATGATGAGTTTGCTATTGCAGAACTTCATATCACACCAGATTTGATGTTTTGTGAGTCAGAAGGTTTGCCAACATGGAGCAGTATTGAGCTGATGGCACAGACCATCAGTGTCTATGCAGGCTATAAAGGACAAACTCAGGGATTGCCACCAAAAATTGGTTTTTTATTGGGAACGCGTAAAATGCAGTTGCCTTGTGCCTATTTTAGTTTGGGCGCAACCGTGCGGATTCGGGTAGAACAAAGTTATCTGCATGAGGGTTTAGGGCAGTTTCATTGTGAAATTGAATATCAAGAACACAAATTCAGTGCCATGTTGAGTGTATTTGAGCCTGAAAATATGAACGAAATTATTGGAAAATTAGTGTGAATAAAAGAATTTTAGTAACAGGTTCGAGTCGAGGAATTGGCAAAGCGATTGCTTTAGAGTTGGCCAAAGCAGGCTTTGATGTCACGGTACATGCACGTTCAAGACAGTCAGAAGCAGAAGTAGTGGCACATGAGATTCAAGCCTTAGGTCAAGACAGCCATGTGTTGATGTTTGATGTGAATGATCGTGAAAAAATTGCAACGATTTTAGAGCAAGATATTGCGCAACATGGTGCTTTTTATGGGGTGGTGCTGAATGCAGGACTGACCCGAGATGGCGCCTTTCCTGCATTGACCGATGATGACTGGGATGATGTGGTTTCAACTTCATTAAATGGTTTTTATAATGTGCTAAAACCAGTAATGATGCCAATGATCCGCTTGAAAAAAGGTGGTCGTATTGTGACCTTGTCTTCAGTGTCTGGATTGATGGGCAACCGTGGTCAAGTCAACTACAGTGCGGCTAAAGCGGGCTTGATTGGTGCGACCAAAGCACTGGCGCTAGAGTTGGCAAAACGTAAAATCACGGTGAACTGTGTAGCTCCGGGCTTGATTGAAACTGAAATGGTGACCGAAGAAGTCAAGGAACATGCTTTGAAAATGATTCCGATGCAACGCATGGGGCAGGTGGAAGAAGTGGCTAAAGCCGTGAAGTTTTTATGTAGTGATGATGCCAGCTATATCACCCGCCAAGTGATTTCAGTCAATGGGGGGCTGATCTAATGAAACGTGTTGTTGTGACAGGAATGTCTGGAATTACCTCTTTAGGCGAAACCGCAGACCAAATTTTTGAACAATTTGCACAAGGCAAAAGTGGTATTCGTTATATGCCTGATTGGGAAATTTATTCCGATTTACGCAGTAAATTGGGCGGCCCAGTCGAATCATTTACCGTACCCAAGCATTTTAATCGCAAGGTTACACGAGGCATGGGACGCGTTGCTTTAATGTCGGTGGTCTGTGCTGAAAAAGCATTAGAAGATGCAGGTTTACTAAATAATGATATTTTAAAAAGTGGTGAAACTGGTGTCGCGTTTGGTTCATCTGCTGGAAGTGTGGATGCTGTACGTGAATTTGGTTCGATGTTGATTGATAATAATATGAACCAAATGAATGCGACGACTTATATTCGGATGATGTCACATACCAGTGCAGTGAATATGACCATCTATTTTGGCTTAAAGGGTTTGACGCTGCCAACTTCAAGTGCCTGTACTTCAGGTTCTATGGCCATTGGACAAGCGTATGAAGCTATTAAATATGGCAAGCAAACCGTAATGATAGCAGGTGGTGCAGAAGAGTTGAGTGCCGCAGGTTCAGCTGTGTTTGACGTACTCTTAGCGACCAGTATGCAAAATGATCGACCTGAAGTAACACCACGCCCTTTTGACGCGAATCGAGATGGCTTAGTGGTGGGAGAAGGTGCAGGTTGCCTCATTTTAGAAGAATATGAACATGCCAAAAAACGCGGCGCTACAATTCATGCCGAGATCATCGGTTATGGAAGCAATACTGATGGTCAGCATGTGACTCGACCTGATTCTGAAATGATGGGGCGTTGTATGCAGTTTGCATTGAAAGATGCACAGCTTACTGCCGCTGATATTGATTATGTCAATGCACATGGGACATCAACTGATCAAGGAGATATTGCTGAATCACAGGCGACAGCGCAAATCTTGGGTAAAAAACCGATTAGTTCATTAAAAAGTTATTTTGGGCATACATTGGGGGCATGTGGTGCTATTGAAGCATGGTTAAGTATTGAAATGATGCACCGCAAACAGTTGGTGCCTACGTTAAATTTAGATCAGATTGATAGTGCTTGTGGTGATTTAGATTATATTGTGTCAGGTATGCGTTCCGCAGAAACGCAAATCATCATGAGCAATAATTTTGCTTTTGGGGGGATTAACACCTCTCTAATTTTTAAACGTGTTGAATAAAACAAAGGTTATAATGATGTCTTTTAATAATTTTTTTGCAGCAACAGTATTTTCTTTATGTGGTATTGCTTCTGTTCAAGCGGCAGACCAGATGTATGATTTTAATTTCCAAGATGCGGTGAATCGTGCAATTGCCGATGGGGTATTGGATGGATCCGTTAAATTTTATTTGGCGGGAACCAAGTCGGGTGGCAAAGTGATTCAAAAAGATTTGGTGACCAACAAAAAAACCAATGGTTTTGCCAAGTCAGCAGAAAGTTCATGTGACCATGTATTACGTTCTGCACTGATTCAATTTCAAAACACAGCTAAAGCCAATGGGGCAAATGCCGTGACCAATGTGGTGAGTTTCTATAAATCAAATGAAAAACGCAGCACCACTACATACCAATGTGCGAAAGGAACAGCTCTGGCGGGCGTAGCATTAAAAGGGAATTTGGTGAAATTCTAGAGTAGTCGAGAATATTGACTACCCCAGATATACACATCTTTTTAAGACTGTTTAAACTCGGATTTACCTAAATCCGAGTTTAATTGACCATATTAGATTGTTAATAAGATTAGCTACTCGGATTCTCTACGATGAAATCCTTTCATGGCATCATCAATTTGTATGTCATCCCACTTAGCATGTGTCTTTATTAACTTAGATTCATGAATTGTTCCAAATTTTTTGACATCATGTGGCTTTCTAGATTTACAATAGCCATGTTGATTCGTATCTCTGCTCCAAGCTATTGAATCCTTTCCTAAGCTAAAGGTGCTTTCACAAAGTTCTTGTTGTAACGTGTGAGGAATCATTCCTGACATAATATCGAGTTTTACCATCAGCCTATTATATATTTGCCAATTGAAGCTATTTTTTAACCATACTAAACATTTACGTCATGACTATTGAAGTGACGAAAATGAGGGCTAAAGAATAGCTAAACGTGTTGGAGAGTATTTCAAATTGATTGAGAATGTGGGAATTTAAAAATTGAGTCAAAACAACACTATTAAAGAATTGTTTGATAAATCAATAGACAAGAAACTTTGGGTTGCTCCGATGGCGGGTGTGACAGATCGCCCATTTCGGACACTTTGTAAATACTTTGGTGCTGGACACGCGGTCAGTGAGATGATGACAGCCGATAAAACCCTGCGTATGAGCAAAAAAAGTTTGTATCGAGCTAACTTTGATGGAGAGTTAGCCCCAATTTCAGCACAAATTGCAGGTTCCGATCCGAAAGATTTGGCAGAGGCAGCTCGTTACCAAGTCGCAAATGGAGCGCAAATTGTCGACATTAATATGGGTTGTCCTGCCAAGAAAGTGTGTAATAAGTTGGCTGGTTCTGCTTTATTACAAGATGAAGATTTGGTTGCGCGGATTTTAGATGAAGTTGTTGCTGCGGTAGATGTACCAGTTACCTTAAAAACGCGTTTGGGCTTTTTAAATGGCCATGAAAATATTTTGCGTGTAGCGCAAAGAGCCGAGCAAGCAGGTATTGCTGCTTTGGCATTACATGGGCGTACTCGTGAAGATATGTATTTAAATACTGCACGTTATGACCTAATCAAAGAAGTTAAACAATCACTGAATATTCCCGTAATTGCCAACGGTGACATTGATAGTCCTGAAAAAGCCAAACATGTATTGGACTATACGGGTGCAGATGCAATTATGATTGGGCGAGCAGCACAGGGCCGACCTTGGATTTTTAGAGAAATCGCACATTATTTAACGACAGGACAGCATTTAGCTGCACCACAGATTGCAGAAGTCAAAGAGGTTTTACTCGGACATTTAGCCGAACTCTATCAATTTTATGGTGAATACTCAGGCTGCCGAATTGCACGTAAGCATATTGCTTGGTATACCAAAGGATTACGAGCAAGCAATGAATTTCGCCAGAACATGTATAAGGTTGAAACCACAGCAGAGCAGGCTCAAGTTGTTGAAACTTATTTCAACTTATTGTTGAGCGAAGGTCAAACCATGCACGATGTTCAAGTTGAACAGGTTAATTTACTTGATATTTAAAAGTCGGATGTTAAAAGCCCAGCTATTGCTGGGCTTTTTATTTATTGTGCCTGACTTAATTCCAGCACCAATTGATTGATCAAATCAGCAGCTTCCAATTCCCGAATTTGAGCCACATTCGAGCCTGCCCAGAATGCTCCATAGCTATGGTCACCTTGTTGACTTGCTGCTGCATGTAACTGTTTGGCCAAGTCATAAGCATATGGGTAAGCGGGTACAGCAGGACGGTCTGGTTGATCCACTGTCATGTGCCAAGTGTTTACTAATCCACGGGCAGGGCGACCAGAAATACTGTCCGTAATTTGTGTAACTGGTGCATTTAATAATGCTTTACGATAAGCAGTGTTGGCATTTGAACTTTTACATTGAACAAATGCAGTGCCGAGTTGTACCGCTTGAGCACCAAGCTGTAGTAATGAATGTGCTTGCTGTCCAGTCATGACTCCACCTGCCGCGATTACTGGAATATGGCAATGTTGGCTTAATAGTTGTACTAAATCAGAGGTTTTGATTGCACCATCAATACTTTGATTAAAAATACCACGATGACCACCCGCTTCAATTCCTTGAGCAATTACCATATCAATACCTGCTGCTTCAATTGCTAGTGCTTCTGGCAAGTTTGTCGCAGAGACCATCGTGAGAATGCCAGCAGCTTTTAATGCTGTTATTTGATGTGGGTGTGGAATACCAAAGTGAAAGCTTACGGCTTTAGGTCTGGTTTCAAGCACAAGATTTAAAAAATCATCATTGTCTAAAAAACTTGGATAAATACATTCTAGCTGCTGAGGAGCAACGACATTCAAGCGCGAGAATTGTGGGCTTAAATATTCGATCCATTTCGCTGCAATCGCTTGGTCTAAGACTTGGCTTTGGTGGCAGAAAAAATTTACTTGAAATGGATGATCAGTTAAGGCTTGAGTTGCAAGAATTTGTTCGCGTGCAGAATTTACAGAGCTTGCTCCTAAGCCCAATGAACCTAATCCACCTTGATTAGAAACCTCGGCTGCCAATGTCGGTGTGGAAACACCTGCCATTGGGGCTAGAAAAATAGGATGTTTAATTTCTAGTTGTTCTAGTAAAGACATAATCAGGCTCCATGTATTTACTTAACTGTGCCCAAGCTGAATAAATTAAGCAAATAATATTCACTATTTAATCTAAAAATATGGGTTAGAAAATACTGACTTTGTATGTAATTTTATAATTTATGTGGCTGTGTTATAGAGCTTTAAATAAAAAAATTTAAGCAATAAAAAACACCCTGTAGTAGGGTGTTTTTTACTAAATATTACTGTTGTGCTTTTTCTTTTACATCAGCAGCACCTTGCTCAACAGCACCCGCAACATGTGCTGTTGCATCTTTTGCGGCATCTTTCACGTCTTTAGCAGCAGCTTCGGTTTTAGCAGCAGCCTCATCCGTTGCATTGTCAATTTTATTTACGGCTTCATTGGTTGCAGCTTGAGTTTTGGCAGCAGCCTCACTAGCAGCATTTTCCATATCATGGCTTGCTTGTTGAGCAGCATTTTCCAAATGCTCGCCTGTCGTAGCACCAGTTTCTGGAGCTTTTTCTTTACTACATCCAACTAAAGTCACAGCAGCAGCTAGACCTAAAACAATAAGCAATTTATTCATAAGAAGTTTCCTTTTTATTTGTTCTATCCGACTAAGGGATAGACAAAATATAAAGTAAATTTGCTGAAAGTATGCTCAAAAAATGTTAAGTATTTGTAATTATTATTGATACTCTGATGTGGGTGTGAAACATGTAGGTATTATTCTGTAAATCGTTAGTGATGCCTTTTGTACCAATAAAAATATGAAATTGTTAAGATATACTTTATAGTGTACAGTGATTATGAAGAGCTGATTTTTTATGGCTTGTTTTATTTCTAATAAGTCTAGAAAAATTTTAGGTTGAATATAAATTATTGTTTTGAACAAAAATGCCAATCGAATTTAAATGAATATATATTTAAGTTAATTACATAAATCATCATTTAAAACAAATGCTTAAATTTTATTCAATAAGATTTTAAGCATTAAATTGGATTAAACACATATAAATATTAAGGGATTTTATTATTTACTTTTGATTAAATGTTAAAAAATTGATGTTTTATGTCAATAAAATAATTTATAATGTGAATTAAGTCACACTTTTTCTATTTGGTTAAGTCATGATTTTACAACAATACAAAATTGTTTTTGGTGGGACGATGGGGGCAGGTAAGTCTGCTGCGATTAAAACACTTTCTGATGTAGCAGTAATTAGCACAGAAGCAGTGAATACCGATACCCAAGCTCATTCTAAACTTTTAACCACAGTCGGAATTGATTATGGTGAGATTAAATTAGATGACGATACAAAAATAGGCTTATATGGAACCCCAGGGCAAGACCGATTTGATTTTATGTGGTCAATTGTCTGTAAAGGAGCCATAGGGATAGTATTGCTGATTGATCATAGTAGTTCAGAAAGATTGCTCGATTTAGAATTTTATTTAAACGCATTTGAAAATTATGGTTCTAATATTGTGGTGGGTATAACCCATATAGATGTAGAACATGAATTAAAGTTAAAAACTTATAGAGACTGGATGCGTATCCATCAAAAAAATTATCCTATATTTGCTGTGGATGCGCGTGAAAAAGATGATGTGCTACTTTTAATTGAGACATTAATTGCAATGCTTGAAAGCCAAAACCTTATAGCGATTTGAAGGTGCAGTTCAAATGTCTAGTTTATGTGAAATGATACAGCCATTTAAGAAACTATTCATAAGCAACTATTTGTTTTATAATAATATTATCTATTTTTTGTTGATTGTTTTTTAGCTTTAATTGCTTTGAACTCGTTACCGAATCTCAAAATATCTTTTGAGAATCTGAGTAAAGTTACAGTGGTTAGTATTTTTTGCATTGATTAAGAATAGCCCACTTTATAAATTTCAGAGTATAAGTTTAAGTGAAAAAATTGGGAAAGTTTTTTATCGGTGGTAACACTTGATTGCTCCAATCGTCTTAATGGATTTTGTCCATAATGATAATTTAATTGATGAAAATGTATTTTTACTTTCAAAAATTAAATGAAAAATTGATGGAATTGTCGACGTAAAGATGTGTTTTAAATCTTGAAATTATGGTTAATTTTGAATGAAGAGCATTTTAAATATTGCAGTATTTGGACTAAGTTTAAGTACGTTAGATCATATTAAAACGCAGGTTTTACTTGCACTACCATCTTCAACACAGGTGAAATGGGTAAATTTGGCAGAGAGTAAAATTGATCTGTTGCTTGTAAATGATGTGTTTTTTAATGCACCAGGTATTCAGAAAGTTTTGAGTAATCCACATATTACCTATTTGCGTTTAGTCAAAAAGGTCGAACATGCTGGGCGTATTATAGGTGATCAACTCTTTTACCCTTTTTCAAATTTAGAGCATCTACATGAATGGCTGTCTGAAAAATTGATACCAGTCACGGCTATGCCTTTTTCGTTACCTGTAAGTAATAAAGCAACGTCAATTTTGCCAACGATTACTCCACAGGAACAAATGTCAATCGAGAAGGTATTTGCTGAAATATTCACTCCAAGAAATGGTTTTATTCAATTATTTGATGCGAGTGGTTTTTTAGCTTTGATTGATACACGTACAGAAAGAGTATGGGTAGACGCAGGTAAAACTATTCAACTGAATTCAACTTTGAATCAAACTTATGCAACAGCGCAATTTGTGCAAGACATTACAAAAAATAAAGAAGTTTATGATTTGCGCACATGGTTGTGGAAAGTGGTGAATGCTTCAACAGATTTGAAACTACCTGAGGTTAAGCTAAATCAGAATTTTAAATTAGATCTTTGGCCTCAATTTGAACGTGATTTTAAGCGTAAAGAGTTTCTAAAAATGGCAGCATGTTTCTCGCATGGCGCAAAAATAAGCGATGTAAAACAGTTTTTGAATTTAAGTCATGATCAGATATTGAATTTTGTATCTTGTGCTGTTTTACTGCAATTGGGGCGTTTTGTAGATCAAAATGAAGTGAAGTTTCAGGAAGATACAAAACAAGTAGAATCTGGCCAGGGACATAAACTTCGTAGTTTTATTGGAAAATTACGCAAAAAACTTGGCTTATAAATAATCTGCGCCTAATCATAATTTTAACGGGGTAATTCCCATACCAAGAGGAAACAAGAAATGGCACGTGTTAGTCTAGATGCTCTAACAAGTTTAGATGGTTTTGTAGCAGCAGCACTGGTAGATAGCGACAGTGGTCTTGCTTTAGCTACACAGGGGACTGGTGTAGATTTAGAACTTGCAGCTGCGGGTAATACTGAAGTGATTCGTTCTAAACGCAAAGTGGCAAAAGCATTACAACTCAATGATAATATTGAAGATATTCTTATTTCTTTGGGTAAGCAATACCATTTAATTCGCCCATTAGATACCAATGAATCATTATTTTTGTATTTGGTACTCGACCGCGCTAAATCAAACTTGGCTATGGCTCGTTATGAACTTAAAGGCTTTGAAAAAGGTCTTGATTTTTCTTAATAAAATCAAAGCTATTCAAATGCCAATGTAACTCACATTGGCATTTTTTGGTTCTTATTCTAATAATAAATTTGGTGTGCAGTTTTAAAAGTGCTTAAATGGAGCTGAACTAATTCAGGCAGGGCTTGATAGCCACCAGCCAAGACAAACATCAAAGGAATCTGATGTTTTTTAGCTAATCTGAAAATCATCTCATCCCGTTTTTCTATTAACTCGGTGCTAAACCAAGTAGAACCACAAGGATCATTTTGGTGACAGTCCATGCCAGCCTGATAAACAATTAGATCGGCATTCCATTCAATTGCCCTTTTAAAGGCTTGATAAATGGCGAGGATATATTGGCTAAAATTCCCACTATGTTTATGTATGTGACTGGTTTCAGAACGTTCGTAGGTGGGGCAGCCAAAGGCAAGTCCATAAATACTATAATTAAATAGATTCTCGTATCGCTTGGTAAACTCAGCTGTTCCATTCCCTCCGTGTTGATCACAATCGAGTACAAAAATACGTTTATTAGGAAATGTTTGGGCGATGAGTGCTAAACCATTAAATGTACAAAATGAACTACCGAACTCATAAATAGCGTGATGAAATCCTTGAGCAATATTGGCAGAAATTTGATGTTTCCATGCTAATTCAGCTGCGAGAATCTGTCCTGCATTAATTTGATAAACAGCATCTCTAAGTTGCGTGTTCCAAGGTTTAAAGCCCTGAAATGTTGCCATCTTTTCAGGACTTCCTGTATGAAATGCATCGACATATTCAGGCGCATGTAATTGCTTTAAACTCTCTATTGATAGAGGATGAGGCTCATGAAAATTTGCTATGCCTAAGGGTTTTAATGCCTCAGCCACCGCAGTTAATTTCTCCATACTATTGGTATGAGTTTGTGCGAAGTACTGCGGAGAGTAACAAACCTGAAGCATCGGACTAACCTTGAATCTGCATTAATGCAATATCACGTAATTGTTGGAGTTGAGTCGTTCCTGGACTAAATAAGCCATTATCAACTTGCTGTTTATAATGTGTTGTAAAAGCTCGTTCACGATTTTCTGGTGAAACAGCTAAGGTTGTAAGGCGTAAAAACCAAAATCCATTAATGGCTGAGTAAGGTATAACGTAGCCTTTAAATTTTTGATTGGCTAATTTTTCCTGAATGAGGGTACGATCATAATTCACAGAAAATAATGATCCAGCGGGTAAACATACGCCATTCATTAAAACAGGTTTCAAGCTAATACAAGAGTGATTATCTCCCATATTTAATTTTTCTAATAAAATCGGTTGTTGTTGTTCATCGACAAAAATATTGATTTCACCTTGTCTAAGCATACGACCATGCGCAATTTTAAGGAAGAAATTTTCTGCCATTGGGCATGAACCCACTTTAGGCTTTTCCTCTAAAGCTTTTAATTCGACTAGACCTGTTTGTGCAGACGTTCTAGGTAAAATAATATCGGCAATTAAACTACATAAAAGTTTACTTTCTTCTAATGTTGCCTGTGAAGAAATTCCACGGAGTTTTTGTTGCAGTTTAATTTGCTGCTGTACTTCCAACTTAAGCTGTTCAGGCGTTGAGTCTGGAAGTGTATGTGCTGCATGATTTAGATCTAAATTATGCCAATCTGAAATTGCGAACTGAGATTGCTCCAGCAAAGTTTTTAATCCTTTTGTTTCAAATTGATTAAAAAGTTTTAAATCAGAAAAATCTTGTGGCAATCGAGTGGTATTGATGTATTCAGCCAATACTCGAGTGGCCTGTGTGTAGCCACAGCCTCGGCGTTCTGTCTGATGTGAAAAATGCTCATTGAGCATTTCGGTAAGTTTAGATGATAGCGGATGAATATGTTGTTTGAACAATTGAATAATTTCGTGATCGGTTTCGTTCATCCTTGCCTCATTTTTATACAAAAACATTTTGAAGTACATTTCTTTTAAATGAAATGTCTGATTTATTCTCAAGTTTTATTAGAGATTTATAAGGTCATACAATAGCAAAAAAATATTTGAATAAAATCACTTATACTATTTTTATTCATTATATTGGATGATTTTTATACCTTTGTTCAAAAGTGAATATAAATAACCAGCCTCGAAAGACTGGTCATTCTTTAGGGTTCAGATTGAGTTAGTGTTGAAGATTTGGCTCACTTGCAGACACTTCTACTGTTTCACTACTTTCTTTAAGTAATTCATCAGTCAATTGCTCAGGGACTTTGGCTTTTTTCTTATCTTTTTTGGCTTTTTTCTTTTTTTTCTTTGGCGCTTCTTCAATTTCTGCACCATCTTCGATTGCCTGCCAATATTCAAGCTGTTCCATGACCGCAGCGTAGATTGATCCTTTGCTATAGCGACCTTTTTTATCGAGTGTGCCTACAGGTCGAGCCATTAAAATTTCAAGAGCTTGATCAATCGTTTCAATGGCATGAATATGGAATTGACCTTGTTCAACGGCTTCGCGCACATCAAGACGTAACATTAAATGTTGCATGTTTTGACGTGGAATAATAACCCCTTGTTTGCCTGTAAGTCCTTGTAGTTTACAGGCATCGAAGAAGCCTTCAATTTTAGCATTGACGCCACCAATAGGTTGTACTTGACCTAATTGGTTCATAGAGCCAGTAATTGCCCATGACTGATCAATAGGTAATTGGCTAATTGCAGAAATGAGTGCTGATAGCTCAGCAACAGTCGCACTGTCGCCATCGACCTGACCGTAGCTTTGTTCAAAGGCGAGGGCGGCAGAGAAATGCAGAATTTGCTCACGACCAAAATGTGCTTTTAAGAAGCTCGACATTAAAAGAACGCCTTTGGCATGTAATGAGCCACCGAGTTCAACACTACGTTCAATATCAAGAATATCGCCACCACCTTGATAAACAGAGGCCGTTAGGCGAGAAGGTAAGCCGAATTCAACATCTGCATAGTGGATGACGGATAAAGCATTGATTTGTCCTAAGCGATGACCACGTGTTTCAATTAGTTGTGTACCACGGGAGAGATCTTGCCAATACAGTTCACGCAAATAGCCTAAGCGATACTGACGATGTTGTAAAGCAGTATTAATATGTTTGTCAGCTACAATTTTATCGCCTGCTTGTACAGCATGATGGTGAGCTTCACGAATTAGGTCACCCAAAGTCAACGCGTGGAGCGAGAGGGAGCTTTGGTCTTCGGCTTGGCGGCTCGAATCTGTGAGCAAAGCAGCCAAGGCTGAGCGATCAAAAGGTAATAATTTATCAGCTTGTACATAATCTGCAATCAACTGCATATAAGCTTGTTCATTGGCGTCATTACGTTGCAGTGTGTCGGTAAAATCGGCACGAATTTTAAATACACTACCGAGTTCAGGTTCGAGCTCCAAAATTTCATAATAGACTTCTGGCTCTGCCAATAATACGACTTTGATATTGAGCGGTATTGCTTCAGGTTCAATAGAAATACTGCCCGTAAGCGTTAACATGTGCTCAAGTGAAGACAGCTTTAATTTTCCAGATTTGAGTGCACGCTTTAAACCTTGCCATGCATAAGGTTGTTCGAGTAATTGTTCTGCTTCAAGCATGAGGAAACCTCCATTGGCTTTATGCAATGAACCTGGACGAATCAGCGTGAAATCAGTGGTAATTGTGCCATGTTGTGTGAGTTGTTCGACATGCCCCAATAAATTGTAGTGGGTTGGGAAGTCTTCAAAAATGACAGGCGCACCACTATTCGGCTTATAGGTTACAATAATATTGGCTTGGTAACGTGCTGGTACTCGGCTAAACAGTCCAGGTGTGAAATCATCTTCTTCTTGCTCAAGTACAATCTCAACATTGTTAATAATGTCTTCTGCATAAAGTTTTAAGTATTCGGCTAAACCTTCAACTTTAGAAAACTTATTAAGTAATAGATCAATACGCGGCATGACCACTTGATTGGCAATTTCACGATTCAGTTCTTGAACTTTGTCACGTGCGTCATCTTCCAGATCACCTAAGTGCAGACCTAAACGCTCAAGCTTTTTATCCATATAGCGCATGTTTGAGACAATTTCTGCGCGCTGTTTGCTATTTAATGCATCCAGATCCTTTTGCGACATCTCTTGTAGTTGATCGTCTTTAAATTGCACAGGAATAAAACAGTGCTCATCATGGCGCGTGACTAATTTCAAACTGAGTTCTTCGCCTTCTTTGGTTAATTCAACTAGGGCTTGTTGTTGTTCGTCACCTGTTTGTTGGCGAATTAGTTCAATACGATTGTGATAGGTTTCAGTCGTAAAGCGACGTTCAAGTTGCTTTAAGATGGTTTGCCATGTTTGGTGTAGTAGGGCCTGAAATTTGGGTGCTTGTCCCGCAGGGAGTTGAAGCGCAATCGGTTGGCGAGATGACTTGAAATTATTGACATAAACCCAGTCATTTGGTGTGGGCATGGTTTTGGCGTGTTGTTGCAACAGGCGTTTAACCATGGTGCGTTTTCCTAAGCCCGCAGTACCTACAGCAAAAATATTATAGCCAGAATACGGTAAAGCAATGCCTGCTTCTACAGAAGCACGTGCACGGTCTTGTCCAAGAAAATTATTGAGCGGTTTAATACGTTTAGTTGAAGTCGGAATGTTGGTTAAATTTGGGATATGGGTGAGTTGTTCTGATTTTAAACGTGTTTGATTGAATGTGTTTTGAATTTCGGTTTGCTCGAATGCAGTAATCAAGTGGTTTTGCGGATCTCGTGCTTTATTATTTGAAGGGTTGGAGGATAAAGAAGAATTCATCTGTTCAAGTTTTTGGGTCACTGTGAAATCCAAAACAAAATATTGCGGTAGAGGTTTAAGGTATACAGGTTTAGTGGAAAAATTCAAGCAATGCCGCTGTTTTTCTCGTCAAAATACCGTAATCATTTCATAAATACTGTTGAAACCAGAGCACTTAAACGGTTGAATAGCACACATGATTTTTTGTAGAAAATAATAACCGAATGACAACTCAAGCAAATGGATGGAAAGCGGCATTTCAGGCATTTCTCGATCGGCGAGCAGCAATTATGTTGTTCCTTGGTTTTTCAGCCGGTATTCCGATCTTACTAATCTTCTCTAGTTTATCTCTATGGCTTGGTGAAGCAGGTATTGAAAAAAGTGCTGTGACTTTTTTTAGTTGGGCAGCTTTGGGTTATTCCTTTAAGTTTGTTTGGGCTCCCTTGATTGATGAACTCCCCGTTCCATTTTTAACCAAACGGCTGGGGCGTCGCCGTGCATGGTTGCTGATTGCGCAATGCCTCATTATTTGTGCCATTTGTATTATGGCATTTTCAGATCCTGCTTTAGGACAAAGCTATTTGTACCAAATGGCAGTTGGCGCAGTTTTGTTAGGTTTCTCTGCGGCAACGCAAGATATTGTCATTGATGCCTACCGTATTGAACTGGCAGAAACCGAAATGCAGACGGTTTTGGCATCGACATATAATGCGGGTTATCGCATCGGGATGATTGTGGCGGGTGCAGGAGCGTTGTTTCTGGCGGCGTCATTAGGTACTGCGAAAGGCAATTATATTTATACTGCGTGGAAAACAACTTATCTTGCCATGGCAGCCGTGATGTTGGTGGGTATTCTAACGACCTTGATTATTCGAGAACCCCTAGTCAATCGTGTTTATAAAGAATATCAACGTTCAGATTATTATCGTTTGGTCATGGTGTTCTTTGTTGCTGTTATTAGTTTTGTCTTGTCCTATATTTATTCTGGCACTTTAATCGAAGCTTTGGTTGCATCTTTGGCGATCAAAGATTCATTTCTATTGTTTTGTTTTGAGGCATTACGTTTTCTGGCTTCAGGGGCTATAGCACTGATTGTCGGTGCAGTGTTAGTCAAAATGGGTGCAGTGAATAAGCAAATGGCATTTGAAACGTGGGTCAATCCGATTGCAGATTTCTTTAGACGTTATGGGGTAAAGCTCGCTCTAGTTCTTTTGTTATTGATTGGTTTTTATCGTATTTCCGATATTATTGCTGGTGTGATTTCCAATGTCTTTTATCAAGATCTAAATTTCACCAAAGAGCAAATTGCTGAAGCCGTGAAAATTTACGGTGTCATTTTTAGCCTTTTAGGCGGTTTCTTAGGTGGTTTATTGGCGCAGCGGATGAACATTATGAAACTGATGTTTGTTGGTGCCATTCTTGCAAGTTCAACCAATCTTATTTTTATTGGCTTGGTAAAATCAGGTCAACCTTTGCAGCAAGTCGACGTTTCGATTGGTGCACAGCATTATCAAGTTCAGGCAGATGAAGTGGGTTATTGGAAGCTGAATGTTCCAGCTCAAGTACTGAGTCAGTCCAATCAAATTCATGCTTCAGTTGCATTTGCTGATAAGTCTGATGAAAAATCATCTGTAGAGATGCCTTATTTAATGGGTTCAGCGACTAAAGCCATTATCTTATTTCCGTTAACTGCGGATAATGCTTTAAGCCCGAAAGAGGTTCAGCAATCTGTTGTGGTGAAAGGCCAGATTCAAGGTGTTGATGTTGCACAACTAAAACCAGAGCAACCCATCAGCTTATGGTTAGATGGTCAAGAATATCCTGCAAAACTAGATGCACAAGGCATTTTTAGTGGTGCGATTGATGGCAAGTTATTAGAAAATGCCAAAAATAAGCAGGTGATAGCTCAATTAAATACGCTAAATGCGTCTGAAGTCGTCAAGATTAACCATACTTATCAACTGTCTAAGCAACAATCTGCTTTAGAGTTGACGATAGACCCGATACTCACTTCAGTAGATGCGAAGCAAAATGTGCAAATTACAGGTAAGGTGATTAAATCGTATAGTACGTTATGGCTTTATTTTGCGATTATTGTCGATAATTTGGCTTCTGGATTGGCGGGGGCTGCATTTATCGCTTTTCTTTCTAGTCTGACGAGTGTTTCTTTTACCGCCGTTCAATACGCTATTTTTAGTTCACTGATGACCCTTACACCTAAAATTTTAGGAGGGTATTCGGGTACTATAGTGACTAATATTGGATATCCGAAATTTTTCTTGATGACCACTTTAATTGGAATTCCAATTTTAATTCTGGTGGTTTGGGTCGCGAAGTTACTCCGTGATCATCAAAACAAACAACTTCAACTGAAGGATGAATAATATGCGAATGCTCCATACGATGCTACGTGTAGGCAATTTAGAACAGTCATTAAAGTTCTATACCGAAGTGCTGGGTATGACTTTGCTCCGTAAACGTGATTATGAAGAAGGTCGTTTCACACTGGCATTTGTCGGTTATGGCGATGAAGCCAATAACACAGTGCTTGAATTGACACATAATTGGGATACTGATCACTACGATTTAGGTAATGCTTATGGTCACATTGCAATTGGGGTTGATGATGCCTATAAAGCATGTGAAGAGATTAAAGCACGTGGCGGTAAAGTTGTACGTGAAGCAGGACCAATGAAAGGCGGTGTAACCGTGATCGCTTTTGTTGAAGATCCAGATGGTTATAAAATTGAGTTGATTCAGCAAGATTCAAATGCACGTAATAACTAAGTATCGTGTTATTGATTAACTAAATATCGAATATAGCAGTTGAAAAGCTAGCAATATTTAAATAGCCCAGTAAGATGAAGTTGACCTACGGGTAAAATTTGTCTACTGGGTTTTATTTCATCTTTACTTTTTTAAAATATATATAACAGGACGTTAAGCAATGAACATGCTCAAGCTTCTTGCCTTGGATCGATTCACTTTACTCTTAGTTGCCATGGTTGTACTGGCATCTTTTCTTCCTGTCTCTGGTTCGGCTGCCCATTTCTTTAATGTCATTACTACGATTGCAATTGCAATATTATTCTTCTTACATGGTGCGAAACTTTCCCGTGAAGCAATCGTTCAAGGGATTATGCACTGGAAGTTTCATGTATTGGTATTTGCTTTCACTTTTGCAGTATTTCCAATTTTAGGCTTACTTGCAAAACCTGTCCTGTTACCAATGTTAGGGCAAGAGCTTTATTGGGGTTTCTTGTTCATGTGTTTCCTACCATCTACCGTACAATCATCAATTGCATTCACTTCAGTTGCCAAAGGCAATGTCGCCAGCGCGGTATGTAGTGCTTCATTTTCTAATATCATTGGAATGTTTATTACCCCCATATTGGTGAGTGTGTTTATTCTGGGCAAATCGGAACATGAATTTGATCCAACATCCTCCATCATTCAAATTACCTTATTGCTGTTACTGCCTTTTGTTTTGGGACAATTGTTTCGCCCACTCGTTTACCCACATATGATAAAAGTACCGCGCTTGGTTAAAAGCTTTGACCAAGGTTCGATCTTGATGGTGGTTTATGGCGCCTTTAGTAGTGCAGTCGTTGCGGGATTATGGAATGAAGTGAGTTGGCAAACCTTGTTGCTTTTGGTGTTGGCATGTTCGGTCTTTTTAACCGTAATCATGTTGTTGGCCTATTATCTTCCAAAGGTATTCGGTTTTAACCGTAAAGACCAAATTGCAATTTTTTTCTGTAGTTCCAAAAAGACGCTCGCTAGTGGTGTTCCAATGGCGCAAATTTTATTTATTGGTCAGCCTTTAGGGATGATTGTTTTACCAATTATGATTTTTCACCAAATCCAGTTGATGGTGTGTGGCATCATTGCCAATCGTTGGTCGAAACAAAATCCAGACGAATGAAGAGAATAGTTCGCTATCTGGATTTATTTGGCGTATAATAATGTCCACTTGTTGTGCTTAGCTCTGACGGTATCCGTCTCGGTGGGCCAAGAGAATGGTCTGTTGTGGTGTTGACCTGCTTTAAAGCTTTCCTTGCAATATGCAAGAGTGGTCAATTGCGATGACAGCATAAGCCTTTCTTACACTTAGGAGTAATCGACCATGCGCGCCGATATTCACCCAAAATATGAAAAATTAGTAGCTACTTGTTCTTGCGGTAACGTAATTGAAACTCGTTCAGCTGTTGGTAAAGAAGCTCTTTACTTAGACGTATGTTCTGCATGCCACCCATTCTACACTGGTAAGCAAAAGAACGTTGACACTGGTGGTCGTATCGACAAATTCAAGCAACGTTTTGCTGGTATGTCTCGTTCTATCAAACGCGACTAATACCCCAGTTGAAAAAAAACGAGCCATTGGCTCGTTTTTTTATGTCTATAGAAATATTAAAAAATAAGATAAAAGTACAAGACCTACTGGTCTTGTACATCAATTAAATGATCCAGTTTTTTCTGGAAATAGTCACCTTGCAGATAGCGTGCTTCCACATTCCATGCATTGGCGAACATCGTCATATTATTCAGTTCACGTAATAACATTTGTGTTGCTTTAATTTCATGGAAATGATTAATACGCTCTTGTAATTCTTCAGTAGATTTGTCTGAGTCAAGCATCTGTGCTAACTGATGATGCAACGTCACATGATTAATACTCATCTGATTCAAAATAGATTCGCTATAAATCGAGTTACCAAATTCACGTAATGATATTTCTGCACCGCTCTGAATTAATTGAGCTGTATATTTTTGTGCATCATTTAGATTCTTGGCAATATCTTCTTCAGAGAATTGTAAAATGAGCGGGTGGCTTTGTTTGCTACCCACAATCGTAATTAATTTAGCAATAAATGCAGGGAATGTACGGTCAGAGAAGAGAACTTCTTTGTTTAAATTGACAATAATTTTAGCATCAGGATATTGGGTAATAAAGTTATGTAACTGTTTACATGCCTCAACTAAAATCCAACGATCCAGTTTGATCGAGAATTCTGGGTCATCTGCAAGTTCACGAATTGATGTAATATCTTGCCAAGCATTATTGTAAATGAAGCCGCTGGTAACTTCGTAGGTGTATAGGTTACTATCTTGTTTATCATACAGTTGTTGATATTTAAGATGAATTTCACCCCGCTCTAAACTCTTTTGCAGTGCTTTTAATAAGCTAGAGTGTTCTTGCAAATTCAGATGAGAATCAATTAATTCAATATGAGGATGGGCTATTGGGTTAAGTTCAATATTATTTTGTTCTTGCCCAGATGGTAGAGCTGTGTTGTACGCTCGTTCTATTAGCTGTTGGAACTGTTGCTCATCCTTTATATTGTGTTGAATTAACGTATAACCCATTCTTAAATTTAATGGGAAGGTTTGTTGATTTACACCTAATAATTGTGGTTTAGATAAAGCACTTAATCCAATTAGTTTGGACTCCAACACACTTTCACTAGAACCTTGGAATAGACCTGCATATAACGCATGGTTGACCTTAAACAATGGAACATTGGTTTGTTCTTTTAAGAAGCTATGAATATTCGAAAAATAGGCATTTGAGGTTGCCCAATCTTGTTGGAATATAGATTCGGGACAAGATGCAAGTGAAAAAAGTACAAGCGCATTGAAATCAGCAGGTTGCTTGGCAATGGTTCTGTTAATCAGTTGATAGGTATTGGGTTGTGCGGCAGGGGCTTCAACTTGGGCAACCGTAGGCTGAGCCGATGTAGTGTGTTCAGTTTGATTTAACTCAATCGTGATTTGTAGGGCATCATCTTCAACGGCTGCTAAAAACTCAATTTTTAAAGGATTTGTTTGGACATGACTATTGAGTGTCGTCAGCTCAAAACGACCTTGGTCTAATTGCCCTTGCGATATTTTTTTAAAGCGTAGTTTAAAATCATTCAGATCTTGCGGTTGTAATACATCCAGTAAAGGCAGACCAATAATTTCATCTTCACTTTTTAAACCAAAGAGATGAATATATTCCTCATTGGCTCCGATATGAATTCCTTCTTGAATAATCGCAACAGCTTTATTACTTTCGCTTACCCATGCCTGTGCTTGTGTCTGTACATTTTCAAGCTCTTGCATGAGATGTTGTTGGCCTTGATTCAGGCGACTAAAAGAGAGCGCACGTAATAAAGACAAGTAAAATCGATCTGGAAAATCTAAATTGGCGACATCATAGACGCCTTTTCGAATATAGGTTACGTATTGGTTCGGCTCATAATCATCAGGTTTGAGTAAAATAAGCGGTAATTCAGGTTGCTTAGACAGACGAATAAGACTTAAGGCCTGTTCATATTTTAAATCGTAGGCACGACCGAAAATAACAATATCCCAATTTAAATGGAGTTGCTTTTCGAAAGTTTGTAAGTCATCTAATAAAAAAGCGTGTACTTGATGTTCACTTGTCGTTAATAAATCACAGATTTTGTTAAAACGAATTTGGTTGTCATCGATTATGAGTAAACGAGTTTCCGTACGTTTTAACTTTTTGGACAATAGTGGATTTCTCACTTCAATGCTTCCCATAAATCATGATTCTTAATTTCGTTGGTTTGTTTCCGAATAAAATTTTCAACCAAATGTTCTTGTTGATCATTTAGTAATTCAAAATCGAACCGCATAAAGCTTTGTGTAATTAAATGTGCTTTTAGTAAATAAACTTTCAGTTCATCTTGTTCTAGGCGTAAATGAATTGTTTGTTTTTCTCTGAATAAGTGTGAACCGGGTAAAATGAGGGTGGTTGACACTTCATTCAACTCGGCAGTTTGAACTAATAAGGCTGGATAGTAGTTGCCTGTATTACGATCAGTCTTTACGTAAACTGCACATGGGAAAATATCTTGTGCAAGCATTTCAAGTCCCAGTTCAAGACTTTTCTCAGTCGATTGTTTAATCCAACGGACAACGCCACCACGCCATTCACTTTGAGCATTTTCTTGTACCAGAATAAATTCACCTGTTTTTAAGTTTTTTGGGGTATTCCCAGACCACTTAATGCGGTAACCATTGACACTAATATCAAGAACTTCAGCTGGATAAATTTGTTTTGCTTCACGATCTAAAGTTTTAATATTGCTCGTACTTAATAGATTATGATCATTCATAGAGCTAAAAATATTACTTTCAGATTGCAGACCGTAATGTGCATCTAAATTTAGTGTTTCATTAAAGTTTTTGCCCTTCGATAAATAGAAATGGGCAACATTTAAGCCGAAGCAGATATGCAATTGAGCAGAATATTCATAACGCTCATGGCGGCGTTCAGCATTACTTGTGAGTAAACTATGAATATGGAAGTGTAAAGCAGGGGTGAGGAAAATTTTCTCATTTCGAGATAGATATTCACCATGCTTCCCTTGAGCTTCAGTAAGGTGATCTAATAGATTCTGAGTAGAAATATAAATTGATGGATTAAAACTACTATTTTGATGCGCGTTAAATACAGGTGGATGGTCTAAAGAAGTATCTACAATATAGCGTGATAAAGTCGTTTCTTTAGGTAAAACCTGAATTAACTTTGCCCAATCATAACTACATAAGAACAGCCCTTGAATTTCGGATGGTCGAATCTGATGCGGATTTAGGATGTCTAAAAGAATAATTTGCGCATAGATTTGACCAATCGTTTGTAGTTGGTGTTGCGTACCTTGCAATTGGTTAATGTTGGTTTGATTAAAATTATGTTGAATCGCACTTTCCATTAACTGATGAGTTACTAACCATTGACCAGACAGTGGATTGGTATACAGAATTTGTTGTTGATACAAGAGTTGAGCAAGCTGTTGTAAGCCATAATAACTTGCGAGAATACGTGCAGTTTGCAAGTTTTTCTTTTGACTAAAAGCAAAAAGGGAGAATTTTTGCTGATTCAGTTGTTGGTCACAGCGTTTCGCAATATCAATATATGTTTTTGCAAAACAACTGCGTAATAACATGGCCAATTCAATAATATGGTCATTTCGATCCGTTGTAATTAGACCTTGATTAAAAAAATGTTTTTCTAAGCTGGTTAATACATTTTCAATGGTCGGATGAATAGCATGAATTAAATCAAAACGCAGAGTTTCACTACATTGAAGTTCAGAAATTTCAAGTAGGGCATTAAATAGTGCACGAGAAGAGTCACCTAATTGTAAAATAGATAAATTGGACACCCAATCCTGAATGTCCGTCACCGTGCTTTGGCAAAAACTCAATTTATCCAACTTTAATTCAGTTGGCGTTTGAAACATTTCTGCGGTGCTCATATTCATAATTGTTATTTAACTCAGAAAGTTGAAACTCCAAAAAGCGGTGTTTTGTTTTTTTCGCCCGCAATTTCCCTGACAAGTTTAGGTACCAAATAACCTGGTAAGCTTGCTAAAACCTCTTTATAAATTTCATCGATTTCATTTGAAGCCAAATCAAAATGCTGCGCACCTTTGACTTTGTCAAGAACATGCAGATAGTAAGGCATCACGCCAGCTTCAAATAGTCGATAACTTAGATCGACTAAAACTTGTGCAGAATTATTAACCCCATTTAATAACACTGACTGATTTAAAACGGTGATTTGATTCTGAACCAATGTCTCAAGTTTGGCACAGGTAAAATCATCTAATTCTGCTGCATGGTTTGAGTGTACCACCAGAATTATGCGTAGCCTACTGTTTTTTAATAAAGAAACGAGCTCTTCATCGACACGGTTGGGGATTACAATAGGAACTCGTGAATGAATTCTCAAAAATTTAATTTGTGGGACAGATTCTAGACGTTCCAGCCATAATTTTAATTTACGATTCGAGAGAGTAAGCGGGTCACCACCACTTAAAATTACTTCGTTTACATCAGGCTGACTTTCGATATAAGCACGAATATTGATCCAATCATCATTTTTAGGCAAGTTTTCCTGATAAGGAAAATGTCGGCGAAAACAATAACGGCAATGTACTGCACATGCGCCTGTTAAAGTGAGCAAAAAACGCGATTTATATTTATGTAATACGCCAGGTTGCTGATTGGCTTGTTCCTCACCTAAAGGATCAGTCACAAATTCAGGATGCTCATTTAATTCTAAATGGTGAGGAAGGACTTGCAATAAAAGTGGGTCTAAGGCATCACCGATGTTCATTTTTCCGACGAACGCACGTGGAACACGCAATTTGAACTGTTCAGAAGCCAAGATTGCCCCTGATAATAATTGGTCTGGTGATAACTGGAGCGTCTCAAGCAACTCTAAAGGGTCTGTAATTAAGTTACTCAGTTGAGTTTGCCAGTTTTGCTCTTGATACAAATAGTTTATCATGCCACGTGTTAAAAATAGTGCTAGTCTAGCATTAATAGACTATTCTAGCATTAACAGATTTTAAGTTAGCAAGTTTGGAGTGTGCCAGTCATGGCCAATTATTCTACAAATGATTTCAAGCAAGGCCTTAAGGTGATGCTTGATGGTAACCCATGTTCAATCATGGAAAACGAATACGTAAAACCTGGTAAGGGTCAAGCGTTTAACCGTGTTAAATTACGTAACCTTAAAACAGGTAAAGTTTTAGAAAAAACATTTAAGTCTGGTGACTCTCTTGAAGGTGCAGACATTGTAGAAGTAGAAATGAACTACTTGTACAACGATGGTGAACTTTGGAACTTTATGGATCCTGTAACTTTTGAGCAAATCGCGGCTGATAAAACAGCAATGGGCGACGCTGCAAAATGGTTAAAAGACGATTCAAATGAACTTTGCACGATTATGTTATTCAATGGCGTGCCATTAAATGTAAGTGCACCGAATTTCGTAGTGTTAAAAATCGTTGAAACTGATCCAGGTGTTCGTGGTGATACTTCTGGCGGTGGTGGTAAACCAGCGAAATTGGAAACAGGTGCTGTAGTGCGTGTTCCATTATTCGTACAGCAAGAAGAAAGCGTTCGTGTAGATACTCGTACGGGTGATTATTTAGAGCGTGCATAATGGTTTAAAAATAGACTATTATCGAAGGGATGATGAAAAATCATCCCTTTTTTTATGCCAAAGTCGTAGAGGCAGACTAAAGTAGAAGGAGTAAAAAGGAGTAAAGTCGACAAGGAATTCGGCAGATATAACGCGAACAAAAAAATCAAACTGCTTAATAAATCTTAAATGAGGTCATGAATGGATACGATTCAACGAAAATCTACACTCCCTTCCAAATTGATCTGGAGTTTAGTCGCGATTATAGGCGCGGTATCTTTTGGAATATTGGCGGTTAGTCGCGGCGAGCATGTGAATGCAGTTTGGCTGGTTTTAGCTGCCATCTGTGTATACAGCATTGCTTATCGTTTTTATAGTTTATTTATTGCAACCAAAGTTTTTGAACTGAATCCAAGACGCTTAACTCCAGCTCATCGTTTAAATGATGGTCTGGACTATGTGCCGACCAATAAATATGTACTTTTTGGTCATCATTTCGCGGCAATTGCGGGTGCAGGTCCTTTAGTCGGGCCGATTCTAGCAGCGCAAATGGGATATTTGCCTGGTACCATTTGGTTGTTGGTGGGTGTTGTTCTTGCAGGAGCTGTTCAAGACTTCTTAGTCTTGTTTATTTCAACCCGTCGTGATGGACGATCACTGGGTGAAATGGCCAAGCAGGAGTTAGGATCATTTGCAGGTATTGTGGTCATGCTTGGCGCGCTGGGCGTAATGATCATTATTTTGGCTGTATTGGCTTTGGTGGTGGTCAAAGCACTTGCACATAGTCCTTGGGGTGTATTCACTATTGCTGCAACAATACCGATTGCGTTGTTCATGGGCATTTACATGCGTTACTTACGTCCAGGTAAGATCGCAGAGGTTTCCATCATTGGTTTTGTATTGATGATGGCGGCAATTGTCTATGGCGGTAATGTTGCTGCAGATCCATACTGGGGGCCATTTTTTACTTTAACAGGCGTACAGTTAACGTGGTGTTTGATTATTTATGGTTTTGTCGCATCTGTTTTACCTGTGTGGTTATTGTTAGCACCGCGTGATTATTTATCTACATTCTTAAAAATCGGGGTCATTGCAGGACTTGCAGTCGGAATTATGGTTGCAATGCCGATGTTGAAAATGCCTTCTGTGACGCATTTTGTTGATGGAACTGGTCCTGTATTTGCAGGTTCTATGTTCCCATTTCTTTTCATTACCATTGCTTGTGGTGCAATCTCAGGTTTCCATGCTTTAGTATCTTCAGGAACAACGCCTAAATTGATCGATAACGAAGTCAATATTCGTGTGATTGGTTATGGTGGAATGTTAATGGAATCATTTGTTGCGATTATGGCAATGATTTGTGCGACTGTGCTTGAGCCAGGGGTGTATTTTGCAATTAATGCACCTGCTGCTGTTCTTGGGACGACTGTAGAATCCGCAGCAGAGGCAGTACGAAATTTAGGTTTTGTTGTAACCCCTGAAACGTTAAGTTTGCTTGCAAAAGAGGTGGGTGAAACGACCATTCTTTCACGTACAGGTGGTGCGCCAACGTTTGCAATTGGTATGGCACACATCATTACGGAAATTTTTAATAACCGTTCGATGATGGCATTCTGGTATCACTTTGCGATTCTATTCGAAGCATTGTTTATTTTAACTGCGGTCGATGCTGGTACACGTGCATGTCGTTTTATGGTGCAAGATACTGTAGGTATTGTGGTTCCTTCACTTAAAAACACACACAGTTTTTTTGGAAACATGGTTGGGACAGCAGTTGCAGTTGCTGGGTGGGGTTTCTTCGTTTATCAAGGTGTAGTCGATCCGCTCGGTGGTATTAACAGTTTATGGCCGTTATTTGGTATTGGTAACCAAATGTTGGCAGCTATGGCGTTGATCTTGGGTACTGTCATTCTGTTTAAAATGAAGAAAGAGAAATATGTTTGGGTCACCATTATCCCAACGGTTTTCTTAATCATTACCTGTATGACGGCAGGTTGGCAAAAAATCTTCCATGAAAATCCAAAAATTGGTTTTTTGGCGCAAGCAGATAGATTCTCAGCTGCTATTGCGAAGGGTGAAATTTTAAAACCGGCGAAAACATTTGAAGAAATGCAAACGATTGTATTGTCGAATCAAATCAATGCTGCGCTTTGTGCATTCTTTATGATTGTGGCAGTGGTGATGATCTTTGCTGCGATTGGTGTAATTCGTCGTGCATTGGCAAGCCCAGTTCCAACGGTTAATGAAGCGCCAGCTGTGTATGCAGATCCTGAAGAAGTCACAATTTCTAAGTCACATTAATTTTTGCGATATGACTTTGCAAGTATATAAGGTGAGGTGAGTAAGATGAATCTTAAATTTGCCAAAGGTGGTAAAACGGTGATTTATAAAATCATCAAGATGACCATCATGTCGCAAAAAGGCTTAATTTTTTCGCCAAAAAATTGGTCAAGAATTACAACATTGTGGCAGGGTTTACAGCAAAGCTTTCGGTTGATGGTTGGTGTTCCAGATTATGAAAATTATGTGGAGCATATGAAAAAGCATCATCCTGATTTAACGCCAATGGATGCGAAAACCTTTTATCGTCATTGTATAGATTCACGTTATCCGACGGCTGGTGGCAATTTAAAGAAATGTCCGTGTTGATGGACATTTAGAAAGTCACTGATTCCTTTGGAAAAAGTTAAAAACGGTGTATGTTAATCATGCACCGTTTTTATTGGGGAACATTTGTGATTTGGGCAAAACAGAAAGAAGAGCAGCACTTAGCAGAAGACACACGGAAAATAGATGCCAAAATTCAAGCCTATGCCAGTAAAGTTCAGACTTTTTTGACTCAAATTAACCAGATTATTTTAGATAAAGAGCAACAAACCAAGTTGGCGTTGAGCTGCTTGTTGGCAGGTGGGCATGTACTTTTTGAAGATTTACCTGGTTTAGGCAAAACCACACTCTCTAGTGCTTTGGCGCATATTGCAGGACTACAATTTCAACGTATTCAATTTACTAATGACATGTTGGCCAGTGACGTGATTGGCGTCAATATGTTTAATCAAAAAGAGCATATGTTTGAGTTTAAACAAGGTCCGATTTTTACCCAAATTCTTTTGGCTGATGAAATCAATCGTTGTAGCCCAAAAACGCAAAGTGCTTTACTGGAGGCGATGGAAGAGGGTGCGGTTACTGTCGATGGGATTCGTTATGCCTTACCGCAACCGTTTTGGGTGATTGCAACACAAAACCCGCTATTTCAGAGTGGAACATACGCCTTACCTGAATCTCAGCTAGATCGCTTCTTAATGCGGTTGTCTCTGGGCTATCCTTCGCGCTCAGCAGAAAAATTATTATTACAGCAAGATTCAAGACAAGTTTTAATTTCAACTTTGGCACAAGTCTTTCAGCAAGATGAGATATTGCAATTACAACATTTGGTACAGCAGGTTTATGTGGGCGATGTTGTCATGGATTATCTTCTAGATTTTGCGCAAGAAAGCCGTAAAGGGCGTCACGGTTTATCAACACGCGGGCTATTGGCATTAAAAAAAGCAGCACAAGCACATGCTTTAATTGAACAGCGTAGTTTCGTCACTGCGGATGATGTCCAAGCTGTTTTTGTTGCGGTTACGGCACATCGAATAGGTCTCAGTGAAATTGAAACTGCACAGCTTATGCGACAGATTCCGATCAGTTAATGGCAAGGAAATTTACGTTGATTCAGTCATTGTGGGCGAAATGGACAAAAAAAAGATTTAGTTTTGAGCAACAGAAAATATTGACGCAAAAAGATGTGTTGGTTTTTATGTATCAGCAGGGGTACTTATATCTGGTATTGATTTTAATTACCTTTATTGCGGGTGTGAATTATGCCAATAATTTAATTCTTGGTTTTTGTTTTCTGATTAGTGCCATTTTATGTATTAGTTTTTACCTGACCTTTAAGCAGTTGCATGGTTTGCAGATTGAAGTTTCCTATACGGAACTGGGGCAAGTGGGGCAGCCTTTAAGCTTAGAGCTCTACTTTAAACAGTCTCAACATCAAGCACGTTATTTATGGATGAGTGTTGATACGCAGATACATCGGATCAGGTTTGCAGATCTTCGATATCGCTATGTAATTGAACTCAAAACAAATAAACGTGGAGCATTTGAATATCCTACAATCACGCTTTTTTCAGTCTATCCTTTTGGATTAGTTCGGGCATGGACTTATATGTATTTGAAAGGGCAATCTTGGATTGCACCTCATGCTCAATATTCAATAATGCAACAGCAGTATTCGCGACAAGCACAGGAATTAGATTTGGATGAATTTCGAGAGTTACGTGATTTTCGACAAGGTGATTCTATCCAAGCTGTTTCTTGGAAGCAGGTGGCGCGAGGACAAGGGCTTTATGTGAAAGTTTTTGAGCAACATGATGATTTACATAGCATAGATATTGATTATCTACATATGCCGAGTACAGATCATGAAGAAAAGTTGAGTTTGATGATGGGGCTGGTCGAACAATGTGAGCAACAGCAATATGCTTATCGTTTACTTCTACCACATGCTGAACTGGTCAAAGGGCTTGGGGAGCAACAAATGCTACAAGCTAAACGGTTGCTGGCACAGGCTTAAATAATGAAAAATACACTTAGCTCTTCGGTCAAATTAACCATTTTATTAAGCTTAAGTTTAATTTTGATAGCGCAAGCTGCATATTTGCCAATAATGCTTTCGGCACTTCTACTGACTGCGATTACAACGCTATATATTCATTTTAGACAAAGTGAATTACACGCTTTTTCAAAATTGTGGACAGCTTTGGGGGTACTCGCAGCACTTGCGAGCATTTATTTTAGCTATGGCACCTTTATTGGCGTTGAGGCTGGAGTTGCTATATTAACCACGTTTCTTTTTGCAAAAGCCTTAGAAATTAAAAATACGCGTGATGTCATTATTATTTTTAATTTTGCTTTATTCGTGGCTGCGAGTTCATTTTTATTTAGCCAGTCCATCTGGATGGCAAGTATCGTACTTGCCTGTTTAGTTAGTTGTTTTATGGGGTTATATCGGCTTCAAACCGCAGGTTTTCAGCATCAAGAGAGCATAACAGGTGGGTTTAAGCAGGATTTAAAACATGTTGCAAAGTTCATAGGCCTCGCGCTACCTTTTTTTGTGTTGCTGTTCTTATTTTTTCCACGCTTACCGCCGTTATGGCATATCCCCCTTCCTGAAAATAAAGCCGTTACAGGCATGAGTGATCGCATGTCTCCAGGAGATATTGCAGAATTATCTCAATCCAGTGCTTTAGCATTCCGTATTTTGGGGGATATGTCGAAGCTACCACCACGTTCAGAGCTGTATTGGCGAGCGATGGTACTCGATCACTATGATGGTCAAACGTGGACCAGTAGCCCATTTAATCAGCAAAATTATAACTCTGAAAATCAGACACGACTGGTTCAGCACGTGCAGTTTAAATATCGATATTTAGCAGCGGATCCGCAGAGCAGTTGGGTCATGGGGCTGGATCAATCGATCCCGAATAATCCTCAATATTTCTTAAAAAAAGATGGCAGTATCGTGCCAAATCGCGCTGTACAGTTGAATGAACCGATAGATTTACAGTGGTTAGGAAAAAGCACTCTTGCTGATTTTGTTAAAGAGGATCCAACTACTAGAAAAAGTACCACTAAATACCCAGCGCATTTGGATCTTCGCGCACAAAAATTAGCACAGCAATTATTTGAACAAGCGGGTCATGATCCAGAACGATATATCCATCATGTTATTGATTGGTATAAGCACCAACATTTTGCATATACCCTACAGCCAGGATTACTGGGACAGAACCGTATTGATGATTTTCTTTTTCAATCGAAGCAAGGTTTCTGTGAACATTATGCATCAAGTTTTGCTTTATTGATGCGATATGTGGGACTGCCAGCACGTATTGTCGTGGGATATCAGGGAGGAGATTTAGCACCCGATGGTAAAAGTTGGGAACTTAGACAACTCGATGCTCATGCGTGGACAGAAGTAAAGTTGCATGGTAAATGGATGAGGATTGATCCGACAGCGATTATTGCACCACAGCGCATAGACTCAGGGATGCAAAACTATATGGATGCTGAGCAAAATGTTTGGGGAGCAGAAAGGTCTAATGTGAGTTATCAGCAGTATGCTTTACTAAAAAAAATGCGTATTTGGAGTGATTATGCAAGCTATCAATGGCAAAGTAAGGTAGTTGGCTATAATGCCGAATCACAACAAAGCTGGTTAACTCGTTTAGGTATTCGTTCAACCTATGCAATGGTTATGGTATTGGTCTTAAGTGTTTTATCTCTTTTAGCAGGGTATTTTCTTTTTATCGTTTATCTAAAATGGAAAAATATCTCTGAAATTGATCGTTTACTTTGGCGGTTTTCTAAAAAATTACAGCATGATTTACGTAAGCAGGAGTCTGAAACAATCACTGTTTGGATGCACCGCCTTAGTGATGAAATAGAAATGGATGATATCCAGATCTTTGAAAATATCGCGCATTTACACCGAAAGATTATGTATGCACCGAAGCATAGTGAGCAAGAGATTGAACAATTTGCTGAAATGCTTAAAACTTGCACGTTTGTATTGAAAAATAAAAGAAAGATCTTGTCTAAGTGAAAAAAACTGAATATTATGCGTGACATATAGGCGTATAGCTCAGTTGGTTAGAGCGCTACGTTGACATCGTAGAGGTCTCCAGTTCGAGTCTGGATATGCCTACCAAGACAAAATAAGGGTTTACAAGCAATTTCAACGACTTGTAAGCCCTTTTTTTATGGTTTGAGTTTTGTTGTTTTGCCTAGATATTTTAAAAAATAGTAGAAATAATTAATAAACTTCCCCAGAAATGCACCAAGAATTGCACCAATGAAAATGCCAAAGCCCGTTAAAAGAGGCGATGTTTACCGTATTCAGCTTCAAATTGATGGAAAACGTGTATCTTGCACCCGTGACACCAGTCGAGAATGTGAACAGTGGGCTGCGAAAAAAATATTAGAGTCCAAAATTGCTACCAGAGAAGAAGAGCAAGGGATTAAACCTAAATTTTCCTTTCGAGAGTTGGTTGATCACTACTACGAGCATGTTGGCCAATATAAAGAATCTAAAAGTTCCCGCAGTTGGATTAAAGGTCAGATTGGTATATTTGATGAAAAGTTTGGTTTTCTGTCAGGTACGTCTGTGCATGATATTACGCCAAAGCAACTGACCAACTGGCGCAACCGCAGATCTGGAGAGGTTGGGGCGAATACGGTTTTAAAAGAGATCTCTTTTTATAGTGCTGTTTTTACTTATGCACAAAAAGAGCTGTTTCTAATCGATGAAAACCCATGGATGCTTATTACCAAGCCGAAGAAGCCCAAAGCGCGATCGCGTCGTATTCATAAGTCTGAAATTGAGTTAATGCTGAAAGCGTTGGATTATGAAGTGGGGGAAACTCCTGTTTTGCCACAGCATTATGTTGCATGGGGATTTTTATTTGCTTTGGAAACGGCTGTACGTCGGGGGGAATTAATTACGCTACAGAAAAAAGATGTGCATGAGCATCATATTCACTTGCCGAAAACCAAGAATGGTGAGCCTCGTAATGTACCTTTGACCGAAGAAGCGCGGGCTTTACTGGATTTGATTAAGCATGATGGTAAAAAGGTGATTCCACAGTCTGAAAATGCGTTTCGGTTAATGTGGGAAAGACGAAAGGAAGCGGTGGGTTTGAGTGGTCTGCATTTTCACGATACCCGACATGAAGCCATTACGCGGATGGTTCGAATAAGAAAATTACCTGTAGAGGTGTTGGCCAAGATCACTGGACATAAGAAAATTGATGTGTTGGTGAATACTTATTACAACCCGAATGCGGATGATTTGGTGGAAGCGTTTAACAGGCATAATTAAACCCGCGCAAGGCGGGTGATTAATTATTTTTCTTATTCCTTTCTGCGTCTGTGGGTGCGGGAGGTTTTGGACAGCATGGCATCCGCCAGTTCAGGGTCATATAAATGTTTGCCACAAGTTCCCTGGTTAATGGTTGCCAGTTTGGTTCGGACTGTGGTGTTGGATAAGCCATATTTCTCGGCCAGTTCTGAGGCAGATATGAGTTTACGTTTACCTAAATTTAGGGCTGTGACTTTGCCACCAAAGAGTTTTTGACCCAGTAAAATTTCAGGTGCTCGGTCTGCTTCAACCGTAATCACGTACTCAGCCATTTATGCCTCCCTTGTGTGCCACTGTTCTGAATTGTGCATGAGTTAAGTTTCTATATTTACTGTTGTTTTGTATTTTCATGAGTTGGGTGTTCCTGAAATGGCAGGATTTTGGAATATCCAACAGCGAACGGTATGTTCGCGTAAAGTTCGGTCTTCCAGTGCGTTTTTGACTTCGTCCGCAGGGTAGCGGTGGCTTTTGACCACTCGGCTTTTATCGACAAACTTATAGCGTCTGCTAGAGGTTAAAAGGTTCTTCATTTCTTTGATGTCTGGGAGCTGCTGATAGTTCTTGGCTGCAACTTTGTAAACCTCGTTTAGGTTGATGGCAATTTGGTGCGCATCATGCTCGAAATGGTTAATTGAGAAGTCGCTAGAACGGCTTGAATTGAGGTATTCGTACACGTCCCAGAACTGTTCAACCAATGGGTGATCTCCATTGAGCTGTTTCACGCGTTCATGTGCCATGTCGAGCAGCATGTCTTTGGCGGCACAGACATCTTCAAGATCTAGAACATCGTGCAAAACATGCTTTGCCAAGGCATCTATCAGGGCTGAAACTTGGGCATGGCATAGTGCAATACGGGTATGGGTAATGCCATTGTTATGGAACTCTTTTTCAATTTGATCGAGCTTCTCTGCATAGGTTTGGAGAAAAGCTGTTTCATGACGTAGGCAATGGGTCATGTAGGTGCAGGCATCTTCAATGTTCATGCGGTCGAGTTCATCGACTATGCGTTTGGTTTCGAGTGACTGTCCTTTACGGTCGAAATAGAGGTGTAAAGTACGGGTCAGAATCGCTTCGGATGCCTGAATAGCGGTGTTTTGGCTAATCATGATGGCACCACGAAATGGCGGCTCATAGGTTTCATTGCCTGCGGTTTTTAAGCCTTTAGAGCGAATGGCACGACCGTTGTAGGCATCTTTCAGTTCATCCCATGAAAACTTGGGTTTACCTACGGCATTGCCGTTTTGGTCGTTGCGGTCACCCTCAATAAGTACGACAGGCAAGTTAGAGATTTGGGCGAAATTACGGTACACCGCGACATTGGTGGATTTGTTGGCATCGAAACCTTCATAGTCTGGTCGACCTGAGAGCTTCCACATAAATTCGATAAGGCGTGATTTACCCGCACCTGCTTCCCCGACAATTTCGATAAAAGGGAAAGAGCTGTGCATGGCACGAATTTGTTCGGCAAAGTATGAGCCAGTCCACCACGCCAGAGCGATGAGTCCTTTTGCGCCACGGACACGATAAAAGTCTTTCCACCATGTCGGTTGAAAGGTGGTTTTAGGATTGAGCTGAACATTTGGGCTGTTTGCCAACGTCTTTAATTCAATACGACCAACTTTGTAGAAGTCATGGTCGTTAATCTCAATCACTTGTCCTTTGTAGACAGCATGTTGGTTGAAAATGTACGCCTTAAATTCTTTACTGTAGCCAATAAAGTCGATGGTTTTAACTTCACGTAAACGCTCGGTTTGGTTTTTCATGAAGGTTAAAAGCTGATGGTCATTGCCCGTCCACCATGCACCCACCTGAACTGACAACAGGCGTGGGGCAAACTTTCCTTTTGCCGAGATTTGGTCCGCAGTAAAGGTGGCTTTCATTTCTTTTTCCGAGTCTAAAATTTGGAAGTAGTACCAGGACTCATCGGTAATTTCATTGCGCTGAAAATACAGTGGGTTAAGCTGACGATTACAGATTTCGGAAACGGCAGCACATTGCTGTAAAGCCAGTTCTCGCTTTTGGTTATCGAGCAATAAGTCGCGCTCTGGATCTGTTTCTATGCGCTCCAGTTCTTTGGTGTATTTGTCCATGTCGAGGTTGAACCAGTACAAACGGAAGTTGTGGTTAAACCAGAAGGTTTTTCTGCGGGCATCCTTATGGTTGTAAATGAGCAAACCTGCTTGCTCTGGAGACTCGGCGATAAGCAGTTCGCCATAGTGTTTGTACTGGTCGCGGTATTCGGAATGCAGTTGGTCGCGTTGGTAAAGGTCGTTCCAGTCCAAAGTACCTGATGGCAGGGCTGCGGTGGAGTCCCATTTTTCCTGTAAAGCACGAAGGTGAAACTTCTTGATGGCCTTTTTGCCTGCTTTGTCGTTGTCGAATGCCCAACGTAGACGCGGACGGTCTTTTTTGAGTTCGATACAACGTTCGGCAATTTGCTTGAGGATAATGCTTGGATAGTTAGAGGTTGAAAGGGTAGCAATGCTGGGCTGTTTGCTAAAACTGAGGGCAATAGCATTAAAAATACCTTCAGTAATCCAGATAGAAGGTGCATTACACAAGGCATCGAGCTTGTCTAAAGTCCACGCATGACCTTCGTATTTGCCTATGAAGTTTGCTTTTTGGCGACCAAAACGCTCTGGTCGGTCGATAAAGCGTTCCCAATAAATGCCATTTGCTAGTTTAAAGCGGACGGTTGCGGTGACTTCGTTTGGGTATTTGAGGTCATTTCTGAAGAGTTCTTGCGTGTATAAACCTTTGAGCAAGTTTGGGTCTAAACCACGGGCATGGAGCAGGTAAGCGTCTGCTGCGGCATGCGGGTTTTCTTTGGTGCGTGGAAAGTCTTTAGACCAGTCTTTAAATAGGTCTTCACAGATTTCTTTGACGTGTTCTTCATAGCCGCATTTGTTAAGGCGGGCGCATTTGACCAAACGCGGATTGATTGCATGTGTGTAGAGTTCTTTCTTACCACAGTTTGGGCAGATTCCCTGACGATACCAGTCTCCAACCCGCTTAAAGCTGAAGAGCTGATTTATTTTTTCGTCGATGAGAACGTTAATATTTGACATGTAGACCCACTAAAATTTAACGACTTAACTGTATGAGTTTGTGTACTTTTTTGCTTTTTTGTAGCAATGCGATGTGCATAAAAACTGCTTTGATTACAATTGCGTGTCGCTTGGGGTGTCTTGCAGTTCGGGATGGTGCTTGACCATAAAATCACGGATATAGATGGCAATTTTGGTGTCTTTCTCGAATGCAATTTTCTTTAGGGCTTTGAGCTGTTTTTTAGTCCAACGTACTTGGGTTAGTTCTGTGTGCTTTGGTTTTGTTTGAATGTTTGTTGAAGTCATGCGAAAATCACCATAAAACGTACTTAGATACTTAGAGTTTCTAAATTTAGTACTAAATATGGTGTTTTACAAGTGCTTTTTTAGGAAAAAGTATGAAAAATGATGATTTATTGACTCGTGGTGGTCGTTTAAAAGCAGAACGGAAGCGTTTGGGGATACAGACTCAGGACGAACTTGCAGAAATACTTGGGGTAAAAAAGAACTCGGTTGGGCGTTTTGAGAAGCATAATGAGCCTTTGAACACAGACTATTTGGACAAGCTAGAAGACCACGGCTTTAACATTTCGTTCATACTGTGGGGTAAACAACCAGTTAAAAGTGGTGAGCTTTCTGATGAAGAAGTGAAGCTGCTAGAGCTGTACAGACAGACGCGTGAAGAAATGCGTGGGGGATTGGTTTCACTTGTTGAGACTTATGCGAATCAGTTTAAGAAATAATTCATTTTACTAAGAAATAAATATGTTAAATATACTCATCGTTAATAGCACTATTGCTTTTGTAATTTCGTTTATTGTTTTCAAACTTATAATTCCAAATGTACCTGAAAATTATAAGAAAAAAGCTAATGAAAATTTTGATTCGTTCATATTTGCAATCATTATAATGGGAGGAATATTTCTTTTCCTCTTTTTACCTTTAGTTTTTAAATCTTTAGCTGTAAATGTGTGGGGAATACCTCTTTCAATAGTTGATGAGAAAGGAACAAGCATCCCGCTTAAACTATCTGATTTGGGGCCTTTAGGTGACATATATGGTAGCCTTAATACACTATTTACTTCTATTACGCTTGGTATAGTTGCATATACTGCGGGCTTGCAGCGAAAGGCTAATGAGCAAACTTTTAATGCAACTGAAGCTCAATTGGATCTGGCACAAAATAATCATGAGGAGCAATTAAAAGAGTCACGTAATGCTATATTTACTAATCAGTTTTATGCTTTATTGAATTTTAAGAATGAAAGATTAAATAAGTTAATCTTAAGACCTAAAGATGAACCTATTATTCAAGGTTTTGAGATTTTCGATAAATTTAACAGAGAAGTTTACGCAATCTTTACTCAATACAAGAATAAACAGCATGAGTTAACTTCAGAAAAAGTTCGTGAAGAGTTTAAAAAAATTTCAAAAAAATATAATAATGATTTGATTTCGTATGATATTTTTAGTTATTTAGAGCTTTATGCCGCACTAGTGAATCTTTTACAGTTAACTCCTATGGAGAGAAAAGTTAAACAGTTTTATAAAGAAATGATATGTAGTTCTATGACTCCTACAGAACAATATGTATTATTTTTTTTGGCACCGATGTGGAAAAGAGTAATTATTCCACTTAAAGGATCTTATATTTTTAATACTTTTGAATTAGATGAATTTAATAAGGAGTTTGCAAAGCTTCATTATGATAAAACGTATTTTGCGCACAAATTTAATAGAGAAAGGTTTGATTCTAAGTAAATAAAGAAAAACCCCAGCCTAAGCTAGGGTTTTCCTCATTTATTCTGTACCGCTTTGGAGATCCGCTCGACTTGATAGTGTAGCGTGTTAAAAAGAGCTGTTAACTCTTCACCCATAAGTGGGTGGTCTAAATGCATTTTTGTAAGTGCTGAAAGCGTAAGTTCTAAGTTTTCAAGTGGATACTGAATTTCTTCCAGTATTTGTTCGGCAGTCATATCTTTATGGCTGTTAATTTCGATTGTTGAATGCATTGCTCCCCCTGTCTATTGATCATGGGTTTATTTTCTAAAAAATCTGTACCGAAATATAGGGTAGTGCGACCTGTAATGTCGCACCACAACATGAATATGTAACTAATTCAAGTTTGCTATATAAGTAAGGCGCTGTGTGGCTTTGCTCTACTTTGGAATACGAAGCATCGGTACAGTGAACGGTCAATGGTGCTACGCACAGCGACAGAGTGGTCTATACACTGGGGGAATGGCGCAGTACTGGTTTTTAGCTGCTGCATAAGTTGCTTTTTGGGTGGCAAAGCTGGAATGCAGGCAAGCAGTTGGCTGAGGTTTAGCGCAATGGTGTTGGGCTTTGCACTGTGGTTGAGTTGGTCTATGCCGTAGTCGTAAATGAGCGACCAGATGTTTTGCAGCACTGGCGATGCACCCAACGGACACAGGCAGGCGATAGGCACAATTTCCTTTTGTAGTTTGTGCTGATGAAACCAAAGGACTTCGGCAGTTTCGATAATGCCCTGAGCATTAGTCAGGAGTTGGCTGACGCTGAGTTGCGGACCGCCCGACACCAGTTGAACAATGGCACCTGTTTTTAGTTCGTCCCCACAAATGTGTTGGTTTTGCAGTTGGGTTGCCATGTGGTTGAAGGCTTGGATGTAGGCTTCTTTTATTTGGGCTGCTTTTGCGCCAGTAAAACCCATAACTAAAAAGATAAAGCCGTCTTTGGTCATTTCATAATATTTGGAATCGCGGGTGACAGCTCCAGCCTGAATAGGTTGCACGTGGGCTGAAAAGTTAGCCCACGTGAATTCAGGCGAACATTCTAGGTTTTCAATTTTCTGTAGAACGTTTTTATGGTGCTTACCAAAGTATTCGGCAACTTTTAAGCTGTCGGTTTTGATGAGGTCGTTTTGTATATAGACCGCATGTTCGATGTCGATAAGTTCGTTCATGATTATGCTCCCCAAAATAGAATGGAGAAGGTCATGGCAGCCATGCTTATAAATACAGTGGCTTCGACAAAGTTCTTGAGCAGTTTTTGGTGTTTGAGTTTTCTTTGGCGTAGGAGGTACGCGTTTAGATCGTAGATGGGAGTGTGTTCTTGTACTTTATTTTGCGTGCACGAATGCGTAGAAGCGAATGTTTTCATTGGCTTGTCCTGTTAGTCAAGTTTTAAACCTGACACCATCACTTTCCTAGGGTAATGGTGGCAGACTGAACAAGGCTAGGAAAACCGTTCTAACAGTAACGGCCAGCGCGAAGCTGCCTCATCCAGCCTACCAAAAAAGGCGTAGCCGAATTTTACGCAAAAAAATAGCCGCATGGGCGGACTTTTTTACGCCTGTTAGATTATGCAGGTTTCCTAGGCCTGACCACAGATTTTGCTGTGGTAAATTTAGAGTAGCTTAGATACTATAAGGGAGTCAATACTTTATAAAAAATTATGAATTGGGTGGGGTTTTGGGGTGAGTAATATTAATAAAATTAGCTTAGATGAAATTTCAACGAATTTAATAAAACAGAAAGAAAACTTATTAAATATTCTAGAAGTTCTCAAAGTTAATGTTGTTGAAAGTAAATTTGATAATATTGAAACTATTACCGAACTTGTTTATTTTTCAGGTTTTAATATTGATTTGGCAGTTGAACTAATTAATAAAACTGATGACCTTGAATTCTCAGACTATGATTTTATTATCAATAGAATTCATGCAAATAATGACCATATTGAATATCTTTATATTTTAATTGAAAAGAAGGATTTCACAACAGGTGGTTGGACTGAGCAAATAAGAGTGATTTTTAATAATATTCAAGAAATATGTATAAATATAGAAAAGAATAAAAAAGTTGAAGAACTTAGGAACTATAAAATTGAAGCTGAAAATTTAATTCTAAGCCTTAAAGATGAACAAGAAAATCTAAGAAAAAAGGTTAATCAGGTTGATATTATTTCTAATGATCTAAAAAATAAGGAAGTACACAAAATATTCGAAGATGACTCTGAAAAGTTTAAGAATTTAGCTAGACTTTATGAAATTGCATTTTATGTAGCACTGGCATTTTTATTTTTATATTTCTTTGGTTGGTATATAGAGGTTGATACAGCAAACGTTAAATTTAAGTTTGCAGAACAGTTCCATGGGAATCATACACCTACGTTCTATGTGCAAAAAATTTCTTTACTTATTCTTTCTACTACGCTTGCTGCTTTCCTTTTAAAGCGTTCATTTATGAACCGTCGTTTAGCTGATGATGCTTACCGCACAGCAAAAGAGCTGGATGCACTTCCACGCTATATGGAAGGTATGCCTGAAGAAATGAAAGAAAAAATTCGCTTTGACCTTGCTTATAAGTACTTTGGGAATGGTATTCACCATGAAAGTTATACAGGTGGTGAAAACTTGATGCATGAAAACATTAAGGCAAATACTGACTTTATAAAAGCAGTGAAGGATTTGACACCAAAGGTGGAAGTGCCGAAGGTGGATAAAGCTCCGAAAGATGCGGCTTGATTGGTCAGTTTTAATAGATTTGTATTGTAGGTTTTTATTATGTTAGAGGGTGGTTTTGGCGTGAATATGAATTTTGGTATAGATGTAAATGGAGAAAATGAGAAAAGAGAAAAAATATTCCAGGAAAATAAGACACAAGTTTTTGAAAACCTAAATTATATTAAAAATAAAATTAATGATGAGGATTTATTGGTTATTGTTCGAAATCTAATTAAAGAATTGGAGAAATACAATAGTATTAATAATTCTTTACTTTTTCAGGCAATTCTTGATTTAATGGATGATACTTTAAAAGACTTTAATGAATCTTTAGCTAATGAAAATAAAGAGTTTATTGAGAAGGTTAGGGGGGACTTGTTAGCAATTAATAGCTTGTTAGATGCTTATATTACTTCTGGTCGGCATTTTCAGCATGTGTTAGTAGAATATTTAGGTAAAGCATATAAAGAAGTAAGTAATGAAGTTTCAAGCTTTAGAAGAGCGCGAGCAATTGCAGATAATGCACTGACCGAGAATATTTATCATAATGCTGTAGAAAAATATCGTGGTTTAGAAATGGGCTATAGAACATATTTTTATAGAGCAATTGGAATTACTATTGGGCTTTCACTATTAGGTTTATTTTTAAAAAATTGGTTAGTTACTGAATATTTAGGAAATATCGAGTTTTGGGTCCTAAAACTTTCAATCCTTGCTGTAGGTATTACCTTAATTACTTATTTCTTAAAACAATCTGCTCACTACCAGCGCCTTGCCGACCAAAACTACCAAACTCAAGTAGAGCTGCAAGCATATCCAAGTTTTATGGAAAGCATACCAACAGAAGAAGCAGCTTCTGTGCGTAAAGAACTCGCATTGAAATATTTTGGCCGTGAAATAGATGGAGCTGCTCATAAAGACATGAGTAACCTGATCTCTGACCAAATGAAAAGCACAACGGAAATGGTGAAAGCTGCGACTGATGTGTTGACGTTAAAGCAGAAAGGGGGAAGTAATGGCGGTTAATTTGAATGGTGACTTAGATGCGACCCAAGTATTCCTAAAAATTTTAGAACAAAATTATGGCCTAGAACTTATCTATGCTTTGATCGTTATTGCCGCGTTGGTGGCATCTACTTATTTCATTGCTAAATCTGGTGTGGTCGCAGGAATAAGAGACTATTCAGACCACAGAAGAAAAAAGCGTAACGAACAAATTACTGAGCAAGAAAAGCTTTTAGAAGATGAGTTTTTAAAAGAATATGCTAGTGAATTGGAGTACCACGTTAAGGTTTCAAAGCTTGAAAATTATCTCAATATTAAAAATAAAGATTTAGATTTGCTGGCACTTATTATGTCGTGTCGTGACCGAGTAAAAGCGGTAAGGCTGTTTAAAATAGGAAAAGATTATCTTGAAAAGGATGAAGAAACCAATCTATATAAATTAAAGCCTAAGTATACTGAGAAGAAATTAAAGTCTGATTCTTTATGGGGTACATTTTGGTACATTCTTATTAATATATTTGGGGCAAGCCCTTTAATTTTAATGATACTTCTTCCTGTCCTTTACAAAGAAAAGGCTCCAGCAATTTCAAGTAGTGTATTCACTGTAGTGTTTCTCTTTTTTATCGCGGTTTTCATATTTTCTTTGTATGTACTTTGGGGCTTTTTAAAACCAGAAGCTGCACAGAATTTTTTAAAACTAGAAAAAATTAACAAAGATAAAAGTAAAAGAAATGCTTTAGACGAAGCTGCTTAAAAGGGTTGATACATTACCTTTTGCATAATGTATTTGCATTTGTTTTGGGTGGAATAAGATAAATTAATGGGCAAGAGAAGGGCTTAGTGGATGCTAAATAAATTAGAGAAATCTTTGGAAACGACTTTATTAGGGTTTAAGAATTAAGATGACATTAAATTCTCAAATTAGGATGGACCAAATTTTAACTGAATTTAAAGGTTTTTATCAGTTATTTCTTGATGGAAAAGTTATTTTTCCTGATGACTATTCTGAAAATGATAAAATTGAGTTCAAGTCAGGAATGGATAGTTGTGCGAGAACTCTCCAAGACTTTTATAGGTTTTTGCAAGATAATAAAAATTTAATAGATGAAGTATTAGATCAATATATCTCTGAGAAATTAGATTCATTATCCGTTTACCATATTAGAAAATTAAAGTTTGGTAAAGATGGAAAATTTATTTATGGAGATAAATGGATACCTACTAATGTTATGGGTTGGCTAGATGAATATAAAATTTTTGCATCAAACTTTATTAGTCAAAAAATGTCAGCTAAGAAGATGATTGATGATGAAGTGAGTGTGTTACGCAGTAAAATTGAAAACTATACAGCAGCCCAAATTTTTGAAGGAAATTTAGAGGCTTATAATATTTATAACACGAGCAGTAAGAATAATTTTAATTTAGCAATTTTTTTTGAACTCCTCTTTATTGCGGTTCTAATTGGTGCAGGTATTTTTACGTATGCGTCGTTTGAAAAATATCAGTCATTAGAAACACTTATGAATACACAGTCAATAATTTTTTTTATTGTCTCCAAAATTTTTATGACTGGTATTGTTGTTGCGCTCTGTACTTATTTTATTAAGCGTTCATCTCAACATAGAAAGATGGCACAGATTGAGCAGTCTACAGCTTTAGAGTTAAAAGCTATGGGACCTTATTTAAAAGGTGTATCAGACGAAAAGATTGAAGAAGTAAAGTTATCACTTATATCGAAGTATTTTGGTGTTACAAGAGTTGAAAATGAAGATTTTCATATCAATGAGGCTTTATTAAATAATTTAAAAGCAGCATCAGAAATTCTTAAAGCTAGTTCAGAAGCTGCTAAGTCTGTTGCAGATGTTGCTAAAAAGTAAACCATATAAAAGCTCGAAAACGAGCTTTTAAATGAACATTAAGAATGCTTATGGCAGTTAAAACCATAATTTTAGTGCTGCAATAATATACGAACATCGCCAGATGATCATGCACAATAAAATGAGAATACTAACTTTCCAGTAGCCATATTTTTCCATGATTACCTCAAAACTTTTGATGATTAATGCTATACTTTCAGACATGATTTGATCCTTAGTCGTGTAGGGATTGAATACAGAAACCTCAAAGACTCTGAATCTTTGGGGTTTTGTTTTGTCTGATGAGTCTATTTTTGAAAGAAGCATTTTTCACGGACTTCAATTTGTAAGAGGGGATGCTACAAATTGAGATTTTTATTTTTGAATGTGATTTGCTAAGTGAAATACGATTTAACTAATGAAATATAAGAAAAAAATACCGACAGAAATACAGCCGATTAACGTCCCCATTAAAAAAGGATAAAGCCACATTTACACCTCCTTGACTTTAACCTTTACCGTCAAACGCTCAATTACGCTATATTCCTGTTTCAACATGCTTTGCATACGAATGTACTGGTAATCCAGCATCATCCATAAAACCAGCAAAGCCACCACAAACAAAACAATGAACAGCACTGCAAAAGAAATCATCGGTATAAACTCCGTTTCAGTTCCAAATTACTCTGGCAAGCCACACACAAAGTCACAGCACCATACTTCTGACGCTCTGGTGGAATGTCATTGCCACATTCTTCACACTCGGTAAGAGAAGGCTTTGAATAATCTTTAGGTTGAATTTGAACTTGTTCTAACTGGCGTTGTTGCGCGATATCGATAATGTCAGCCATGACGACTCCGAAGTTGACGTGGATCATGGCTAACGACTGATTTAGCAATAGCACATGGGGCAAGGGGAAGCATGACTTCAGGGTTAGGCATAGCAGAAGGAGAAATAGTGGCAGCCCACTCCATATGCGCCCGACCAGTCCAACCACACTCTAGGTTTTGACACTGACCGTACAGGGTTTTTAAAAGAGCATTTTCAATGTGAGAATGACGGATGATGACTTTAAAACCGCAATGCGGACAGGTGTTCTGATTTCTTGTATTTGCCATGAAGTACCTTTTATAGGTTTATATTTTTAATTGTATAATAAAAGTATTAAATATAGTGCTTTTATATTGATAAATGTATTAAATAACGTTATTTTAAATAGACCCTCTTTATAGCTGCCTGTGAACAACTGGCAGCTTTTTTTATGTCGCACCTTTGGCTTTTTGAATACGTGCCCATTCACGTTTCACTGCCACTTGCGCGGTTTTTTTAGATTTATAAGTTCGCACCAAAATTAAGGGCTGACTTTGATCTCCCACAGTTAAGACCTGTGGTTTAGGTTTTGCCGAGTACCAAGTTTTCACGCCTGTATAAGTCTTATAGTTTTTCGCCTTTCTTTGCCCTGAATGGGTCTTAGTTTTTTTCTCTTGCTCAATTTTAGTGGTGTCATCAAACAACACAGACACATCATCTGCATTGGGCAATTGCACCTCAAGCTCTATGCGAGTGGTATAGCCAGAAGACTCATTTAAATCATGGGTAATGGTTTTGCCGAGCCAAACAATTTCATCAATTTGTGCCTTTAAACCCACAAAAGAAAACTCTTGTTCCGGGAGTAAATCTGGTCGACCTTTTGCCAAGGTATAAGACAGTGAAAGCTCTGCACGTTTACAGCGTTTTAACTCTGCCAAAGCTGCTAGTTCAGCAGTTTTTTTATCCCGATGAATAAAGCGGATCTCTTTGGGGTTGTCGGTATGGCTGCCAACAACGACATAGAGTTTTTCACCCTTTTGAGGGTTGTGATAATAGGCTTTCACACATTCCACTTTGTCGTGACTTTGACCGTATGAATAACTGTGTTGGTCGCCATCGGTTCTGACCAATTCAACTGCGGGCAGGCTAAGTCCTGAACTGGTTTGAGCTTCACCAATGGGCAGTAGTAGCAGGGTATTATTTTTGACCGTGGCAATGGCATCGTGTTCATCGGCTATGCGCGTCATAATGTTGGCATCGGAATCGTTCTGGTCGATGTGTGAAACCAAGCGGCTGCTTAAGCTGGCATGCACCAATACCTTTAAACCATATTCAAACGCCAATGCCTGAAATATCTCACTGACTGTTTGTTGATGGAAAGATCGTTCTCGCTTTTGTCTGAAGGCTTCGGCAAGGTCGGTACTTTCTGCCGAAATTCTGAGTACATCGGGTGCACCAGAGTGTGAACCACCAGTGACCAGATAAGTACCTTTATAGATTAAACCTGTATCTGACCAACCGAGCCAGACTTTCATTTCTGCACCGACAGAAGGAATATCTAAAGCATGGTCACTGTCGTCTAAAGTCAGATCGACACTGTCGGCCACCATGCCTCGGTTGTCTTGCAAGGTCAGCCCGATCAGCCGTGAAGCAAGGGTAGATGAAATATCAACGTCATTTACAGTAATGCGGTAAATAGCATGCGGGTAATTGCTGAGGTTTGAATAGGGCGTTGTATTTGATGGAAGGAAGCTCATAGGAATAAGCCTCCTAAACTTAACAATGCCTGACCTGTAGGACCAATCAATTTCTTGGTGGTGTCTTCGGTGATGGTTAGAGAAATACTAAAGCTGATTTTTCGGGTACCGCCATTATGGAAAAAGTTGGAACGAGTTTCCTGAACTTCTTTAATGACCACCAGACCGTAAATTTTGCCTGTGCCTTCAATCAGAATGTATTGCTTGCCTGTGTCGCCCATATTACGCAGCATATCCAACGAGTTTTGATAGCCCGTAATTTCAGGATAGATGCCTCCAGATAAGTTAATGGTTTCTTCATCTTTGCCTGTGAACTGATATGCAGGGGTATTCCCGACACGGTTATTGCTTGGGTGTCGCCATGCAGTCGTACGTTGTAGATCCTGATAGGAAACGGTAGAAAGTTCAAATACAAATAATCCTAAAGCCATCATCATGTGCACTACTCCCGATCGGTCAACATACGACGAAGTTGGGCATTGCGCTGCCGATCACGCTGCTCTAAGGCTTGACGTACTTCATTGGCTGCATTGTGCAGTGGTCCTTGTCCACTGGTATTGATGTGGATTTGAATGCTGTCACTGTTGGTAATGCTGATGCTTCTTGGGCTTTGAATGGCAGCAACACGTTGGAATTTTGGGGCTTGTTGGCTGCGGTCACTTTGTCCATTGAGGTGCTTTGCAGGTACAGGTTTTTCAGTGAGTCCAACCGTGTCTATAAAAGGTCGCTTCATACCTGAGCCGACAATAGGCATGGAGGTATCGAAAATGCCGAGGGTTTGTTTGAACTGGGTTTGCAGTGCTGGAGTACGGTTATTTAGCCCAACCCCAATGCCATCGACAATATGACCACCCATGCCTGCCATGACACGGCTGGGGGAGTGAATATCCATTTTCTTACGCATGAAGTCGGGCATGTAGTTGGTAATTTCAGACCATATATTTTTTAGTCCAGGGAACATGGATTCTATGCCGTTGATTAAGCCTTTAATCAACATGGAACCGAAGCCAGTGAATTGCTTAGGTAAATCGATTCCGAACCATGAAAGGACATCTGCAAAGGCAGAATAGAAAACGCCTAAAGGCGACCAGTTCAGGATGAGCGCGGTAACACCTAAAATACCGCCATTGAATGCGGTTTCGATTGTGGACCAAATACCTGTAAAAAATCCCGATATAGGCTCCCAATTCCTATAGATGAGATAAGCTGCCCCTGCGATTGCAGCAACTACACCTAAAATGATGAGTCCTACAGGTGAGAAAATTGCACCCAAAGCACCGAAGCCTATGCCAAGTACACTAAAGGTCATTTTTAAAATGGCGAGTGGACCGAGTAAGGTAGTAATGCCTAAAGCGAGGGCAGAAATACCCCCCAATAAAATAATGCCACCAACGGCAACTTTAGTCAGTGTAGCTGCCAAAGCTGGGTTTTCTTTTGCCCAGTTCCGCACATCATTGGTAAAGGAACGGACTTTAACAATGACTTTATTCAGTGGAGGAAGTAACACGTTACCAATATCAATGCCTAAAGCAGCGACACTATTTTTGAGCAACTGAATATTATTGGCAGAGGTTTCTGCACGAGCTGCATATTCTTGCTCCATAGAGCCTGCATATTTGCTTTTGTCTGCTACTAAGCCTAAATTCTTTTCCAATGCGCTCATGTTGGTGAGTAGTGGAGCAATGGCACTTAAAGATTCTTTGCCGAACAGATCGGAGAGTACGGCAGCTTGTTTGTATTTTTCTAAGGTCGCAATTTTCTTGAGTACCATGAGGGTTGTGCCATTAGCATCTTGCTGCATGTCTTTTGCGACTTTGCCGTAATCTAGACCAAGTTCTTTATAGGCTGCGATTTGTCCTTTCGTTGCAGACTCACCCGCGACTAAAGCCAGCATGGTGTTTTTAATCCCTGTTGCTGCAATTTCTTCTTGAATGCCCATGCCTCGCAAGGTTGCACCAAGAGCAGCAATACTGGAAGCAGCATAGCCACCCACTTCACCTAAAGGTCCAATACGTTGCACAATTTCCAAAATGCCTTTGGCTGCGGCAGGTGTGTTATTACCAAGATAGTTAATCTGGTCGGCAAGGGTGGTGACTTGAGCTTGTGACATACGAAAGGCCGTACGTAGCTCTGCCATGGATTGACTTGACTCTTCTGCGGAAATATCGAAAGCGACACCCATTTTCACGGCTGTTTCAGCAAAGGTGGTCAATTCCTTACTGGCAATGCCTGACTGTGCACCTGCTGCGACAATAGCCGCAATGTCTTTGGCTGCCATGGGCAAGCGTGTCGACATTTCGACAATTTCATTGTTAATGGTTTTGAACTCGGCTGCCGTGCCGTTAAAAACCTTTTTGACATCGGCCAAGGATGATTCATAGTCGATTGCCAGTTTGACAGGTACGGTCATGGTTGCAGTTGCAACACCTGCAACCATTAAGCCTTTTTTGGCGAAGTCTGAACCTTTTTGCAGGATGGCTTGGGTTTTGGCAAAACGCTTTTGAGCCTCACTATTTTTGTCTAGCTCATTGCGATGTTTATTTAACTTCATGGTGGTTTGGTGGATTTTGTCTTTCAGGGCACTTTCTTCATCGCTTAATTGCTCTACACCTTTGGATAGCTTATCGACGTTCATCCCAGACTTTTGTAGGGCTTGGATATGTGACTGTAATTCACTGCGTTGAGTGGCTTCGGTGGATTTAAGTCGACGAATGCCTTGTTCAAGATTCTTGATTTTGTTGAGCTGAGTTTCTGTCAGTGTATTGCCACTTTTCTGCAAAGTTTGTAGTTGTTTTAACTCGCTACGGTATTCTTTTGCTTTATTGGTTGTAGCTTCTAATGCCGTTTGGGTTTCTTTATAACGGTTGATATTGCCTTGCTGATCTTGCAAGGCTTTAAGTTCGGTACGGGTTTGTTTGAAGGCGCTGCTGAGGTCATGTGAACCCCCAATAATCGCCTTCATAGGTCCTGTGATTCTGTCTTTTGCATCAAAAAGAACTTGTAAATTTAAGGTCGACATTGGTGGGTGTTACCTTTACTCGTGGGTTTGGTTACGCTCTAAAGCCTTTTGGTGCCACATAAACAAATCACTTAAACTCATATCTGCGAAGTCTCGTGGCGACCAATGAAAGATCAGAGCGATGTTTGCGATGACATCTGGAATGCTGTCTATAACTGGATATCGGTCGCTGCACGCTGCGACTTCGGCATCAAAAAATAGATGATGTGTCCTGCAATTTGTCCCAGATCGACAGGGTCAATCAGTGGCATGGCTTCACGAGGGATTTGTGGCCAAACACATTTGGGAATGACTTGGCAAATGGCATTTACATCGGAACGGTAAATGTCTTGTAGGGACAATCCCGCAAGTGCCACTGTGCCTGGTTTACGAATGATGACTTCGGTAATGGTTTGCCCACCGACTTGAATAGGGGTTTCAAGGGTGTATTTGGCTTCGTTCGGGTTTTGAATAGCAGCTAGGTTTTCAGCTTGTTGTTGCGTGGTCATGTTTATAAATTCCTGAATATGAAAAGAGTCCTACTGCATGACGTGATGCAGTAGGTAAGGCATTACAGTCCGCAGGCTTTGCGCTGCGCTTCTAAACGGTCGACGCCATTGACGAATTCTTTCATCGCCAAAATATCAATTTCGATTTCTTTCTTGCCGTTGACTGTGAGCTTGTAATAGGTCCATTTGGTTTTGATGGTTTGTTCGGTGTCATCACCTGGCTTTTGTGTGCCCATGTTGATTTCTTCATGTCGACCGCGAAGTACAACTTCGACAGGAGTGACAGCACCCGTGTCATCTTGTTGGTAAGCACCAGCGAAGCGCAGCAAGACACCAGAGACAGAGGTAATGCCGTATTGACGAATTGAGGTTAGGTTGAGTCCACCAACTTTCCATTCAAAGTCGATAGAGTCTTCAGACATACCTTGATCGATCGCGACTGGAGCATTCATGCCACCACCACGCCAGTTCTCAAAGTTACGTCCTAGGGTGGGTAGGGTGCATTCAGCGATTTCACCCACTAATGATTCAGCATCATTAAACAGGTTCAGGTTTTTAAGTTTGTTTGGTAGTCCCATGTGTTTTACTCAAATAAGGGGTGGACAAATCACAGCGTTATGCCGTGATCCGTGCGCCAAAATCTGCAAGATAGTCGTCTGTGATCATTTGGTAGAAACCTAGATCTTCGAGAGGTGGAACAGGACCGTAGTCATAAGACAGTCGGAATTTGCCAGCTTTGAGGTTTTCAACAGGGTTCTTGGTTTCGTCATACCAAGCCTCACCACCCATGAGATAGCCGTTATTGGTCAGGTCACTGAGTTTGGCGCGAATGCCTTCAATCAGGTCACTTGCCAATGATGGATGCAATGGTTTATCGACTGCCCACATGTGTGCTTCGGCAATTGTGTCGGCAATAATCTGCGCGGTACGGGTATAGTTCTCGAAAGGAAATAGACCGTCAGTGTCGCAGGTACGTGAACCCCAGAAGCGGAAGCCATCTTCACGGATCAGTGTGGTGATGCCATTTGAGTTGAGGTAGTCGGCATCGGTTCCTGTTTGTTGTAAGTCCCACCAGACATCTTTGTTGATACCGACCACACCATTGACCGCCACATTGGAAATGACTTTGTGCCAACCTGTCAGGTTGTCGATTTTGGCACGTAGACCTAGCGCATAAGCCACAGGGGAAATGGCTTCGTTTTGGGATATTTCCGTGTTGAAGCGGATGAACTGTGGCCAGATGAGCATAAGCTCGCGGGCTGTAAAGGATTCACGATAAGCCACCACTTCTTCTTTTGTTTCGCAGCCATAGGCGTATGCATAAGCAAATGCGCGTAGCTTTTGTGCAGTGCTTACAAGTGCAGTGGTTACAGCTTGGGTATCAAGTCCTGGTGCACCAATGAGGCGAGGGGTGACGCCAAGTTTTGCTTTGGCTGTAAGCAAAGCTTTTAAGCCTGTGTATTGACCTGCTGCTGTGGTGGTGCCAATGACAAGCGAGCTTTGTTCTGCTTCGGTTTGTGCACTATCTACACGGACTACCACTACGGTCGTGTTAGTCTGATCGACAATTGCTTGTAGTGAAGATTTTAATGTACCAAGTACACCAGCTTTACCAATTACACTTTGGATATTGGTGACAAGCACAGGTGTATTTAGTGGAAACAGCGTAGCATCGGCATCTGAAGCAATTGCAATTAAGCCAATAATACTGGTAGCCACCGTTCGGATGGAACGTGTACCGTTATTGACTTCTGCAACTCGGACACCGTGGTGATATTCATCTAATGCCATAGGGCAACCTTTTGTTGATGTTCTAGTTCAACAAAAGGCTTGCATATAAAACCCCACGTTTTAAGCGTGGGGTTTTGTAAGAGGGTATGCTACAAATTCAAATTTAGAGAGTAGAGGCATAAAACCACATTTCATCGACTTGCTTAGCAGTTAAATTCAGAAATCCAAGCATATATTGAACAGATTGATTACTACGTTCGAACCGTTCTGATTCGTTGTATTCAATTTGAATACGGGTCTTGAGGGTTGGATCTTCAATTGTATTGATGGTCTGCTCGACGGTTTCGAGTAGGTTATTTTCCAATAATGCCAATTTAAACTGACGACGGGTGAGTGATTGGAATTGAGCCAGTCGAAGCTGTTCTTTTTCTTCATCACTGAGATAGTTTTGTGGATTGAGATGGCGATCAATTTCATCTGTGGTCATTGCTACAAATTCATCTGTAATTAAATCATCTTGTGAACCATCTGCTTCGAAAGCATAGACTTCACCTGTAGGGTTCTTAAAGTATTTCATTATCTTAACTCCGACCAGAATGCGATGGTGTTGGCTGTACTTGTCACACTATAGGTTGCACCTGCTGGAACAATGGCCTGAACTGCTGCACCACCACCAACTTGGTTTTGACGACCACGATCTACAGCAACTCCACCAACTGTAAGCGTCATTTCACCTTGGTTACTCTGCTCCCATGCGACAGATACCATGATGGGTTTACCTGTAGAATTGGTGTACGTAGTCGCAAGTGAACGACTTGCTGTTAAGTTTTGCCATGTTTGGCCAACACCTAAGCCAACTGTATCGATAGAAATATTACCTGAGCCATCGAAAGTGGCTGAACCTGTAATGGCACCTGTCAGGGCAATAGTACGCGCTGTTTGCCATTTGGATGCACTCGCGGCATTGCCAATGAGATCTCCTTCAAATTTGATCGCATACATTGACCCAATTGTCTTGATATCACCTTTTGAGTAAATTCCATTCGCTGGAACTAATGATGCATCTGCATATGCATTCGATACTAATAAGCCGCCTACATTAATATTTTGAGCAGAACCAGAATTAAAAAAGCCGACCGCTACGGCAGAATTCATCCCATTTTTAAGTGTAATTGAGGCATTAAAAGTCACTACCCCTGTAATGGTTCCACCTGTCAAAGCAAGCTTTGTATCATCAGCGATTGTAATATTTTCTGAACCATCAAAATTGACACCATTAATTGACCGTGCAGTAGCAAATTTGGTTGCAGTCGCGGCATTGCCTGTAATGTTACTGTCAGTGAAAGCAAACTCTTTCCAGCCTGACCATGTAGAACCTGCATTCGAGGTAATACGGTAAGCGATTCGCTGGTTGTTTAGACTAGTATAGATTTGTCCACGGTAACCGTTAGAACCACCTGCATCTAGAACATTCAAATTTCCGACATTATTTGTAAAGGGGAAGTTATTTGCCGTTGTTGCACTGGCAAAAGTGTCATTACCATAGTTCGCAGGGGCCGTCAGATTATTGATGTCGGCTACCAATGATTGTGTACGAATAGCAGTACCAATACCAAAGTCGCCTGACTTTAAAATAGCATTCGGATTTTTATCTAATGTGGATGTAGTGACATTTTTACTAGCAGCATCACCTAAATCTGAATTAACGACTAATGTTTGCGAACCTGTTTTTAATGGCAATGAGAACGATGCAATTTGACCACTTCCAGAGCCTAATGTTGATTTAGGACGTACAGCAAAATATGGATAACCACTGTCTGAACATTCAATGATGGCACCATGCTCACCTGCGGTATTCGGTGAAAATTCCAGTCGAGGATATGCATTACGATCAATTCTTAAAACTTGAGAGGATGCCGTACCTGTTAAAACAGGAGATGCTAGTGGGGCTTTTTCATCTTGCAGTTTTTTACCCTGTGCAGCCGTTAATGCCTGATCGGTAGCAGTGCTGGTTAAGGAGTCATTTAATTGCACTACACCACTTTGATTAACTGAAGCGGAACGAATGTTCTGTTGCGAAATACCTGTAATTTGTCCTTTATCATTGACCGTGATGGATGGAATTTGAATGGTTGAGGTATAAGTTCCTGCAACCACACCAGAATTGGCCAATGTTAAAATACAAGATGCATTTGCTGAACCATCAATGGAAAATGAACCAGTTGCTGCACCTGAAAAACTAACAGTACGTGCTGTTTGCCATTTGGATGCACTCGCAACATTGTCGGTGAGGGTAGCTAAGGTTTGGCTCCCTGTTTTGTTGGGAAAATAGAAAATAGCAATTTGCCCTGTTGAACTATTCAATGTTTCTTTAGGACGAATGGCAAAGTATGGCATTCCAGATGGAGCCATTTCTAAGATTGCGCCATTGGTTGCCCCCTTCGGTTTGAATTGGAGGGATGGGTAAGATGTATTTTCATTGCCTGCAACTAAAACTGGTGCTGAGATTCCACCTGTGAAATCTGCACCTGCAAGTGCTGCTTTTTCATCTTGAAGTTTCTTACCTTGCTTGGCAGTCAACGGTTTCGTTGCATCATTGGTGGTCAGGTTATCCACCAATTCATTACGACGAAGATAATTGGTATCGACCCATGCTCTAGTCGCGTAAATTAATGAATTATCTAAATAGAGTGCGATAACTTCAGCATTTTGAATATTAATAACGAGCTTCAGCGCAATTTCACGTGCGCCACCTTCATCGGCTAAAGGTTTGTAGGTTGGTGGATAGTTGGCATTCACCACCATGGTCGAACCTGCATAAAGCCCAAGTTCACGAATATAGAAACCACCTGTAGTTGAAGGAATAATAGCTTCACAGACGATTTGATTGGTGTTGTTTGGATTGATCTCGACTACATTGAGAGCGATACGAGCTTTTTCATTTACTAATGCAGTTCGCGTTTCTAAAGGAGTAGGCACTGAGCCATTGCCATCCCCAACCGCAATATGAGAATAGTTGATTTTATTATTGAGGGTTGCACTGGCAATCAGTGCTTTACCGTTATTGGTTAAAATACCTTTGTAGGTTGCTGCCATATTCTACTCGACATAAATTGTGACTGTTTCCGCGCCATGAGTGCCGACAGCAACTCGCGGAATACAGATGGGTTGAACGTTAATAATTAAATTGGTGAGGTGACGACTGGCAGGCTTTGCATCTTTTACAAGCCGATTCACTTCAGCATAGGTGTCTTCTGTCAGTTCCAGACCATTGAGATTTAGTTCTAAGGTGAAAGTTCCAGGTGTACCCATCGGGGTGGCTTCGAACCATTCTTTGAAAATGCACTGATAGCCAAACTGTGCCAGTACTTCACGAACCGCCTGACGCGTTCCTTTAATTTGATGTTGACGAAAGGATTTTTTAATCAGTTGACGCTGTAATGACGGTTGCCAACTGGTGTCCCATGAGTCGACTGAATACTGCCAAGCAAGAAATGATAAAAATGGATCTGGCGCATCATCGATGGAAGCCAGTGTTTTGATTGCTACAGGTAAGGCACTATTTTGTGATGTGACTGCTGTGACATTTCGCTCGAATTGAGTGCTATTCGGAGGGAGTAATTGGCTCATTCAACCCCTCCGATCGTTACTGAAATACTGGTGCAATAGGATGCTTGGGCAGGTGTTAATACGAAATCTGCCGCAGGGCTAATCAATTCGACTCGATTTACACCATCAATATGTAAAGCTGCATAGATTGCAGACATGCGAATGGATCTGCCCAATCGTTTTTGTTTGGTGGCGTAGGCAGTTACATTGGCAATTGCTTGTTGCAACAACGTTGCTGCTTCTGGATCTTTGCCAATGTAGAGTTTGGCATTAATGGCATAGTTAACAATCGATGCCGACTGAACGGTGACTCGATCACCAATAGGACGAACATCTTCTGCGGTCACCGCATTTGTGACAATTTGAATCAGTTCTGGAGAAGCAGATCCGGTTAAAGAGTCCGCTTGTAAAATGGTTAAAGTGACAAAGGCAGGTTGAGGTGAAACCACCGAAACATCCCCCACACGGCCATCGGCATCACGGGCAAATTTTTTATAAGCTGCTTCAGGTCCTGCAACAGATAAGGTATCAAAAGCCAGTTGAATCCGTTCACGGAAAGCATCGTCTGATTCCATGACTGCTTCAGTTGGTGGTGTAGTGGAATTATCGGCTGGAGAAACAACTAGACGTTTAACATTGAAGTTAGCGCCGAGTTGGTCTAAATCATTTTTTGTTGCATAAGCCAATAACAGGGCACGAGCAGCCTGATTAATCCGATTCCGTAAAATCATTTCCCGATAACAGTTTTCTTGAACCAGTTTAACCAGAGGTTCACTTTCACGTGTCAGCGTTTGGCGAATAGAGGGTTGCTCTTCGCTTGGCCAGAGCTGAATAAGTGCTTCTTTACGCTCGGTATATAGAGCTTCAAAGTCAATTTCTTCGATGATATCTGGTTGAATCAATTGCGAAAAATCAACACTCATAGCGAAGACCCGTAATTTAAAGGAATAGAGAGTTTCTTGGTTTGATCTGTACCGACGAGCTGCATTTCTAGGTCAATCTGGAAGCGACTATCTTCGGCTTTGGAAAACTTGGCACTGGTCAGTTTGACTCGGTCTTCCCAAGTCATAATGGCTGTAGCACTGGCTGCCATGACTTGCAGACGCACAGCATCATTAAAGGGTTGGTCAATCAGTTTAAAAATCATGGAGCCATATTCACGACGCATAACCCGACTCCCAATCGGGGTGAATAGAATGTCCTGAATAGACTGTTTGATGTGGGGAATCACATCAAGGCTTTGACCAGTTTCACGTGACATCATGCTTTGGATACTCCTGTATCAGAGCCACCCGCTTGAACCCCACCATGTTTATGATTTTTCAGGCTAATGCTTCCAGCTTTTACATCAGCTTCGGTACTAAAGTTACCTGAAGAATGACTGCTGCCTTGAACGAGTTGGCTACCGCCTACGGTGTTATTGCCAGTCATTGCTGTGCTGCCATTCACTTGCAGATTTCCATTGATGGTGGTGTCACCATTCACGGTAATTCCTCCAGTTGCGGTGAGAATGGCAGTACTGCCATTGGGAAGAATTGCCTGTAAGGAATGGTTGGCTGTGTCATAGCTGATCATGGCACCATCTTCATAAACTCTTAATTTGATGTTGGGATTCAATGACGGAGTGGGAAACGCTTCATTATTTAAACCCACCAAAACAATGCCGAGCGTCAGCTCACCTGTAGGGCTAAAGACCACACACTCTTCATTGATACTAGGTAAGTCATGGCTCAGGTCTGCACCTGCACGAAGATTGAATAGACGTAATTCATCAGTCACGATATCGCCTAGATCGACAGTGACTGTATGAAAAGGTTTAGCAGGGGTAACGCTTTTAATTCGACCTAAACGGATCAAATTTTCTAAGCGACGATGGATTTCAGCACTCATGTGCCTACTTTGCGTTAAGGCTGTGTGTCTTGCATTAATGGCAATTTGTAAGAGGGGATATTACAAATAGAACTTCTTCATTTTAGCGACAAAGTTAAGTTTTTAAGTGTCGCATTACAGAGTCTTCAATCAATTGAATATCAGTTGGTGTGAAGCCTAACAGTTCACGTTTGGGGTAGGTAATAGTAGGGCCATTTTGACTGACGCGAGAACGTAAACCTTCTTGATGAATACGTGCCACAAAAACGACATTAGTTAAAAACCCAACATTGACTTTGTCGGCATTGGAGAAGTTTCTGAAATAACGTTGAGCACGTAATTTGGTAAACATTTTGCGACGGATCCGTTTACCGTCTCGTAACCGTCTTGGAGTATAGCTAGAACCATCGGGATTAAGTTGAGCCGCAATCCGTTGTTGTTGGCTCTGTCTCAAATCTGCACCGACTTTTTTATTCAGTTTAGACATTTCGCCATCACTGAGTTTATTCAGTAATGGCGTCAGGTATTTAACCAAATCATCTAAGTTTTCACGCATGGTTTAACTCACTGAGGTTTTTTTGCCAAAGGCATTTCAAGTGCAACAGTATTAGAAGGCTCAATACTGGTCCATGTTGCTAGAATATTGCCTTGCTCATCTGCCATTTCACACTCGGTCACGGGCAATGCTGGTGAATATTGAGGTTCATCAGGATAAGAAAAATTGTAGCTGCCATTGTCTTGTCTTTGAATAATCACACGTTCTGTCAGCTCAAATTCAAACATCACATCGGCTTTGTCATTGTCCAGAAATTCAGCTTCAAACTTCACAGCATTCTTGTTCTTGTCTAAATTGGCGAGCAATTCAGACTGATTCACCCGCAGCCATTGAAATAGCAAGAAGGCAATCAAGTCGGGATCCCCCGTGAAGTCCTGAATAATGAACTTCACAGGAGAAATGCTTTCCATGCCGTAGCCGTTGGCAAGGGTAGAACGATAGCGACCACTTTCAATATGCATGCTGAGTTTGTCTGGATTATCCTGAAGAAACTTCAGATGGCTCACCAAATACTCTCGAAGGTTATTGGGCTTTTTCATGCTGCATTGCTCTGATAGCTAGGATCTAGGCGGTTCATAATGCGAAGAAACTTGGTGTCATAGCCGAGTTTTTTATAATTGCGACCGTTATACAGACTAAATACAGCATCCCAGTTCTCCTGGCGTAATGCCTCCAGTAAAGTCCACTTTTTGCCAGCGACCGTACCTGACTTGAACTCGCAGAAACGTAGAAAAGCTTCAAACTGTAGGCTTTCACTTTGATAGTGCTGTTCGATAAATTCTTGTACAGATGAATAGCCAAGGTCTTTCCAGTTTTCACCCATCAATTGAAAACGTCCCCATGACGCAGACATCAAGGCACAGTCTTCATCAATTTGTTTGGCCAAAGCCAAACGGGTGTATTCAGCCGCATTACCATGATAGCCACCAGTCTGGGTGTTCACGATATTGGGGTACTGCTTCATCATTTGGTCAGCAAAGTCTTTTCCACATTTCTGGTTGAGGTAAAAATACATACGGTGACGTTCAAACAGAATCTTTGGTCGACCATCAGGCAAATAACCATCGCCAAGTGTTTCAACTTCAGCAATTGCGCGAATGACAATTTCAGGGACACCTAGACGTTTAGCACCAGTCACTAAGTCTGCATCTTTTAGGTGTTTAGAAAAGTCCAGCCCTTTAAGTGCATTCAATGTTGCATTCCCAACAATGCCATCCACTTTTATGCCGATTTTTTTCTGGAATTGAATCACAGCATATTCAGTACTTTCACCAAAATCACCATCTACAGATAAGGCTTTATTATTTTTCCCTTTCACACCCTGTTTAATCAGGAGTTGCTGTAGCTCAGAAACGGCTGAACCTTTACTTCCAAACTTCAATAATTTCATGATGGACTCCAGATCAGTTTGGCAACATTACCGCGACTACGTAGCACAATCAGGGCAAGTAATATGGCGAAGATGGCATCCCATAGGGTGACAGGATCTTTAAAGAAAAGAATGTGCACAGACTGCCCAAGGAATGAGGCAATCAGTAAAGCTGCAAGCCAAGAATAGCCACGGTGAAATGATGTTTCTTCACGGCTAAAGCAGACAATCCGAACACCACAAAAGAGATAGGCTAAAACAGCAATGGTTTGAAATAAGAGTTCGATCATGAGGCACCTCCACCTCGAAAAGTTTTCCAAATGTCAGAAAGTTTGGATGCCTTTACCCAATCTACGGCCTTCACCAAAATGAACAGCGAGAAGGTCGATGCAATCAAGGCAGCAGTGGCATCACTGGTGATAAAGGTTCGACTGGTAATTTCAGGGGCAAGTAAGTAGCCAATACCTGTCGAAAGCAACATGGTGCGCAGACGCTGCCATGCCGATAAGTCCTTTTCATAGGTCGCAATAAACGCAGCACCCAATACAGCGCCCAGCAAGGCATTACCGTTAATAAAGGGTAGAATGGAAACAGCACTTAGACTGAGGGCTGTTGCGGTGGTGGTTGTAGCAGTTGGTTCAGGCATGCTTAATCCCATAAGTTAATTGTTTTTGTTGTCTGCTGTTGCGTAGGGATATCAGGCAAAATCACTTCTGTGCCCAGCGTGAGTATTGGTCCTTGTTCAGCCAGATCAGGGTTATATTCCAATACAGTTTCTGTGACACCCGCAGTCCGACCGTAATAACGCCAGCAGATCAGATCAATCGTGTCCCCCTGAACAGACTTCACTTTTTTCATATCAATTCCACAGTACAGCGACTTGTCCCCAACAAGTCCCGGATAGCCCAACGTAAGTTACGTCGATGGTCATCAATGGTCGGTGCTAATTGTTCAGCACGTTTCTGAGCATCACTGGTGCTGTCATAGCTTCGATATTTTTCGTTAATGTCTGCGGCAATGGCTGAATGAACTGCCCGTAAATACAACAGTTCAGTGTTGGGCTTGCCATCGATCGTGGATGTTGCAAGTTCGTTGAGCGTTGCTGCTTTTAATTTAAGTGCGCGCAGTTGGTCGTTAATTTCCAATATGGCTGCGATAGCCGCATCTTTCAGACGCGCATTTGAAACACTGCCATCTAAGCGCACGGATTCACGGATCAGGTTCAATTGCAGATTGGGAAAGAAGCTATCATTCACAATCAGCTCATCTGGTGTGGTGGTTGGGGCATTAAAGCTAAAACCAGTCATCGTCATATCCTAGGTGGTCGGTGGATGATGGTTCAGAACAACAACTTAAAAGTTTTGTCATCCCCATCATGCCGACCAGGTGCGGGGGGCACAGGTTAAGAAGACGCAGCAGCTTGCTGTTCCTCTAATTGTTTGGCCAAGAGCTTTTCGGCACGATCAAGGTCTTGCTTACAGCCGACATTGTCTTTCTTGGCAATGGCTTTTTTCATGTACTCAATGGCAGGCACATAGTTCTCGACAGAGAGAAAAATCTTGCCAATTGCACAGTACAACTTGGCGCGAATCGGGTCGTGCAGGTCATAGCTTTCAGTGAGCTGTTCCGCTTGAAGCAAAATGTTCAAATCAAACACATCACCCGCTTTTAGTTTGCTCAAAGCAGCATTGGCAATTTCTTCTGCCACAATGCTTGGGGTGTCACGACTGAATGAATCAGGCATATCTAAACCATGTGCTAAAGCAAACACGGCAATTTTTAAGCCCAAGTCAAACATGCCAGCATCTAAACACCACAGCATGATGGTGGTGACAATTTCGTCCTCCACCTTTTGATTGGCAACCAAAATACCTTCGACATAAGGCAGGTATTTCGGAATCAATTTGGCTTTTGCTTCAGCACGGCTTTCATCCGATTTAATGTGTGAAAGCAGTGATTTATCGTTTTTCAGTTCAGCCAGTTGAAGTTGGTAAACGGAAGCATCTTGGCGGGTTGCACCAAAGGCATCCGCCTTAGCAGATTTCTCTGCTAAAACGCGAAGGAAGTGATTACGTGCATGGTTCATAGATCACCTACAGGACTTCAATGTTTTCAACCAAAGCCACTTTTTCATAGGCTTCAATCACATAGTCTTCGTTGCTTGACTGATAGTCAGCAACACGGTTTTTCTCAGGTTCTTCACGAATGAAGCGACGTTTACCACCTTCTTGGTAGTAAATAGACAGGTTATCGAGAGAGGTGATCAGGAAGGCATTGTCTGGGAAGAACGGTACGCGAACAGCAGGTAAGCCACCAATCTGTTTTTGACCTACTAAAACCTGACCCGCAAGTGTGTTTTGGTTGTCTTGGTCTTGGTTCAAAATGGCAAAGTTTTTATCGTTCAATAATGAACGACCACAAATCACCACAAGGTCTGTTGCATCTTGATGCACTTCATCAATCAAGCTATCTACAGACTGTTTGACCAAGGCATCTAAGTTTTTATAGTCACCTGAAGAACCGATGGTGATTTTTCCTGAACCGACGACAACTTCGGTCATGTTGCGTTCAGGGCTTCGGGTACGAATTTTATGTAGCCAGCCTTCGTTTACATCTTGCAGCAATGGATTGGTATTGCGGTTGGTGGTTGCTGCAATGCTTGTACCATTCCAGCCAATCATGATGCGGTCTAAACCAATGGCTTTGGCACAGGCACCCGCCCATTTTTCAGGGAAGTCGGCAAACTTTGCCCAGGCATCAATTTTTGAATAGAGCAAGGCAATGTCAAAGTCGGTCTTTTGACAAGCATAGGTATTTGCCGATAAACCTGTCGGATCGGATGGATTACGTTTGGCATCACCAGTGGTATCGGTACGCCCAGCAATGGTGCTATTTACAGAAAGACCAATGGCTTGACCTGTCGCTTCAACCACTTCAATGACATTGATGCGCCCTAAAAACTCACTAGAGAGTTGAATCTTTTCTTCCAGCTTTTGTGAAGGTGTCGGGGCAACAGTGAACTGAACCGCTGCACTGTCCACTTCGTTAATTCGGGCAACTTCACCCATGTAGTGATTAAACTTTTTACGTGTATCGTTACGCATGATTAAAGAATTCCGTATTAATAAACAACAGCAGCATTACTGCCCGAATGCCCAGTGCTTTCAGGTCGCTTGTGATGATTTGGGTCAGGTTGATGATTGAATGAATCTGAAAGGGCGTTGTGCTTTTGCTCAAGTTCGCTGTACTTGGTTTGCAGCTCATTCAGTTCTTGCTGCATTTTTGAGAAAGCCGTACTTTGCTTGCCAAAAGTTTCTGCAATTTGCTCGAGTACTTTTTTGACTTCGGTAAAGTTCAGTTTGGCTTCTGCGCCTTGCTGTTCAATTTGAGGAGAAAACAGGTCACTGAACTTCTGAACCATTCCAGCAAATAAGCCTTTGCTGTCATCTTCAAATTCAATTTGAGCTTCTTCAGCAATTGAGAAGGCATTCTTTTCTGCATTTTCACCAAACTTGGCAACCATGCTAGAAAAGCTCAATTTTTCAGTGCCGATAGAGGCAGGGGAATCGGTCACAGCCAAGCCCACCAAATAGGCTTCGCCTTTGCCTTGGAAGTTCGGGTCAATTTCAATACTGGTGAAAATCTTCTGACGCTTTTTATTCATTTCCACCAAGTCGGCAGTTGCATCAATTTGTGCAAACAATGCCAGTTTCTTTTCACCGTTAATGTCGACTTCTTCGGCTTTTGCAGCAAGTACATCACCATAAGCACGGAAGGAAGAATCGGGCATTACACCACGTAAGTGTTCAACCCAAATACGAGCGCCATATACAGACTGGTTGTAGTTTTTTGCAGCTTGTTCAATCCAAGAGCGTTCAATCACGCGCTTATCAATAGTTTCTCCTTCGACTGCAACACGAAAGAACTTAGATTTATTTGTCATGTGTTTAACCGTTCTGGAATTTACTCATCAAATAATGAGCATCATTAAAAGTCCGACGGCATTAGTAAATAAATTGGATTTGTAAGAGGGGATGCTACAAAAAGGAAGTATGATTTGAATGTGTAAAAATTGAGGAATCAAACCTTTATTTCTTTGGAAGAGATATGTGATTTGATCAATAATGTTAATTTGAAAACGATAACAATTTAGGCAGCTTAAAAATTTCGCATAATAGCCATTATGCTAAATAGTAAAACTACACGAAATGGCACATATGATGTAAATATGAATAGAATTGGAGATTGAATACTGTGTTTGAAAACTTTAATAGAAATATAACTTTTTTAGGTGAAGGGATATATGACCCTAATTCATTTATAGGTTTGTGGCTCGATTACTGTGTTTGGTCTGATCTTGAATACTGGAAATTAGAAAAAGATTTATTAAGTATCAACTTTCATTATCCAAAGAATACACCGATTCCTCGAAATGTTTTATGGGGTGTTATGAGGATCACACAATTAATGATTGTTTCTGATTGGGATAATTTTTCTATTTTGAAAGAACATGAATTATATACCGTAGATGAAGATTGGGGAATTCCAACTATTTATGATAGATATGAAAGATTTAAATATGTATTAGGGATTTTATTTACTGATGAAACAGATCTAGATCACATAAATTTTGGATATAGTTTCAAAGCCAATTAGAAGCATTAACATAATGCATGTTATACGTAATTTAACTTTTTATTTCATATAATTCAGTGTTTTAATTTGTTTTACAAATCCAAACTTGCTCCAATCCTTACAGCTACTGCCAACGTTATCCAAACTTTTAAATAAACCTTCTTTGTAAGAAGGGATGCTACAAAAGCCAAATCAAGCATTGTGCAAAATGCATTGCTTTAATTGGCGCATGAATACATTTGACACCGAACGCTTTGAGCTAACTTTCGACAACCGAGTAAAGGCAAAGTTCCTTTACTGGATGGGTTGGCGTATTAGCAGCATTGCGGAATACCTACAGGAAAATGAAAAGACCGTTCACTCATGGAAAGCCCGTGATGAATGGGACAAAGACGCACCTGAAGGAATTGCAGCACAGGCACTCGAAGCTCGTTTATGTACCCTGTATTTATTAGAGAAGAAAACACCAGGGGATTTCAAAGAAATCGACCTGTTAGAACGTCAAAAAGATAAATACGCCCGACGCGAAAAATATCTGACTGATGGCGGTAATGAAGCCGACATTAACCCAAAAATTCAAAACCGTAATGCCAAACCGAAAAAAATGCCGAAGCGTAATCTCATTACACAGGCAATGATTGAAAAGGTTCAGGCAGATTTTGAAGAAGGGTTGTTCGACTACCAACGAACATGGTTCAAAGCCAAAAATCAGCGTTCACGTAATATCTTAAAAAGCCGCCAAATTGGGGCAACCTATTACTTCGGGCGTGAAGCCTTTGTCGATGCCATTACAGGCGGGGGCAATCAGATTTTTCTTTCTGCTTCCAAAGCACAGGCGCACGTTTTCAAATCCTACATTAAGTCTTTTGCAGCAGAGTCGATTGATCTGGATTTACAAGGCGATCCAATCGTCCTTAACTTTGAAGAAGGTCCTCCTTCAGAACTCATATTCTTAGGCACCAATGCCAAAACTGCTCAGGGCTTCCACGGCAATTTTTATTTTGATGAATACTTTTGGGTGCATGGCTTCCAGACCTTACAGAAAGTTGCTTCTGGTATGGCTATGCACAAACGCTGGCGCAAAACCTATTTCTCCACACCATCTTCAAAAAGCCACGAAGCCTATAACTTCTGGACAGGGGAAATCTTTAACAAAGGCAGAGCCAAAGACAAACGCCCGAACATTGATGTCAGCCATGAAGCCTTAAAAGATGGTCGATTGTGTGAAGACAAAATTTGGCGGCAGATTGTCACCATTTTAGATGCCGAACGCGGTGGTTGTGACCTGTTCGATATTGATGAATTACGCTTTGAGTATTCGGCAGAAAGTTTTGCCAACTTGCTCATGTGTATGTTCATGGATGATGGACATTCTGTCTTTCCACTTTCAGTCATGCAGCCATGCATGGTGGACTCATGGGTACTGTGGGACAGAGACTTCAAACCATTAGCCCTGCGTCCATTTGGCTATCAGGAAGTGTGGGTCGGTTATGACCCTGCCGAAACTGGTGACACCGCAGGCTTAGTGGTCATCGCACCGCCATCTATCAATTACCCAAAATTCCGCTTATTGGAACGCCATCAATTCAAAGGCATGGATTTTCAGGCACAGGCGGCTTACATCAAAAAAGTCTGTGAAAACTACCGTGTGACCTACATTGGTTTAGACACTACAGGCATGGGGACGGGCGTTGCCCAATTGGTACGCCAGTTCTTCCCAGCACTGACCACCTTTAGCTATTCGGTCGAAGTCAAAACCATGTTGGTACTGAAAGCGATGGATGTGGTACATCAAGGTCGTTTTGAGTTTGATGCAGGCTGGACCGATGTTGCACAAAGCTTTATGGCCATTAAAAAGACCATGACAGGCTCAGGTCGTCAATTCACTTTTGAAGCCACACGTTCAGAAGAAGTCGGGCATGCCGACCTTGCTTGGGCATGTATGCATGTCTTTGCCAATGAACCACTGGAAGGGCGTAACGTCCACAATACTGCTGCAATGGAAATATTCTAATGTCTGAAACTCAAAACTTGCCTGCTGTGGCACAAAACAATGGCATTCAAGCCTTTACCTTCGGTGACCCTGAACCTGTCATGAATACGCATGACTACATGAGCATGTTTCAGGTGTATTGGAATGGAACTTACTATGAACCACCAGTGAGTTTAGAGGGTTTGGCAAAGTCTTTCCGTTCTACGCCTTATTTGTCGACCGCTATTATTTATAAACGCAATCAGTTGGTTTCTGCGTTTAAGCCTAATAAGTTGATGTCTTCCAAAGCCTTTGAGCAATTGGTCATGGACTTTTTGGTGTTTGGCATGGGATATGTAGAAGCCATAAAAAGCCGTTCAAACCAAGTGGTGCAGGTAACCACGCCTTTGGCCAAATACATGCGACGTAAACAAGACCCGAAAGAATTTCTAATGATTACGGAAAACTGGAAGTACCACCATTTTGAGCGTGATTCGGTTTTTCAGGTACGTGAGTGCGATATTAATCAGGAAGTGTATGGCACACCTGAATATTTGGCGGCTTTGCAGTCTGCTTGGCTAAATGAGTCGGCAACTTTGTTCCGTCGTAAGTACTATAACAATGGTTCTCATGCTGGGTTTATTTTGTACCTGACCGATCCACAGCAAAATGAAGACGATGTAAACAATTTACGTCAGGCACTCAAAGACAGTAAAGGACCAGGGAACTTTAGAAATCTGTTTTTGTACTCACCGAGTGGTAAGCCTGATGGTATTAAGTTGATACCCGTGTCGGAAGTGGCAGCAAAGGATGAGTTTGCACATATTAAGTCCATTACTAGGGATGACATTTTGGCAGCTATGCGTACACCGCCTCAGTTACTTGGCATTATTCCTAATAATACGGGTGGTTTTGGGTCTATTACGGAGGCACAAGAAGTTCATTGGAATGCGGAGATTAGACCACTTATGCAACGGATTGCGAATCCGATTAATGAGTGGTTGGGAAGGGAAGTAATTGGATTTGAAACTAAAGCAGTTGGCTAGATAGCATAACCAACTGCATATTCAATTTAAGGTCTATGAATTCGATCACCAAGATAAAACAAAGACATAGCCGTAATGCTGAACAACTGGCTGACAAAAAACATTAGTGGAATTAAAAGTAATCCATAGACCAGATGAAAATAGAGATCTACAAAATTAATTTGGATTGACTCAAAAATATATTTAATTACAAGGCAGTAGAGAATTATGAAAATACTAATCCAAGCCAAATAAGCAAATGTATTCGTTAAGAATCTTCTGAATGTCATATTGTAGTTATTGCAATCAATAGGACAGTCATCAAAGTCAATCTCATCTAATTTAGGGTTATTAAACGAAACTATTGCTGCTAATGCTGCAATATAAAAACCAGGTAAGGTTTGTAGAAAACTCGTTAATAAACCAAAAGCATCACCTTTAAAAAATATTTTGAAGTCATTAAATATAAGGAGTAACACCATTAGGAGACTAACAATAAATGCAACAGTAGTAGGTAAATAAATATCTATCCACTTCTTTGCATTATATTTTACCCCATTACTTTTTTGAGCTTGCCATGTAATTTTAATATAGTCTAAAGGTCTAAATATCAGTTGAATCATGATCATCGACCTCATCTCTGAACATGTTGGTCATTCTACGGCATAAGTCATTATCAAAGGTAGAGTCTTGCGACTTATTTTGTCGTTCAAATTTATTAATCCATTTTCTTTTCGTAGCGAAATCTGAAACATGCTCATCGGTTGGATTAAAGCTAACGGTTCGCTTGTGAGACCCTTCTGGGTAACAGAGCTTATAGGTTATTTCTTTGGTTGCCTTTGATGTGTCAGTACCAAAACGCTTCTTAGCAACTCTTTTAAGACCAGAGTAAATAGTCTTCAACCCTTTATTACCATCTGTAAAAACAGGTTTGAGTTGGATTGACTGTAAGGTTTCATTCAGAAAGGGAGCTTCGCTATGAACTTTTGTAATATTTTTTTCTGAAATTACAATGTGATAAAAATTTCCAGCTTCCAATTGCTTTACAAATTCTTGATCTGTTACAGGATCTGTTTTAGCTTTAATTGCAAATTTCATCTGATAATTTGTGTGACCATTTGGGATTGTGCCAGCATAGTCTTCTTGGAAAAAATCTGGTTGGAAGTTTTCAGAATCAATTTTATCTAGAATTTTCTGCAATAGTAAACGCACAATTTGCTCTGAAATTTTACGATTACCTTCAATGAGCATGCGCGCACATACGCCTTCAGTTTGATCTAGTGGCAAAAATAAAACATGAGCTCTGATGAGGTGACTTTCATCTACATCAAAAGAAACAATTTCAGTTTTTCTCTTCTTTTTATTATGTTTGATTACATCTTCTGCTTGGCTGTCATCACAGTTAATGACGCATTCATAAATGCCTTTTTTATTTTGTCGAATACCTGAAAAATTGTAGGTATAGCGTTCTCTAGACTCTAACTCTACAGTTTGGTAATCATAATCCATTATTAAAGTAATAATGTCTTCAAATTTGAGTAGGGACTTAGGCTCACCAGAAAGTTTCTGTTTTGGCTTTTTTATTGGAGCGAAATAAATTTCATGAAAAGTAACTGGAATATCATGGCGAACACTCTTCTTTAACTCTGACGTTGCAATGATAGGATCTGATACTGCACTAGTCATGAATAACCCTCTATTTTATATTCTAATACTTGTAATAGTATCTAAGATATGGAGTTAAATCTATAAAAGTAACGAGTTTGTTTTTTAGTTTTGATATTTATCTTTTATGAATAAAGATCGAGTCAATAAACTTTAATGAAGTAAAAGTTAGTAGTTAAAATAAAAAAAAGATACTAAGATTATTCTTGTAATATATTGTAAAATATAAAAATGTAATTCTAAGAAGGTATTAATAACACAATGGCAACCACAATTTCGATTTTTAATAACAAAGGCGGTGTAGGTAAAACGACAACCATTTGGAACTTGGCAATTTCGTTAGCAGACAAAGGAAAGAATGTTTTGTTAATTGATTTTGATCCTCAATGTAATTTGTCGATTGCTAGTGTGGGTGATGAAGAATTTTCTGACCTTCTAGAGAGATCAACTAAACATCCATTTGGGCAAACAATTAGAGACTATGCTTTACCCTATATACAACGCAATAAAGCTGGAACTGTGCATACTCATGAATTAAAGACTCCGCCACAGTCAGGAACATGTCATATTGTTCCTGGAGATTTTTGGTTAAATAACTTTTCTGACATTCTCAGTGTTGGTACTGATGTTGTAAGTGGTTCTGGTTTATACCGTTTTATGATTCCGCAACTAATAACTGAAGAAGCACAAACTATTAATGATATTAACTATGATTATGTCCTGATTGATTTGCCGCCATCATTTAATACACTTGTAAGATCTGCTTTATATTGTTCAGACTATTTCTTAGTACCTTGTACTGCTGATTTATTCTCTGCGTATTGTGTAGGACTAATTGGTGAAATGCTTCCATTGTTTGTTGAAGATTGGGAGCAGGGGAAGAAAAGATTTTTAGCGAGTGATCCAAGTGATGAACTAATTAGAACTAAAGGTATGCCGAAATTTGGTGGTTGGATCTTTAATGGATTTGATACAAGACGCCAACCTGGTACTGATATTAAAAAGGAAGTGGGTGCTGACGCCGCACATCTTGTTGCGATTTCAAAGGCTATTGAGGAGAAAATGATCCCAAGTTTGCAAGAAATCAATACTTATGATGCAGTTCCTGAATTTATTATTACAGAACCTGTTGCAAAAATTGAAGATCTAAATGTAATGGCACCAGATAGTATTTATCAAAATATACCAATCAAATACTTATCCAGTGTAAGACCTACAAATGAATTGAGAAAAAGAGGACAGTGGGCTCCAAATCAAATTGAATTGATGCAAGAAATGGATGCTGTGTACGATTCTTTAGCTGATTATATTATTGATAATTTCGTGTGATAAAAAAGAGAGAGCGAAAGCTCTCTTTTTTAAAAATTAGCTTAAGGATTTAAGTTTTTCTAATTTCTTAATTTTTTTATTTTTATTTGGGTCATACTTATGGCATGTTAAACAATGGTCGCAATTGAGGGGTAGATTTCCATAAAAATCTTTCCAATTTACACCATAGTGCTCTTTGTAAATCTCATCAGGATAAATCGGCTTATCGTAAATACGAGTAAAAACATCAAGAGGCTCTGAAACAATATCCCAAGTAATAATATCCATAGCACTTACAATGTTGCTAGCTAAGACCTGATTATAAAGAATATTTTCAACGTGCTTACAATTGTCTTTAGCTTCTCCACAAATGTTACATTGATTCATGAAATATTGACACTTAACGTCATCATATATCCTTCCTGCTCTATGAATACAGTCTAAGGGATCAGATAAACATATCGAGCATATATATTTTTCTTTAGCTCTGATGCTAAATCCAAAATCAAGATGTAATAACATATTTGGGCATTGAGTTCGATGGTACCCAATATTTTGGTCAATTGGGCAACCATGATTTATATTTAAATACCTTCCAATAGCATGCATTAAAATAGATAATCCAACTCTTGAATTTTGGTAATACCAAAAACAATTCAGTAAATGATCAAGTGAGCGACGTAAATAAAACTCTTCATCATCTGGATAACGTCTTGATAGTCTCATTGACTGATTGAACATATGCCATGACTCAGAAGCTAATTCTGACGGGTTTCCAAAAAATGAAAGTTTAGCCTTAGAATACATTTTTAACTCACTTAAAAATTCCAACGTCTTTCATTTTTTCCAGCGTTTCATTAATGTTTTCAGAAACCCCTTCAAGCTCTATTTCTTTAGGCTTCCCATTTTTATCGTAACCGCTGTATCTTATTTTAATAATTTTATTCTTTTCTTGCCCTGAATAATAATTCACTTTGAGCCAATCAGTTATGAAGTTTGCAAAGATAGAAAATGGTATACCGTAGATAAGTGGTAAAATGATTTCTGCACTTTTAGTTACATAATACTGATGTTCATCACTTCTTAATACATTAACTGTAAACCCAGACTCTCTTAGATCTTTAGAAAACTCTATAGCATGTGCATTTAGTAAACATGTATTTTCATCTAAAGCTTCAGGAAGTACATAAAGTATTCCTGGTTCAGGTTCTAGATCCAAAGTTTCAAAGTAATGTGAAATATTTGAATCTTTGATTTGGTAACTCATATTCTACTCTGTTGTTTTAAAGTGATTGGTATAAATGCGGTGTGTATCACATCTTGACCCACCCATAGTATCTAAGCTACTCTAAAAAAACCACCTACATCGTGGTCGAGTTTCGCAGCTCGCTATCAAAAGGCAGATAAAATCCGCTGCTCAAGCGGTATTTTTTTATCTGAAGAATCCGTGTACCTTTCGTTATGGTAGATCGGATGAGGCAGCCTTCGGGCTGGCCGTTTCCTTTTGACGGTACTGCGAACCTCATTCGGTCTGCCACCAAATTTTCGCAGGTTTGGTGGCTGTAAGAACCTTTCAAAAGGAAAGCCATAATGAATAAAACTATTCAGGCACAAACACGCCTAGATCAAATTTGTTTTCAACGTCTAACTTCTCCAGACTTTGCACAAAAACTAAGTTTTAAATCACGCATCATCCATTGGATGAAAGGCGGTGCAAAATGAATGCACTCGATCTTAGCCAAGCTGTCTTTATTCAAGACCAAAAAATCAAAACCGATAGTCTCAAAGTGGCCGATGCATTTGGCAAAAGGCACACTCATGTTTTACGAGCTATTGAATCCTTAGATTGTCCAAAAGAATTTAACGAGCCCAATTTTGGGCTGGTTGAATATATTGATGCGAAAGGTGAATCTCGTCCTATGTACGAAATGACCAAAGACGGTTGGATGTTCTTGGTCATGGGCTTTACTGGAGAGAAAGCAGCACAAATCAAAATCGCATTTATCAATGCTTTTAATGCTATGGCAACGCTACTCCAAAACCAACAACTCATCGAGCAGCAGGGCATACAAGTCGGTACAAAGGTACGCCTAAACTCAGGCAGTCCAGAACTCACCGTAAACCAACTCATTACCAATGCAGAAGGCGTACTCGACCAAGTCGAAGTTATATGGTTTAGCAACCGACTGCACAAAACCAAACTGTCTATACATGCAGTCGTCCCAGTGGTCACACGTAACAACGCAGTACTGCAACACTTTTGGGAAGCCGTCCACAAGTACGGTCTACATCTACTCAACCATAGCCACAAGGCAGACCACATCGCATTGAACCTACCGCAAGTCTGCGCAGCCATCCACGGACTACCAGACAGCAAAGCACTCATACAAGAACTTGCAGCCAGTATCTATCCATACCCGCATTACATACAACACGGTCATGCCGTGCGTAGCGTGATAGATGACAAAACCCATCGCTGCATAGTGTTCAAGCAAACCGCAGTACAGTTGGGAGGTGTAGCATGATTCCACATCTTAAAGCAGGCAACCCACCAGCAGACCTAGAAGACCTATTGGAAACTGTAGGCGACTCTATAGAAAAGCTGGAGCTGTTCATCTCTGCCATGTCCCGCATGCACTATGACGATGGCATTCCAAGTGGCGAGTTCAATGCCATCATGTGCAGCCTTCACCTCCAAGTCCACGAGATCCAACAGCAACTCGCAGCAAAACCATAAACAAAACCATCCTAAGAATGTGCAGCCACCTGCACATTCAGGATTCACGCGGGCGGTTGACCCCCCACGTCACCTGCGGGCTTTTTGTCTCGGAATCACTTTAAAATTTCGGGACAAAAAGTTCCCCCCAACGCCTTATATAGACTGGGCTTGGCATAGAAAAAACAGAGGAAAGGGCAGTTCTGCAAAAATCCCGACAAATCTGCAAAACCCTGCACCTAAGAAAAACTGACCATAAGAAAGCAAGGGAAAAGTAGGGGAATCTAAGGGTCAAAATGACTTTCCCGAATTCTGTAACCCCTTCAAAAAAACGCTAAATTCACGATTTTATTAATGTATAAACAATAACTTACACGGTTACTCAAGGTGAGTAACTTAGCGAAACCCACAACCTTTAAAATTAAGTAAATTATTGATAATAAATAATATATTTTGAAACCGAGGGTTACAGTAAAACATCGTAACTCGTTACAGAATCGTCACGCAATCGTTACAGTATCTCTAAGGGTAATATTTATATTAATTTCAATATATTAAATACTACTTTTAAAAATCGTTACTCTAGTTACAGCTTTTGAACCATACCCAAAAGTTAAGAATTATTTTAAGATTTGCCTGAAATTGTATTTTAAATGATCAATCATCATTTATGGGACTTTATTTCATTGTCTATATATCGCGAAAATTCCCCAAATTTTCCCCAGCCTGATATAAGCCATTATTTTTGAATAAGATGCGCTGAATTTGATATCGTAGAGGTCTCCAGTTCGAGTCTGGATATGCCTACCAAATATAGCTGTTAATTCAGCAACTTAAAGCCCACTTCAAAAGTGGGCTTTTTGTTTTCGGGGAACTTTCGGGGTATTTTCGGGGAATGAAATATTTTCCAACTGTTAATAACTCGCCCATTTAAATTTAAAAACGATAACTAACGATACTCTAAGTAAGGGAATATTAACGAAATGAATAATGTTGGATTTAGTCATGGAAAAGTTGATATGACAGTTATTGAAGAAGTCGAGGAAACTTTGGGAATTAAATTTCCAGAGAGTTACAAAATCCTACTTTCTGAAAACGACTACTTGGATCCAGTAAAAAACTGTTTTACCTATACTGAGCCTTCAGGAGATATTAATGAGAATAGTTTTATATATGCAGGATATAATGATGAGATATATGGCGATAAAGTTAAATATTTGAATCAAGATTATAAGGACTACTATAAACAAATAGTACGGTTTGGATGTACAGGGAACGGGGATGATGTTGGGTTTGATTATAGAAGTAATAAAGTTGAACCAGCCGTTGTTTTAATATTACATGATTGGTTCTATGACCAAGATGAAGAAAATGAGAAAGAGTGGGTTGTGACGTTAGCAAAAAATTTTGACGAATTTGTTTGTAATTTATATGAGCCTATCATTTGATTAAAAAATGAATTACGTATAGCGTGCATTATGTTAATTTTAGATAAACTTTAAAGAACAAAAAATATGTGTGAATGCCAATCTGTAGGTAATTTTTTTGTATGTCCTACTAGTTTTTCAGATGTTTTCAGTCATAACTACAATATGAAGTATAAGTTTCCTCACTACTTCATTGAAGATCCTCCATGTGAGGAAGCCAAACCAGAATTTGATTATGGTGAGTTTTATTATGTTTGTGCCGAGTGTCAGCAAGCTTGGTATTTTGAATGTTATCCAGAAACACCAACATGCCCAATTTTTGGAATTAAAATTCCAGATATGAGCCAAGTATTAAGCCAAAACCGAATAAACAGTATTAAACAATTCTTAGTTGTTTTGGCTCATGAAGGCTTTTCAGAAAATAAGTGTATTCATAACGGATGTATGGATTATTCACTTAATGGAATTAAGGTATGTCTAAATCATTTTGGCTATAAGTTTAGTCCTCATTAAAAGATTCATTTAACATACTGGTGATTATATGAAATCAAAAGCTGATGATCCATTGAATGAACGCATCAGCTTTATTAGTATGACTATCGGTAGCTAATCCGCTCAGGTTTAGGCGCTTCATGACCTTCTAAATAGTGGTCGGTCATTTTCACATTTGCATGTCCAGCCAGTGCCTGTGCGTACTTTTTCCCATACTTTTGCGTAATGTTATAAATACCCAAAGCACGTAAGTCATGCAGCGATGGACGTTGGTTTGGTTCCAAATGATCATACGCACCAGACAGGTCCCGATACTTCTTAAACTGCTTGGTAATGTGATCTTCCGTTACTGCAAAAGGATGCAGTTTCGCATTACGGATTTGCTCATTAATGCGTTCTGGTCGAGTCGCAATTAGGTAAGGGCAGCGCAGCTTCATAGAATGCTCTACACACTGCAGTACAACTTCTCTTAACTCTGGATGCATATCCACTTCAATAAACACAGGCTTGTCGTAATTCAGCGATTTATGCTGCAGTACGGTCATGGTGTTGTCTTTAATGTTAATGCTTGAATGTTCCATTACCACCAGATCGGCACGCCGTTGAATAGAATGCAATGCAAGATCTATTGCCAGTTTTAACCAGAGCGGACAAACCGACTTCACTAATTCAATTGACTCGTTGGAGTGACGAGTACGCAGCTTTTCAGGTCGTATTGGTTTTAATGTTTTCTCGGCAATATTGTCTGGTACCCAGCCGTTGGCCACTAAATATTTCCAGATGTCGATAAGCTGTGAACGGTGCTTTTCTGCCTGAAAGTCTGTTTGCTTTTTCAGGTATTCTGAAATCATGAGCAGGGTAATATCGGTACAGTAAAGATGCCCCCACATGTCCTGATATTTCCCAATATTCGCCGTGACATTGACCAAGGTATTTTTGGCAAGTTTCTTCTTGGGTAAATGCAGCTTTTCATATTCACCCAATGCTTGGCCAAAGTTGGGAACACTACTTTTTTTATGTGCTTTTTCTACTGAAGATAGAATTTTAGACACAATGTCTGGGTTACGCTCAAGCACCGTGTTCAGTGCTTGAGCAGCCTTAATGGCTTCGATTCGGTCTTTACCTAATGACTTGCGCTGTCCGTTTGGTAGTAGGTAACGAAAGTACATGGTGCCGTTGGGCTTTTTGTCTACTTCGACATGGGGAGGTAGGTCCAAGTTCCCCGATTTACGACCTCGAGGAGCCATATTAAATCTCCGCTAGTATTCGGTCTGCAATAGAGTTACCCGTTTTAGGTGGAGACTCTAGTTCCACCTTAGGTACATCATCTGAATAGTACAAAGGTACACCCCAAGATGTGCATTCGACATACCATTGTTTACCAATTTTTTTACCACTGAGCCAGCCACGTTTTATATGGCTGACCAGTGTGTCGCGTTTTGGGCGGGATGCTTCGTCTTGCCAATAGCGTTCAGCAAATACGCTGAGCTTGAGGCGTAGGATATTAGACATAACCTTAACCTCTAATTACGAAATTGAAGAATTGGACGATTACCCAAAGAACGAAAGTAAGTAGAGCAAAAAGGCTAAACTCTTTAGCATTGGTATAAATAATTTGCCAGCGTGAAGGATGTAGGTCTGCAGTAGTAGGGTGTTGGAAAAGGATAGGCGTCGTTTGACTGGATATAGGTTTTTGTTCCATACTCATCTCGCAGTTATCTGTAAAGCACCCATGAGTTCGAAGGCAGGGGTGCTTTTTTGTTGTGTACGAGAATAAATATTACCAAAAAGGTAATTTATTGCAAGCTAAAATTACCTTTTATTATTGTAACAACTCCATCTATTAAATGGCATTTTAAAGTGCTGTAACATTAGGAAAAAATATTTTTTTAATAATATGTGATAATTCATTCTTTATAAAAAGACCTAAACCTTCAGCCATCAATGGTGGTACAGCATTACCTACTTGAGTGTATTTAGGACAACTATGTTTTCTTCTTTCTCCACCTGTTGTGTAGGGCCCTTGAAAATTATACCAATCTGGGAAAGATTGTAGTCTAGCAAATTCTCGAACAGTTAATATTCTTGCTTCGTCATAATGCAGCATATCTTCAGGTACAGTTGTCACAGTTGATGCTGGTAAATTCTTATCTAAAACTTTAGTAATGAGCTTCTTTGTGTATATTTCATTTTCTAAATAAGGTTTAGGTAGAGTAGTTCGACGGCGCAAGTTATATTTAAATTTTTGTTCAGGACAGTCAACATCTTGCAATATCTTGGAAAATTTTTTTAGTGTATTTTCATTGTGATTTGCTAAGCGTAAGCCTGATGGTAGATAATCTTCTTCTAGTCCTTTCCTAAGTAATCTAATGTAAGGGTTATTAATAATATTATTTCTTGATGCAATTTGAAAAAATAATTTACTGTTAATGTCAGTGGCATTGATCTGAGGATAAGTTTGCTTCGAGTTACATTGTGTTTTTAAATCATGTATAGCCTCTCCAACGTTGACGATTTCGGGGAGCCCCTTTAATTTTTTAAACTTACAAGCGAATTCTTCTAGTTTAGACTTAATAATTGGTGAAAATTGATTCGAGATCTCAAGAATTTCGTTAGTATGTAAATTACTTAATTGGGATTTTATTTGATCAAATCTGATTCCAATTAATATGAATCGAATACGTTGTTGTGGAACTCCCCAAATTGAGGCATCCTCAATAAAAGTAATAGGTAGATACCCTAACTCAATTAATTTAAGTTTGATTTCATGAGCTGGAGATGGGCTATCACTTTTAATTTTATAAGTTATACCCTTAACATTCTCCATAATAATAAATTTGGGCTGAACTAAATTTACTACTTTTAAGTAATCGTATACTAATTGGCTTCTAGGGTCATCTGGATCGCGTCTTCCAGCTGTTGAAAATCCCTGACAAGGAGGACCTCCAACAACTAAATCAACGACTTGTTTATGACCTAAATTTTCAAGAAAATTACATTTATCTTCAAGTAATTGATGAATGTCATGATTTTTAAGTGGAATCTCAGAAGTGTCCCATTTAAAACAATTAGTTAGTGACTGGGATGGTGTAACGAGATTGCTTTTTAAGCTATTAAAGGCGTCAGGGTTTTTTTCAATAGCGTAAAGACCTGTAAACCCTGCATTGAGTAGCCCTAATGAAAGTCCGCCGCAGCCTGAAAACAAGTCTATGAAACGCATATATATAACAAAACTTATAAGTTACGATGAAGTATATTGAATAATGTGAAAAAAAGCCAGGACTCTATTCTTTTTTTACACTATCAAGATTGCCATTGGTAAGCAAAGCCTTTAAATCAGTAAAATTATCTCTGTGAGTCAGAAGGTTCTGTCTCAAATTTTGAAACTCATTTTCTCCAAATGTCTTTTCATTAACTTTAAAAATTAGTTTACCATCTTCGATAATAGGCTTAGCATGGGCTAAAGAGTTTCTTGGTTTGATAACTTGATCATCGTAATTATTAATAATTTCGAAAATATTAGAAATATTATACTCATCTAATAATTTTTCCAAAAAACTTTTTAGGATTTGAGATTTTATCGAGCTACCACAGGCGCGGTGCTCAATAAGGTTTTGAAAGTTGCAGCCATCAACACTCTCAATAATTTTTTTAATTTGCTTTAAATTTGATGCATTTGAGTCTTCAATTTTACTTTGAATATACTTGTAAGTTTTATTTTTTTCCTCAGGGCATTCAATTCGATTATGAAGACTAGTTAAAATGTTAATGATTTCTTCATCAAAATCACTAACAACTTCCATCACAATTCCACGCATATGATTCAAGTCTAGAATTTTTTTGATTCTATTATAGATAATATTATAGGCTTCATTTTGAAGGGTAAACCGTTGTACACAGAAAATACCATCGATATTTTGGTTGAAAATTTGCTCACGCAGAGCTGTAGGTGTTGAAGAGCTATAGAAAATTATGTCTGTAAGAATTTGAGAGTTTCTTAATTTTTTTGCTATTTTTGCACCATCAATATCAGGCCGACCTAGATCATAATCAAGTAAAATAAGATCACTATCCTCTACAGAAGTTTTGATTGTGTGAATAATATTATTCAAGTCGCCTGTAGGTTTGTTCCAATCTACAATGAGATTAAACCCTAATCTACTTAGTCTGGCCCTTAAACGGTCTTCAACTTCTTTTACATTGTGAGGCTGATCTTCGAGCCATAAAATTTTATAATCTAAACGCATAACTATACCAGTCTGATAATAAATTGAGTACCGTTTTCGAAGCTTTCATTTAAAGTGATACTGCCGCCCATTTGTTCAATAATATGTTTAACATGATATAAGCCTAAACCAGATCCTTCAGTTGTACTGAACCCTTTTTCAAAAATTCTATTTTTTTCAAATGCATTAATTCCATTGCCATCATCAGAAACTTTAATTTCGATTTGCTTAGCATTCATTTTTTCGATACTTAAATTTACTGAAGTAGAACCTGCTTTTCTGGCATTATCTACTAGATTATCTAAAACCATAGAAAGCTCAATTGGTAGGAAAGTTCTTTCGAATACGGCAATATCACTAGAGAATGAAATTTGAAGTATATCTCCTGCATAAAGTTTGCAAATCCTCTCTAGATACTCTTTTATAAATAAAATTAAGTTTTCGGTTATAGTTTCTGATTGAAGTCTAAAATTTGCATGTGTAGCAAAACGTGACACCGCAAGTATTTGTTGATTCTTAAATGTTAATTGTTCAAAAATATTGATTAGGTCTTCTTTTCCAAAGTCTTCGTTATGATTTAACTTATCGATTTGATTAGCTAATAAATTATGGATGGAAGATGAATAAATGCCAATTTGATGATGTAAATTTACTATATTGTCCTTATCTAGGGATGAATTTGCAGTAAGAAATAAATTTCTTTTCTTTTCTTCCTCATATGCTTCAGAAATTTTCTCTTTTTCGATTATGATTTCTTGCTTTTCTTTAGCAATATGTCTGGTTTTTTCTTCAGCAATTAATTGTAATCTTTCATATTCTCTACTTTTTAGTTCAGATAATCGTGCTTCTTCCTCAGCTCTTTTTCTAGCCTCTTCAGCTTCGTATGCTTCTTTTTTTGCTAACTCTTCAGCTTGTTTTAATTCTAAATATCGGAGTTCTGCTTTATTAATTTTATCCCATAGTTCAGCATTGTCAGATTTCTTTGCTACAGACTTTAATCCCTCAATAGTGTCTTCGAACTCTTTGGATTTTTCATTTAGAATAGTAACTAAATTTCTACTATAATCTAGTAATTCAATATTGTTAGCATTTGCTAACCTTGAAACAATAGTAATGATTCTTGCCTTAGCTAAATCGGTATTTAATCTTTCAGGTGTATCCAAATCTTTATCTAAAGAATCACGCCAAGTAACATCAACAACATAGTTTTCTAATCGCTTAATACATTTTTCCATGAAGCATGCTTCTAATTGAAGATATGCAGGAGTTTCAATTAGACCTTGATCACGACTTGTTGCTTCTTTGAATTGTTCTTCGGTACCATTAACATCAATTTTTCCAATTATGTCACGTGTACCCAAATATCTTGCATAACCTTGTTGTTTTCTTCTATCTAATTGGAACGTGTCATCGCCTTCATTTCCAATAGGATATACTCTAAAACCATTTCGAAAAACAAAAATTGATCCAAAAGAGACGGAGGTGATACCCATTCGTCTTTTAAAAGTCATCTTTGCGGCAGTATTTAAGTAATAGACGCTGGAAGAAAATTCGGAATCTTTAATATATTTATATTCATTTGGTTCTTTAATTTTATAGATTAATTCACCACGATCAATAAGTGTTGAAGTGATATAGTTGCCATTATCAGTATACTTAACCTCAAGATGTGTAGATTTTGATTCTAATGTATCAAAAATAAAGTTTTTAATAGGTCCATTTACAATAGGAATATAATCATCAGTATTATCCGCAGATTCATGTTCTTTAATATCTTGTTCTAATTCATTTGGAGCATAAATTATAATTTCAAAATCATTTTTTTGTTGAAATGGATTTATAAGTTTAGCTAAAGAACTACGCAGTTCTAGTAGTTTTTTTCGATTCCAACTTTCGCGTAAGTTTTCAATTTCAATGATCGTTCCATGTTTAGGTAATATTATAGAGTCACATAATGAAAACTGATTAAATAGATCGAGAGAGTATTCGATGTTATCTAACTTAAATCTTGAGTTGGAATTATTGTAGACCTTAATAGCTTCAAATCTTTCTAAGTCATTCGATTCAAATTTATCCCACTCAATATCTAAAACTTCATTATGGTTTAAGTTATCTTTGTGTATTGTTTGAAGCTGTAAGTTTTTACCTAGTCGATCACAAGAAAATCTTCCAACACCTTTACTACCTGCGTATACTTTGTTTGTTACACTATGTCGATAATCAGTTTTTTGATTTTCAATTTTCTTTTCTGAATATGCTACAAATAGCCATTTATTTAATAAGTCTTCATGAGTCATGCCATGACCATCATCAATGATAATGATACGTTCATTATCAAAATATAATTGAACTTTTTTTGCTTCTGCATCAAATGAGTTTTTGACCAATTCAAAAATCGCTACAGTATCATTTATAATTAAATCACGACCAATAATATTTTTTAGTCCTGAGCTTACTTTAAAATTTAATTGTGTAGTCATGTTATCTCTATTAACTTATTGGTCTGCGATTCATTGTTAAGGTTGCAAATTTCGGTTGATCTGGATTGTATTCTATAAGGTGTAAGTAATGAAGATAAACGGATTTACTTTGCTCATCATCTTCAATTGACGTTAACCAAAATGAAGGTCCTTCACATGCACATTGATGTTCATCCTCGTCATACATTGAAAATTTTTCACCACATGCCCAGCACCAAATATTGAAATTAGAACATTTATCACATTTTGCAGAGCAAGTAACTGTCAGTGGTGAATCATCAATTATAGAAGGGTTAAGTTCCCATAGAATATTTCCTTCACATTGATTTAATTTACAATTATCCCAACCATACATGACAAAATTTTCAATTTCTTCTTCAGTAAGAATACGTATAGTAATTAATTCTTGTGCTCGTCGAAGTGCACTTTGAGTGTAGCCACTTGGACAAATTAATATGCCTCTCTGTGCATTAACATCACGCATCATTCCTTCAAATTCTTCAACTTTTTTAATATCTATTGGTCTTTTCTGATACTTACTATCTACGATAATTCTTTTATTGCTTTCTCCATTTTTACTATCTAGAAGTACATCAATTTGTCGAGATCTACCGCTAATAGAACCTATAATTTTTGCATTTGGTACGATGGTAGTATCAAAATCATTTTCGTCAAACATTAAATGAGATACTATTTTTTCATAGAGCTTCGAATCCAACTTCATTGTCAAACATCCCTATATAACCCAACGACTTTTCCAACCAGTTTGCAGCCTTCACGAAGCTCCATGATTTTTCCAAGCCATTTTGGGTTTAAGGGTTCTAAATACATACCGTTGCTTTCTACTATCAATTTTTTGAAAGTAGCCTCTGTTTCACCATCGCAAGCAACAATAACCAAATCACCTGTTTTTAAATCACTTATTTGAAAGTCAGGGTTCACATAAATTTTATCGCCAGGGCGGAAGTCTGGAAGCATTGATTCACCTGATACTTCTAGTCCGTAACCGTGTTTTCCACACTTAGGGTTTGGTGGTAACCATTCTTCAAACTGTGTACCCGCAGGCACAGCTTCAACAGTTGTCCAAGCACCAGCTTGAACCCAAGAAATGACTGGAACAAATTCACCTTTCATAGGGATTGGTTCAGAGACATTACCATCAGTTATATTTTGCTCATCATGTGGTAGGTCTAACCAACCATGCGGCTTATCGAATGCTAATTCAATTTCGCGGGCAACTTTATTGCCAATACCTTTAATTGGGTTCGTACCTGCAAATTGGCTAGTTTGAGATTGTCCTTTTCCAATTTTGTCAGCAAAACTAGACACGCCACCAACTTGATCAACAAGTAAGCGAGTGTTTTTGTATCTGATTGATTTGCTGTCCATATATTTCCTTTAATTTTTCTGTGACAAGTCACATTTGTTAATTGTAGTTTCATCACCAAAAAGGTAAACAAGAAAAAAGATTGTATTTACATTACCTAAAAGGTAATATTTCGATTGATACGAGAGGATCAATCAATGAATTTCCGAGATTTTATACTTCAGCAAAGCCCAAATGAATTAGAACAATATGCAAAAGATGCAGGAACAACAGTTGGTTATATAAAAACTCATTTATTTTATGGGTATAAAGAGCCTCGTAAAAATCTCCGCAAAGCCTTGTCTACAGCGAGTAAAGGAAAAGTTTCTGAAGCTGAAATTCATCAACATTTTGGTTTATATCCTGCATTAGTAGACAACAACCAAAATGGTAATAAGACAGCCATCTAATAAACACGTTCAAAGGAACCCGTTATGAACATATTAGATGCTGCTTATCACACCGTACACGACTACAAAGGTGGAGCAAACGCACTCGCACCACGTATGGGCATCAAAAGTCCCGCCGTGCTCAATAGCAAAGTCAATCCAAATACAGACACCCATCACTTAACGCTACTAGAAGCATCCAAGTTGATGACGCTGACCAACGACTACCGAATTCTACAAAGCCTAAATGCCGTACACGGCAAGGTCGCTATAGATCTGCCCGATATACCAGAAAACCGAGATACAGCACTCACAGATTTGGTGCTGAGCTTTGGAATGAAAGGCGGAAACGTCTACACGCTGTTTAAAGAAATGATGGCAGACGGACGCATCACACGCGGGGAAGCCATAGACATGTCTAAGGTCATTCACCGAATACACGAAATACTTGCCGAACTGGATGCACAAATACACCAGTGCGTAGACGACAAATAGAGGTAAACCCATATGAGTTTAGATGCAACGATTTGGGCTTGGAGAGCGGAAGTAGACAGTTCTACACAACGCCTCATATTACTTTCACTGGCAGACCGCGCAGGGGAAGACCACAAATGCTACCCAAGCATTATGCGAATGGTTAAAGACACCAAGATGAACCGCAAAACCATCATCAAAGTTTTAGACGACCTAGAGAAAAAAGCCCTGATTAAATTTACAGGCAGCATCGTCGGTAACGGCGTAAAAGTTTACCAATTGCTGGGTGTGGTCGGACGGGAAGATGAAACAACCAGTACCAAAAAGGGGACTAGTGGTAAAAACGGAACTAGTTCCAATTTAGGTACAGGTTCCAATATTGGGACTAGTACCGAAAACGGCACTGGAACCAGTCCCGAAAACGGTACCGAGACCAGTACCGAAATTGGGACACAGAATCTCCCAAGGAATCTCCCAATTGAATCTAAAAACAAAAAAGATTGGCTTTGCTTCAAAAAACTTCGAGAAGAAATTTCTTTGGCCGATGACAGCATCGATCCAAAAACCATCCTGACAGCGAAATGGGCTGAACGGGAAAAACGAGCATTCGAGATTTACAACCAAGACAAATCCCTATGCGATGAACTCATGAACTTCCACTTTGCCGATTGGTTGCTGAACGCCTATCGAAGCAAGTATTCCCAAGAGACCAAAACGGGATACAGCAAAACACCTACAGCCAATAACCCAAAACACCTGACTGAAAAACAGATAGCCACTTTCGCGCAGAAACTTGCTCACCATCCTGAGTTCTCAAGCAAGTACAGCGAACCAGGTGAGTCCTTTGAAAAACTTGCAGCACGTATCGCCGTAAAACTCGAAGATCCAACCCAAGCCAAAAAATGGGAGTCCTACCTGAAACAGGTTGGCTTCAGTGGCAACTTGAAGGAGGCAGCATGATTCCACACGGCGCAACCCACATTGAAAACGATGGAACCTTTTGGAATTGCACCAACGGCGTTTGGACTTACTGGAGTGAAGCCTTTGGATGGTGCGGATACATCGGGGCAGTCAATCAGATGTTCTTAGACAACAAAAGCGAATTGGGGACCATGTACGCATGAAAATCATGATTGGAATTGATACAGGGGTGAATACAGGTTTCGCCGTTGCAGCAGACCGAGGCAATGGTGGTGAGCTAGAACAGGTAGAGTCTTTATCCATCACACAGGCAATGGAGAAAGTACAACATCAAGTACAGACATGGGGAATCCAAAACGTGTGCCTATATATAGAAGATGCTCGGCAACGTACTTGGTTTACGGGTGGCCGTGAAAAGGCACAGGGCGTTGGATCTGTTAAACGTGATGCACAGATATGGGAAGACTGGTGTAAAGAGCAGGGTTATCTTCACAAGATGATTCACCCACAGAACAACAGTACCAAATATAAAGCGGAGACCTTTCAAAGAATTACCGGTTGGCTTGGTCGTACCAATGAACATGCCCGTGATGCAGCGATGTTGGTCCACCGCCGTTTTGCGAGATTTTGAGGGGGAATGGGATGAATGTAGTGGCAAAGCAAGAACATATTTTACAGGCAGTCGATTGGACACGTTTTGATTTAGAGGGGTGGTTATATCAATTTGGTACTTGGATGAATTCCGTATCTGTTACATGTGGGAAGAGTATCAATCCAATTGCTATAGCGATGGATAGCGCTGTGAAAGCGCAAAAATATAAGAAGCTGACTAAAGTGCAGCAACAGCAGATTATTGTGGATTACTTAACTGGTGATTTTGAACCGCCAAAGTCGCGACGTAGCAAACTAACTTGTCAAATTGATGATAATGAAGCCCGTGCCGTACAACGTCTAATATTAGATATGCTTGGTCAGTCTGAGATTATGGATGATTGGATGGATGCAATTATCGACCGTTACTTTTATGGCAACTCATGGGCTGAGATGGTGACAGATGAACGCAGTCAGATGGATGCACGTATGGATGTTAAATGTGGCTTGGCTGCGTTGCATTGTCGGTATGGGTTTATTGAGTATTAGATAAAAGCTAATGAAAAAATTAGTTTTTGGCTAATTTTATGATGTAATAAGTTGGTTTTTAATAAGTAAGCCGTGACTTACTTTCTAGGTAAAAAATATATGTCTGAATCGAATGATACTCATCGTATGACCCCTGAGCAATTAAGACAGGCAGGAGAGTTGTTATACGGCAATCAATGGCAAAGTGATCTAGCAAGAGCGCTTGAGGTTGATGCACGCCGTGTTAGAGATTGGTTGCAGGAAAGAAGACCAATTCCAGTCGGTGTGAAGACTGAAATTATTGAATTATTGAAAAAGAATAGTTTGGATACGGCAAATTATGCTGAATCGTTAAATGCTATATAAAAACAAAGATAGATAAAAATACTTGATGTACCCTAATTTTAGGGTACAATTATTCATGAGGTATGCCTGTAGGTGGCAGCCATTATCCGAACCCGAGGTGGTTAATCATGAATAATTTAGTTTTTAATGCACTAGAATTGCATCCAGTCCAACAGAATGACAATCAAATTTGGATTACATCATCTGAGTTAGCGAGAGCATTAGGTTATGCACGTGCTGATGCCGTAACCAAAATTTATGATCGAAATTTAGATGAATTCACCGAAGATATGACTCAAGTTATTAGTAATCCTCAGACCCCCAATTTGGGGTTACGGATATTTAACTTGCGTGGTTGCTATCTCATTACATTTTTTGCTCGTACACCAGTTGCCAAAGAATTTAGAAAATGGGTGTTAGATATTTTAGAAAAAGAAAGCAAACCGAAAGTTTTGACTGATATAAGAGATCGCATACAGCTAGCAGAAGCCGTAGGGGTTTTAGTCAGTAAATCTAACTTCAATACAGTTGAAGTTTATAAGATGATTAATCAACGCTTTGATGTGAACAAAGTCGATGAGATTCCACTTAAAACTTTGCCTTACGCCGTAGAGTATGTACATAACCTAACCGCGGTAGTCGCACGAAGTAATGAGCTACAACGCCAAGAACAAAAACAGATTCAGAAGTTGGTTGAAGCAGTCATTAATCAAAACTTTAAAATGATGAATGTTTGGAATGCGCTCAGATTCTTAAACATGCAGGACTATCTCAAGTATACAAGTTTAATCGTTCGAGCAAATGAACTGGCGCTTGATGTGAGCAGACGCTATAACATGCGCGGGTCAAACAGTCAGCCACTTATTAGCAAAGATTTCCGCGTGGTGAACATGTCTAACGGGGAAATTATGGATACCAATCCGAATTGGTTTAATGCGGAAGCTTAGATATCTCTTAACTGCATTAAATAATTAATGCAGTTAATCCTCCTTTTTTAATTAAATGAAATATGCTAGAAGAATATTAACTTTTAAACGGTAAGAAAAATGGCTAAAACTATTAAATGGTGGATAGAACGTAATTATAAAACTAAAAAATCTCTAACAGATGAGATACGAAATCTTATCAATCAGATTGATGATGATTGCTTTATTACTGAAGAAAAAGATATAGAGCTTCTTACATGGGTTCTTTCGCATCACCATGATTATTTAAATAAAATTAATGGTTCTACAAATTTCAAAATTAGAGTAAGGCGCTCTTTGGTTAATAGCGGTAACAAGGAGTTATTAATCTTGAGAGATGATGGAACTGAGATAGATATCAGCTGGACTAAAGCTCTAAATCCTCAGGGCTCATCTACTCACAAGGAGGACTTGAGAAATGCAGCTGTACAAGCAGTTAATGATCAAATAATTGAATTCAAAGATAAAAATACAGACACTATTTGTTGTCTTTGTAAGAAGCAAATAGAAGATAAAATAGAGGCTTGTCATTACGAACCTAGACTAAATGAATTATTAACACAATTTTTTGGTAATGATGAAGAAATGGAAAAAATAGATATTAAAGATGGTAGCTATGCATCAAGATATTTTAATCCTGAGCTAAGTGAAAAATGGGCTACTTTTCACGCCAATCAAGCAACGCTCAAACCAGCCCATAAAAAATGTATTCGACAACGGAAAAGTAATTAATCTAAATTTTAATGACATTAGTTGCTTTTCGTAAAATGTAGTAATTGAATTTAAAAATTTAACTAAGAAATTCAAAAGCTCACAATATTTTGAGCTTTTTCTTAAATAATTAAGTAGTAAGTTATGTATAACCTAGACCGTATAGAACAATTACTGAATAAATCACATCAACTAGAAATTGAACTTATATCACCGTCTATTGATCTTAATTTGTATGACGATTCACAAAGACTATTAGCTGTAGCAAGTCTAGCAATGCTATCTGTAGAACATTCAGCAGGAGTACGATACTTATTTAAAACGAAATGTATTGCTTCTGCTTTTGCTTTATTTCGCTTGCAATATGAAGCATTAGTTAAAAGTTTGTGGGTATTCTATGTGTCAAAAGATGAGGATATTGATTCGATAGTAGGAGAGTTGGAAGAAGCGAGAATAACTAAAAATAAAAAAGTTTTTCCGCCTATATCAAAAATGCTTGAGCAACTTTTATCTGCTAATACCCCTGCACATAGTCATGTATTATCTTTAGTTGAGTTGAAAAATTATTCTTGGGATGCAATGAATTCGTTTGTGCATTCAGGTTTGCATGCTGTACGAAGAAACATAACGGGCTATCCGACAGAATTAATCTATACCATTATTAAGCAGTCGAATAATTTACTGTATTTATCTGCTTATTTGAGAGCAGTCATAACAGGTAATCCGAATATAATTAAAGAGGTATCTCTTGCGAGACAAAGGCATATGGTCTGCTTTCAAATGGTTGCTTGACCCTGTACAAAGGATGTGGCATATTTCTGCTATAGTGAGCGAAGTTATAATAGTTCACTGATTATTAAGCCTGACATATTTGTTGGGCTTTTTTATTGCTTGAAAAATATACAATTTCATATATAAATAAATCTGTACTCTGAAATTGGAACTGACCAAGAATATGGGCTTAAATTTTCGAAAAAGCTTTAAGATCGCACCAGGTGTTCGCTTAAATGTTGGTAAAAAAGGTTTAAGCAGTGTTTCTCTTGGTGGGAAAGGTGCGAGAGTGAGTGTCGGTAGAAAAGGCACACGAACAACAGTAAGTGCTCCTGGCACTGGTTTGTCATACTCAACATATAAACCGCACAAGAAAAATAACACTGATCGACAACGACCTGACTATAGCAACCCAAATAATTTAATTGGCTATCCAAAATCAGAATGGATGGCAGCGGGTATAGTTGGGTTGATAGTTTTGATTGGATTTATATGGTTCATTGGTTAAGAGAACACCTCTAAATAAACAGATCTTTTGTTTTCAATTAGAGTTGAATTAATTAAAAGAAAAAATAATATTTTATTGCAAACTGTTTTTATTCTATAGTGCTAATCTTTTAAAGATCATAAAACATTATCTACATGAAATTTATAATGAATATTTTATTTAAAACCCTAATAAGCCTGTTTTTTTGTCTGAGTTTCACTGCGAATGCACAGGATGTCCAAACCATTAAAGAACAACCGAAAGGCGTAAAATGGCAAAGAGCACCAATAATAAAATTCAAGAATAGAGAACTTTTAGGATATGACCGAATAGTGAGGGTTGAGTTTAAGACGAATGCAAATGGTATTATTAAATCCGCAGAAGTAATAGAAAGTAGTGGGCTTGAATCAATAGACACAAAAGTACTAAATGCAGTAAAGCGTTCTAAATTTCAGCCTTATCAAGAGAATGGAATTTATTATCCTATTAGAGCAGTACAACCTTTTTTATTAGAGGTTTCAAGAGAGCCTAAATATAAACATTATCCGAAATTCTTTTTTGTGAAGCAAAAGCTTGAAGGTCAAACCTTATACGTTGGAATATATGCAGAAGCTGATGATAATGGAAATTTAACCAAATCTGAGATTAAAGTGAGTAGTGGATTACCAGAATTGGATAATTATGCTTTAAATGAATATCGTAAGCAGGCTAATTTTTATCCATTAATTGTTAATGGTAAGCCATATCCTATACGTATTACTAGTTCTTTTAGATTTTCTGAAGACTCAAATACGATCGACTAGTTGTTATTTAAACAGTTAAATTTTACCAGTCTGAATGAACTAAATCTGACAATCTTTTAAATTGTAAGTAAACCATCTTCGGGTGGTTTTTTATTCTCCTTGGCCGAATGGATTACGGCACATAAGACCGCACTGCTTGAGAAAGTTGGTGCGGTTTTTCTTTTTTATTCCGAGGTGTCTATGTCTTGCAAAGGCTGTGAAGAACGCCGTCAAAAACTAAAGGCAATGTATGAGTACAGCAAACAACGACTGCAACTTGCAATCAATCGTCTTACAACTGGTACAGCAGAACAATCAGTTGGTGGAACAGAACAACAAACTGACCGATCAAACCAATCAACTGATCCAACAGAACAACCAACTCATACAAATCAACAGTGACCAGACTGCACAGATCCGCATGCTGCTCGATGAGATCGTTGGCGATGAGGATGAACCACAATCACGTAACTTGGATGATGACTAAGGGTTTGCCCCATGAAACTACAGACACTTAAGCCAAGGCTAGAGATACGCCGTCAACAGACTGAACCCAAGAAAAACTGGGGAACAGGTCGTGGTGGTCGCCCTTGGCGTAGACTAAAAGAAAGCATCCATGTACGTGATGGTTATACCTGTCAACTCTGTGGTCTAGTCACACATCAATTGGAATGTGACCATAAGATCAACACGGCGCAAGGTGGAACAGATGACCCAAGCAATCTTTGGTCGTTGTGCATTGACTGCCATAAGAAGAAAACCCAGCAGGAGAGCAGACTATGATTGAAAAAAGAGCTCATCGCCGTTGGGAGGGGGGAGGTAAAAAGTTCAAAATCATTTATCAGCGGACACCACCGCCCATCTCACGTATAAAAAAATTTCCCTTTTTAGTTAAAAGTTAACTTTTAGAGTTAAGGAGTCGCAATGGCTTTAACAGCAAAAATGAAAGCTTTTGCTCAAGCTGTTGTTGATGGTATGAGCAATAAAGATGCTGCAATTTCAGCAGGATACAGTGAAAAATCTGCAATGCAGCAGGGTTCAAAATTAGCAAAAATCCCTGAAGTAATTGCATATATCGAACAATTTAAATCAGTCAAAAAGTTAACTTCTAAATCTGAAAAGTTAACTCCAGAAAAACCAAAAGTTAACTCCGTGGATAGTGGGGAAAATGACAACCCTTTGGATGATGAGAACTACGCCAAAGATGATCCACTCCAATTTCTTATTGATGTGATGAATAAAAGCGATGACATGTTCATGCGGGTGAATGCTGCTAAGGCCGCATTGCCTTACGTGCATGGCAAGGTTGCTGACAAAGGCAAGAAAGAATCTAAAACAGAAGAAGCTAAGAAAGCCAGTCAAACTGGAAAGTTCGGCACTTTGAATAATCAACTACCGAGTTAAAACATGACCGCAATGCTCCCAGAATGGACAACAGCTTGCCCAGACTGGGAGGAGCGTATTGTCAAAAAACAGTCGCTCATGCCATGTGCACCATTATTTCCTCAAGTGGCAGATGTTGCAGAGCGCATTTTTAAAGAGCTGATTCTTGTTGATGTGATGGATAGCCCAAAGATGGGTGATGTCACACTGGATTGGGTCATTGAATTTGTCCGTGCAATTTTTGGAGCATACAACCCACACACAAAACGCAGACTGATACGAGAGTTCTTTCTTCTGATTTCCAAGAAGAACACCAAGTCTACGATTGCTGCAGGTGTGATGCTGGTTGCGTTATTGTTGAATGACCGACTTTCAGCAGAACTTATTATCTTGGCACCAACGAAAGAAGTTGCAGACAACTCTTTCAACCCGATCCGAGACTTCATCAAAGCAGATGAAGAACTCAGTGCAATGATCAATATTTCTGAGCACACTAAAACAGTAACGCATTTAGGCACTGGTGCCACACTTAAAGTGATTGCAGCCGAATCTAATGCCGCGGCAGGTAAGAAAGCCTCTATCATTTTGATAGATGAGGTTTGGCTTTTTGGTAAACGTGCCAATGCGGAATCTATGTTCCGTGAAGCAAAAGGTGGATTAGCATCACGACCTGAAGGATGCGTAATTTACCTTTCCACCATGTCAGATGAAGTGCCTTGCGGTGTATTTAAGCAATTATTGGATTATGCCCGCGATGTAAGAGATGGAATCAAAGAGGATAAAGCCTTTTTACCGCTGATTTATGAATTTCCTAAACACCTGGTGGAAGCTGGTGAGCACTTAAAACCAGAGAATTTCTACATCACCAACCCGAATTTAGGTGCTTCTGTTGACCTTGAGTATCTGATTTCAGAGTTCAATAAGGTTAAAGATGCGGGTGAAGAGTCACTTCGAGACTTTCTTGCCAAGCATTTGAACATCGAAATCGGCATGAACCTGCGTGCAAACCGTTGGGCAGGTGCTGAATATTGGAATCAGCAAAAGCATGTATTCGGTCTTGAGCAACTGATTGAACAATCAGAACTGATCACCTTGGGAATTGATGGTGGTGGACTTGATGACTTACTTGGCTTTGCTGCCTTAGGGCGGTTGAAGAAAGATCCTCGTATCTGGTGGTTATGGAGTCGCGCTTGGGCAAATAAACTTGCCTTAGAACGCCGTAAAGAGAACATTCCCAAATATAAAGACTTCGAGCAAGAAGGGAGCCTTGTTGTTGTCGATAGAGTGGGTGAAGACATTGACCAGCTGGCGCTAATCGCAAAGCAAATTTATGACAGCGGTAAGCTCGACAAAATTGGACTAGATCCGCAAGGTCTAGGTGGTCTTATTGATGGATTAACTGGTGCAGGCATCCCTGAAGAGGTTCTTGTAGCGGTACCACAAGGCCACAAGCTCATGGGCTATATCATGACAACCGAGCGGAAATTGGCAGAGGGCAACCTTTGGCATGCAGGGCAACAACTTATGGTTTGGTGCGTAGGCAATGCACGAGTCGTGATGATCGGTAACGGGATGCGAATTACTAAGCAGGACTCTGGTATTGGCAAGATTGACCCAGTGATTGCGATGTTTAACGCTGTGGCATTGATGAGTCTTGCACCTGAAGCAAAGAATTTTGACATTGACGGGTATTTAGAGGATGTCGTGATAGCATGAGCGATTTACAAGACACGGGTTTTTGGTCCCGTTTCTGGTCACGATTGACTGGAAGAACCCAATTGAAAAAGGGGGATACTTCATATCCTTTTGATAGCTATCTGTCATCTGGTGGAGCGGTCGTCAGCCCTGAAACAGCCTTAAAGCTTTCAGCAGTTTGGGCATGCGTGAAATTGCGTGCTGAAACCATCTCAACACTACCATTGCATTTATATGATTCAAATAAAAAGATCGCCAAAGATCATGGTCTTTACCGAGTTTTACATGATTCGCCCAATGCAGATATGTGCGCAAGTGAATTTTGGCAGATCCAATCTGCATGTTTAGATCTATGGGGTAATGCCTACAGCTATATTACACGCCGAAATGATCGAAGCGTTATTTCATTAGAGCCACTTTTCCCTAGTGAAATGGTTAAGAAGCGCTTGAAAGATGGTGGCTTTGAATATCATTACACCGAAAATGGCAAAGTTAAAATCTATACTGATGATGAAATCTTGCATTTTAAAGGTTTCACCTTGGATGGTTACGTTGGACTTTCAGCAATTCAATTTTTTGCCCAAACCATAGGCATGCAGTTTGATGCTAATAATCAGGCTCAAGACTGGTTTAAAAATGGATTAAAGGTTGGTGGATTCCTTGAAACAGGGGAGCAAACGCTCACAGGTGAGCAGCGTACACGGATGCGCAACCATTTAGCAGAGTTCAGTAAGCCTGAAAATTCAGGTAAATACATGATTCTTGAGGCGGGGATGAAGCTTGCTTCTGCCAGCGCTATTCGAATTAATCCGATTGATGCGCAACTTCTTGAATCTCGCTACTTTGGAATTGAGGAAATTTGTCGTGCATTTGGGGTTCCACCGCAATTGATTGGACATACCAATAAAGCAAGCTCTTGGGCATCTAGCCTTGAGCAGACTAATCAAGGTTTTTTAACCTACTCACTGAATCCTCAATTGGTTCGATATGAGCAAACCATTTCTCGCAAATTGCTATTGCCGCAGGACAAATACAAATATCGCCCTAAATTTGCGGTAGATGGTCTATTGCGTGCAAATAACACAGCAAGAGCAGATTTCTACGTGAAGATGACCCAAAACGGGCTATATACCCGAAATGAAGTACGTGAGCTTGAGGATATGCCACGTGCTGAAGATCCAACGGCAGATCAACTCATGGTGCAAATGCAAATGGTGTCTTTGGGACAAGAACAGGGGAAAACAAGTGAATAGAAAAAGTTTTAATTTAGCAATTAAAGCCGTCCAAGAGGACGGTTTTTTTTCGGGCTATGGGGCGGTTTTTGGAAATATCGATTGGTACAACGATGTGATTTTGCCAGGGGCTTTCAAAGTATCCCTCGATAAATGGAAAACCAAAAATAAATTTCCACCAGTGCTTTGGAACCACAACGACAGCGAACCAATTGGGATCTACACCAACCTTTACGAAGACGAAAAAGGACTATTCGTTGAAGGTAAATTGCTTATTGATGATGTGCCGAGAGCTAAATCCACACATGCACTTCTGAAAGCGGGTGCCATTGATGGTTTAAGCATTGGATATTCCACCAAGAAGGCAAATCAGCAAGGCAATGGGATTCGAGAGTTGATCGAGGTTGATATTGGTGAAATCTCTATCGTGACTCAGCCAGCGAATGATCGAAGTCTGATTACTTCAGTTAAATCCAAATTAGATGAAGGCGAACTGCCAACGTTACCAGAATTTGAAAAATTCTTGAGAGAGTCAGGATTTTCAAAATCGCAATCTACTGCCATCGCTAGCAAAGGGTTGCGCTCTCTTCTGAGCGAGTCAGAGGAAGAAATCAAAGAAGCGAAATCAATTTCAAATGCTTTAAATATCTTAAAAGGAGTCAGCAATGCCTGATCAGAATTTAGAACAACTCGCTCAAGAGTTTAAAAAACAAGTTGATGAAGTCAAAGGAATCGCCGAAGACTTCAAAGGTAAGCGTGAACATGGTGATAAAATTGCGGAAGGTGCCAAACAGGCAGCCGATGAAGCGATTACCAAGCTGAATGAAACCAAAGCGCGTTTAGATGAACTTGAGCAGAAAATGGCCCGCCGTCCGGGCGATGCACCTGAAGAATTTAAGTCTTTGGGGCGTCAGTTTGTGGAAACTGAGCAATTTAAATCATTGCAAGGTTCAGCTGGACAGCGAGGTAAAGCAAATCTTGAAATTAAAGCCACGATTACTTCTGCAACAACAGATACAGCAGGTGCAGCAGGCGATTTAGTGCAAACCACACGTATTCCTGGCATCGTTGCGCCACCTGAGCGTAAGCTTACGATTCGTGATTTGCTTATGCCTGGTCGTATGGATGGCAACGCTTTGGAATTCGTACAAGAAACAGGTTTTACCAATGCTGCAGCAATGGTCGCGGAAGGTGCATTGAAGCCACAGTCTGATATCAAATTTGATTTGAAATCGACAAATGCAAAAGTAATTGCACATTTCATGAAGGCATCGCGTCAAATTTTGGATGATGCATCGCAGTTACAGTCTTATATTGATGGTCGCTTACGTTATGGCTTGGCGTTCAAAGAAGAAAACCAAATTCTGAATGGCGATGGTACTGGTCAAAACTTACTGGGTATCATTCCACAAGCAACCCCATATGTTCGTCCAGCGGGTGTCACAACTTCAGCAGAAAGTAAAATTGATACCTTGCGCTTCGCAATGTTACAAGCAGTCCTAGCTGAATATCCAGCAAGTGGACATGTATTGAACCCGATTGATTGGGCTGCAATCGAAACACTGAAAGACACTTCGGGCCAGTACATTATTGGCAATCCACAGGGAGCATTAAACCCAACTTTATGGAAATTGCCAGTTGTAGAAACCCAAGCAATTACAGTGAATAAGTTCCTGACGGGCGCTTTCTCTATGGGGGCTCAACTGTTTGACCGCTGGTTATCTCGTGTTGAAGTAGCGACAGAAAACGAAGATGACTTCATCAAAAACATGGTAACAATTCTTGCTGAAGAGCGCTTGGCTTTGGCGGTGTATCGTCCTGAAGCATTCATCTATGGTGACATTGTTCCTGTACCTTAATCGATTTAAATAAGGGGCATTTAGCCCCTTATTTTTGGAGTTTAAAATGGCAATTTATACAGTTAAGTGTGAGCACTATGGCGATAAATTCTATCGTACAGGTGAACAACGAGAAGCCAATCCTAATGATGTAAAGCATTTAGTTGCTAAAGGGGTATTAGCGGAAGCTTCTGAAGTAGTTGAGCCAAAAGTTAAGAAAACACCAGCCAAGCAGGTGAAACCTGATGATCAATCTACAGAAAGCTAAAAAGCATTGTCGAGTGGACGATGACACTGAAGATGATCTTATAGAGGACTGGATTGTTGAAGCCAACGTCGTAATTCAGAATGATCTAGACCGTAAGATTATTGCAGATGAAGCAGACCGTATCAATGAAACAGATTTGGTTGATAACGAAGCATTAGATTCTGCACGCCTTATCTTTGTTCAGTACCGTTACAGCCGAAGCTTAGACGATAAACCACAGGCTTATTGGTCATTGTTGCAAAAATTCAGAGAAATGGGAGTTTAATTTATGGACTTAACCCAAGAACTCTGCCATCGAGTCACGATCCAAAGTAAAACTGTAACTTACGATGAAAACAACCATGAAACTGAAACGTGGGCTGAGTTCAAAAAGCTCTGGGCTAAGGTTGAGTTTTTATCAGTTAAAGATGCAATCAATGCCAAGGCTTCTGGATCACTAACTACAGCCCGTCTAAAGCTGCGTAAACGTAGTGACATCACTACAGAAATGCGCGTGCTTTGGGACGGGTACACCTTTCAGATTGTTTCACCACCTAAGCCTGACAATGAGAACGGTAAGATCTATATGACGTTGGAGCTTGCAGTAATGGAGTAGGCCATGGTTGTTGAGGTTGAAATAACGGGGATGGATGAAATTGAGCGAAAGCTCAGAGCCTTGGCTAATCCACGTTTAGCAAAAAATGCTGCAAGGCGTTCAGCGCGTAAAGCTATGGCAATTGTCCGTGATGCAGCACGTAACAATGCAAAGACTTTAGATGATCCAAGTACATCAGAGCAAATCTATAAAGAAATTGTAATGCAGCCTGGCAAGTCTAGGGACAAAAATACTGTGGTTATGCGAGTTGGTGTCCGTGGTGGGGCAAGAATTCCATATACAAACAATGCTCAAAATAGACGATCAGGTAGAGTAGGTCAGTCTTACAAAACTGATGGTCGCGTATTTTATTGGAGATTTCTAGAGTTTGGTACATCCAGACAACCACCAACCCCATTTATGCGACCTGCTTTAGAAAACAATATTCAGGCTGTGACAGATTCATTTGCACAGAACTTTAGTACTGAGCTCGATAAGGAACTTGCAAAACTATGAATATTCTTCCAGTGGTTCCAACATTAAAAGCAGATTCAAATGTCACAGCATTACTAGGGAATAATCCCTTAAAAGTGTTTGAGGATATTGCACCAGCAGGTACAGCATATCCTTATGCAGTTTGGTCAGTTGTGACTGCAAATCCTGAAAACAACTTGGACTGTGCAGCGGATATTGATCATGTCTCATTCCAGATCGTAGTTTATGACAGCAGTCAAAAGTGTGCTTCTGATATTCGAGCAGCCATTCGTACTGCACTTGAACCATATTGTTATGTAACCAGTATTCACCCCAACCATTTTGAGCGAATTCTCGATACTAATGTTTTTGGACGTGGGTTTGATGCGAATTGGTGGTTAAACAGATAACAGATTTATTTTCCAACTTAACCGCCTTAAAGGGCGGTTTTTTATGCCTAAAAAGAGGAGTAGCTACTCATGGCACGTATTAAAGCGCAACGTACGCAAGTATTTGCTGTTATCGCAGGTGCAGTTGTACGCTTCAGTTGCCCTAAAGCATTTACTTTTGGAGAGGATTCCTTTTCTAAGATTGATGCAACTTGCTTGGATTCAGACACGAAGGATTATGAGCGCGGTTTACGAGATCCTGGTGAAGGTTCCATTCAGATTGACCTAGATGATGAAAACGCAAGCCATTTACAGCTTATCGCGTTAGCTGATTCTGGTGAAAAGGTTGAGTGGTATGTTGGTTCCAGTCATAACCAAACACCGCCAACTTATGATGTTACGACAGGTATTGATCTACCTGAAACACGAATTTGGTGGTCTTTCCAAGGCTACTTAAACCCAGCAGCACCAACCGTTGAACAGGACTCATTGATTGGTTACACCTTCACCTTGGTACGTACATCCGCTGTCATCACAACTCCACGAGTGATTCCATAATGGCTAAAACAAATCTTAAAGCCCTTCGAAAAGTTACCCAAAGTGGTGCGCCAATTGAGCGAACAGTAACATGGAAGGTATTTGCTACAGAAGAGAACCTTGAAGACCTTAAAGAGCTCACGAGTAAATCGGAGATGACTGTCGGTGATGAAGTTGAACTTGAAGGACAGGTCTTTATTAAGCGACTTTCATTCATTGCTCAGCAAGAAGTAGCAAAGGCTTTTGAATGGGATATCGTGACAAACCCAGATGACCCAGTGTTAAAAGAAATCAATGGTAGTCGTTTGGTCGCTTCACGTTTGATTGGTTCGATTTGTGAAGATGGGAAAGGAACGCCGTTTTTCACTTCACTTACTGATGTATATACTTCTGATCCAAAGTTCATTGATGCGGTATATCAAGAAGCTGACAAGGTGAACAACTTTACGGGAAAGTCACCGAAGAAGAATTCGAGCGAAATGAATTCTGGTGCGAACTTGTCCTCAACGGAATCGGTGGAAGTACCATCGAAGAAGCGCAAGCAAACATAAACAATGCTGAACTAAACATTTGGAGAGCCTACCGTAAAAAGTATGGCTCTTTATTTTTTGGGCGTAGGCTCGAACATGCTTTTGGTAACTGGACAGCGCATTACACTAGCTTGAAGATTCACAAGGAAGTAGATCCTTATGACTTCATGCCAAAAATGAACAGCGTAAGGAAATATCTCTTGAAGAATATATGGAAGCTAATTTTGGTACGGGGTAAGGAATCAGCTTAGGTTGGTTTCTCCTGCGTCTAGATAGAGCATCATAAATAAAGATAGCCTCCTTCAGGAGGTTTTTTATTGCCTGAGGAAAAGTTATGGCAGCAGCTTCACTGGGCAGACTAACCCTAGATTTAGTCGCACGAATTGGGAGTTTTACTGGGCCAATGACAAGAGCGGAACGTCAAGCAAGAAATTCAAGCAATAATATTGCAGACAGTTTTAGCGTTGCAACTGTGGCTGCGACTGCATTGGGCGCAGCTGTCGCAGGAATTTCAGTAGGTGGTTTAGTTGCTTTTGCTGATCAAACGATTCAAACAGGCAGTGATATTAAGAAATTTGCACAATTGGCAAATACTACTTTTAGAGATTTCCAATATTACGCAAAAGGTGCTGAAACAGCAGGTATCTCAATGGAGTCTTTTGCAGACAAAATGAAAGATATGCAGGATCGTATTGGTGATTTTCATCAATCTGGTGGAGGTCCATTGGCGGACTTTTTTGAGAATATTGCCCCAAGAGTTGGCGTAACCATTCAGCAATTTCAGAAACTTTCAGGTCCAGAGGCGTTACAGCTGTATTACAACTCGCTTCAAAAAGTAAATGCTACCCAGAATGATATGAAGTTTTATATGGAAGCGATCATTTCTGATTCGTCGCTGCTTATTCCATTGCTTGAAAATGGTGGTGAAGGCTTTAAGAAATGGGGGGATGCTGCTGAAAGAGCCAATGCAATTTTGTCAGATGATATGATTCAAAGTCTTGTGTTGGCTAAAGAAAATGTCCAGTTATTAAATTTACAATGGGAAGGCTTGCAAGCGACTTTTGTGAATGCTGTTGTACCAGTAATTCAAACTGTATCCGATAATATGGATGATATTAAAGCGGTAGCTCTTGCACTAACCGCTGCGATAGCAACTAAGTTAGTTGTTCAGGGGACAATTTTAGCAGGCACATTTACTATGGCTGCAATTCGTGCAGGGGTAATGGAAGTATCATTAATGGCACTTCAAGGTAGGGCTACCGGAACTGCAGCTAGTATGGGGATGCTTCGGGGGGCAATGGCGTTTCTTGGTGGACCAGCTGGTTTAGCTATGCTAGCTGTTCAGGGGATTGCTGCTGGAGCAGCGTTTCTGTATATGAAAAAGTCTAGCGATTCTTTAGATCCATCTTTAAGTACACAGGGTAAATCGATTGCTGAATTAACAGCAGAATATGAAAAGCTGGATGCCACTCAGAAGCGTGTACTCACTCGAAAAGCAACTGATGAACTTAACGAGGCCAATAAAGTTTATCGAGAACAAAGAAATGAGCTTCTTGGGCTTATAGATGCAATCACACGTAATTCTCAAGTTTCGGAAAAAGACCGTGAGATTGCCTCTCAACTTTTCGAACAGTATCGACAAGGTAAAATTAGTTCAAATCAGTTGGCTACAGCAGTTAATAGCTTGATGACAGTAAGTAATGCTGCAAAATCAAGTATTGATAGTAAGTCAGAGGCAGTTGGCAAAGAGTCTAATGCAGTCAATAATGCAAAATCTATCCTTGCTGCATATAACGGTAAAGTTAAAGAAAGTACTAAAACAAATCAAGAAAATACCAGATCAATTTTTGATCAGGCTAGTGCATTTTCAATCTTAACCCAAAAGCAACGAGAGGCGCTAAAGGATATTCAGGATCAAGTTGCTAAAGCTAATTATATTGATGCGAATATGGCTGCTGGTTGGAGTCGAGATAAGGCAGAATATTTTGCCGATTATCGACAAAACGCTGGGCTGAGTTTTATAGGAGCTTCATTATCTGCTCAAGAAATTAAACAAGTTGAGGCAGGCTATAAGCTTCAACAACAAACCAAGGCGCGGGAAGAGTCTGAGAAGAAAATTGAAGAATCAACCCGCAAACAAGTTGAATCACAGGAAAAGCTGAATAAGTTGGTTGGTGCTTCAGCTCTCAGTGGTTTAAGAATTAAATCTGCTGAATCAATCGCAGGAGGGCAAATCAGAGCGTATACAGCTGATTTTGCACAACTGGCTCAAAAACAACTTGGAGATGAATTAAAGAGATTTACCGCATTCAATGATACCTACCACAAAGGAACAAATAGCAAGCATGCGACAGGAAATGCTTTTGACTTCACTATTGCCGATTCAGCTAAATCTGCTGTAACCGTAGCGGAGCTTAAAAAACTTGCAAAGAGCTATGGTTTTGTTATTCGTGTTTTGGATGAGTATAAGCAGAAATCTTCACGAGCCACAGGTGGGCATTTACATGTTTCGGTACTTGGATATAAAGGCAATGCCGAAGCTGTTTCAGATGCTAAAGCTGCTGTTGAATTAGTCAAAGATACCGAAGCCGAAATCGAGGAGGAAAAAAAGCAAGCAGAAGAACGAAGAAAATCTGTTATGCAAATTTACTTCACTGAAGAAGAGCAAATGGCTGAAGATAATAAGGAGAAGTTGCTTCTTATTCAAAAAGCATTCGCAGGTGATCAGACTGCTATCAAGGAGTATACAGAAAAGCAAAAGATCGCTTATCAAGAGGATGTTGAAAACTATCGCCGTGCCCAAAAGGAAAAGTTCGATGCATCAAAAAATGACTTACTTGGGCAATTAGCAAATGCTGAGGATGCAATTTCTTTATTTGGTGTTGCAAATAAGTACGGCAAGAACTCACTTCAATATCAGAATGCAAGCCTAAGTATTACGTCAAAGCAGGCTAAATCTGCTGAATTTGACCGCTATACAAATAGCGTTAATCAAATTGGGAATGAATATGGTGCGCCTGATGAGGTTGAAAAGCGCTATGAGCTAATTGAGTTAGCCAAGAAGCTCCATCTTGAAAACATGAAGGCTTTGGATGCTGATTACCTTGCCAGTACAAAGCAAATGGCTTTGGATCAGTACCAACAGCAATTGGATATGTGGCAAGGGCTTTTGTCGAATGGACAAAATACATTTTCACAACTAACTCAATCAGTCAAAGATAGTGCAGGTGAGCAGTCTGGTTCATACCGAACAATGTTTGCCATGCAGCAGGCATTTTCTGTTGCATCTTCAGTAGTTGCGGCTTGGACTGCATATACACAGGCATTTGCTGATCCAAGTGCAATGACCTTACCGCAAAAGTTCGCAGGCGGTATGGCTGTCATGACTGCATTAGTACCTGCTTTGGCAACTATTTCATCGATGGCTATTCAAGGCTTTGCAGGTGGTGGCTTCACTGGTTATGGTGGTAAGTATGAGCCTGCTGGTATTGTTCACCGTGGTGAAGGTGTCTTGACGCAAGAAGAAATTGCAGCATTGGGTGGTCCAGCAGGGTTCTTTGCTTTACGCCAGTCTATTAAGAATGGTTTTGCAGATGGAGGATTGGCCCTTGATGCTCCTAAAGTCCTGAATATGCAAAGTTCCAAAATGAATGGTTATCGTGAGCAGGCTACTCAGTCACCGAAACAAGTCATCGATAACCAATTGCGAGTCATTATGGTTAAAAATGAGGATGAAGCAAAAGAACTTCTATATAGCCCAGACGGTCAAAAAGCCTTTCTTTATCATATGAAACGAACTGGCTATGCGAAACGGTAACCACCGTTCTAGGCAATTTTCAATATTAGGGGGATACTGGGTAAACCTATGGCTAGTGAATATAGTTTTTAGTATGATTCATCTGTTTGAAAATTCATGAAAAAAATAATTTTTTGAAGAGGGTAAAATGAAACTAAAAGCTATATTTACTACTTTATTAGCATTAACAGCTATGAATACATGGGCTTTGGATTTGGATAATCTAACTCTAGATGATTGTAAGGATAATGCAGATATCTTAGGTTATATGATGACTATCAAATCACAATGTAACCTTGATGAAGAAAGTGCGAACAGCGAAATTGCTGAAGCTATTTTCCAAATGAGCAAACAATGTATAGCCCAATATGGTGAAACCACAATGGGGAATGCAACTCGTGTTGGTATATTCTCAACCAAAAGTGAACTGGAAGAAACTGGCAGAAACGCAACTTGCTTAAGAGCACTGACGGATTATCCAGAACTTTTTGATTAATTTAATACTGTAATTGACCGTCCAAATGGGCGGTTTATTAATGCCTAATATTTGAGGACAAAATGAAAATACAAACAGCATATGGTGAGGTGCATGTATTAACAAATTGCCCTCTACTTGAATCTACTGAACGGCTTGAGTTCTTAACTGAAGTTCATGAATCATTTGAGGGGAGTGAAGAACGTAGTGCATTGCGAGATGCACCACGGCAGATCCTCAGCTTTAAGTACGTGCAAATGCAGAAAGCCATGGGCGACATGTTCCATATGCTGTATGCCAATTTACGTAAGTACTGGGGCATACCACTTCGACAAGTAAAGCGAAGCATTCCTGATATTGCTGAGGATGATTTTATTATCCTGGATACATCAAGTACTCAAGCCGACTTAAAAGTCGGTTTCGCTTTTATAGAGAGTCGTGAAGGTGTTGAGGTGGTCGAAATTACCGAGATCGGGCGCTACATCATTGTACAAGAAGAAATTCGAGATCCTGAAACCAATGAAGTGATTCAGCCATTAATCACTGAATATCAGGACGGCTTTCGACTTTCAGCAAATATCACGGTAACCAATGCGGTGATGATGCCTTTGCGGATCTGCATTATTGATGGCGATGCCTCGATCAATGCGGGTGGTTTCTGGTCCAATGCTTCGGTGGTCTTTCGTGTGATTGCTGAGGATTTGCCCGAACATGATGGTGATGAACCAATGCAATACTTGGGCGATGACCTGTATTTCAATCCCTTGCGCTTGGATGGTGATTCTTTAGAGATGACCTTGACCCAGCAGCAAAGCATTGTCGATGGAAGCATTGGTGGATTTCAGCAATTTACCCATCATGCCAAGCCGCGCTACATGAAGCCGTTTAAATCAGTACTAAAAGACTGGTTAGAATTTCATGAATACCGACGTTTTCTGTTTCGACGCATGGGACGTTTAAAAGCATTTTGGATGCCGTTGTATGAAAAGCATTTGCATATCACCAACACAGGCACGGTCTATAACGTACTGAATACAGATACCGCATATTTCTTGGAAGCGGATCGCGAGCATATTGCCGTCAAGATTAATGATGTCTGGATGGCACATGCGATTACAGCCAAAACAGCAACGACTTTGACAGTTTCACCCGCTTTGAATGTGCTAGTGAGTGACATTCAGAAAGTGTGCTATTTGGGTCTACATCGCTTTGATGCAGATCAAATTGAATTTCAGTTTTTAGGTGCTGGAATCACACAAGTCACGGTGCCAATAACGGAGTTATCTTCATGAAAACACGTGTCGAGCTGTATCAGCTTAAGCATGGGGATAAGACTTGGAATTTTACCAGTGCACGTAAAACTGTGGTCCATAACAGTATTGAATATTTACCAGTTCGTGGCTTACAACGTACTGTGATTGAAGATGAAAGCATTGATAAATGTGATACCGAAGTGACTTTTCCGCAAATGAATTTGCTTAATGCAGATGGGGATGATCTGAAAGCTGTATTCATTAACAAGATATTCTATGGCGGGGTAACGATCACCATTTTAGAGCTTTTAAATAATCAAACACTGGTATTACACAAAGGTCGCGTGACTCAACCTAAGTTTGATGAATCAGCCGATACCATGACGCTTGTTTGTGAAACTGGGGAATCATTCTTAAATCGAAATATTCTAACGCGGAAGTTTCAGGCCACATGCCCAAATTCAATTTATGATCGCTTCTGCGGTCTTTCTTTTGATGAATGGTCGTTTGATGTGACGATCACTGCAATCAGCGGTTTGAATATTTCATTTACGGTCAATCCAACCCAAGTACTGGATGAAAATGGTGATCCAGTTCTGGATGAGTTTGATCAACCCATGATGGAAACCAAAACCTATGCTGCAGGCTATTTGGATCTCGGATTACTACTTAAAGATGGGGTGCATACCTTATTGCACACTGGATCTGGTACGGGTGCCAAGCTGTATCGGCAGCATGTCGGTTTGACTGTTGGGGATGTGGTGCGTGTTGCACCAGGTTGTGATCAGTCTTTGAAAATGTGTCATGAGAAATTTGCCAATAATTTACGGTTTGCTGGGCATCCATTTATTCCGAATAGCAACCCAATTTATACGCAATTAATTAAATGAGGAGAGTCAAATGGTTATTGCACCTTGGGTAATTTACGCCATGCTTGCGTTGATGGTGGCCACAGCAGCATATAGCTACTACACCATGCGCAAAATGCAAAAGAAAAATAAGCAAGAGGCTAATCAACTGGATGGAACGATTGCAGATGAAGGAACTTCATTTTCAGACATTGCGGGAAGTCCGCACATGTATGGCAACATGACGCATATTTGGGGGCAACGAACTACACCAATTAAATCCAAGTCAGGTAAGTAATGAAAATCTATATGTGTGATTTACGCAAAACCCAGATGTGTGCTCGCGGATCGCGGGCATTTTTTTGTCCAAAGGTTGGGATTGGAAAGACTTTCTCGAAAATGGAATTGATCTAGAGAAAGTTGAAAAAGCTAATGATGCAATGGCGCAGCAAGTTGTGGAGTATGTAAAAAATGGGCGGGAGCAGTAAGCAAGTCACAGGCTATCAATACTTTGCCAATTTCCTTTTGTTTATTGGTAATCCGATTGAAAAATTGCTGGGCATTAATTTTGATAAGCGTGGATGGGCAATCCCATTACTTGATGATCAGGGTAATCCATTGGATGTTGGAACGATCAATAAACCAAATTTGTTTGGGGAAAATGAGGGAGGCATTGCAGGACAAATCCATGCACGTTATGGCACAGCCAATCCTATGCCAGTCTCTTTTTACACAGATTATCTTGCTGAAAATGACTTACCACCATTGGCTTATCCGTTTCAATCCTATCTTGCATTTGAAGATTTTTATCTGGGGAACTCAGGCTATCCAAAAGAAATGTTGCTGTGGCCGAAGCGAATTCACGTTAAAAATGATGGTAGTCCACAATGGCATGATTCAATGTCAGAAATACCATCAGAAATAACAAGTGACGATAGTGTCAGTGTTCCATACTTGGCAACTATAGGATTAATGTTGAAGGATGATATTGAGGAAAACACATCATCAAGTGCTGGGTTTGCAGAATGGGATAAGTCGCTAGCTTTTAATTATATTTTAACAAGTAGCCAAATTGATTATGCTGGTAACTCATGGGATGACAATAATCCAGAACATAATAGTCGCTATAAGGGAGATGTTACAGGTGGATTTAATTTTATTGGATCATCTCAAGCTACAACAAAAATATTTTTTACGCTTCATACTGATGGTGCTAGGGATTATGCTTATGTTCCTATGGTTTATTTTAATAATCAAAGTGTTATTGAGTTCAGCGTTAATCATGTTGAATTGACAGGCAACCTAACTAGACATGAGTATTCTATTACTTTCTTTGGTGACTCTCTATCTGTAAATATAACTTGCAAACCTCATCAAATATCCATAAATCAACAGTCAAATAGGATTTTTCCACTTAGTGTTCAAGTTTTTTATCCTGATGTATATAAAAATATCTCATATTCTGGAGATATAAATCCAGTCCATAAAATACGTGAAATATTAACTGACGACACGGCAATGAATATGCCTGAATCTGACATAAATGACGTTAATTTTGCTAAAGCTGCAGATAGAATATGGGAGGAAAAACTAGGAATTTCATGGGCGATCACTGAAAAATCATGTGTGGATGCCATTAATGAATTGTGCTCGCACATTGAAGCGGGGATTCGAGTCAATCGTCAAACAGGCTTATATGAAATGGTGCTGTTTCGTGACGACTGGTTTAAAGAAGATGAAATTCACACACTTGCTGAAAGTAAGATTAAATCTATCTCATTTGAAGTCCAGAATGCAGATGATGTAGTGAATCAACTTAATGTGAGTTATTACGATCGCAATAATATTAAAAATGCATCATTTTCAATTTCTGAAAATGCATCCATCAAGAATATGAGTGGTCGAGTGAATGCTGAGAGTTCAGATTTTCCATATTTTATGAATCAGCGTAATGCTGCAGTCGTAGCGCAATGGAAGCTCAAACAATTCACAACACCGTGTTGGAAAGGATCTTTTACGACTGGCTACAATCAGGCACGTAAGTGGAACCGCTATGACATTGTGAAGCTAAATTGGTCACGCAAAAACATTGTGGATTTACCTGTGCGTATTATGAGCATCAATCTCGGTGATGGCATAGACAATACTGTCAGTATTGATTTTGTTGAAGTTACCCATTTCTCAGATGAATTAACATCTACAGTCGTTATTGATGACAAGATTGATGTGACACCATTGCCACCGCAACCCATTTTATTTAAAGCTTTTGAGTTATCTTATTTTGAGGCGGTACAAGCTTATGGGCAACGTACAGTAGATGATGAGTTAGCTTATAACCCAGATGCAGGGTATGTTGCTGTCGTAGCACAACGTTCTCAAAATAACTCGCTGAATGCCCAAATGCATACAGATGCTGGCACTGGATATGAAAATTCCGCAGTGATTCAGTACTGTGAAACAGCTCAACTCGATCAGTTGATCGATCGCCTTACTTCATCTTTTATTTTAAAAAATGTTGGGGATCTGGAATCGGTTCGAATTGGAAGTCAAATCTTTATAAACAATGAAATTATGGTGTTTCAGGGTTTTGATACAGCATCTAAGTTATTAACAGTAAAGCGCGGTGCTCTGGATTCAATTCCGCAAATTCATGCTGATGATAGTGTCTTATTTTTTGCAGATGACTTTGTTGCAATTGATTCGACTGAATATGCAGATAGTGAAGTGATAAATGTAAAAGCATTATCAACGACGCCAAGCGGTGTTCTTGATCTTAATGCTGTCACGGCACAATCTGTAGAAATTCAGTCGCGTGCTATTTGCCCATATCCACCTGCGAATGTGAAAATCAATGATGCGTACTATCCTGAAACATTGGTTGTGACAAATGATATTGTGTTGACTTGGGGGGATCGAAACCGTGTGCAGCAAACAGGAGGTTCAATTTTAGGCTTCTATGATGCAGGGGTAACTATTGAGGCAGAGGTAACGTATAGCTATGAGTTAATTTCTGAAAACGTGGTTTTAGATTCAGGTGCGAATATTACAGCAAATACGATCACCATTCTGTCTTCTGTACTACTGCAGAACCAACCGCATACCTTAAAACTTTGGTCTGTTCGTGATGGTTATGCATCTTACCAAATTTTTGAACATGCTTTCTTTGTCGAATCTGCGAGTCTGATTTTGACTGCGACTGTAACCAAATCACAGGTGGCAGGGAACACGGTGCCTGTGGCAAATATTACGGTGAATGTGGATGAATCATTATCAGCCAATATGAAGTTTGACGGTTCAAGCATTAGTGGAAAGGCTCAGGCTGGAGCAACAATCACAATCAAAATTGAGGAGTAAGTATGGCGACATATACAGCAACAGCGGATGCAAATGGGGACTTTACGGTCCCTTTTTCAGCTAATTACACCTCGGGTCAAAAAATTATAGTAACTGCGGAGAAGGATGGCGCTACAAAATCGATTGAATTGTATGCTCCTAGCGAAGTAACTGGCGGAGGGGTGATTAAATTTAGCGGCACATATTCCAACTTCCCTCAGAATATAGGCGTAGTCACGCTAACAAGCCAAATCTCTGGAATAATCCAAGCCAATGCAATGAAATCTGGAAGTAGCGCAGATAATATTTTTTACTGCGCAACAGGTTTGATTATTGAGGGTGCAGTAACGGAAATCAAAGACTATGGTTTTGATGGTTGGTATAAAGCCTATCAGTTAACACTACCAAGTGGCTTGATAAAGATAGGACCGTATAGTTTTCAGCGATTTGGCAGCGCTGCTACAGTGGACTTTGGGATTACTTTGCCAAATACTGTGACAACACTGTCAAATTATTCATTTTATTACGCGAATATGAAGAGTTTTGATATAGGAACTGGTGTCACAACGATCCCTCAATGGTGTTTTGCGTACACAGCAAAATTAGAAACTTTTAATTATAGAAACGTGACGACTATTGCTGACAATGCTTTTTCCAGCACAAATTTAAAATATAACTTAATCCCAAATACTGTAACGTTGTTGCAGTCTGGTTGCTTTCAATTTGCAAAATCAATTGAAGTGAGCGTTGGTTCGGGAATTACGACAATTCCAACATTCGCCTTTTACCAAAACACTTCATGTTTAAAATTTACAATCGGTGTGAATGTCTCAAGTATTGGGGCTAATGGGATGAGTTATATGACAGCATGTAATGAATTAATTTGCTTACCGGCAGTTCCACCAACAATTACGAGCACAAGCTTAACTTCATTAAAAGCAACGTGTGTTATTAAAGTTCCAGTCGGGTCGCTTTCTGCATATCAAACAGCCACCAACTGGTCCGCGTTTGCTAGTCAAATGGTAGGTGTATAGTACAAATCACTTAAGAAAATACATAGCACCCGAATGGGTGTTTTTTTATGTCTGAAAAATAGGGGAAGGGCATGTCTGAAACAACAACTGCAGTTGCTGAAACTTCAGCTGCGATTGCGGGAAAAGTCACTACAGCAACAGGTACAGGGGTAACACTTGTATCCTGGGCAGCAACATGGGACTGGGGTTTTTTAATTGGTGTTGGAATTGGTTTGGCTGGTTTGATTATTAGCTTCATGAATTTCCTATCGAATCGCCAATTTCAGAAACGTAAAGATCAACGTGAGCAAGAAATACATGAACTAGAAAAGCGCAAATTAAACGGGGAGTGCAATGTCAAAGACTAAATATTGGGTGATGGGATTAGCAGCTTCGGCTGCTTTTTTTTCGTCCCTAGAATTGCATGAAGGTTATTCTGCCAAGCCTTATAAAGATAGCGGTGGTGTAGTAACTCAAGGTATTGGCTCAACAGTAAAACCGAATGGCCAATCGATCAAAATGACTGATCCACCCATTACCCGCAAAACAGCTTTGGAATGGGCAAAGGCGCATGTGGCCAAAGATGAAGTGGCTTTTCGTAAATCTATGCCAGGAGTGAAATTGTCTCAGATTGAATATGACATTTATCTCGACTTTACTTACAACTTTGGCCAAGCCAATTGGAATCAATCTTCCATGCTTCGCAATTTGAAAGCGGGGCAGTACGTGCATGCATGCAAATCTCTTTTGAAGTGGAAGTATGTGGCCAAGAAAGATTGCTCAATTCGTAAGAACGGCTGTTATGGCGTTTGGGTTCGTCAGCAAGAGCGTTATCAAAAATGTATGGAGGCGCAGTGATGCCAATACTCATAGCCTTTTGGAACTTCAAATACTGGATCGCAATAGCGGTCTTTTTTGTTTTATGGATCTGCCAAATTGCATACAGCAATCATTTGGCTGGGCAATTAAAAGATGCAGATTCCAAATGCATTGCAAAAGTGCAGGAAATTGAACAGAAGCACTTAAATGCCCTGGCAGCCAAGCAAGATCAAATCAATAAAGTGAGTTCAGATTATGAAGCTGAAAAATCAAAGCAACGTGTCAAAGTCGAAACGGTTACACGTGAAGTGCAAAAGATCATTGATCGTGATGTGTATCAGCAGCATTGTTTTGATGATGATGGGGTGTCAGCAATCAACTCACTTATCGCCAACGATTCCAGCGAACCTCCTTGAGCCGTGTGCTGATTTGCAAAAGCTAGAGTCAGGGCAGGGTAAAGACGTTATGCTTTGGTCGATTGATACAGTCGCTAAATATAACGACTGTAAGGCGAAACACAGTGCTATTGCGGATGCCCTCAATTGAGGGCAGTTCGAATAATCGCCACTAATAGCAGAAAATCAAGGTATCAGTTGAGGTTTAAAAAAATATAGAATCTTTATTAAATTTCTCAAATAGTTCAATAATTATTGGATATTTAAGATCTAGCTGATCCCATATTTCTTTCGGTAAAGGAATAAATTGTAATGTATCTTGCCCATCTGAATGATTACAGAATCGAATTTCATAATCTGGTTGGATTATTTCATTTAACGAAAGTAAGGTGGTATTGCGATCTGCACCTGCACCTTGATACGGAATAATCAATGATTTATCTGCATAAGAAATGCTAATAGTAAAACCTTGCATATTATTAGACTTTTCTAGTTGAGAAGAGAGAATTCCAGTCTTTAAAATATTTTCACAGTATTGGATAATTTCGCTATCGTCTTCCCTCCAATCTATAGTCATTACAATATCAGAGCGGTTTTCAAGAATCTCGTCCTCTAGCTCATTTATGTAATTCTCAATATAAGACTCAATTACTTTGAGTTTCTCAAGGCTATAATTATTCATTTTTGGGACTCGTCTATTTTTCAAAACTAATAATATCTTATAATTTAATTATTAGTAGAAAATCTAAAATTAAGATAATGCACATTATACGTAATACTTGAAATTTTTATATAAGCATCAATATCTTATTTGAAACCATGATGGGGTTCAGCGCACTATCATGGTTTCTTTGTGATCATTTGCATATGTTCATATCGCCGTAGGTGTGTAGTGGGTTAATGAAAAAAGCCCTCGAAATGATGCCAGTTTCGAATAAGCTCCATTAGGTTAAATAACTGGTTTCACAAATTAAAGATTTGGAAATCGAACCTTTGTTTCAGCTTTTCTAATTTCATTACTAGTAAAAGAAATAGTTGTTCCTAATGAATAAGCATGGATTCCTTGGATAGAATCATTAGATGATTCATATGAAATATAAAACCCATTATCAACCCGTTCTACCCATTCAAAATTATTTTTATATTTTTCAAATAGATAGTTAATTAATTTCTTTTTTGTTTCTACATCATCTATATCAATTTCATAAGCAATAGAATGAAGTTTACCTTTCCACTCTTGAAGGGAAATAAATCCTACTGGTGTTTTTAATCTGTACCAGTTTGATTCTTTAATGAAATTTACTCCTGAAGTCTTTGCTTCTAAGCTGAATTTAGTTTGAATATCTGAAAAATTAGAACCAATTTCAAATATAAATGGTTCTAATATCATATTTGCCTTCAATGTATTGGTCTCTGCATGTGATAGATTATTGATAGAAGTTGAAATTAACGCGACAACTAGCATAAAAGCTTTGAGCATAAGTAATTTTTAAAATTAATAATTCATAAAATCAACATAATACACCATTTGCAAAATTCTTGAAATTTTACATTGAGCATCAATATCTTATTTGAAACCATCATGGATTGGGTTCGACCAATCATTAAGAAGTTGGTTCAGAATTTTGCATAAATAAAGCGCCGTGGGGCACTTTATCTTTATATGAGGTTTATCGGCTATACATATTTTTTAAGGTAGTGTATATTGTATATATACGCTATACGAATGGATGCTAAAGCTTGATTAAGAGTTTTAAACATAAAGGTCTTCAGGCTTTTTTCCAAACTGGTACAACAGCAGGTATTCAAGCAGCGCATTCTGCCAAATTACGTTTAATCCTTGCGGCATTACATGCTGCCTCTACAGTGAATGATCTAAGAACTCCACCCAATTGGCGATTGCACAAGTTAAGTGGAAATCTACAAGATCAATGGTCGCTGACTGTAAACGGTAATTGGCGGGTAATTTTTAAATTTGAAGATGGTGATGTCTACATTGTGGATTATCTGGACTATCACTAAGCCCAGCGCAGGAGTACTAAAATGAATATGATGTTCAATGCACCACATCCTGGTGAAATGTTACGGGAATACATTGGTGAAACTCCTGTGACGGAGGCTGCTCAAGCACTAGGGGTTACTCGTGCAAATCTGTCTCGTATTTTGAATGGTCATACTGGTATTTCAGCAGATATGGCAATTCGTTTAAGCGAGGCTTTGGAAACATCACCAGAGTTTTGGTTAAATTTGCAGATGCAGCATGACTTATGGAATGCCAGTCAACGTCAGAGACCAGTCATAAAGAAATTGGTTCAGAATTTTACATAAGAAGAGCGCCGTGAGGCGCTCTACTTGCTTAGTTTCAGATTAAAATTACTAGTCTTTATTGCATTTAGCATCTTGACCTAGAGCACGGATTTTATCTTGCTCTAAACGTTTATTTAATACATTTTGATTTGCATTGTCCGTTAATAGACTACCTCGAATTGTATAGAGGGTAAGCTTCGATGTATTTGAATCAATAGGCGTAATGGTTGTCTTAAAGATATAAGTTCCATACGGTGGTCTGCCGTAAAAGGTCCCGATGCTGTTTTCACGATCCAAATTAGCATCAATTTTTAAGGAATCATTTAAAGTTCGGTATTCCATACACTTGACGTATGCTTGCTTTAAATTTGCATACGATTGTACATAATCCAAAGGAACTTCTACTGAACCACCACCATTAATTGATTTCGTTACTAATTCAGCGTCTGAAGTGGGTAGCATCATACGGACGCAACCTTGTAATGCTAAAACAGAAACCAACAGCCCCAAAGTGCTTCCAAACTTAATAAACTGATACACGTTTGAAATTCCCATGCTCAATACCTTGAATGATTCGTTTTTTCACTATAATTGATTCAGGTTCATTAGGCTTGAATTTTGAATCGATTTCATATTCAGCAATGAAAACCTGTGCTTTGCCATTAGGGATTCTGTCTACCCCAATTACATAGTCTTTATTTGCTTCTAAAGTTACATTCTTAATCTCTGTGAAATAGCTGTGACTTCCAACACCACTCACAAAAACAAGGTCATGTTGTCCGACCGGTAATTTTAACTTTGATTGAGAATAATCAAATCTTGTCATGGTCGTTGAAGGGCTGAGCATAGAGTTTTCAATAAACTTTACACGTTTTTGATCAAAGTTGTAGAGGGTATAAGGGTATGCACTTAGTGAACCAGATCCTTGAAAAAATTCGTATGGAATGGTTTTTATAGTTGCATATTGTTCAGTAGAGCTGACAAGTTGATTGGTATATGCTTCTCGCTTTTCTTCAATTGATGCTTTTGGTGATACGTTTAAATAACGTACTTCATCAGGTATGTGTAATGGCAACATAGATACAGATTTCTTATTATCTGCATTTGTAACAACCTGGCATCCAGAAAGGATGCCAAAAAGTCCTATAAGTAAAAGTGGTTTTATTTGCATTATCATGAATCCAAAATTAGTCATATTTTTTGGTGTGAATAATTTACTTAAAATATATGACCACTTAAATACATTAGATTACATTTAAATCTAATAGGTTGAATTGCGAGCGATATAAGCGGTTGTATTTTTACAACCATCTATTTTTTCTTCTTCGGGCACTTCTTACCGTTTCCACCCGACAAGCATTCACATGCTTGACCATCGCCGTCACGGTCTAAACTTTTCCAGCCTGTTTGTCCTGATTATTTGCGTTGTTCATACCATTTCAGTGCTTGCTGCTGAGTAGAAAAGTCAGCGCATTATCTGAAGTCAAACAGTGATTTGCATTGTTGCTCGATGAATCAGTCACAAGCCGTATAAAAGTTATTTAACTTGATAAATCCTTGAATTATCCTGATTTTTTTATTGACAAATTTGTTAAATAGACATAAATAGGGAAGGTTAATTGGTTCGTCATCAGCTGTTCAAGGGGGATAATAACTATTTTGAACAGATGGCAAAGTCAGTTGTGATAGAAAATGATTAAACTCAATAGTTGATAGAAAGTTTTATGAAATATATATTGGAATTTTTACATTTCTTTGGCTCAATATTATTAGCTAATATTGAAGTTAAATTCCCTAAAATTTATTCTTTTATGTATTCTATTCTTGTTGGTTTTTTTGAAATTAAATTAATATGTTTTTTTAATAAAATTATTTTAATTTTAAAGTATTTAATAAAATTTTCCTTATTCTCTATTGTTTTTCTTACATTCCTAGTGCTGTTTGTTAATTTTTCTGAGTTTGTTATACTTTTGGTCTTGAATTTTACTATCGGGTTGAAAGAGTCTTTTAGTAATGCAACTACAGAGAATAAACTTTATTTGATTGATTTGTATATTTTTCTGGCTTATTCTTTTGTTAAGAGAAAGGATGCATCATTAAGAATATATAATTATATTGGAACTTTGAGAAATAAATACTTTGATTCAAAAAATAAGGAAAATGTTGAAAAGTATAAAAGTGTTATCTTGTTTTTTTGTGTTTATGCTTTTATTTGTTTTGTAGGGTTAATTTTTTATAAAATAAATGGTCATGGATGGAATGCGGGTAATAAGGGGGATATAATTAATATATTTATTTGGGCTACTTATTTAATTGCTCCATTAGTTGTAATATGGGCATTTAGTGATTGGAGGAATGTGCATAATAAACAAGTTGAAAAAGATTTATCTATTTCTTCTTATAATAAAATGGATGAAGTAGTAGATTTAATACATGGTATTTATTTTTCTTTGAGAAGATTAAAGAATGCGAGATTCGATGAAATTGATATTGTGAATTTTAAAATTGTAGAAGATAATTGTGCTCTATTAAAAGAAAAACATACTTTGTTAATTTCGAGTTTAAATTTAACTGGCTATCTTTCTGTGGAAATAGAGGGGGAAAAGAAAGAAATAGATTTTTTGAGTGAGATATATTCAACTGAATTTCATAAATATACAAAAAATTCAAAGAATTTGATGGAAGAAATCAGGAAAAAGTATAATAGAATGAGAGACGATGAAGATTTTATTTATAATGCGGATATAAATATTTTAAAAACAGTACTTTATAGTAAGATTGAAGATAGATTTGATAAAGTTAGTAGCGCAGTAGTTGGGAGTGAATTTTTCAAAGAATTTGATGAATTAGATCAAACCCATAAGCAACTCTCAATAAATTCTCAATTTATTCTGGATTCTATAAAAACAGGAATTTTTGTGAAATAAAATAAAAAAGCACCTTAAGGTGCTTTTTATACCTAAGATTATGGAATCTTGGAATGAAATTTGAATAGAAAATTTTCATCATAAACTAGGTTAAGGAAACGGAGTTTCATCTAAAACCATTTCTCTATAGGAGCGTGCTAGGTTCTTGGCATTAGTTTTCCAATTGTGAATTATTTTAAAATAGCGATCTTTAAACAAATTCTTATCAAGGAATAGTACATTATTTCCATCAATATTTTCACCAATAATATTATTTCTTATTTCTTTTATAAAAATTTCTAACTCATCAAAAAATTCAAAACCAATATTATAAGTTTTTGATAATGCATCTCTTTTTCCTTTGATTAGAGAAATATTAGATTTTGCACGATCAGATTCATAGTAAAGATTTAAAAATTTATTATAATTATCTTCAGGAATATAACCAATAGAGAAATCATATTGTTCCAACCATTTCAAATCATCTAAAGTTATATAATGTGAAATTGTATTTTTAAATAGTTGATAAAGGTTTCCACTTTGATTTTCAAACGATAAGCTTGGGAAGTATTTCAGTTTAAGTTTATTTGGAACAAAGTCTATTGAATGGACATCATCCCAATAAAGTACATCTATCGCAAACTCAGTCAAATTAGGGCGGGTGTGAAAGGCCCCATTTTTGATATAATTTTGGACATGTAAGTCTCTTGATGCTGTAGTAGTAAATAAATAATGGCTAATTTGATTTGGATATGAATCTGATTTTTTGAGTTCTTTATTTATGTCATTTAGAGTTAATTGATTTGTATATTTACATTGAATAACCCGATTATGGTATTTTGAAAATATATCAACACCATGTTGTGTTTGTCCTGTTCTACCATAAAGCTGAAATCTTCCATTCTCTAGTTGATCTTTACGTTTATAGTATTGATCGCCTAGATATATTGATAGTTCTTCCCAATCTTGATGATTCCTAACTCTTAAATCTAACATCGGTTTCTCTATAGTGGGTTATTAACAAGTAAAAGGTTTATCTTATTGACACTAGCCTGTTAATTTAATCAAGCTCGACTTAAGTCCTTTCAAGCCAACTAAACTAAATTCAGTTTTCATCACTTTTTTTTGAAGTGCTGACATAGTGATCTTCCACAACTAGCCATCCTAAACTTTTCTTACCATTGTCCACAATATTAAGATGATTATTGCCTTGAGCAACAATTACGTCTTTAGTAAAAAATTGGAATGCTTTCCAAATAGAGGTGCGGCTTAAAGTCACGAGTGCCAGCTCGATATCGATTTTTAGGTCGCTAAGCGGTTGAGTGTAGTCTAAATCTAATGTATTCAGCAGCTTCCCATAAATCACACGCTTCTTCCCATCACGTAATGGAATAATTTTTATATCAGCTTGTGAATTGCTAGTACCTGAAGTTTCTAAAAAACTTTCTTCAAGACGAGCCACAATATCGGAGTTCATAGAGCGATTTAATTCTTTCGCAGATTTTGAAATCTTATCCTTTAATTCGGATGAAAGACGTAAGTTGTATTGAATTGTTAGGTGTCCACTATCACTCATAGATATCTCATAGTTAAGTCAGCGCTGACTTAACTATCATAATGATATTAAGTGGGTATTGACAATAATACCCGAACAATAGTACAAATAATTATACCCGATTAATATTATTAGGTGCTAAACATGAGTGAACATAAAAATCCTCAATACAATTTAAGATTGCCCAAAGAGTTAAAAGATTTCTTAGCAGAACAGGCTCAAAAAGATGGACGTTCTTTGAATAATTTCATCGTGAAATCGTTAGACGAACTTAGAATGACTATTCTGAAAAAAACAGATTAAAAACAATGAAGCCCCTCTATCTTGGCGGACAAGGGGCTTCTATCTAATCCCTGCAAGGAGATAAGACATGAACAGTCTATCATTTAATGCAACACAATTTCATCCAATCCAACGAAAGGATGATCAAATTTGGATTACATCTGCTGAGTTAGCAAATGCATTAGGTTATAAGCAAGCAGATGCAGTAACCAAAGTATTTAACCGTAAGTCTGATGAATTTACTTCCGATATGACACAAATGATTGAGAATCCTCAGACGCCCAATTTGGGCGTACGGGTTTTTTCACTACGTGGTTGCCATCTCATCACATTCTTCGCCCGCACACCAGTCGCCAAAGAATTCCGCAAATGGGTACTCGACGTATTGGAAAAAGAAATACAGCATCAGCAAATCGACACTCGAGTAAAAATCAACGCAGAGCAACAAGCCATACTCAAAGAAATTGTCGACCGACGTTGTGAGGGTAGTACAAAGAAACGCACCGAACTCTGGGCTAGACATAACAAGCACTTTCGCATCCCACGTTATAGCGAACTCTTAGCCATGCATTTTCAAGATGCTGTGGACTATCTAGAAACTATGCAGATTAAAACCAAAGGAGACATTCATATAGATGAAAACCAAACTATAGAAATGCTCTGTGGTCATGCTCGACTATTCCAAGCATGGTGGAATACCCATAGCCCTGCACTGGCAAAACTCAATCCGCAACTGGTCTATATGCTGCATGACAATATGTTCTATATGACCTATGCCATATCGGATCTGTGCAAAAAGTACAATGTAGAACTGCCAGCTTATGACTACCAACATATGTTCGAGTTGAAGACTTTACCGCATGAAAGGTACAGCCTAATCAAGTAAAAATGACCGCCTGAAAGGGCGGTTTTTAATTGCTAAGTTATGGCTATGCCAAAGCGACATATAAGATGAATTTGCTATTAAGAGTTTTAGGGAAAAGGCTTAAAAAGTTGTAGAGAAATGAAGTGCTAAATTATTGATTTTATTGGGGCTAGTTGGGTAAGTTTTTGACCAAAAAAAGCTCAAAAATAACCCGTGAAATTGTTATATTCCAATGGCTTATATCAGGTTATAGCTTGATATTGACATCGTAGAGGTCTCCAGTTCGAGTCTGGATATGCCTACAATATATTTATCAAAGGTTTATAAGCGAAAACAGTAGCTTATAGGCCTTTTTTAATGCCTTTCGTTTGCTTTAGTTGCTGCATTTAATTCTGCTAATAAAGTTTATTTTATGTCGAGATTTGTGGAAAAAAACAGATTGGAACGCATTGAATAAAACGTGGTAATTAATTTTTGTACAACTTTGCAAAGATGGTAAGTACACATGAAATTACCTAAGCCTAAGCAGTGTGGAAGTAGTTGGTCTGTATCGATCATGGTCTATAGTAAAGGCACGTAACCTTTCTAGAATTGACTTATAAAATCATGAGCATCATCGAAGGTCCGACATTATGAGTAAATAAATAGGATTTGTACTACAAAATACATAGCATACTTTGAAGCAAAAAACTGAGTAAAAGTCACATAAATAATCAGTCGTTCCTAAAGATCTAAAGCAAAATTATGTTTTCAAACTATTATTTATATCATTAGACCGAATAGTAAAATTTAATAAACAAAATGAAACAATATCGGTTCAGGCTGAAAGGAGTACTTCTTTACAGCCTAATGCCAAAATGCTAATAATCATAATGTTTGATCTAGAATAAATTAATCACTTAAAGGAGACCTAAAGTGATGAATAGAATAGATTTAAAATTAATAAAAAATGGTACGGGAGAGGAGTTAGTTTTAAAATATTGTATCGTTCAGTCAATAATGATTACTAGTAAAGACATAGAGGTACCTGTTGAAGAGGGGGATTTTCTTCACCATTCATTGCCCGATGGAATGGTTGAAAAATACGTAATAGATGAAGTGATTTCAAATAAAGATACAAATCCACATTACGAAATTTATGTTTCAAAACTGAATTAAATTAATTATTTAAACTACCCACAATGCTCAGAGGATGAAAATTATCTGAGCATTGTTTTTCAAAGAAAAATTCTAAAAAGCATAACTGAGTAGGTTTAACTTTTCTTATATGAAATGTTCACAATTAGTCTGTAAAAAACTTTGTAAGAGGGATGAGACAAACCACAAAAAATGATCTGAGTGATGAAAACTGAATAACAAGAAAAAAGCCAAGAACTACAATTCTTGGCTTTTGATTTCCAACCCATATATGAGGTAATGATTAAAAACATGAGTCATAATGATGCGAAATATTAGTTAAGTTTCTAGGAGTAACAATCGAAGCTAGTAACTTAAGAGAAAATTCTACTTTTAGATCCTATTATTTTTAGGGGGGATTACCAAACCAGAGATTTTTGTGAAAATATTTTGGAATCTCACTTCCATCGCCATAATCTTAATGGTGATAAACAGACTTCCAAATATAGGTTTATCTTATATCAGGCTATATGAATGATGAGAAAACTAGCTAAAAATAAGGAATTACGTATTTGGCCGTATATAGTTTCCTAATATTTTACTTGGAGTTTTGACGGTTCAACTTGCATAGACCCATTCAATTATTGATATTTAAAATATTGTAACGTTTAAGGGATGTTACAAGCAAACTAATCAAGAATTGATTGATCGTCGTATAATATAAAAAGTTATTGGCTAATGATTCGAGAATAAAAATGACAACTAAGAAATTACACTGGTACATGGTTAACTTGAATTTTTTACAAGATAGCAATCCAATCCCTAAGAACCATGTCGTGTTTCTTCCAATGGAAGAGAAATGTGAAAATATAAATGCAGCCATGGTGAAGCATTTTTCGATGTTGGGCAAAGACTGGCTAGAAAATAATGGGCATCCACAAATTATGGACATATTTGCAACGTGTATTACTTATTTAGGATTTATGTCGAATGAAGAGTTTTATGCGGAATAATTTATATCGTTCATGAAAATTGTTTTAATTGGACGGTCTCTAAATCTCTCTTCTAATTAGCGTGTTGAACGTGTTCATTCGATGAGTTGTATTTAGACCTCATCTGATAAGAGTATTTCTTCAATCACACAGTTAAGTCGAAAGTATTCGCTGTTGGTCGACGTTTAGGGCTTTAAAGACAATATCGTGTGCAGCCATCGAGAGAGCTATACTGAAATTCATTTAAAACCTATCGCTTGATCGTGAACATTCATACCAAATGAAAATTACTTTATGACAGAGTTTTTTTCAATCAGTTTGACTTGATGAATGGATAGCACTTTATACATAGTCCCTAAGGGCAATAGATTCGAAACAGTCATATCAACACTGTTTGCAAACCTAGAGTATCAATATTTCTAGTCGCGTACATTTCAAATATTAAGGATTCTAGTTCAGCATTGGCTCGCGTATTCAGAAACTTTAATGGATATTCACGCTGGGGATTTAATTCATCAAGATCCTTGCGCAGACTATTTTTCCCATCATTTGTGTAGCATTGGTCTAGAAATCCCCATCTTTGACAAACCAGACCTACATTGGTGATCTCTTTAAATAATTTAAGCCATACAAATTGTGGTTTTATTTCTGTATTCATAGACACCAATCATATTGAAAGAATGTCTATGAATCACACAGATAATAATAGTAAATTTAAAAAATACATGTTTTCAATAAATTACACATATATGCTAACTGAATTCAGCTACTCGACAATCTTGCCATTCCTAATATTATCAACATTTTTATTCATTAAATGTCTTACTATATTTTTGAACATTATCCCTTGAATAAAGCTAAGTTGTTGTTGATGTTGGTTATAAAAATCATCAGGGCTATCAAATATTCCAAAATCTTGATTAATTCCTTTATCCTGAATATAAGTATTGCTTAAATTCCAGTCTATAGGCGGATTTTCAAAATTCTCTGTAAAGACCCCAAATCCGCAGAAAATATTTGAAGGACTCTTATACATTTTTTGTAGATTCGTTAGGTATTCTTTATCCAGAATTACCCCTTCTAAAATAAACCAACTTTCATTTACATAGACTTCTACCCAACTATGCAGAATATTTTGTGGAGACAGCTTGTACCAAATGCCATCAATAGCCCCTTTTTGTAAGCTTTTATCGATTGTAAAACCATGCAACCGGGTTGGAATTTTGACGGCTCTTAATAAAGCCATCAATAAAGTCGCTTTGGTGTTGCATTGACCATAACCGTCATTCAAAACAGTAGATGCTGGAATTGAGTCTTTTAAATTATAACCAAATTGAATTTCATCTCTTACAAAGTTATAGATTTGCTTCACTTTTCCAATATCACTCAACTTATGCCATTCTTTCTCTTGAATTAAATTTTTAATGAATGGGTGGTTATAATCGAGTAGTGACGTTGCTTTAAGATATTGTTCCATAATTTATATTCCAAATCTAAAGTGAGTAATTGGATTAAAAACTATGGAGTAAGTCTGAAGTCAAGGTTAAGCAGAGAAATACGCCCCGACCATCTAGATATATTCAAATATGAGTCTATTTAAGAAACTCATATTTTTAACAATAACGACTCGTGTATTGCCCTTATAAAGGATCTAACTATTTTTTGGGTGGAAGGAGGATGGTTCATAAATAACATGGTAATAAGCTTATGTTCGGATAAGTTCGAAATTGACACATAATCAAACAGAATGTGCTTAAGTGAATTAAATTTCTTCTTTGGGTGGAGGAGACTCAATTCGTTGAGTGGGTGTTTAGTGAATAATATATGAAGATCTATCGTCAGATTTTTATGAGAAAAATTTGAAAGGACTTATTTGAAGAATTTTATTTCTAAGTTGTTGAATAATAATGAATAAATTGGTTTTCATTAATGATTATAATTTTGCAGTTATAAATTGCTGGTGCAATAGATTCTGTATGAATGTAGCACACTGAAATATTATTTATAAACAATTGAAAAATATAATTTTTAAATGAGTCGGCTCTATTTGATTTAAACAAAGTGAACTAGAAAAAAATATAGTGTATATTTTACCAATAATTAAAAAATTTATTTTATTATAATGAAAAAGTTCCTTATACCTGTGTTTCTATTGATGGTCTGTATCTTAGGATTGAGCGTATATTACGAATCTGAGAACAGGCAGAAGCAAGAAATTGATCGTTTGATAAACGAAGCACATAGCTCACTCCAAAAAATTGAAGCTGATGCTCAATCAAAAAATATTTTGAGGAAAAAAGATCAATAGCAGTACGAATTTATTTTTGTAATTAAAGATTTAAATTTACTCGTATCTCATTTTTTAAGGCTTAGTCGCTGCCGTGCATAAATTCTAGAAACAACGTGAAAATCAATATGTTATAATCCACGCCGAATTTAAAGAAATGTTTATGTTTTTTATTTAAGCTATTGATTTAGAAAGTATAAGTGTTAAGGCTGCATAATATATGCAGCTTTTTTCGTTTACTTGAAAAGGAAGCCTTGTGTTTGGCAATGACCGTTTCCTTGTTTAGCTTAAAAAAAAGCATTAGATATTTGGCATACCCATTGCTTTAAATTTCGAGAATCAAATGGCAAAAAGTTTATTTTTAGTCCAATTCGGAATTTTGGCATAATGTTTTTTTACAGGGGCTAGGTCATGACGACTCCTAATCCATCTTCAGAAAACGTACTTGAACGCTTATTTAAATTAAGCGAAAACAAGACGACTTTTCGTACTGAAGTTCTTGCAGGTGTAACCACTTTTTTAACCATGTGTTACATCATTATTGTTAATCCAATGATTTTATCCGAAACAGGGATGGATCATGGAGCAGTCTTTGTCGCAACATGTCTCGCAGCAGCGATTGGCTGTTTAGTGATGGGGATTATTGCGAATTATCCAATTGCTTTAGCACCTGGTATGGGTCTTAACGCCTACTTTACCTATTCTGTTTGTATGGGGATGGGTGTGCCATGGCAAACTGCTTTGGCAGCAGTATTCGTTTCTGGTTTGGTTTTTATTGCCATTAGCATGTTTAAAATCCGTGAAGCGATTGTCAATGCAATTCCAATGTCACTTAAGTTTGCAATTGGCGGTGGTATTGGTTTGTTCCTCGCACTAATTGCGTTAAAGAACTCAGGCATTATTGTTGATAATCCAGCAACACTGGTTGGTTTAGGTGATCTTAAGCAACCGACCGTATTGTTGACGTTGTTTGGATTTTTAATGATTGTGGTACTACACCAGTTTAAAGTACGCGGTTCGATTATTATCAGTATTTTAGTACTGACTGCAATTTCTACCGTGATGGGGCTAAGCGAATTCAAAGGTGTTGTAGGCGAAATTCCTTCAATTGCACCTACATTCTTACAGATGGATTTTGAAGGCTTATTTACCGCGAGTCTAGTGGGCGTCATTTTTGTCTTCTTCTTGGTGGACTTATTTGACTCAACAGGTACTTTAGTAGGGGTCGCGCATCGTGCTGGCTTACTGCAAGATGGTAAATTACCTCGTTTGAAAAAAGCATTATTTGCTGACTCAACAGCTATTGTTGCAGGTGCTGCACTAGGTACATCATCAACCACGCCTTATATTGAGTCTTCAGCAGGTGTCGCAGCAGGTGGTCGTACAGGTCTTACAGCTGTTGTGGTTGGTGTTTTATTTATCTTGTGTTTGTTTTTAGCCCCATTAGCACAATCTGTACCTGGTTTTGCAACTGCTCCTGCATTGTTATTTGTGGGTGTGTTGATGATTCAGGGGATTACCCATATTGAATGGGATGATATTACTGAAGCTGTGCCTGCATTCCTAACGATCGTATTTATGCCATTTTCATACTCAATTGCAGATGGTATTGCGATGGGCTTTATTAGCTATGCGTTAATTAAATTATGTACTGGCAAGGCTTCAACTGTTCCTTATATGGTTTGGATTGTTGCAGTGCTTTGGGCAATTAAATTTGCATTTTTTGGTGGTTAATACCCACACCAATGTTAAGGGTGTAAACTTGTTTACACCCTTTTTCTTTTTTAAGGATAAGGTATGAATCAACTTGAGCTCATCCGTGCTTTACCAAAAGCAGAATTACACGTTCATATTGAAGGGACTTTTGAGCCTGAACTGATGTTTGCAATTGCACAACGTAATCAGATTGAAATTCCTTATAAATCAGTTGAGGAAGTCAAGCAAGCCTATAATTTTCATAACCTGCAATCCTTCCTAGATATTTATTATGCGGGTGCAAACGTACTGGTGCATGAGCAGGATTTCTATGATTTGGCTTGGGCATATTTCGAAAAATGTCATGAAGATCGTGTCATGCATACAGAAATGTTCTTTGATCCGCAAACACATACCGATCGTGGTGTTGCATTTGAAACCGTAATTAATGGTTTACAGCGTGCTTGTGATGATGCTCAAACAAAATATGGTATTAGTTCACATTTAATCATGTGTTTCTTGCGCCATTTAAGTGAAGAAGCTGCATTTGACACATTGACACAAGCGATGCCATTTAAAAATCAAATTATTGGTGTTGGGCTCGACTCTAGTGAAGTTGGACATCCACCTTCAAAATTTGAACGCGTCTTTGCCAAAGCACGTGAAGCAGGTTTCTTGGTCGTTGCACATGCGGGTGAAGAAGGTCCAGCAGAATATGTATGGGAAGCTTTAGACTTACTTAAAGTGAATCGTATTGATCATGGGGTACGTTCAGAAGAAGACCCTGCTTTAATGCAACGTTTAATTGCAGAGAAAATGCCGTTAACGGTTTGTCCACTCAGTAACTTAAAGCTGTGTGTAGTTGATGATATGGCAGAGCATAATATCCGCCGTTTATTGCAGCAGGGTGTGCATGTCACAGTCAATTCAGATGATCCATCATATTTTGGTGGTTATATGAATGACAATTTCATTGCGATTACAGAAGCATTATCTTTGTCGAATGATGAATTGAAAAAATTGGCTCAGAACTCTTTTGAAGCATCATTTATTAGTGATGCTGAAAAGCAAAAATGGATTACAGCAATCCAGAGCCTGTAATTCTTTTAATATAAAAAAACCGCACGAGATTGTGCGGTTTTTTATGATTAGGTTTTACTTGGGTTGGCGGGTCATACTTGTGAGCACACTATCTTTATCGATAAAGTGGTGTTTTAATGCAGCAACAATATGTCCTACAACCAATAAACCTGCTGCCCAAGATAGATAGATGTGTAACGGTTTTACAATTTCCAATACATCATAATTTTCTTCTAGAAGGCGAGGAATCTCAAACATATATAAAACAGGTGCTGGATGACCTGCGCTCCAACTGAATAAACATCCCGTGATTGGTAAGGCAAGTAACATTAGGTATAGCGCTAAATGCCCAAGATGAGCCAATACCTTCATTGTTGGAGACATGCTGTCTGGCAGTGAAGGGGCTGGATGCGTATAACGCCAGAAAATACGAATCATGACTAAGAAGATAATGGTCGTAGCAATGTTCTTGTGTAAGGTGATGACGTCACCTTTGAAACTTCCATCAGTCTCATAGCTTAAAAAGTTCCCACTATAGAAACCAATGATCCAAGCGACAATAAAAATAATCGCCATGATCCAGTGTAAGACTTGCGCAGTACGCGTGTAATAGGGGGATGTATTTTTCATAAAGTAGGAGTGAATAGGCTGAATAATTTTTATAATCTTACTGAAGTTAAAATTACAAAAAAATGCAAATTCTGCAACGATGCGTATATTTGTTGCAACGCTGATGCTATTTGATGAGTTTTGTTGCTAAATTGCACAACCAATTGATCATTAAGTCAATCAGGGCTTTTTATTTACTGGTGTTGCGGCACAATAGCGCTACTTTAAATCAATCATCAAGGTAATATTGTGAAAAAAAGATTAGCTGCATTTGCGCCTGTTATTTTAGTTCTAACGGCTTGTGCTACAACAGAAACAGTAACAACTACGGCAGCGACAACCCAGCAAGTAGGGATGGCAGCGATCAAAATTGCAATCAATTCAAAATGTGTGACAGAATTAAATAATACTCCTGCTTGGAAAAAGTCTACACAGCTTATGACTGCTGAGCAAAAACAAAATATTCAAACGGATATTTGTGGTTGTGTGAGCGAAAAAGCACCACAAAATGTGACGACTGTAGATTTGGCGACTGCTGCTATAGACCCTGCAGCACGTGCAACGATAGTCAATAATGTTGTGACGAAAACCATTCAAAGTTGTGTGAGTGAAGCAGTAAATAAATAATTTGAAAAGCTAGGAATCTCCTAGCTTTTTTATTGCAATACTTTTTGTGCTTTATCTTATTTTATTTTATATTGTTCAGAACAATAAATGACCTATAAATCTATTAACGTAAAACAAAGGTTGAATAATGATGAAAAAATATAAGTTTTTAATGTGTTTAACTGGAGTATTAATGCTCTCTGCGTGCGTATCTTCACCATTATCTGGTTCAGAATCAGATGGCATTTCTGTGATTCGAATAGCGTCAAACCAAAAATGTATGAAGGAAATTGAGAGTAATCCTACTTGGATTGTAGGTAGTAAACTTTTATCTAAAGATCAAAAACAAAAGAAAAAACGTGAAGTATGTAAATGTGTGGGCGACAATGCACCGAAAATGTTCTCTAAAGAGCAATTGGCTTTAGCAGCTATAGATCCGAAGGCAAAAGATGCTTATTCGACATTGGCTGCAACAAAAACTTCTGCAACATGCACAGCTGAAATGTTAAAATAAGTATATTGAATATATGATTAATTCTAAGATGGCTGATTTTCCAGCCATTTTTTATGAGAGTAAGACATGCGAGTAGCGGGTGTAGATGAAGCAGGGCGTGGTCCTTTAGTTGGTTCGGTTGTGGCTGCAGCTGTCATTCTTGATCCGAATAATCCAATTGAAGGGTTAAATGATTCTAAGAAACTCACAGAGAAAAAGCGTGAGAAGTTATTTTTAGAGATTCAAGAAAAAGCATTGGCATGGGCAATTGCAGAAGCCAGTCATGAAGAAATTGATGACATCAATATTCTACAAGCATCATTGTTGGCAATGCGCCGTGCAGTGGAGGCATTACAAATCACACCAGAGCATGTCTTGGTGGATGGAAATAAGATTCCACAAGGTTTAAGCATGAGTTGTGATGCTGTAGTTGGAGGGGATGCATTGCATGCAGAAATTTCTGCGGCCAGTATCTTGGCCAAAGTCACGCGTGATCGAGATATGGTGGCTTTAGATCAGAAATATCCACAGTACGGTTTTGCCAAGCACAAAGGTTATCCAACCAAAGCGCATTTTGAAGCTATTGCGATACACGGTGTTATTGCAGAACATCGCCGCAGTTATGCACCAGTAAAGAAAGCCTTGTCACAATTTGACTAGGCTAGAAAATTTAAAGCGGCTTAGAAAAGCCGCTTTAGGAGATAACGTTTAATTTTAACGATTAAAGTTATTCTGGGAGTAATTATCTTCTTCAAAAGAAGGCTGATAATCTTGATCGAGATGTTGCAGGTGTTCGTGCATCGCACGTTCATGTTGAATGCGTTGATAGATTTCTTCGCGATGAACTGATACTTCTTTTGGAGCATTTACGCCAATACGAACTTGGTTGCCTTTAACGCCAAGTACAGTAACACTGACTTGATCCCCAATCATTAATGTTTCTCCGACACGTCGGGTCAGAATCAGCATGTTTATCTCCTTGCAAAATGCTAAACCTGCATTGATTAAAAAGTTAAAAAAACACAACCTTCGTTATAAAGAAAATTTTAACAGAACTTATAAAGACAAATAGGTAGGTATTTATAGAATTCTGTTGAAATTTACTAAAACGCCTCTGGGCTAATATAACAGAGCCACTATAGAAAAAACTATAGTGGCTCTGTATTTTTATAGGATTTTAAAGAAATTGTCTTACAAAAGACAATTATCTTTTAAGCGCGTGCGCTTGACTCGCCATGTTCACGGTCTAGACCAAATGCGGTGTGTAAACAACGAACAGCAAGCTCTAAATAGTTTTCTTCAATAAGTACAGAAATTTTAATTTCTGATGTTGAAATCATTAAAATATTAATGCTTTCATCTGCCAATGCTGTGAACATTTTGCTCGCAACACCTGCATGTGAGCGCATACCAACACCAACGATTGAAACTTTAACGATATCATCACGAGTTACAACTTCACAGCCTTCAATGCTGCTGGCTGTTTGCTCTAAAATTGCCTTTGCTTTTGCCAAGTCAGTACGATTTACAGTAAAAGTAAAGTCTGTTGTACCATCTTCTTCTACGTTTTGGATAATCATATCCACTTCGATATTGGCATTGCTGATCGGCGATAAGATTTTAGATGCAATTCCTGGTTCATCAGGAACACCCAAGATAGTGAGTTTTGCTTCGTCACGGTTAAATGCAATACCTGCAATGATTGGTTGTTCCATATCGTCTTCTGCCTCAGTCGTAATTAGTGTGCCTACGTTTTGTTTGAAATCTTCATCAAATGCACCGTCATCATCATTATCAAAGCTTGATAATACGCGCAGTGGAACTTGATATTTACCTGCGAATTCAACAGAGCGGATTTGTAAAACTTTTGAGCCTAAAGATGCCATTTCTAGCATTTCTTCAAAAGAGATACGGTCAACTTTTTTCGCTTTCGGTGCAACACGTGGGTCAGTGGTATAAACACCATCCACATCGGTATAGATTTGGCATTCATCTGCTTTTAGTGCAGCCGCTAAAGCTACCCCAGAAGTATCTGAACCACCGCGACCTAAAGTTGTGGTGTTGCCATCAGCATCAAAACCTTGGAAACCAGCAACGACAATGACACGACCTGCATCTAAGTGCTCAGTCATTACGTCAGTATCAATCGATTCAATACGAGCTTTGGTAAACGCGCTGTCCGTTTTAATACCAACTTGGCGACCAGTGAGTGACTTAGCTTCAACGCCAATTGAATTGAGCGCCATCGCTAACATGGAAATCGTTACCTGTTCACCCGTTGAGACCATTTGGTCAAGTTCACGTGGGTCAGGGGTGTCCGTAATGGCTTTCGCGAGAGCTAATAAGCGGTTTGTTTCACCACTCATTGCTGATACTACAACCACTACCTTGTGGCCGTGGTCATGCCAGCGCTTCACACGACGAGCAACATTTAAAATGCGCTCGGGGGTACCCATAGAAGTACCGCCATATTTTTGAACGATTAATGCCATAGTTGTTCCATATAAGCCATGACCCCGAAGTGCCAATCAGGGTCAGTTACACAAAAGGTGAAGTTTTATTTTGCTTCAAGCCAAGCAGTTAAATCTGCCATCACTTTTGCAAACTTCTCGTTTAGTGGCGCGCCACCTTGTGCCAAGTCAGGTTTACCACCACCTTTACCACCAAGCTCATTCGCTAAGTGTTTGATGATGTCACCCGCCTTTATAGAAGCAGTAAATTCTTTTGCTACAGATGCGATCAAGCTAACCTTGTCACCCTCTACACCTGCAAGAACGATTACTGCATTTTCTAATTTTGATTTCACACCGTCATGAAGGTTGCGAAGTGCTTTAGCATCCATACCTTGAACAGTTGTGATTAACGTTGTGCGACCTGCAAGTGTTTGAACTTGGCTTAAAAGTTCCGCAGCTTGCAAGCTTGCTAATTTCTGATTGAGTTGTTCAATCTGTTTTTGCAATGCAGATGAAGTTTCAACAATTGCTTCAACTTTTTCTACAGTTTGATCTTTCTGAGCTTTCAATACACCATTGATATGCACAATATCTGCTTCAGCTTTTTGTACAACTTCTAAAGCTTTAGTACCTGTTACTGCTTCAATACGACGTACACCCGCAGCTACACCACCTTCAGAAGTGATTTTAAATAAGCCGATGTCGCCAGTACGTTGTACGTGAATACCACCACATAGTTCAATCGAGAAGTTCTTCTCTTCAATAATTGAACCCATTGAAAGAACACGAACCTCATCGCCATACTTTTCACCAAACAACATCATCGCACCTTTGGCTTTTGCAGATTCGATGTCAAGAAGTTCAGTGCTAACAGCAGTATTTGCGATCACCTCAGCGTTGACCAAACGCTCAATTTCTTGAAGTTGTTCAAATGAAACTGGCTGATCGTTGGCGAAGTCAAAACGTAAAATATCACTAGCAACTAAAGAGCCTTTTTGCTGGACATGTGAGCCTAGAATTTGGCGCAATGCAGCATGTAAAAGGTGAGTTGCAGAGTGATTACGCGCAGTTGCGGCACGAATATCTGCTTTTACGATGGCGTCAACAGTTTGTGATGCTTTTAGATGACCAACAGTCACGATGCCTTGATGGACAAATGCACCGCCTGATTTTTTAGTATCTTGAACTTCAAAAATACCAGTTTCATTTTTGAAGATACCTGTATCACCAATCTGACCACCACTTTCAGCATAGAAAGGTGTTTGATTCAACACGATGAGGGCTTCATCACCTTCAACGACTTCATCAACTTGCTCACCATCTTTATACAAGGCAATAATTTGACCTTGTCCAGCAGTTGCATTGTATCCATCGAATTGTGTTTCACCTTCAACTTTTACAACGCTGTTGTAGTCAATCGCGAATTTACCAGCATCACGTGCGCGTTGGCGCTGTGCAGCCATTTCAACTTCAAAGCCAGCTTCGTCAATCGTCAAATCACGTTCACGTGCGATATCAGCTGTTAGGTCAGTAGGGAAGCCGTAAGTGTCGTAAAGTTTGAAGACAACTTCACCTGGGATTACAGAACCTTTCAGTTGAGTCAATTCAACTTCAAGCAATTTCAAACCTTGCTCTAAGGTTTTAGCAAATTGCTCTTCTTCTTTCAAAAGCTGTGCTTCAATGCGCGCTTTGTTTGCTTCCAGCTCAGGATAGGCAGCACCCATTACTTCAATTAAAGGCTGCAACATTTTATGGAAGAATGAGCCTGTTGCACCCAATTTGTTACCATGACGCACTGCACGGCGGATGATACGACGAAGCACATAACCACGACCCTCATTTGAAGGGTTTACACCGTCTGCAATCAAGAAGCAGCAAGAACGAGCATGGTCAGCAACCACTTTAAGTGAAGCAGGGTACTGAACAGGCGTGCCTTTTTCTTTTGCTTCAGCTTCTAAGGCTGTTGTATCTAAACCAATAATTTCCGCCGCAGCTTTTAATAGGTGTTGGAATAAATCGATTTCGTAGTTTGAATTTACGTGTTGTAAAACCGCAGAAATACGTTCCAAGCCCATACCTGTATCAACAGAAGGTGCTGGAAGAGGGTGAAGCACGCCATCCGCAGTACGGTTAAACTGCATGAATACGTTGTTCCAGATTTCAATGAAACGGTCGCCATCTTCTTCAGGTGTGCCTGGTAAGCCACCCCAAATATGATCACCATGGTCAAAGAAAATTTCAGAACATGGACCGCAAGGACCTGTATCGCCCATTGCCCAGAAGTTATCTGATGCGTATTGACCACCTTTGTTATCACCAATCCGAATAATGCGTGATGCATCTAAACCAATTTCTTTGTTCCAGATGTCAAATGCCTCATCATCAGTGTGATAAACCGTGGCATACAGTTTGTCTTTTGGTAGTGCTAACCATTTATCGCTAGTCAGGAATTCCCATGCAAATTTGATGGCATCGCGTTTGAAATAATCACCAAAGGAGAAGTTACCTAACATTTCGAAGAAAGTGTGGTGGCGTGCTGTATAACCGACGTTATCTAAGTCATTGTGTTTTCCGCCAGCACGGACACACTTTTGCGATGAAGTTGCACGAACATAATCACGTTTTTCAAGACCTAAAAAGCAGTCTTTAAACTGGTTCATACCAGCATTTGTAAATAATAATGTTGGGTCGTTGGCGGGTACTAGAGAACTCGACGCGACACGTGTATGCCCTTGCGATTCAAAATAGCTTAAAAAAGCTTCGCGAATTTCAGCTGATGTCATAAAACGAGTACTCACAACCAAGTCACTCCATAAATCTTGAATTTGGCTAAATGTATTGTTTATAGGTGGTTTTAGCACATTCTATAAAATACAGGCTTAATTTTTTAAAACGCCAAATTATAACGGAAAAAGCCCCATGCACAATCACTTTACTATGAATTAATGACAAAACTATGGAATTGTAAGTCATCCTTTAGTCTGTATTTATTTTATGTAAATAAACTTTTTAAGATTTTCTAAATTAAGTGAACACAGTAGAAGGGGTGTTCAGGTTGAATTGGGTGGTATTTTTCGTCAAGGCTGTCATTTTTTTAATTTTATGCTGGATTTGCAAGAAAACATCTTGGCTAAAGTACAAAATCTATTAACATAAGGCAGCTTAAATTAAGGTTTCATACAAAGGAAAAGTCATGCAAAAAGTGGCGATTAATGGATTTGGTCGAATTGGTCGTAACGTTTTACGGGCTTGGTTCGAAAATCCTAAAGATTTCCATTTTGAGATTGTAGCAATTAATGATATTGCTGATGTTGAAACCTTAATTCACTTGTTTAAGTACGATACGACACATGGTCGCTTCAAGGGTAAAGTTGAACTTGAGCATGAAAACGAGCAAATTTATTTGCATATTCACGCAGGACTTGCCAGTCTAAAAGTTCAAGTTTTGTGTGAGGCTGAACCTGCCAATTTGCCTTGGCAGCAGTTAAATATTGATGTGGTATTGGAATGTACGGGTTTATTCCGTTCGCGTGAAGCGGCTACTCGTCATATTCAGGCAGGGGCAAAGCGTGTGATTATTGGCGCTGCGCCTTTTGATACGGTCGATGTGGCGATAGTTTATGGTGTAAATCATCATGAAGTGAAAGCTTCAGATCAAATTATTTCCAGTGTGTCTTGTACCACGCAGGCATTAGTACCTTTAGTTAAAATTATTGATGATGCTTTTGGGATTCAAACGGCATTAATGACCGAGATTCATGCGGTAACCGCTGATCAGTCGGTTTTGGATCATGCTCATCGAGATTTGCGTCGCGCCCGTGCATCTGGGCAAAATATTATTCCAACGACATCTTCGGCTTTAGGAGCATTAAAGCAAGTGATGCCGAAAATGGAAAACCGCATTGATGGTTATTCTATTCGTGTTCCAACTATTAATGTGGCTGCGATTGATTTGAGCTTTGTGTCGCAATCGCCAGTTACCGTACACAGACTGAACGAAGTGTTGATTGGTGCTGCAGAAAGTGATTATGCTGAAATTATGCAAGTGACCGATGAAGCATTAGTGTCTAGTGATTTTAACCATTCACCTTATTCACTGATTGTAGACTTAAGTCAGACTATGGTGGTGGGGCATCAGGCGAAAGTATTTGCTTGGTATGATAATGAATGGGGTTATGCCAACCGCTTACTAGATTTATGTGAGTCTTTTGTATAAGTCATCAAGCACCTTATTGGGTTCTGCAAATAAGGTGCTTTAGCTGTTATTCTTCTTCAGTTTCGTTCAAAAAGCCTTCTTGAATTTCTTTAGGCATATCTTGATGCCACCAAGTGTAGATTTCGGCTTTGATGTTGAGATCTTCATCTGGATCATTAAACGGTTCATCGTCCTCACGAACGAGCTCATCACCTTCAAATTTAAACCAGAACTCCCACGGGTCATCATCACCACAACCCCATGCTTGTACATGTAATGCAGGGACTAAGGCTTTTAAGAAAAACATGATGGCTTCCATAATGTCATCGCCAGCCGAACCGTGGACAAAGTGCAGAATACTAAACCCTGCAAGCCGATAGACTGTTTCTGGTGCAAGGTCATACTCGATTTGATCTACTTGATCGATAAGTTCTTGTGCAAGTTCAGCACCATATTCAGAATTGATTGCGCTAGCCAATTGCACAAAAGTCACTGGATTGTCTTGATGTTGTTGGAACAGATGGTCGAGTTGATCCATGATTGCACTATCAGGATGGTGATAGTAAAGATTGCTATGTAATTCCATAGTGATGATCTCAATAAACAGTTTTTTCTAAAGTTGAATAATTGTTAGCGAATAGAATATATCGATTGATGTGCATTTCTGGAACAGAAAACATGTATCAAAATATCATTACTGTAGATTTGGTTGTCTTTCTTGATATAAATGACATATATGAGGACTGAATATTTGAAAAATATCGAGTTTATCTTTTACTTTTTATAAAAAATTAGAGTCATCTTGGCATATTATAAAAGAAAGACATAATGACAATGAGAAACATATGATGATGTTAATCTGGGGATTTATCCTGCTATTGGCAGTTGCAGTTATTTTTCTGGTGTGGTTTCAGTTTAAACAGCAAGGTGAAAGTACAGGAGATACAGAGTATCAGCAAAATCTTGAGCAGAAAGTGGTACATCTTGAAGAAAATTTAAAGAAAACGCTTGAAATTATGCAAGACCTTGCTAAAAAAATGCATGTACAACAAGAAGTAATTGATAAAACTGTAAAAAGAACGCATCAATTGGAATTGCAAAATGCTGAATTAGTTAGCTTATTGAGCAAATCAGTCGAGCAAACAAATCGCTAATGCTGAGTCAACTACGCCAATTTTTTTAAATCAAAATTTGGCGTAGTAATGCTGCACTTAACATACTAATGACCACAGTCGAAAGTAGCGGCAGCCGAGATGCTGCCAACAAAGTAATTACGATTGCAATTAAGTCTGCTGGGTTATCTTTGACAAAATAAGGTGCAATGACTGAAATCAGGACACAGCCTGGTACAACTTCTAAAATCCTTTTATGTTTGGCCGACAAGGTTTTATTTTTTAATAAAACATAGCCCAATAAACGGGTCAAATACGTGGTAAGGGCGATGAATAGAATCGCAATCAAAGTGCTGGCATGGATCATTCGTTTTCTCCTATTAAGAAAAATGCAGATGCGATGCCACTGATTGCACCTAAAGGGACATGCCAACCTGCGGGTAAATATAAATAGGCAATCGCTGCAACGACCAAACTGACTAACCAAGGTCGTGCTGCAGTAAAACCAGTCCACATTCCGCGCAATAGAACTAAAATAATGGCTGGGAATGCCATATCAAAACCATAAGGGTGAATATCGCCCAAAACTGGACCAAGAACAGCCCCTAGGGTGGTGACTGATACCCACATGACATATAACGCTAAGCAAACTCCTGCGTAGTAGGGCATATTAAATGCATGCCTTAGTCCAACTTGATGAATCCTTTTTTGTGCGTTGGATAATCCTAAGGCCCAACTTTCATCGCAAAGGAAAAAGAGTGCAGGGTAGACTTGATGGTCAGGTAAATGTCTTAAATAGGGGACGAGGCTTGCTCCCATAAGGAGATGTCGACTATTGATTAAAAAGGTAATGAACATCAGCAGTAGGAATTGTGGGGGATTGGTCCACATTTCCAGAATGGCAAATTCTGAGCCACCCGCAAAATTTAAACCCGTTAAGAAGGATACTTCTACAATGGAAAAACCCTTTTGAGCGGCTTGGGTTCCGAGTACTAATGCCAAAGGAACAAAACCAAGCAGCATGGGAAGCGTTGTTTTAATGCCACGAAAAAATTCAGCTTGGTTTTGACTGTTTAAAATCAACGAATGCGATGAGCTGCTTTTAAAAGTGGACATGGGGGAACCTCACAAAGTAGGAGGTTATTTTAAAAACTTTATGATGATATTTGACGCCAAAATAAGCGGTATTTGAGGTAAGTTGAGCATAAAATTGCTCTAAAGTTAAAATATAAAGTATTTAGTGCTAAAAAGGTGAATATGGATAGAATTGACCGACGCATCTTGCAGACGCTACAGCAAGATGGAAAATTGGCGAATAATGAATTGGCGCAGCAGGTTGGTCTATCGGCTTCACCATGCTTGCGTCGCGTGAAGCAGTTAGAAGATGCTGGGATTATTGAAAAGTATGTGGCTTTGGTGAATCCACAGAAGGTAAATTTAGGCTTAACTGTATTTGCACGAATTTGGTTAAAAGGGCAAGATGCAAAAACGGTCAATCACTTTATAGATTCAGTCCGTGAAATTCCTGAAATCGTGGAATGCCAATTGATGGCAGGGGATTGTGACTTCTTTTTAAGAATTGTGGTGTCTGATTTAGATGCTTATCGAAAATTCCAAATTCAGCATTTAAATAAAATTACAGGTATTCAGAACGTAAAAACTGAAATTCCACTTCAGAGTATTAAACAGACAACTGAACTGCCTCTATAGCTACAAGCGCATAGAAAGAAATCAATTTGTTGATAACAATCGTTGACTTAGTGTGTGATTGAATGATGCGAAATTTGTGCAGAGAATGGTATTAAATGTAAAAAATCTCAGTGCATGGTGTGAACTATCGTGCTAAACTAGGAGAAATCGGGTGTGCTCCCGATTTTTTTATGCGGATTACTTCCGCGCTGACAAGAATTTAGGTTTACAACATGCCCATTTCAGAGACATGGTTATTACCTGATGGTGTAGCTGATGTATTACCAGAGCAAGCGCAAGTAATTGAAAACTTGCGCCGTGACGCCTTGGATTTCCTCGCATCTCGAGGTTATCAGTTGGTGTACACGCCGTTTATTGAATACATAGAATCCCTTTCTTCTTTATCCGAATCAAATCACGATTTAGACCTTGCAACTTTTAAAGTAATCGACCAATTATCTGGACGTTTGCTTGGGGTGCGTGCGGATATGACGCCACAAGTGGCGCGTATAGATGCACATGTTCATCCTGTGGAAGGTGTGGCTCGTTATTGTTATGCAGGTACTGTTCTACATACCAAGCCGCAAGGCTTTAATACCACACGTGCGCCATTACAACTGGGTGCAGAATTGTTTGGTTCTGACAGTATTGATGCTGATGTTGAAATGGTCGATGTAATGCTAGGTCTGATTGAAAAAGCAGGCTTGGTAGACGGTGTCCATCTGGATTTGGGGCATGTAGGTTTATTCCGTAGCTTGGTTAAGCGTGCGGGTTTAAACAAAAATACTGAACGCGAACTTTCAGACCTTTATCAACGTAAAGCATTACCTGAGCTGGCAGAATTTACGCAAGATTTGAACTGCGGTGCTGATTTTTATGCATTAGGTCGTTATTCAAGTGATCTTGATGCCTTACAAACTCATCTTAGTGCAGAAATTTTAGCAGACACAGCATTCAAACATGCTTTGGATGAGTTAAAAACCACGCAGTCTGCAATTCAGGCACGTTGGCCAAATCTCCTGATTGGCGTTGATGTTGTAGAGTTACGCTCATACCACTACCACACAGGTTTAATGTACGCCGTGTATGCACCAAACCGAGCTGCTTCTTTGGCACAAGGTGGTCGTTATGATGGTATTGGTGAACATTTTGGTCGTGCGCGTCCTGCAACAGGTTTTAGTTGTGACTTATATGCACTCAGTGCAGGGCAGTTTAATGCAATCTCTGTGGTTGTTGCGCCTAAAGGTATGAATGCTGATTTACAACAAGCGATTGCAGCGGTTAGAGCACAAGGCTTAAGTGTAATTCAGTTATTGGGTAATGATGATTTAAACTCTATTCCAAATGCAACACATCAACTGGTTGATGTTGCTGGTGAGTGGCAAGTTAAACCAATTTAACCACTGCGAGTAGTGTTCATGTCACTACTTGGAGTTTTAATTTTAACAGCATGATGTAATGAGGCTATTATGGGCAAAAATGTTGTGGTACTTGGTACCCAATGGGGCGACGAAGGTAAAGGTAAAATCGTCGACCTGCTCACAGATCAAGCGGCTGCGGTAGTTCGTTATCAAGGCGGACATAACGCAGGTCATACTCTCGTGGTTGGTGGTAAGAAAACTGTATTACACCTCATTCCATCTGGTATTTTACGTGAAAACGTATTGTGCTTAATTGGTAACGGTGTTGTGCTTTCACCAGAAGCGTTAATCAAAGAGATGACTATTCTTGAAGAGCAAGGCGTACCAGTTAAAGAGCGTTTACGTATTTCTCCAAACTGTCCATTGATTCTTCCGAACCACATTGCACTTGACCAAGCACGTGAGAAAAAGCGTGGCAATGCAAAAATCGGTACAACGGGTCGCGGTATTGGTCCAGCGTATGAAGATAAAGTGGCGCGCCGTGCTGTACGTGTCGCAGACTTGGTGCGTGGCGGTGAAGCATTAAAAGCACAATTGGCTGAAGTGTTGGATTACCATAACTTCCAGTTAACTCAATACTACGGTGTTGAAGCGGTTAAGTTGGAAGATGTGATTGCACTTTGTGATCAATGGCGTGAAGTTGTTGCTCCGTTAGTGGTTGATGTAACTACAGAATTGCATAACTACCGTAAAAACGGCGACAACATTATGTTTGAAGGCGCTCAAGGTTCATTACTTGACGTTGATCATGGTACATATCCATTTGTGACTTCTTCAAACACGACCGCGGGTGGCGTAAGCTCTGGTTCAGGTTTGGGTCCATTACATTTAGACTATGTTTTGGGTATCACTAAAGCGTATACAACACGTGTAGGTGCAGGTCCATTCCCAACTGAATTGCATTACGATGCAGCGACTGATACAGGTGATGCAATTGGTCGTCACTTAGGAACTGTAGGTCATGAGTTTGGTGCTTCTACAGGTCGTCAACGTCGTTGTGGTTGGTTTGACGCAGAAATTCTTCGTCGTTCTGTAGACGTAAACTCACTTTCAGGTATTTGCTTAACTAAACTTGATGTATTAGACGGTTTAGAAGAAGTGAAAATCTGTGTGGGTTATGAAAATACAGATTCAGGTTGTGTAGGTTCTTCTGATGCGCTTGCGTATGAAAACTTAAAACCAATCTACGAAACAATGCCTGGTTGGACAGAATCAACAGTTGGTGCAACCAGCGTTGAACAGCTTCCACAAAATGCAATTAACTACATCAAGCGTATTGAGCAGTTAATTGAATGCCCAATTGATATTATTTCAACGGGTCCAGATCGTGCAGAAACTATCGTATTGCGTCATCCATTTGATGCTTAATCGATACTAGTTCATGCTAAAAAGCCTCGCAGATGCGGGGCTTTTTCTTGTGCGTTTAAATTGAAAAATTTTACGGTTTTGAAATCCAGACTAAAGTTGCATTTGCTTGTACACTTTTTCAAAATAGCCTTGATACAATAACTTAACAGTAAATCTGGATTTAGGCAGGATGCACAAAAATATTTCAAATACCATTTTATATTCTTTAATTTTTGCTATGGGCGGTGCGCCCACGATTGCCATGATGATTATTGAAGGGCAAACCACTGATCCTAATGTAATTTATAATGCTTTAATTGGATTGTCTGTGATTATTGCTTGTGTTTTGGTGCCTATTGTTCTGATTCAAAATGCCTATTTATGGTTTAAACGTAATGATGAGAAATTAGCAGAAAAAATCAAACCTGTAGGGCAGGTTTATCTCGTATTGAATGTGGTGTGTTTAATTTATTGGTTAAGTTACCAGTTTATGTATTAAGTCAATTACATAAATACTATGTTTATGAAGTTGTTATTCATTCAAAGCTCCACATTGATTGCTTATAATGCGCATATATTAAAGTGATCCAAGAGTGGTGGAGATTAAAATAATGAAGAACAAACTGATGTTGAGTTTGTGTGTAGCAGGAGCTGTTACACTTTCTGGTTGTACAACAGTTGCTGATATGGCGGGTGCAGATACAGCATCTTTAAATGTTGCAGCAACCCAAGGTTTTAACAAAACTGTTCAGGAAGCTCGTGGGAACAATACGCTAGATACCTCCTCTTCGACGTATAAACGAATTTATTCAGTATTTACGCGCTTGAAACCTTATGCTGATCAAATGAACCAAACGGGTACTAAATTTGATTGGCAATTGGCAGTATTAAAATCTGATCAAGTCAACGCTTATGTAGCACCAGGTGGTAAGGTTGTGTTCTACACTGGTATTGTAAACAAACTCAACCTGACTGATGCTGAAATTGCTGCAGTGATGGGTCACGAGATGATTCATGCTTTAGAAGAACATGCAAAAAACAAAATTGGTGCTCAAGCATTAACAGATCTAGCACTAGGTATTGGCTTGAGTTATGCAGGTGATAGTGTAGGCCAATTGGGTGCTGCGGCTGCACAGTTGGGGACACAAGTTGGCGTGGGCTTGCCTTACTCACGTAGCCTAGAAAGCCGTGCTGACCAAGGCGGATTGATGCTCATGGCAAAAGCAGGCTATAACCCTCAAGCTGCAATTACGCTTTGGGAAAAAATGAACAAGCTGGATGGTGCAGGTGGCTCATCGTTCTTGTCAACTCACCCATCGAACAGTCAACGTATTGATGCAATGCGTAAAAATTTACCAGCAGCGCAAGCGGTATATAACAAGCGCTAATTGTTTGGTTGGAGTGGAAAAAGGATGCTGTGGCATCCTTTTTTGATTTGAGAGTATCTGTATTTTAAACAGAAGATAAGTCTACGGTAGGTGAAGCAGTGCTTCAACTGAGTGAATGACAGTGAAATCTCTATGGTGCAGGATTGGGTTGCTGACGGTGAATTGCTTCAATGCCTTGAATTACTTCGGAAGGCAGATCAAGTTCAAAGGCAGCGATATTTTCTTTAAGTTGATCTAGGTTGGTCGCACCAATAATGGTACTGGTCACAAAAAACTGTTGTTTAACAAAAGCGAGTGCCATTTGTGTCAAACTTAGACCGTGTTGCTCTGCGAGAAGTGCATATTGTTCCGTTGCCCATTCGCTTTCTGGATTGCTATAACGGCTAAAACGTGAAAATAAGGTAATTCGTGCATTCGTTGGGCGGGCACCATGACGGAATTTACCCGTTAGGTAACCAAAGGCAAGTGGGGAATATGCCAGTAGTCCTACACCTTCATATTTTGCTATTTCAGCCATTCCAACTTCATAACTACGATTCAGTAAATTATATGGGTTTTGCACACTCACGATTTTTTCGAGGCCTAGTTGCTCTGCTAAATGGATAAACTTCATAGTTCCCCATGGAGTTTCATTAGAGAGTCCAATGTGGCGAATACGTCCTTTTTTAACTTCATTCGCTAGTGCGAGCAATGTGTCGGCAAGTGCTGTAATTGGTTTTTCGTCTAAGGCTTCTGCATTCCCATAGCCCAGTTTGCCAAAGAAATTAGTGTTACGCTGCGGCCAGTGTAGTTGATAAAGATCAATATAGTCTGTTTGTAGGCGTTTGAGTGAGTCGTCCAAAGCAGAAGCAATTTCATTCGCAGTAAAACGAGTTTGTCCGTCACGAATATGGCTTCCACCTTGTGAGGGGCCAGCAATTTTAGAGGCAATAAATAATTGATCACGACCACCATGTTGCGCAAGCCAATTACCCATAATGGTTTCAGTACGACCTTGCGTTTCAGGTTTTGGTGGGACAGGATACATTTCTGCGGTATCCCAGAAGTTGAGTCCATGCTCTAAAGCATAATTCAGTTGTAGAAAAGCTTCTTGCTGTGTGTTTTGTTCACCAAAAGTCATGGTACCCAAACAAATTTCTGGAACAAGAATGCCACTATCGCCTAATGGTTTGAATTGCATAAAGACTATCCTGAATAAGAGCTGAACAATTTTTTCAGACTATCGTAAACAGGTAAGTTTGTTAATGAATACTTGTAAGTTGTTTTGTGAAAAAATTGAATTAGTTAGCATAAAAAAAGCAAATCATTCGATTTGCTTTTCTAAGATAATCAGAAGAATTACTCTTCATCATCTTCGTAGTCATCATCAGTATTTGGCTGTTCTAAAGATACATCAAAAATAAGAATTGCTTTACCGTCAGTTTGAATCATGCCTTGGTCTTCGAGGGTTTTAAGTACACGACCAACCATTTCGCGTGAACAACCTACGATACGACCAATTTCTTGACGTGTAATACGGATTTGGCGACCATTTGGTAAAATCATGGCTTCTGGCTGTCCTGAAAGATCAATCAAGCAGCGCGCAATACGACCAGAAACATCAATGAAGGCAAGGTCTGTTACTTTACGTGTGGTGTTTTTTAAACGACGAACCAATTGAGCAAATACAGCATAGCTCAAGTCAGGGTATTGTTTACTTAACTCATGGAAGTTTTCATAGGTAATTTCAGCAATTTCACAAACATCACGTGTACGTACTTCTGCAGTACGTTGTGGATTTGATTCGAAGAGCCCCATTTCCCCAAAGAAGTCCCCAGGGTTTAAATATGCAACTACAATTTCACGTTCATCATCTTCACGTAAAATAATAGATACTGACCCTTTTAAAATCAAATAAAGTGATTTTGATTCCGTCCCTGCATCAACAATAGTTGTACGTTTAGGGTAGCGGTTTATATATGCTCGTTTTAATAATGCTTTGACTGATTCAGGTAATTGACCTGGCGATAGCGCATCAGTGCTCAGCTGTGAAAAGTTTGAAGTCATGCTTTTGGTTTCCGAAAATGGATAAATAATAGATCGCACAAGACCTAAAATGAACTTGTCACACTGAAGAGGTGAAATTCCTTATCAACTCAAATTATGTTAGTGTACAGGTACACGGTAAATTTATAGCTTTTTTTAGGTAGTTGCAATGCAAACAAGTGTACATTGGCTAGAGAATGTTGCTTTTGAAGCGAAATCAGAAAGTGGCCATAGTGTGGTGATGGATGGATCCCCAGAGTATGGTGGTGAAAACCGTGGACCACGTCCCATGGAGCTTATATTAATGGGACTTGGTGGGTGTGCTTCCTTCGATATTGTGACCATTTTGAAAAAATCTCGTCAAGATGTGACAAATGTTGTATGTCAACTTAAGGCAGAACGTGCCGATAGCATTCCTGCTGTATTTACCAAAATCCATTTGCACTTCGTGGTAACGGGTACTGCGGTGAAGGAAAAACAGGTTGCGAAGGCTGTCGAACTCTCTGCAGAAAAGTACTGTTCAGCAAGTAAAATGTTGTCTGATGGTGGTGTAGAAATTACCCATGATTTTGAAATTATAGAAGCTGTATAAGCCTGAGAAAGCTGGTGATTCATCAGCTTTTTTTTGACTTTAAATATGCTAACTTGCATTCGAATATGCAACAAAAAATTTCTAGAGTTTGGTTTTAATTGGGTCAATTTTTTAGATAGAGAAAAATTACATCAATACTCTTGAAAATAAAAATAATCAGACCAATATTATAACTAACATCTATAATATTTTTTAATTTAAGATATTGAAAAATATATAAAAATTTATTTGAAATCTAAAAATAAGTTCCCATATATCTTACAAGTTAAAAATTTGTTGTGAGGAATAACAAGAATGCGTTTTGAAAAATTTACAAACCGCCTACAGCAAGCCCTTTCTGATGCTCAATCCTTGGCAATGGGGAAAGATCATACCTCCATTGACGGCATTCATGTGCTATCGACTTTATTGGAAGAAGCTTCGAATGCCAGTATTTTGCAACAGGCGGGGGCAAATCTACGTGAATTGCAAACCAAGTTGCAACAAGCATTGAAAGATGCACCTACGCTCGCTAACCCAACTGGTGAAATTAACCTTAGCCCAGAATCAGTTAAAGCGCTGAATTTGGCAGATAGTTACGCCCAAAAAGCTGGAGATGAGTTTCTATCTACTGATTGGGTGTTAATAGGTTTAGCGGAAGTTGGCGCAACCAAGTCTTTATTAAATAGCGTAGGGGTAACCAGTGATAGCCTACGTAAAGTGGTTAATAAAATTCGAGGGGATGAAAAGGTCATGAGTAATAATCATGAAGATCAACGTGACTCATTGAATAAATACACGATAGACCTGACTGAACGAGCCTTAGCAGGCAAACTTGATCCTGTTATTGGGCGTGATGATGAAATTCGTCGTACGATTCAGGTGTTGTCTCGTCGTACCAAAAACAACCCCGTACTGATTGGTGAACCAGGGGTGGGTAAAACGGCCATTGTTGAAGGTTTGGCACAGCGTATAGTGAATGGTGAAGTACCTGAAAGTTTGAAAGGTAAACGTGTTCTCTCTTTAGACTTAGGTTCTTTACTTGCGGGTGCGAAATATCGTGGCGAATTTGAGGAGCGCTTAAAAGCTGTTCTTAAAGATTTAGCCAAACATGAAGGTGACATTATCCTATTTATTGATGAACTGCACACCCTTGTAGGTGCAGGGAAAGGTGATGGGGCAATGGATGCAGGGAATATGTTGAAACCTGCTTTGGCACGTGGTGAATTACGTTGTGTTGGTGCGACTACACTAGATGAATATCGCCAATACATTGAAAAAGATGCTGCACTAGAACGTCGTTTCCAAAAAGTTTTGGTGGATGAACCAAGTGTGGAAGATACCATTGCAATTTTACGTGGTTTAAAAGAGAAATATGCAACGCATCACGGTGTGCAGATTTTGGACTCTGCCATTATTGCTGCTGCAAAAATGTCGCATCGTTATATCACAGACCGTCAATTACCAGATAAAGCCATTGATTTGATTGATGAAGCTGCATCACGTATTAAAATGGAGCTGGACTCTAAGCCTGAAGCACTGGATAAGCTGGATCGTCGTCTTATTCAATTGAAAATGCAGCTAGAAGCGGTCAAGAAAGATGAAGATGCAGGTGCGAAAGGCGAGATTAAGCATCTTGAAGAACAAATTGCAACGGTAGAGAAAGAATATAACGACCTTGAAGAAATCTGGCGTGCCGACAAAGCTTTAGTTGAAGGCAACAAAGATATTCAAATCAAGTTGGATCAGGCGCGTATTGCTTTAGAAAAGGCACAGCGTGAGGGTGACTTGGCTGAAGCAGGTCGTCTGCAATACGGCGTGATTCCTGAGCTACAGAAGCAATTAGAGCGTATTGAGGTTGCTGAAGAAAACGAAGCACCAAAACTACTACGTAACAAAGTTACAGACAATGAAATTGCTGAAGTGGTAAGTGCTGCAACAGGTATTCCAGTCGCTAAAATGTTACAAGGTGAACGTGAAAAGCTGTTACAGATGGAAGAGTTCTTACATAACCGCGTAGTTGGACAAAATGAAGCTGTTGTAGCAGTATCGAATGCGGTTCGCCGTTCGAGAGCAGGTTTGTCTGATCCAAATCGTCCAAGCGGTTCATTCTTGTTCCTTGGACCAACAGGTGTGGGTAAAACTGAACTTACCAAGGCATTGGCAAACTTCTTGTTTGACAGTGATGATGCGATGATTCGTATCGATATGAGTGAGTTCATGGAAAAACACTCGGTCAGTCGTTTAGTTGGTGCACCTCCAGGTTATGTTGGCTACGAAGAAGGTGGTGTATTGACTGAAGCTGTACGCCGTAAACCGTATAGTGTAGTGCTGTTTGATGAAGTTGAGAAAGCACATCCTGATGTATTCAATATCTTGCTACAGGTGTTGGATGATGGTCGTCTTACGGATTCGCAAGGTCGTGTGGTTGACTTTAAGAATACAGTGATTGTGATGACTTCTAACCTTGGTTCACAAGATGTACGTGAATTGGGTGAGGGGGCTACGGATGATGAAGTGCGTGCAGTAGTGATGAGTGCAGTTTCTCAACACTTCCGTCCAGAGTTCATTAACCGTATTGATGAAGTCGTGATTTTCCATTCGTTGAAAAAAGCACAGATTCGAGGTATTGCGGATATTCAATTAGATCGTTTACGTAGCCGTTTAGCTGAACGTGACTTGAGTTTATCTGTTGAAGATACTGCCTTCGACTTATTGATTGATGCAGGTTTTGATCCAATTTATGGTGCACGTCCATTGAAACGTGCCATTCAGCAACAAATTGAAAATCCACTGGCTCAGAAAATTCTGGCTGGAGAGTTTCAAGCTGGAGATACTATCTTGGTCAAATCAGATCATCAACATTTGTTGTTTGATAAATTGAAATTAAGTTAACTTTAAGTCTAAAAAAACCAGCTTCGGCTGGTTTTTTTACATTACAAGACTTGTATTAATTTGATATTTTGGGTCATAAACTGACAATTAAATGCATAATAGCGTGATAAGAATCACCTATAAGTCCCTTATATGTAAAATAATTATCTTTATATGGTGTTTTTGATTATACTGCGCAAACATAAGAAATACACAATATGAGATATATTCATGTCGAAAATAAAATGGGGTGTTGGTGGCGTCGTTGCAGTTGCTACATTAGCGGTGGGGGGAAATTTATATGCAGATAAAAGCTTGCAAACTTACTATCAGCAAGAAGCGAAACAACCAAGTAAAAATCTAAGCTTGAACTATCAAAACTTCCAAATGGGGGCTTTGCAAGGTAGCGCCGACTGGACAGCTGAGTTGATTCTTGATCCATGTAAGCCAAAAGAAGTGATTAAACTCACAGGGCGCGATCAGATTAAACGTAGTTGGAATGGTTACCAAATTCAATCAGATGTTAAAGTTGTACAAGCAGATAGTGCTTTGAAATCTTTAGTGAATCAACCATTAAAGCTTAACACACATGTGAATTGGTTAGGGACAATGAAATCTACCTTGACCACCCCCGTGATTGTGCGAAATGAAGCCAAAATACAGACGCGTTTAGATCCAGTCACTTTGGAATATCGTGCGAAGCCTGTGAATGATCAATTGCAAATGCAGGACTTGAAATTAGACATTCCTAATTTGACTGTGATGGATGCAGAAACTCATTTTCAAATGACCGGTTTGAAAATTGAAACCAATCAAGGGTTGAATGGTAATTATCTGGAAGCAGGAAAAACGACGGTTCAAATGGATTTGCTGAAAATGGCAGATCGAGGTTTGAATAACCCAATAAGTGCTGAATTAAAAAATTATCGAGTTGAAGCAGAAAGTGATCTTACAGATCGCGTTTTAAATACAAAAATGGCAGTTCAAGTTGGTGAAATGAAAATGACATTTTCACCTGTCATACAAAATGTGAAGTTTAACTTTAACGTACAGGATGTAAACCGTGCCAAACTCCAAGCGTTGTTCGACATTATTGAAAAGAGTGAGAATAGCTGTTTAGCCCAAGAGAAATTATTACAAGATTTGGAACCTGCTTTACTTGCAGTCATTAATGAAGGTTTTAAGTTCGATTCTAGTGATAATCAAATCAAGATTGGGACAGGTGAAGCTAAAGCCAGTCTAACAGGTCGTTTTATGCCAAGCCATCAAAAGACCTTAAAAGGCATGGTCGCTATGGTGCCGAGTCTAGTTGAATATAAGGCCGATGTGCAATTTGATAAGAACATGGTCGCTTCAATCATGAATAGCATTCCGGGTAAGGCAGGTCTGTCGATGTCGGATCAAGATATTGAAACGATGCTCAGCAGTATGCAGCAATCAGGACAGTTGAAACGTGATGGTGATGTGATGAAAATGTCGATGGAATATAAATATGGCGAGAAGAAATTTTTAACAGAATGATTTTATAAAATATTTTAAAACTAAAGCTCTATTTTACCTTCGTGTGTATTAGGTGAGATAGAGTTTAATTGAGTTAGACTTAGAGATATTAATCAACAGCAAGTTTTCTTGAGCAAGTAAATTCTTGAATTAAAGACCTGTAGGTTTATTGATGATGCCTCAATGAGAAGATGAGCCTTCCCACTATGCTAGATGGGGAGGTTGAATAGATTTAGAACTTCATTACAAAAAATAGGGCTATTGGTACAGTGATCAACGCTAGCATTGTACTCAACATTACTGATGTGGCTGCTTTTTCAGGATGAAGTCCTAACGTATTAGAAATAACCACAACATTACCAGCCATAGGTGTAGCAACCATTAGGGCCACAATTTGAAGTATTTGTTTGTTTACAGGAAAGATAAACATAAAAATTAAAATGCCAAAAACTGGATAAATAAGATGTTTCCAAGCCAAAGCCAATACTGAGAAAAGCCAATCAATCTCAATTTTTGAAAATTTTGCAATTGTAATCCCAATGGTCATCATCCCCAAAACGCTATATGCACCTTTAAAATTCGCCAAGAAGGAAAGGAAGACTTCATCAAATTGAATATCGAGATATTTAAAAATCATTCCTAAAAATGCAGCATAAAGAATAGGCATTTTTATGACTTTTAAAATACTTTCTTTAATGTTTAGTGAGCCTTTAGCAGTAATCAAATAACCCACAGTAAATTCATATAGGTTAATACCAATGATAATAAAAATAGCCATGGCTATTTGTGTTTTATCAAAAATTGCAAGAATCAATGGCAATGCGAAATACCCTGTGTTACCTGTACCTGCTGCGAAGCCAAAGAGATTTACTCGACTGTCTTTCCAGAAGCATCTTGCAAAGAGTAGCCCCGCTACAGCCATGAACGATGCCACTAAAAATGCGCTTAAAGAAAATTTGAGATAGGTCCAATTTGCTGGTGATTCGATAATTGAATAAAAAATTACGAATGGGGAAATAATATAAACAAGCAAGGTTGAAATATCTTTGGAATCTAATTTAAATTTCTTACCCACACCCCAGCCAATAATTGAGATTGTGATTAACAAGAAAACTCTGATTACAACTTCAAAAATCATTGAATAACCAACTATTGAATGTCCAAAACGGTTGCAGATGAGAATGTGTATGTGCCATAACATCCCTGCAACCAGCGGTTACCTTTAACTTCACTACGTCTATGTAAACAACGGAGGTTATTAAAAATGATGAGATCACCAGCATTCCATGATTTCTGAATTTGATTCTCAGAAACTATTGCTTTCAGTTCATACAATGCTGATTCACTGTCTTCATCTGTTGCATTAAGGTTGTGTAATGCTGCTTTAATCTCATAGTTCCCATCGACCAAGTCAAAAATTGAACTCTTTATTCGCTTATTCTGTACTTTAAATGTTTCTGGTGCTGTATGGACGAATCTTGACTCAGCCAACACACTTTTAGATTTATGACTTAATTTTTTAATTACATCCGAAATCTTTACCAAATTAGTAGCAGTTCGTTGTTCATCTACAAGGCACATTAATGACAGAGTATGTGGTCTAATATTTCGAGACAAATAAGCTCCCTCGGTATGAAAGTCAAACTCTGCCATTCTTACAGAAGAAATGTGGGTATTATTTTTTAAGTCCTTAGGTGTGATTTCATGTACTAATGCTCCTTTTTTTTCTTCTTTGTAAGCAAAAGGATTTAAACCACACGCTTTTGTAACCCCTAGTAGCACGAGTTCTGAGATATACCCTTTAGAATAGGGTCTTGCAGCACTGGATGGAGGTTGGCATAGCTGATCATCAATAGGTAAATTGCAAAACTCAAGTAATCCACCTCCTACTTTTAATTCATTAAGATGAATATCTCTCAAATTTAGATATTTTTGTGCTAATTTCGCACAATGTTCAATGAGTTCTGTCGAAAGGCATTCATTAATTGGGGGCAATAATTTTAAGTCATTTTTCCAAGCATTAGCCAAATTCTTATCAATCTTAATTTGCATGTTTTACCTATTTCGGAATTCAATTCTTATAAAGTCTTTGGATGTGTACTATTTAAATAACCGAGAAAAATGTTGATATTTATTCTTTGGATTCTCCCTTGAATGTGAAAATATAATGAGAATGTGTTCTTAATTATCCTTCCTGTTCGTAATTAAATAATGTATTCATGCGTATTTTCAATTACATAGAGTTTTAAATATTCTCAATGAAATAATAAGAATAAAATCGGATTATTTACCAATCAGTAAAATATTATTTGTAACTGAAATAATTAATACAATTGAAGGTCTATATTTAAGATTTATTAATCAATTAAGTCATTGGCAAATTATTTAAAATACTAGGATTAGTTATGCATTTTTTGCATAGGTTTCTACTTTTTTTCATTATTAATTTTCTTTTAATTTGTTTAAATTCCATCCATTGTTTCTGAATCAAATAGGATTTGATTTTGATGAAATTAGATTAAAGCTATATTTTTCAATATCTTGCTTTGTCGTTTTTAAGGTTGTAAAAGGACATTTGATATGAATCAGAAAAAACTGCTGAAGTTTATTCTTATTGCCATGGTTTTAGGCATCGTTATTGGTTGCATCTTCCACTATTATTTAACACCTGTTCAAGCCGAAAATATTGCGTCATATTTCAAAATTTTAACCGATGTATTTTTAAGATTAATTAAAATGATCATCGCGCCATTGGTGTTTGCAACGATTGTTTCAGGCATTATCTCAATGGGTAAATCCTCAGCTTTAGGTAAAATCACCTTAAAGGCAATGAGTTGGTTTATTGGTGCATCATTCATCTCTCTTTTATTGGGTTTAGGACTCGCTAATTTTTTCCAAACAGGCGTTGGAATGAATTTACCTATTCCGACTGCTCCAGTCGATGTAGGGGTTAGCGCAACAAACCTCAGTTTGCAAACCTTCATTACTCATATATTTCCAAAAAGCTTTGCTGAAGCGATGGCGAATAATGAGATTCTTCAGATTCTTATCTTCTCTATATTTTTCGGTTCAGCGTTGGCTTACGTTAATCATCTGCAAAAAGATGGCTCTATCATCGGTAAGATCATTGATGAATTAAGCTTGGTAATGTTTAAGATTACTGATTACGTAATGACATTTGCCCCAATTGCTGTTTTTGCTGCTGTTGCAGGAGCAATTACTGTAAAAGGTCCAAAGATTATTCTTGATTATGGCTCGTTCATGGCTGAGTTTTATGCCAGCTTATTTATTCTTTGGGCAGTTATCATCACGGCTGGATTTATCTTTTTGAAAAAGGATGTGTTCAGATTGTTAAAAACAATCCGTGAACCAGTTGTTTTGGGTTTTGCTACAGCGAGTAGTGAGTCTGCATATCCAAAATTGATGGAATCTTTAGAGAAGTTTGGAGTTCCTAAGCGAATCACTAGTTTCGTTTTACCATTAGGTTATTCTTTCAACCTTGATGGTTCGATGATCTATATGACATTTGCCGTATTATTTATCGCACATGCATATAACATCGACCTTAGTCTTTCTCAACAACTGTTGATGCTTTTGACTCTAATGATTACCAGTAAGGGTATTGCGGGTGTTTCTCGTGCTTCACTGGTTGTTATTGCTGCTACATTGTCTATGTTTAAACTTCCAGAAGCAGGGTTATTACTTATCCTTGCAGTTGATCACTTCCTTGATATGGGTCGCACAGCAACCAATATTATCGGTAATAGTGTAGCAACGGCTGTTATTGCTAAGACAACGAAGTTGGATGAAGAGGAAGTTCCAAGCCTGATTGTTGTAGATGCCCCACAAAGTGAAAAGCTTTAGTATTGGTTGCGCACTAAAAAATCACTTCTAAAAAAAAGACCGCTTTAGCGGTCTTTTTTTTAACTGAAAGATTAGACTGGGTGATGCTGAATTTTCCAAGCACGATGGATTTTTTGATTGCGCTTGAAGTCTGGCCCAATGGTTTCTTGGGTGATTTCTTGCACGTTAAACATCGCTTCAATTTCTTCATCTAATTCAAAACCACGATAGTTATTAGAGAAGTAAAGCGTTCCTTCCGTGGTTAAACGGTTCATAGCACGTTTCAGTAGAGACACGTGGTCACGCTGTACATCAAAGGTGCCGTAGAACTTCTTCGAATTCGAGAAGGTTGGTGGATCGATGAAAATCAAGTCATATTGCTCATGACCTTCTTTGAGCCATTCAAAACAGTCGCTAGCAAAGAATTGATGCTGTTCATCGGCATGATCGACAGTTAAACCATTTAAGACGAAGTTTTCTTTTGACCAGTTCAGATATGTATTCGACAAATCCACACTAGTGGTACTTGCTGCACCGCCTAAAGCAGCATGTAAGCTTGCTGTTGAGGTATAGCTATACAAGTTTAGGAAATGCTTACCACGCGCTTCTTTGGCAATACGCAAACGAATTTGACGGTGATCGAGGAACAGGCCTGTATCAAGATAATCCGTCATGTTAACTAAAATTTTCGCTTGACCTTCTTGCACGATAAAACGTTTAGATGCCGTACTTTGTTTAGTGTACTGATTTTTACCTTCTTGACGCGCACGGGTCTTGATAAAGATCGCATCACGCCCCAGACCTGTTACGGCACGAATCGCAGCTAAAGCCAAGTTAAAACGCTTTTTGGCTTTTTCAGGATCAATGCTTTTTGGTGGCGCGTATTCTTGCACATGCAGACGGTCGCCATACAAGTCAACGGCTACATTAAAATCAGGTAAGTCGGCATCATATAAACGTAAACAGAAAATGCCTTCTTTTACTGCCCATTTTTTCAGGGTCTGCATGTTTTTCTGTAAGCGATTGGTAAAGTCTTCTGCACCTTCAATTGGGTCAAATTGCAGGGGTTGCCAAGTTTCAAGGAATGGCTTCATGACGGTTGCAGGCTTGATCTTGCCTAAGCGGACGTAGATTGGCAATTTACCATTCATCAAACGCATAGTTTGCGGATCACTAAATGCCATCACGTCCGCTTGTTCAACGGCTGCTGCAATCACAGCGGCAGTTTGATTCGGGAAGTTCTTTTGTAATAACCCAGATAGACCCAAATACAATGCACGGTTCGATGCTTTATCACCTAAACGTTCACCATAAGGAGGGTTTGTGACGATAAAGGCTGTTTTATTGCCGACTTCAAAATCTGGCCAGTCAGAAAGGGTGCGTTCTTCAATCTGAATTTGCTCGAGCAGGCTCTCAAAACCCGCAGCGATAATATTTTGTTTAGTTGCCTTTACTGCTTCCCAGTCTGCATCAAAAGCATAAAACTTTGGTAAAGGTTGAGCCAGACCTTGTTGATGACGTTCAGCAGCTTCCGCTTTAATTGACATCCATAATTCATGGTTATGACCATTCCAACCATTAAAACCAAAACGACGCACTAAACCAGGGGCACGGTCAGTCAACAACATTAAAGATTCAATAATGAAAGTACCCGAACCACACATTGGGTCCAAGATAATGTCTGGTCGTAATTGTTGAAGTTTGGCTTTTTGCAAAATTGCAGCCGCCAAGTTTTCTTTGATTGGGGCATCCGTCATATAACGACGATAACCACGTTTATGTAAAGAATCGCCCGATAAGTCTAAGCAATAAGTATGTTCAGTTTTACCTGCAAGGACGTATAGAGTAATTTCAGGTTGCTTGGTATCAATGCTTGGTCGACGACCAACAGCTTCCATGAACGAGTCCACCACACCATCTTTAACACGTAAAGTTGCGAATTGGCTGTTCACCATAATTTCGCGTTCAACGTGCAAACGGATAGCAAAAGTACTTTGTGGTGCAAAAATAAGTGACCAGTCAAAGCTGATTGCGCCTTCATACAGTTCTTCAGCAACATCACGCGCATCATGGCTGCGTTCAAGTTCATGGGTATGAATAGGGAGCAGAACACGTGAAGCCAAACGTGACCACATGCAAATACGATAGGCTTGTTCTAGCGTGCCTTTAAAAACTAAACGCCCTGGAAAGCGTTCAATTTGTTCGATGCCTAGACCTTGTAATTCTTCTTGGAGTAAGGTTTCTAGCCCATCTGCACATGTGACCCAATAGTTGCTTAAACGGGAAGAGCTATTCATAAATTAGATAGACCAAGATTTAAAAAAATACTTGGCAAAGTTTAACTGATTTTGGCTTTGAAAGCTTTTTAAATTGCGTGTTTGCATAAGCAGATCATAAAAAAATGCACTTTTACCGACTTGGTTCTCAAAATTGGTATGTATTTTGCTAAGTTAAGTCCATTAAATGGCGATGTGCATTTGAAATTTCACTTCATTTGCGCAATCTGCTGTGAAGTCATTATTCGTATTAAATTCAATAAAACTGGGGGATTGAAAAAGATGTCTAATCATGGATTCGTTGCTCATCCTGAGGCTTTTTCCGCTGCAACTTTAATTTATACGCGTTTGCGTCGTGTGTCCGGGCGTGTCATTGACGCGATGTACCTCGCTGAAAATAAGGATTATGCCCGTCATGTGGTCGATTTGGCTTTGGCTACAGGAGATACAGAGTTAGTTCGTCAGGCTGAACGCTTAAGAAGTTTCATGGATTTGGATACAGTGATTGAACCAGAGGTAGTGGCTGAAACCGTAGTTGAGCCGACACAGTATCGCGAGGATGAAGTGACCGAGGAAGAAATTTATCGTGCACAGGTGCATCATCACTATATTGGTGCATTACGCTAAATCTTGTTGCAGATTAGTTTACTTATCATCTTGTTTAAGCCAATCACCTTAAAACTCAAATTTATGGTGATTGGTAGACTCAGTGTTGAGTGGTAAATTTTGTTTAAATTATCTTATTTAAATAATGCATAGGAAAATAAGAAGTCATTTTAAATCTCGTCAAATTTTCTGTTGAGTGTCGAAAACTTCATCTGCCAAATTGGGGGAATCTCTGTATAATACGTTAACTTAACGTATAAGGAATCTCTCATGCACTTGGCGGAATTGCATACTCCGAGTCAGATTCAACTCAATAAAGAAGGAAATTTAAAGCATTTCCTGACCATCGAAGGGCTATCTAAAGCCACACTCACGAAAATATTGGACACGGCGCAGTCCTTTTTTAATGACCAAAATCAGTTGATTACTAACAACCTGCTTGAAGGTCGTACGGTGATGAACCTGTTTTTTGAAAACTCAACTCGTACTCGTACAACATTTGAAGCGGCAGCGAAGCGTTTATCTGCAAATGTATTGAATATTGATATTGCGCGCTCAAGTACGTCCAAAGGTGAAACCTTACGCGACACGCTTTGGAATTTAGAAGCGATGGCGGCAGACATCTTTGTGGTGCGTCATTCATCTTCTGGTGCAGCACATTTCATTGCTCAGACAGTTTGTCCGCATGTCGCAATTATCAACGCGGGGGACGGACGTCATGCGCATCCAACCCAAGCCATGTTAGACATGTTAACCATTCGCCGTGAAACCAAAAAGCCATTTGAAGAACTAAGTGTGGCGATTATTGGTGATATTAAACATTCGCGTGTGGCGCGTTCAGATATTGCTGCTTTACAGACTTTAGGTTGTAAAGATATTCGTGTGATTGCTCCAAATACATTATTACCGTATGGCTTTGAAGAATATGGTGCAGGTGTTCGTCTATTTAATAAAATGGATGAAGGTGTGAAGGATTGTGATGTGATCATTACCCTGCGTATTCAAAATGAACGTATTGATTCACCCGCATTATCTTCGCAGTCTGAATTTTACAAAATGTTTGGTTTGAACAAAGAACGTTTAGCATTGGCGAAACCTGATTGTATCGTGATGCATCCTGGTCCAATGAACCGCGGTGTTGAAATTGATTCAAGTATTGCAGATGGTCCGCAATCGGTAATCTTAAATCAGGTCACCAACGGTATTGCGGTACGTATGGCTGTTTTAGCCTTATCAATGCAAGGCCAATTACAAGAACAAGGTCTATTAGAAGCGATTGCGGGATAAGAGAAAGTCATGAGTATTGTAAAAATTGAAAATGTCCGTGTCTTAGACCCAATTCAGCAAAGCGACTCGGTGCAAACAGTTTATTTAGAACAGGGTAAATTGGTTTCCGCTACAGATGAAGTTGAAGTTACCTTAGATGGTCAAGGCAAATGGTTAATGCCAACCATGGTCGATTTGTGTGCGCGTTTACGTGAGCCAGGTCAGCAGCAGCATGGTACGCTCAAGTCGGAAGGTAAGGCTGCACGTGAGAATGGTATTCTGCATGTGTTTACGCCACCAGATTCAAAGCCAATTGTGCAAGATAATGGTGCTTTGATTCATGGTCTGGTTGAAAAAGCCATGTTAGATGGTGGTATTTACCTTCAGGTGATTGGTGCGCAAACCCAAGGTTTAAAAGGTCAACAACCTGCGAACATGGCAGCTTTGAAAAAAGGTGGTTGTACCGCGGTTTCAAATGCCAATGCACCTTTTGCGAATGATGATGTGGTCATTCGTACATTGGAATATGCAGCAGGTCTTGGTTTAACTGTTGTGTTCTATGCAGAAGAACCACAAATTGCTAAAGATGGTTGTGTACACGAAGGTTTTATTGCCTCACGTCAAGGTTTGCCAATGATTCCAGCTTTGGCTGAAACGGTAGCGATTGCTAAGTATTTACTCATGATTGAAGCAACAGGTGTAAATGCACACTTTAGCTTGCTGTCATGTGGCGCTTCGGTGGAGTTAATCAAGATTGCCAAAGAAAAGGGTTTACCCGTAACCGCTGATGTGGCGATGCATCAACTACACTTAACAGATCGTTTAATTGACGGTTTTAATGCATTGGCACATGTGCGCCCACCATTACGTTCTGATAAAGATCAAGAGCGTTTACGCCAAGGTGTAAAAGATGGTGTAATTGATGCAATTTGTACTCATCATGAACCATTGAGCAGCTCGGCTAAAATGGCACCATTTGCAGAAACTGAACCTGGTTTTACTGCATTTGATACTTATGTTTCCTTAGGTGTGCAATTGGTCAAAGAAGGTTTATTTACGCCTTTAGAATGGGTAGAGAAAGTAACTCTAGCACCTGCCAAAGTTGCGAATATGCAAGAGCGTTGGGAACAAGAAGCGGGATGGGTATTGATTGACCCAGAAATACAGTGGACTTTAACCAAAGAAAGCATTCTTTCACAAGGTAAAAATACCCCATTAATTAATCAGACTTTAACAGGAAAAGTGCTGCAAACTTTTCATGCCTAATTTTTGAGTGTTATAAAAAGCCAGCAATCGCTGGCTTTTTTATGCCTAAAAATTTGAGATAGATCAAAGGGTGTAGAAAATACAATAATTTACACTGTATAAAAATTGAACATATAAACTAACTTAATAAAACAACAAAAGAATAAGAGGGCAGGAAATGCTGACCAATATCATTGAATTACTACAGCAACAAGTCACACCTATAGTTCTGCAATCTGAGACAGAGCATTTGCTGGAAAAGAAACATGCTCTAGATAATTTTTATCCCATTTTACTCAGTTTATTAAAAGAAAAACCAGATTATATTACCGAGTTACAGAACCATCTTAATCCCAGATTGAGTGATCTTTTTAAGACACATCAATCGCTCAAAGAAAAATTTATTGAAGCGATTGGTGCGACAGCACCGCCATCTGAAATTGAAGAAACATTGAATCATGCGATTGCACCGACTTTGGGGGTTTTAGAGACACAGGCGGGTTCAAGTGACCAGCATGCCATAGAGCATTTTTTACTTAATCACAATACGGACATTGCAGTAGCTTTACCTTTGTGGGCTAAACCACTACTTGCCGCACTAGGTGTGAATACACTAGTTGGTCAAACTTTAAATCAAAGTCCAAGTAACGCTTCATATATTGGTGCAAAGAGGCAAAACCGTTGGTGGATACCTGTTTTATTTATTGTCGCATTGGGGTTGATCTGTGCTTTACTTTTTAAAATGTGCAGCCGAGTTGAACAGCCTACGACTGTGGCAGACAGTTCAAATGTTCCCAGTCAACCAGCAAAATTTCAGTTAACCACTGGACAAGAAGGAATGTTGATGACATGTCAGATCTTCACATCAAATAAGTCGTATATTGATATTTTACAAGCAGAAGTGAAACAGATATTTGCACATCCCGTTGGATGTGGTGTTGATGACAACAATCAATTACACGAAAACTTTATCGATCAGGATGCAATACCTAGTGTCTTGAAAATCATCAAAGGAACGCCAAATGTATCAATTACTTGGTTGGGTGATCAATTGTCGATTCAAACCGAAAGTAATACAACCGCAACAGAGCTAGCCCAAAAAATTCGACCATTAGTGAAAAATATGCAAATAGTGACGCAGCAACCTATAGATGTAAACCAAGTGGTTGGCAGTAGTGTGAGCGATGCTGAAAAAGCATTGGCGAGTTTAAATCCAGAGCATATACGTGCCTTAGACGTGGCGACGGCACTGAATTTACAAATCATCAATTTTGAACCTTATTCAAGTGAAATTCCTGAAATTAATAAATCGATTTTAGATCAAGCGGCTGCATTAATTCGGCGTGCACCGCAAGTTAATCTGGTGATAGAAGGGCATACGGATAACGTAGGTACGGCACAAGACAATAAAGAGCTGTCAGTGAAACGTGCTCAAGCGGTTATGAATTATTTAATTAAACAAGGTGTTGATCCTGCAAAATTGCAAGCTGTGGGCATGGGTGCTGAAAAACCTATTGCAGACAATAGTACGCCAGAGGGACAGTTTAAGAATCGTAGAATTGAATTTACTGTGCTCAATACTGAAACAGGTAAAGCACGTCAAGTGAACGAGCAAGGTATAAACACTGAAGGTTATTAAGACTAGAATCTAATAGGGACAGAGCATATCTTATTCATGGTTATGCTCTTAACTTTGTATATGGTGCTGCTTAGAAAAAATATAGAAAAGTTTTGTAAATCCAATGCTTTGGTTAAGCGAATATTAAGAATATTGGTCTAAAATAAGGATTTATGCAGTATCAATAAAAATCAAGACGAGAGCATTGATGAGAAGATCTATACATCTAGAGAAGCATAATTTAGAAAAAACGGGTTGGTTACGTGCGGCAGTTTTGGGGGCGAATGATGGCATAATTTCAGTCACCAGTCTGGTAATTGGTATTGTGGCAAGTGGTGCAGGGCAACAAACCATTCTGATTACTTGCTTAGCAGGATTGATTTCGGGTGCCATCTCCATGGCTGCGGGGGAGTATATTTCGGTTAAGTCGCAAGCTGATATTGAAGAAGCTGATCTAGCATTAGAGAAACGTGAATTAGAAAATAATCCAGAACAAGAATTAAGAGAATTAACCCAAATTTATATTCATCGTGGTTTAGATGAAAAGTTAGCACATGAGGTGGCAATTCAGTTAACAGCCCATGATTCTTTGGGAGCACATGCCCGCGATGAAATTGGCATTGTTGAAATGACTGCAGCAAAACCAGTGCAAGCCGCTTTGTCTTCGGCTTTATCATTTTCGGTTGGGGCAGCCATTCCGTTGTTGGCTGTGCTTATCGCACCACAACATTATTTAGCCAGTGCGATTGTGATTGTTTCTATTTTTGCTTTAGTCGGTTTGGGTGCATTAGCAAGCTATACTGCAGGATCATCCATTTGGAAAGGGGCTTTAAGAGTGCTGTTTTGGGGATGCTTCGCCATGCTCATTACCAGTGCCATTGGGTCATTGTTTAATGTAAACGTCACATAACGAATAAAGTCTATAATATGAGTTTACTTTCCGACGAAATGCAATTCAAGCTTGAGTAAATTATTTGCCATTCGATAAAAATATGATAATTATAATGCAATGTATCTAATCATCTTGATACATCGATGTTTCAGGACCGAAACAAGCGCGAGACAGAAAAAATTAAACAAGGAGTTTAAAATGTTTCAATTACTCAGAAAGTTACTTTGTTTCCACATTTATGAATATGAACAAATGCAGGAAATAGGTGAGCATCTGGAATGTAGAAAATGTGGTGAGAACAAAACCTCCTAGTCTTGGAATTGTTCTAACTAAATCCGAAGTGAGTTAATCATTTCGGATTTTGTACATTTGGCATTAGTCAAATTGATCTGTTCCTTTTTCATCAAATTTATTCTCTCATCCCTTAAAGCCATTACAATGTTTTCATCTTGTATTAATCAATTCACTATGTCTAAAGATTTTCAAAAACAAACGTATATTGTAGATGACCAACTTGCGGATACACTGACATGGTTGTGCCATCATCAAGACTGTTATGAACGTTTCGAATATGATGCAGTAGCCGAACAGTTAACGGTTTTCCACGCCAACGGTGCCGATATTATTCGAAAAGGGGATTATCTCACTGCGCAATACGGCATTTTGATTACTGCGCATAATTTTGCAGGTTAAGCTGCTGATCATTGATTCAGTGAATATAAAAATCTTAAATCAAATTCAAATAAAAAAGCCAATTCATAGAACTGGCTTTTTTATTGAGCTTAAGAACTAGAAGTTCTATTAGCCTGCCATAGCATCTACTGAAAGTTCAGAAACAGTTGGTTTTGCTTTTTCAGCAACTAAGCCTAATTTATTAAATAACTGCTTGTCGCGACCTTCACCTGCATTTGGTGTAGTCAGTAATTTTTCACCAGAGAACAGTGAGTTTGCACCAGCCATAAATGCCAATGCTTGGTCTGAATCAGACAAAGATTCACGACCTGCAGAAAGACGAATATAGCTTTTTGGCATAATGATACGTGCAACAGCAATGGTACGAATCCATTCAGTCACATCGAGCTTTTCTACATCCGCTAATGGTGTGCCTTCAATTGGAACAAGCATGTTGATTGGCACTGATTCTGGCTGAATAGGTAATGTTGCGAGTTCAAGTAATAGCCCAATACGATCGGCAGTGTCTTCACCCAAACCCACAATACCGCCGCTACACACTTTCATGCCTGCACCACGTACATATTCAAGCGTATTTAAACGATCATCGAAAGTACGGGTACTGATGATATTTGAATAATACTCACGCGAAGTATCAAGGTTGTGGTTATAGTAATCTAAACCTGCATCTTTTAAGCGTTCAGCCTGAGACTGGTTTAACATGCCTAAGGTCATGCAAGTTTCCAAACCTAAAGCTTTTACTTCACGAACCATCTCAAGCACATAAGGCATATCACGCTCATGCGGGTTACGCCATGCAGCACCCATACAGAAGCGAGAAGAACCAGACGCTAATGCTTCTTTAGCTTCGCTAATAACTTTTTCTACAGCAATACGCTTTTCTGCTTCTAGTTTTGAATCATAACGTGCAGATTGAGAGCAGTATTTGCAATCTTCAGGGCATTTGCCTGTTTTAATTGATAATAAAGTGCTGACTTGAATGGTATTGGCATCGAAATGCTCACGATGAACTTTCTGAGCTTGGAAAACCAAGTCTAAAAAAGGTTGTTCGTATAAAGCTTGAATTTCTTCACGCGTCCAATCATTACGTACAGTCATTCTAGGAAGTCCATCATCTGTATTCTTTATTGGCTTTTATCATACAGATTTCGTGCCAAAACCAAAGGCAAAAAAAACCAAAACTTATAGTATCTGACGATTAAAATATGGCGATGTAATGAATGATTAGATAGAAGATTTAGTCACAAAGTCGGCTATTTTTACTGAGTATTCCATGCAAAGTTTTTGTTTGATCCAATAAATTTTGTGCCAAACACGTAACTATCCTTTTTATAAAACAATAACTTTGCAAAGAACTGTAAATATAACAGTTTTATGTTGACGGCAGATTCATGATTTTAAACTGATTGTGATTTAATCAATTGTTCCTGAATGGCCCAATCAATATGGACTTGCACAATATCATCATGCAAGTGACGAGTTTCGTGCAAAGTTTGTAGAATTAAGCTAGAAAATGGTGCATTTCCCAAACCAATTGCAATATTACGCATAAAACTTTGATAGCCTGTGCGCCGTATTGGGCTGCCTTCGGTATTGCTTAAAAAAGTTGCTTCATCCCAGTGCCATAAATCTAATAAAGTGACCCGATCTAGATCATGGCGTGGATTAAAATCTTCAATACTGGCTTTTTGCGCAAAACTGTTCCAAGGGCAAATGAGCTGACAGTCATCGCAGCCAAAAACCCGATTGCCGATTCCCCGCCGGAGTTCTTCTGGAATAATGCCTTTGTATTCAATGGTCAAATAAGCAATACATTTACGTGCATCAAGCATATAGGGTTCTACAATGGCTTGTGTCGGGCATATATCAATACAAGCAGTACAGGAGCCACAATGTTTTGTGGTTGGACCATCAAAAGGTAAATCAAGAGAAGTAAACAATTCCCCTAAAACAAAAAATGAACCTGATTTTTTATGAATGAGTAAAGTGTGTTTGCCTGTCCAACCCATCCCTGCATTTTCTGCCAAAGACTTTTCAAAAATGGGTGCGGAATCTGCAAAAGGACGAGATTCGAAATCACCCACACGTTCTCGAATACGAGTTGCTAATGTTTTTAAACGGCCACGCATAATCTTATGATAATCCCGCCCACGTGCATAACGCGCAATAATGGCGGCATTCGGTTCATTGGGAACGTAACGTGGTTTGGGGGTTTCGACCAAATAGTTCATCCGAACACAAATAATGCTACGTGTGCCTGGAACCAGTAGGGTGGGGTCAGCACGCTTGTCCAAATTTTCTTCAAGATAAGTCATATCTGCATGATAACCACGTTTTAAATATTCTTTAAAACGTTCTAATTCTGCTTGAGCATCTGGTTTGGCAATGACACAATCAGCAAAACCCAAGTCTAAAGCCTGCGTTTTGATCCATGTTTTTAGCTCTTGAAGATCAAGCTGTTGCAGTGAGATGTTTGAGGAAGAAGAGGTCGAAGCCATAAACCAATAATAGGGGAAATCATGCAACGTTCAGTTTACCATAGCAGCGAAATTCAAGCATGGGAGCAACGTTGGTTTGCTCAGCAAAATTCATCATTAGGTTTAATGCAGCAAGCCGCTTGGACAATTGTGCAACAGTTATTTCCACAATTTGAACAAAAGCAGATTAAAAAAATAGCGGTGTGGTGTGGGCAAGGCAATAATGCTGGGGATGGTTATTTTATTGCAGGCTACTTAAAACAGGCTGGTTTTCAAGTCACTGCATTAACTACTGAACGTGGACCATCACCAGACTTACATCAGGCATATTTATTTGCCCAGTCGCAGAATGTATCTTTTGTTGAGATCGAAACAGGATTTTCAGGGTCTAAGTCACCACAACAATTAGAATATTTTGAATGTCATGTAGATGCTTTATTTGGAATAGGACTGAACCGTGAGTTGAGTCAAGATTGGCAAAGGATTATTCACTTATTCAATGTACAAACTGGATTAAAAATAGCCGTTGATATTCCGAGTGGCTTGCAGGCGAATACAGGTCAGGCTTTACCTTGTGCCATTCAAGCCGACCAAACCTTTACTTTACTGGGTTATAAAGCAGGCTTATTTACAGGGCAAGGTAAAGAGTTTGTAGGAAAATTACATTTACTCAGCCTTATTCCACCTGATGAGAAACTACATCCAATTGCTCAGTTATCGCCTAAGAATCTTACATTACCGCAACGGCAAGCCTTCGGACATAAAGGTAGTTATGGTCACGTACTTGTGGTGGGTGGTCATGCGGATATGGGTGGAGCAGTCATCATGGCGGCAGAAGCTGCTTTTCATACGGGGGCTGGAAAAGTCAGTGTGGTCTGTCATGCCAAGCACCACTCATCAATTTTGGCGCGTGCTCCGAATATGATGCTACGTGATATTAATGCTTTGAATTCTGAGGCAATTCAACAGTTATTAAGCCATGTCGATGCTGTTTGTTTTGGTATGGGGTTGGGGCGTGATGATTGGGCTGAGCAGATTTTTCAGCAATGGTTCGAACTACTCAATCAAAGTACACATTTAGAAGTGGTGTTGGATGCGGATGGACTTTGGTTTTTAGCGAAAGAAAAGCAAAAGTTGAATGATCATATCTATGCAACACCACATTCAGGCGAAGCTGCGACCTTATTGGATTGTACGGTTAAAGAGATTGAACAAGACCGTATTGCCGCGATTCATCAATTACGCGAGACCTTTGCTGGACAGTGGGTGTTGAAAGGTTCGGGTAGTTTGATTTTGGAGGATAAATTGTATATTTGTACTCAAGGTAATGCGGGTATGGGAACTGGCGGCATGGGAGATGTGCTCGCAGGTATGGTGGCGAGTTTAAAAGCTCAATTTCATGATCAAATTGCCTTACATCAAATTGTCAGTTTACATGCTCAAGCTGGTGATGTATTGGCTGAATCGGGGATGCGTGGTTTACAGGCACATGATATGGGACGAGCAATTTATTCTGTTGTGAATGGAGGTTAAAATGCAAAAAGCATTTCGGCTCATCATTTCAGGACGGGTTCAGGGCGTTGGCTATCGTCGATGGTTTTATCAGCAGGCTCAAGCTTTAGCATTACAAGGTTATGTCAAAAATTTAGCTACAGGGGAAGTAGAGGCTTTGGTGATCACTGATGCAGAAAATCTACCTCATCTGATCGAACTGGCTTATTTAGGACCATCTCATGCAAAAGTGCAGCAGGTGAGAAGTTGTGAAGTATCACAAGCTCTCGACGTGACTGACTTTCAGATTATCCGTGAATAAACAAAATTATCGAATAATTAACGACGTCGGCTACTTGAGCGACTTCGCCCACGAGCCATGCCGCCTAAAGCATTGAGTACAGCCAATTTACTCATACTGCCCGAGGCATGCGCATGACAGATGGCAGCAGCCAGTGCATCGGCTGCATCCGCTTGTGGAGTCACACTTAAATTCAGAAGTTTTACCACCATCATTTGAACTTGTTCTTTATCCGCAGCGCCATAGCCAACTACAGACTGTTTAATTTGACGGGCAGTATATTCAGCAACTTGCAAATCCAGATTTACAAGCGCAGCAATTGCTGCGCCACGAGCTTGTCCTAATTTTAGTGCCGAATCAGGGTTTTGAGCCATAAATACTTGTTCAACTGCTGCCTCAGTCGGACCGTGAAATTTCACAATCCGTTCAACACCTGCAAAAATACGTTTTAGGCGTTCTGGCATGTCTTGGCTTTCGGTACGGATGGTGCCCGCATCGACAAAGCGTAATTTTTGACCGTCTTTTTCTATAATTCCATAGCCTGTAAGGCGTGAACCTGGGTCAATCCCAATAATTAATGACATAGTAAAAAACTTGGTAAGATTTGAAAAAATGATGCAGAGATTGCAATCGATCTGTGAAGTATATGATTTTATAGATATGAAAGAACAGTTATTTCGCTTTAACTAAGGTGTTGTTGAGCGATCTGGCTAAATTTTCACAGGCCTATTTGTTGGTGATGATTTTGAGTGGTCGTAAAGAGCGTGATCACCAAAAGTAAAACCCGAAAATTTTACAATTAACGGGTTATAAAAGCGGGTTAAAATTTCCACTGTAATGTAAGCGATGCATTTAGTGGATCGCCGGGTTGAATCCAAAGCTCGCTATAACTTGCAACATAATAGGTTTCGTCCAATAAATTATTGATATTGAATTGATAACGGAGTTGCTCTGATGGCGCATAATAGGCGTGTAAATTGACTAAAGTGTATTCTGGTAGCGTAAATCCATTATCACTGCTATGCCCACTACGGTCTCCGACATAAATCGCAGTTGCACCGATGCCCATTTTACTGGCGTTTGCCAGTGACCATTCGTAATTTCCATTGATTGAGCCACTGTGTTTTGGCACATTACTCAATCTGGAACCTTTTATAAGGGTTTGGTCTTTTTCAACTTTTGCATCGGTATAGCTATAATTGGCACGTACAGAGAGTTGATCATTAAGCTGCATTTCTAAATCAAGTTCAATGCCTTGACTAGAGACTTCACCTGCCGCAACTTGATAATTAGCGTCTGTAGGGTCGGTGGTTAAGACATTTTCTTTTTTCATTTTAAATAAGGCGAGACTAAGCAGGCTCTGAGGGTTGATCTGGTATTTGCTCCCAAGCTCGTAACTTATACCTTTTTCTGGGCTAAAAACTTGGTTATGACGGTCTATACCACTGTTCAGTGCGAAAGAGTGTCCATAATTTGCATACCAAGACCAATTATCATTTAGCCGATAATTTACCCCTAATCGTGGGCTGGTTTGTTGTAGGTCTCTTTTACTCGAGCTATCAATTAGTTTATTTTGAAAATCTTGCGTGATATGGTCAAAACGTGCGCCAAGTAGGACGCTCCATTGATCATTTAGAAAAACTTGATCTTGAAGATTCAGGGCAAAATAGCTCTGTTGTTCTTCGGTATTAATGAACAACGGAAGTTCAGGAAGATATTGTCCATATACGGGGTTATAGATATCGATCGTATTGGGGACACTCGTGCTGTGATTACGTCGCAATTGAAGTTGGCGATAATTCAGATGGCCAATTTCACCGCTAACTAGAACTTCGTGTCTGGCCCAATCTTGTTGAATTACGCCCAGTAATTCCGTTTGAAAAAGTGCATCATCACTTTTATTGTCACGATAACGACGTTGTCGTTCTAGGGTTTGACCATCGCTTTGAATTTTACGCGGCTCACTAGAAAAACCTCTTAATTGAGCATCTTTAAAGCTCAAGGCATTATTGATTTTCCAAGCATCATTATATTGATGTGAGAGACGAAGCTGGTAAAAATTGTCCTTTTGAAGATGCTGACCATCATTGGGTTCGCCTGAAAAGGTTTCTGGTTGCATGACAAATTGTTTTTGATAACTGCTGATTCCACGGTCGAAAGTTCCCCTTTGTTGCGTAAACTCGCTATCAAAATCGAATTGAGTTTGATCAGAGATTTTCCAAGTCAATTGAGGTGAAAAAAACAAACGTTCACTGGATACATGGTCACGGAAACTTTGATTATCTTCATGTGCAATCGCAAATCGATAAGCAATATCGTTATTGATAGGAGCTGTATGCTCAAAGCTCGCTCGATATTTTTCTAGGCTATTGGCACGTAGGTTAATTTCACTTTGGGGTTCCCATTTCGGCTGCTTAGTATTGATATTCAAAAGTCCACCTGTTTCACCACGACCATAGAGTGCTGCCGTAGGACCCTTTAAAAAGTCAAGTGATTCGATATTGACCATATCCCGCGGGGCGCTGAGTCCACGATTGACGCTAAGCCCATTTCTAATGATTTGAGCCCCAATATTGGGGTCGGTATTAAAACCCCGAAATGAATAGTTGTCCCAAAAGCCACCTCCATAGTTGGTTTGATGATAGACACCACTGACCTGAGCCAGAGCATCGTCTATACGTTGTACATCTTGTTGCTGAATAAAGTCTTTGGACAGTAGGCTGCGACTAAAAGGGATATCGAGAATATCATGTGAAAATTTAGTTAATGCTGTGGTTTGCTTTGAACTTTCTGTTAACGTTTCGGCTTGTAATTGTATGGTTTTAAGGACTTCTGGTGTACTTTCAGCCCAACAGAATGGAGTAAAGAGAGATAAGCTGAGGCTAGAGTAAAATATGTGAACAGGTTGTTTCATACGTCATAAGAAAGATTAATGTAATGTTATAACATTTTATATTTTTATACATGGAATGCTAGCGTAATTTCTATTTGAAATACAAATAACAAAAATGAGTAATACTCATGATTTCTCAAATTTAATTTTGAACTGATTGAGATACATATAAATTTTAAGTGTGTTTTAACAATCACCTTATAAGAACGACACTAAAATACTCATTGAATTTGAATTGTTTCTACAATTTTTTGACCAAAGACTTTAAAAATAAAAAACTGCCCTTATAGATATTCTTAACCATAGAAAAATGCTGAACAGTGTGACAGTCATTGAACATGGTCATTTTTATTATTTTAGAGATTTGATTAATTTTCATGAAATTATTTCTGATTGTACTTGCTGGCTTAATTCTAGAAGTATTCGTCTGGATCGGCGTGGGTGACCTCGTTGGTAGTATGTGGTACGTGTTTTTCTGGTTTGTGGCTGCCTTCTTTATTGGATTAAATATTATCCGTAAATATTCGGCGGGAATTATGCCGCAGATGCAACAAATGCAATCAGGTCAAGTAAGTTCAGACCCAGCATTTACAGGAAATTTACCTAAAATCTTTGCTGGTTTTCTATTATTGATTCCTGGTTTAGTTAGTGATGTATTTGCAGTGTTACTGCTAATTCCAGCTGTTCAAAAAGCATTACAAGCGGCATTTATGAAAACCATGATGAAACGCCAACAAGCCATGATGAACAAAATGATGGGTGGCATGATGGGCGATATGGGTGGGGCAACAGGCGCTCAAGGGCAGAATCCATTTGCTGATTTAATGCGTCAAATGCAAGATATGCAAAATCAGCAGGGTGGTGGTCAATACCGTGATTCAAGCATTATTGATGGTGAAGCACGTGAAGTAACCCCTGAAGCCAAGAAAATTGAAATGAAAGATGTAAATAAATAATCTAACTGATTATCTATATATCTGAACCGAAGTCCTTCAAAAGTACTTCGGTTTTTTTATCCTTAATACGTGATTAATGCAATAAAAATTTAAACAGGCGTTATAATTCACCCATTGAAAAAAGGTCATTTTATAAAAATATGTCTTTATTACTTACTATCTGTGCTTTACATTTTGTCGCACAATTAACCCCTGGGCCTGATGTTTTATTGATTGCAAAAAGCTCAGCTTCTACAACACGTTTGAATACCTTAAAAATTATTCTAGGGATATCGGCAGGGATTGTCGTTTGGGTGGTGTTAACCTTATTGGGCTTTACCGTATTAGTTGAACAATTCCCTTGGATTCAGCAAATTTTGATGCTCATAGGGGGATTCTTCTTGGCTCGTATGGGTTGGGGAATGCTGAAGGAGGGACTTACTTCTGCACAAACTCCTCAACTTGAAGGGACTTTAACTCTGCCAAATGGTCAGCAAAAGTATTTCTTATTGGGATTATTCACCAATTTGTCTAATCCAAAGACTTTAATCTATTTCAGTAGTGTCTTCTCCTTAGCACTGGGTTCATCTGCAAATGCCAATTTAAAAACTCAATTGGCATTTATTATCCCATTGCAAACGTTTTTGGTATTTAGTTTATTCATGTTCATCATGTCTACGCCAAAAATTAAAGCGTTGTATCAGCGGTCAGGACACTATATTGATATTCTTTCGGGTGCTTTATTTCTAGTGTTTGCGCTATGGCTTTGGTACGACGCTATTCAGATGTTTTAGATTGAGCATTGGTCTCTTGAATCTGTGTGGAAGCCGAGTTTGCAGTTGTGGTATTTTTCGTAGTTTCTGCATAGCTATTGGGTTTGAGTGTGGTTTCGGTATTTTCTGAGCCTTGAAATTTTCGGCTACGGTTTGCACGCTCACGTAGACCACCTTTTTTAATCAATTGTACCATTGCTAAAATCCACACTGAAAAACTGGAGTTGAGCTACTATAGTACTTGAATTATGGAAGGAGTTGAATTTTAAGATACTTAAACTTCCGTACATATTCATCAAGGTCATAATTTTCAGAAAAGAAAAATCAAAACAATAGACTGGTTGTTCATTTATTAATTTTTGAACTTCACAGTCGACTTTTCTTTGTGACTTGGCTTGTGCATTTACAAATACTCACATAACATGAAGAAAGATTACATTGCCATGGACTTGGGAGTGTGAAAATGAATACAACCACTACAGTGAAATAGGAGTATACCTATGCTGTATCAATACCATTGTGCTTGCTGTGATTTAGTGGTCGATTCGGATGTTAAAGAGTGTCCGAATTGTGGCTCACATAACATTCGAAGTCCATTTGGGTTCTGGATTTTTTGTATAGCGACGTGTTTAGCCGTTGTAATTGTGTTTAAAATTGCGCAAGTTTATCTTCATAATCAGGCTGAAGCACCTGTACAGCCAACTTTACTTGAAACATTACATTTAAGTAATGATAAGTCCTGACAAATTCAAGACTTATCCTTTTAAAGTGGGGCATGGTTGATTTTTGAAAGATCTGTATTCACCTGAAAAATTTTGCTGCGAATATTGGTAATGCCGAAGCTTTCTAAACGTGCGCTGTGCATGACTAAATAGCGCTTTGCATTTTCCATCGAATCAAATAGGTAGACTCCACCTGCTTCTTGGGCATCATTATTTTCTGTCCAGATTTTCCAAATAAGCCCAGTTTCCTGATTAATACTTTCTGCAAGTGAAGTAAATGCTTGAGTCATTTCTTCTGCAAAAGGTCCAGTACTGGGAAAATCAATTTGTAATAAAACAGTCATGTGAATAACCCCGAAAATTTATAGTGTTGTACGATTTTATCGCAGTGTTTGGTTTAAAAAAGTGACCGCAAAAAATAAAAAGGAGATCTCATCAGATCTCCTTTAAGCGCTATTTAAACAACTTTATCAGGTGTCATTAATACCTGATTAATATACAATTTTATTAAGCGATCACGAGAGCCAATAGCTTTTTGGTAATGGGTTGAATTGAGCAACAAACAAGCACCATAAGTGACAGTCCAAACATAAGATTGATAGTCTCGAATGGACATTGCACTGTTGTTTTCTTTTAAATATTTATCAGTGATTTCTTTAATACTTAAAATCCGCGCTTCACGGATTTTATAGAGTTCATCAAATAAGTTATTCAGTTTACGTTCGTTGTTGGTCAGACGTTCTTCAATCACATGCAGCAATATTGTACGGTTTGAATTTAACATGTTGTAGAGCATGTATTCTGAAACATACGAATTGATGTCTGTGTTGAATTTGTGTGAAATATCAAGTAAACGTTTTTCGTTTAGAATAATAAGTTCTAAATAAAGTTGATTTTTACTGTCGAAATGCTTGTAAATTGTGCCTTTGGCAATATCTAATTCAGAAGCAAGTTCTTCAAGAGTAATGTCCTGATTATTATCGAGTAATAATTTCTCGGCCATTGCTAAGATTTTTTCTTTACGCAAAAGAAAATTTTGTTGGCGTTCTGAATTCATGCATATGTTCCGTATAAGATCACTATAAAAGAACTTGTGAGAAGACTATAGCAATTTTTTCTTGAACATAATTAAACTATTGTAGAAGAAATGCCGATAAAAACAACAATTAGCCTAGTTTAATTAAGCTTGAAACAGCCATGCTATAACCTGGGGGGGAGATATCTAAATTTGGATACCTATCATTAATTTGGTCAAAATAATGATTTAAAAAGGGTTTGTAAAGTTTAAGCAGAAAGCAAATTGAAAGAAATTATGATAACAAAATTTTTCCTTAATTAAATCAGATAATTATTTTTAAGATTTTGCCTTTATTTGAAATTTCTAAAAAGTATCACATTGATTATCTGACGCATTGTTAACTTCTGTGTGAGCAAAAGCCTCCTTTATTTCGATTCAATAAATTCAATTGGGTAATTAAAAAGTTTCCTTGAATAATAAATACAAGAAATGTCAATTAAATTGGTAGTGTAACTGCAGGGTATTTTTCCATGTAGCTTTCACCAGAACTACCATAATAAACGACGTAACGTGCTTCTAAATTAACGGTGTAGCGAATTATTCCAGCAGACCAGATTGCTTGTAAAAACTCTGGAAATGAGGTGTGTCCTGCTTGGTCTGCTCGTAATGCTTGGATGAGTAAGTCTTGATTAAATGTAGGAATGTCTGTTGCCGTTGTAATCAGTGATGGATGAGGAAAAATGACAGCCCCACTATTGGTCTGATAAAGACTTTGGCAACATGGAAGAATCCATTCATTTATGGTTACGCCTGCTTCGCGTAAAGCTTCGGCTAAATAAGGAAATCCACCAATTTGAGGGCGATGATTTATGCCTTTTTGTATTGCTTGTTCGATGATTTCTATAGCTGTACTCATATTTTTACTTCATTATTCGGCTGATTTTATTATGACACGAACCAGTTGATCTTCAGTGCTTTTTAACTTTATTCGCTCGAAATATTGGACGCTTTTGGGGATATTTAAGTCTTTAAAACTAGGTCTTCAGATGAATGTTTTTGGGTTTTTATTCGGTTGAACTTTTTAATAAAATTATTTCGTATAAAAAGAAAATAAGTCTGAGAAAAGCATTGTTCTATGCGTAAAAATTGTGAATACTCATGCCCGAAAATTCATGCTGTAAGATTATCTTTTGGGGTTAGGCAATAACTGTGAATACGTATCCATTTTCATTTTCTCATTTACAAAAAGCATTACTGACAGTTGGTTCATTTTCATGTCTAGGACTAAGCTCAGGAATGGCTTATGCAGCAGATGAAAATGAAACTGCACAACTTGCGACAATTACAGTAACTGCTGAGCAAGCGCAGGCTGCGTATTACCAGCCTCAAGTGAATTTGATGGGGTTTACACAGCAAACTCAGGCTGAAATACCTGCTTCACTGACGACAGTTACAGCACAACTTATTGCAGACCAACATGCCAAAACACTGACTGATGTCGTTAAAAATGATGCAGCCGTCGGTGATGGTTATGCACCAATTGGTTACTACCCAAATTTTATGATGCGCGGTTTCATGCTCAATGCAGGGTCAAGCTATTTACTGAATGGTAATCTACTTCGTGGCCAACAAAATGTAGCCCTTGAAAATAAAGCACAAGTTGAAATTTTAAAGGGAATTAGCGCCATTCAAAGTGGCATGTCTACGCCTGGCGGTGTAGTCAACTATGTGACTAAACGCCCTGAAAATATCCGTTCTTTAACGGTTGAAGGGGATAGTCATGGAGGCAATCGTGTAGCGACTGATCTTGGTGGGTTATTCGGGGAACATCAGCAGTTTGGTTATCGTATAAATCTTGCAAAAGAAGAAATCCACCCTTATGTGGATCATGCCGATGGTCAGCGTGTATTTGGTTCTTTGGCTTTGGACTGGAAAGTATCAGATCGTTCAAAATTGGAGTTTGATATTGAGTCACAACGTCAGCGCCAGCGTTCAGTACCAGGCTATCAGTTACTTGATGGCACAACTGTACCGACTGGGGTGGAATGGGATCGGTTACTCGGTTATCAAAGCTGGGGTAAACCTGTTACCAATGAAAGTTTAAATGCTGGCTTAAAATATACCTACCAGTTTAATGACAATTGGACAGGGAATTTGGTAGCTTCACAAAGTCGTGTAGTGGTCGATGATTATTCAGCATTTCCATATGGCTGCGCTTATAGCAATGAGTGTCAATATACAGGTTTAGGTAATACCTTTGACCAAAATGGTAATTACGATATTTATGAGTTTCGCAGTCCAAATGACAGTTACCTGACCAATCAGTTTAAAACGGGTCTAAACGGGAAGTTCAATACAGGAACGTGGCAACATAGCCTGAATTTAGAATTATCGCAGACCTATAAACGCCACGCGCAGTACGATGCGATTTTTGAACCAGTAAGCAATGATTTTGACGCTATAGGGAACATTAATAGTGACCCTATTGAATATATCCCAAGTGAAAAATTCTTAGGTAATCACTATAAATCTCTTGATAGTCAGCAGACAGCCTTAAACGTATTGGATCAGATTGCTTTTAATGCTCAATGGTCGGTTTTATTGGGCGGTAAGCTGTTGCATTTAAATGAAAATGCTTATGCCGCAGATGGAAGTAATATTCGAGAAACCAATTTAGATCGTTTCTTGCCGCAATTCGCCGTGATGTATCAACCGTGGGAGCATACTCATGTTTATGCGTCTTATGCCAAAGGTTTAAGTGACGGTGGACAAGCGCCATGGTATGCCTTCGGTAATCCTGATAAAGGTATCGCAGGCAATGCTTATGAGACTCTAGCGCCTGTCCATTCAACTCAATATGAACTGGGAATCAAGCAGCAGTGGCAGGCATTTTTATTCACCGCAGCCTTGTTCGATCTCAAACAGGATAATCAATATACGAACTTAGACAATGTGTATGTCACAGATGGTGAACAGCATAATCTGGGTCTTGAACTGGGTGTACAAGGGCGCTTAAGCCAAAACCTTGATATTTCATCAACACTGGCGTTGACTCATTCACAACTTAAAGGCATTGATGTTGCTGAATATAGTGGACATCAAATGCAAAATGTGCCGAAACTACGCTTTGCCAGTCATGTTTCATATACTGTGCCACAAGTGGAGGGATTGAGATTATTGGCAGGTATGCAATACAGCAGCGATAAATATGTGAATAAAGCAGGCACGGTTAAAGTTCCAAGTTTTACAGTGTTTGATATTGGTTCAGCTTATAATTTCCGCGCTTATGGGTATGACAATACGCTTCGTTTAAACATTGATAACGTGTTTAACAAAAAATATTGGCGTGATGCGGGCAGCTTTGCTGGAGATGATTACTTATTCTTAAGTGCACCGCGTTCAGCACAATTCTCATGGACAGTGAATTTCTAGTTTAATATTTTCTAGCCGCTTAATTGAGGGACATTTGTCAGATGGCGAATGTCCCTTATTTATTTTAAGGTTGAAGCACCTTTTTATAAGCTGATTTTCTTTGTTTCAGTTTTATAAATTTTGAACAGCCATAGCGAAACTTTAAAGCGAATCTGGTTTACGGGGATGGATGGGAGCTGTAAAAGAAGGTTTTTAAGTTTTACCTATCAAATTCTGCTGACCTAGAATTACGGGTGTGGAACATATCGATAACTTGACTATATCTGTATATACCTTTTGAGGGGTACAGGGTAAACTGCGAAGAATTAAGTTAATCTGTATCGAGTAATTACATGGCAATAAAAAAAGAGCCTAAACAAGACCTAGAGCTAACCATTGATGCAGATAGCCCAATCCCTATTTACATGCGAGTGAAGCAATTAATTACCACCAAAATTAATCAAGGGTTATGGTCGACCAATCAAAAAATTCCTTCTGAAAGTGAATTGGTTAACCAGTTGGGTTGTAGTCGTATGACCATTAATCGTGCGCTACGGGAGCTAACGGCAGAAGGTGTATTGGTTCGAGTTCAAGGGGTGGGTTCTTTTGTCGCAGAGCAACAAGGACAAACTTCGTTGTTTCAAATTAATAATATTGCGGATGAAATTCAAGCCCGAAAGCATGAGCATCGTGCCGAGGTCATTGTTCTAGAAAGTCTTCGGGCAAATGCATTACAAAGCCTGCAAATGGAGGTACAAGAAGGTCAGCTACTTTATCATTCGATTATTATTCATTATGAAAATGATATTCCTGTGCAAATTGAAGATAGATTGGTCAATTCATATTTGGTGCCGAATTATTTAAAACAAGATTTTTCGCAAATAACGCCGAATGCTTACTTAATGCAAAATTCACCAGTGACTGAGGGAGAGCATATTGTAAAAGCAGTTTTGGCATCTGCCCAAGAGTGTAAATGGCTCAAAATCAATAAGGCAGAACCTTGTTTATTTATTCAACGTAGAACATGGTCAAATAAAAACCTCATTTCTAGTGCGCGTTTGATTTATCCAGGCAATCGATATCATTTGGAAGGTAAGTTTAATCCCTAAGACAACAGATGGATGTAAATAGGCATTTAAAGTAGCTTATATCTCAGTGCGAAGCTTTGTTGAGACCCGATAAAAGTTCAAATTTAAAAAATGAATCCTTCAATTTGAAGATTTATCTATCATCATCCACAACGTTGTTACTCTGGTATGTTCAATAAAAAAGTTGGTTGAACAGAGTGAAGTCATACAAGTTTTAAGCTTAAAACTTGGAAATTCAAATTTCTTTCGGAAATGCATAAGTCTTCTTATGCATTTTTTTTGTATTTAAATTAATGGGTTGATGGAGAATTAAAAAAATTATTGTATTAATGAAAAAATATATAGTATATATATGTATATACAAGTACAAACATGTAGTTTCCCATAAGATGATTCTTGTGGACATTATTTTTAAAAGGAAAGGAGTCTGTTTGTGAAAGCAAATAATCCACGTTATCGTGACATTGAAATTCGTGCACCTAGAGGGACAACTTTAAATACAAAAAGCTGGTTAACAGAAGCGCCGTTGCGCATGTTAATGAATAACCTTGACCCTGATGTGGCTGAAAATCCCAAAGAACTTGTTGTATATGGTGGTATTGGCCGTGCAGCACGTGACTGGGAATGCTTCGATAAAATTTTAGAAACACTCAAAAAACTTGAAGAAGACGAAACCCTTTTGGTGCAATCAGGTAAACCGGTAGGTGTATTTAAAACCCATAAAGATGCACCGCGTGTGTTAATTGCCAATTCAAACTTGGTGCCACACTGGGCCAATTGGGAACACTTTAATGAACTCGATGCCAAAGGTTTGGCCATGTATGGTCAAATGACAGCAGGTTCATGGATCTACATTGGTAGCCAAGGCATTGTACAAGGGACTTACGAAACTTTCGTTGAAGCAGGCCGCCAACACTACAACGGTGATCTAAAAGGCCGTTGGGTTCTTACTGCTGGTTTAGGCGGTATGGGGGGCGCTCAGCCTTTAGCTGCAACACTTGCAGGGGCTTGTTCTTTAAACATTGAATGCCAACAAACCAGTATCGACTTCCGCTTACGTACTCGTTATGTAGATGAACAAGCGACTGATTTAGATGATGCTTTAGCGCGTATTGACCGCTATACAAAAGAAGGTAAAGCAATTTCAATTGCGCTTCATGGTAACGCTGCTGAAATTTTACCTGAGCTTGTACGCCGTGGTGTACGTCCTGACATGGTAACCGACCAAACAAGTGCACACGATCCACTCAATGGCTACTTACCAGTAGGCTGGACTTGGGATGAATACCGTGAACGTGCCAAAACTGAACCAGAAGCTGTTGTAAAAGCTGCAAAACAGTCGATGGCAAAACACGTACAAGCAATGCTTGATTTCCAAAAAATGGGTGTTCCAACATTTGACTATGGTAATAACATCCGTCAAATGGCGAAAGATGAAGGCGTAGCAAACGCTTTTGATTTCCCGGGCTTCGTACCTGCTTATATCCGTCCATTGTTCTGTCGTGGTATTGGTCCATTCCGTTGGGCAGCGCTTTCTGGTGACCCAGAAGACATTTATAAAACAGATGCCAAAGTTAAAGAGTTAATTCCTGATGATGAACATTTACATCACTGGTTAGACATGGCTCGTGAACGCATTAGCTTCCAAGGCTTACCAGCGCGTATTTGCTGGGTTGGTCTAGGCTTACGTGCAAAACTTGGTTTGGCATTTAACGAAATGGTTCGTAGCGGTGAGTTGTCTGCACCAGTTGTGATTGGTCGTGACCATTTAGACTCAGGTTCGGTTGCAAGTCCAAACCGTGAAACTGAAGCAATGCAAGACGGTTCAGACGCAGTATCAGACTGGCCTTTATTAAATGCATTGTTAAATACAGCGGGCGGCGCAACTTGGGTGTCTTTACATCACGGTGGTGGTGTAGGTATGGGCTTCTCTCAACACTCAGGCGTTGTAATTGTGTGTGATGGTACAGATGAAGCTGCTGCACGTATTGCTCGCGTACTGACCAATGACCCTGCAACAGGTGTTATGCGTCACGCCGATGCAGGTTATGAAATTGCGATTAACTGTGCCAAAGAGCAAGGCTTACACTTGCCAATGATCACGCAATAAAAATACATGGAAGAACTAGCGGTGCTTTTTGCAATTGTGAAAAGCACCGTCTCAGCAGAATATAGTGCAAAAAATTAGGAAGCCAACATGGAATTACTTATCCAACCGGGAAAATTGACCTTAGCCGATTTACGTCAAGCGTACCTTAACCCGATCAAAGTTAAATTAGATGAAAGTGCTTCATCTGCAATCAATGCAAGCGTGGCTTGTGTAGAGCAGATTGTAAATGAAGGGCGTACAGCTTACGGCATTAATACTGGTTTTGGTTTACTTGCTTCGACCAAGATTGCTCCTGAAGATTTAGAAAAATTACAGCGTTCATTAGTTCTTTCACATGCGGCAGGTGTAGGTGAAGCACTTGATGATGCAATGGTTCGTTTAATTATTCTATTGAAAGCAAATAGCTTGGCGCGTGGTTTCTCTGGTATTCGCCGTAAAGTCATTGATGCTTTGTTGGCTTTAATTAATGCTGAGGTTTATCCGCATATTCCTCTTAAAGGTTCAGTAGGTGCATCAGGTGACTTAGCACCACTTGCACATATGTCCCTAATTTTATTGGGTGAGAGTAAAGCACGTTATAAAGGTGAATGGTTACCAGCAGTTGAAGCTTTAAAAATTGCAGGCTTAGAACCAATTTCTTTGGCTGCTAAAGAAGGTCTAGCGCTTTTAAATGGTACACAGGTTTCGACTGCTTATGCTTTACGCGGCTTATTTGAAGCGGAAGATTTATTTGCTGCTGCGACAGTTTGTGGTGGTTTGAGTGTTGAAGCGATGCTGGGTTCACGCTCACCGTTCGATGCACGTATTCACGAAGTACGCGGTCAACGTGGTCAAATTGATGTTGCTGCGGCTTATCGCGATTTATTGACTGATTCGAGTGAAATTTCTCGTTCACATGAAGAATGTGGCAAAGTTCAAGACCCGTATTCATTACGCTGCCAACCACAGGTGATGGGTGCATGTTTAACGCAAATCCGTCAGGCTGCTGAAGTATTAGAAATTGAAGCCAATGCCGTATCTGATAACCCGCTTGTGTTTGCTGAACAAGGTGACGTGATTTCTGGTGGTAACTTCCATGCAGAACCTGTTGCAATGGCGGCCGACAATTTAGCATTGGCAATTGCAGAAATTGGTTCACTGTCTGAACGTCGTATTTCGATGATGATGGACCGTCACATGTCACAACTTCCACCGTTCTTGGTGGCAAATGGTGGTGTTAACTCAGGCTTTATGATTGCTCAAGTTACCGCTGCTGCTCTTGCAAGTGACAACAAAGCGCTTGCACATCCAGCAAGTGTGGATAGCTTGCCAACTTCAGCTAACCAAGAAGACCATGTATCAATGGCTCCGAATGCGGGTAAACGTCTTTGGTATATGGCTGACAACGTTCGTGGCATTTTAGCTGTTGAATGGTTAGGCGCTTGTCAGGGTCTAGACTTCCGTGAAGGCCTAAAAAGCTCGCCTAAACTTGAACAAGCTCGTAAAATCTTGCGCGCTCAAGTGCCTTACTACAGTGAAGACCGTTTCTTTGCTCCTGATATTGAACAAGCAAGTGAATTACTCTCAAGCGGCTGCTTAAACGAGTTACTTATTCCAAAACTACTCCCTAGTTTATCTGAAGTGTGATTAATAAAACGGTCACATGGAGTGGCCGAATCTAACTAAATATCCTCAAGGATTGGAGATTATAATGTCACAAAGCTCCACATTACAGCGGGGGTTGAACACCCGCCACATTCGTTTCTTGGCATTAGGCTCAGCAATTGGAACTGGGCTTTTCTATGGTTCGGCAACTGCCATTAAAATGGCAGGGCCTTCAGTATTACTTGCGTATATCGTTGCAGGGATTGCAATTTATATCGTGATGCGTGCACTGGGTGAAATGGCTGTCCAAAACCCAGTTTCTGGCTCGTTTAGCCACTATGCTTCGCAGTACATTGGTCCTTTAGCGGGTTTCACCACAGGGTGGACTTATGTCTTTGAGATGATCATTGTTGCTTTAGCTGATGTCACTGCTTTTGGTATTTATATGGGGTTCTGGTATCCCGATGTGCCACGGTGGATCTGGATTCTATCGCTGATTATGTTCTTGGGGGCAATTAACTTGATTCACGTTAAAGTCTTTGGTGAACTCGAGTTTTGGCTTTCTATTGTCAAGGTGAGTGCCATTGTTGCCATGATTTTAGGTGGAATAGGCTTAATGTTCTATGGATTCCATGCTGACCATAGCAGTGTGGTACCAGGGATTCAAAATTTATGGATTTATGATGGCTTTATGCCACATGGGATTGCAGGCCTAGTGGCATGTTTATCTGTGGTTGTATTTGCTTTCGGTGGTATCGAAATTATTGGTATTACAGCAGGTGAATCACAAGATCCAAAAACCACGTTACCAAAAGCAATTAATGCAGTTCCAGTACGTATTTTACTTTTCTATGTACTGACCATTTTTGTACTGATGTCGATTTTTCCATGGAACCAGATCGGTAGCCAAGGTAGTCCTTTCGTACAGATTTTTGAGAATTTAGGCATTAAATCGGCGGCAACAATTTTAAATATTGTTGTTATTACAGCAGCAGTTTCAGCGATTAATAGTGATGTCTTTGGTGCAGGGCGTATGCTTTATGGCATGGCAAACCGTGGTCAAGCACCTCGAATTTTCCAAAAATTGTCACGTAATGGTGTGCCATGGATGACTGTTGTGGTTATGGCTGGTGTGCTATTAATTGGTGTAGTGCTGAACTATCTGATTCCTGAAAATGTATTCATGATCATTGCCTCAATTGCAACTTTCGCAACCGTTTGGGTATGGCTCATGATCTTGCTTTCACAAGTCGCGATGCGCCGTAAGTTATCTACTGCTGAAATTAAAGCACTTGATTTTCCTGTAATTGGCTGGCCGTATGCTCCTGCTTTTGCAATTGGTTTTATGGTGTTCATTTTAGTCATGATGGGTTATTTCCCAGACTCGCGTCCTGCAATTTATGTCGGAATCACATGGCTTGTTCTGTTAATGATTGCTTATCGTATTTGGGTAAAACCTCAGCAAAATTTGGGAAAGCAAAATAATTCAGTCCCGCAAAATATTGAGATAGAAAGCTAACAAATGAACTGCCCAATGGTTTAACGATTGGGCAGTTTCGAGGATAGGCTAATGAAAAAACTCTGGCAAAATTGCCACATTGCAACCATGCAAAATGGGCAATATTCCTACATTGAAGATGCTGCAATCGTTACAGATGGGCATCTCATTCAGTGGATTGGAAAACAACAAGAACTTCCTGCCGATACTTATTCAGAAACAGTTGATTTAAAAGGCGCTTGGGTAACCCCAGGGTTTATTGATTGTCATACACATAGTGTATTTGGTGGCAACCGTAGTGTTGAATTTGAAAAGCGTTTACAGGGCGTAAGTTACGCTGAAATTGCTGCAAGCGGTGGCGGTATTGCCAGCACAGTGCGTGCAACGCGTGAAGCAAGCGAAGAACAATTACTGAAATCAGCTCTTAAGCGTATTCGTTGTATGCAACAAGACGGTGTAACGACCATCGAGATTAAGTCTGGTTACGGACTGAATTACGAAAATGAACGCAAGATGCTTCGTGTGATTCGTCAAATTGGTGAAGCTTTACCAATGACGGTAAAAAGTACCTGCCTAGCTGCGCATGCTTTGCCGCCAGAATACAAAGACCAAAGCGATGCTTATATCGAGCATATCTGTACAGAAATGCTGCCTAAACTGCATGCTGAAGGTTTAGTCGATGCAGTTGATGCGTTCTGTGAGCATTTGGCATTTTCACCTGCTCAGGTCGAACGTGTTTTTAAAACAGCACAGTCTTTGAATCTACCGGTTAAGCTTCATGCTGAACAGCTTTCATCGCTAGGTGGCTCAAGTTTGGCAGCACGTTATCATGCTTTGTCGGCTGACCATTTAGAGTACATGACCGAAGATGATGTCAAAGCCATGGCAGAGTCGGGCACGGTTGCTGTGTTATTGCCGGGTGCTTTTTATTTGCTGCGTGAAACACAATACCCACCGATTGAAAGTCTTATTAAACATGGCGTGCGTATTGCGCTGTCGAGTGATTTAAATCCGGGTACATCTCCAGCACTTTCTTTACGTTTAATGCTCAACATGGGCAGTACGTTATTCCGTTTAACGCCTGAGCAAGCTTTAGCTGGTGTCACCATTCATGCTGCACAAGCACTTGGTTTAGAGCAAACACACGGCAGTTTGGAGCAGGGTAAAGTCGCTGACTTTATAGCTTGGGATATTGAGCATCCATCTGAAATTATTTACTGGCTTGGCGGCGATTTGCCTAAGCGAGTCGTTCAGCATGGACAAGAAGTTATTTTTTAAACGGTGTCACATGAATCACACATTTAAATGGCAAGGTCGCCATGATGGCGAGGGTGAAGCACACCAACGTATTCACCATATTATGAATAAAACCCAACATGCTGAATTTGCGTTGATTGGTTTTAGCTCTGATGAAGGCGTGAAACGTAATAAAGGCCGAGTCGGTGCTGCCGATGCGCCAGATGCAATCCGTAATCAGCTTGCCAATTTACCTATTCATCGTCCAGTCAGTATTGTCGATTTGGGTACAGTGACTTGTGAATATGACAATTTAGAGCAAGCCCAAACCGAGTTGGCGGAGCAAGTCGCAACTAGCCTACAAAATGGTTTAAAACCGATTGTACTTGGTGGTGGACATGAAGTTGCATTTGGCAGCTTTAGCGGTCTGTTCCAATATGTACAAGCCCACACGCCAGATAAAAAAATAGGCATTATTAATTTCGATGCCCATTTCGATTTGCGTGAAGCAGAGCATGCCACTTCTGGAACACCTTTTTTACAAGCAGCGCGACTTTCAGAACAGCATCAAAAACAATTTAATTATTTATGTATTGGGGTCGCTAATCACGCCAATACTAAAGTTTTGTTTGATACAGCCGATGCGTTGAATTGTTCATATTTACGTGACCATGAGGTTAATATTTTTAACTTAAACAACGTGCTCGCGGCAGTTGATGCTTTTATTGAAAAAGTAGACTGTTTGTACGTTACGATTGATTTAGATGTCTTCGCAGCTGCGGTTGCACCGGGAGTCAGTGCACCAGCTGTAAAAGGAATTGATTTAGCCACTTTTGAAGCAATTTTTAAGCATATTCAAGAGACTGGGAAAATCAAACTTTTAGATATTGCTGAATGCAATCCTAAATTTGATTTAGACAATAGAACAGCAAAACTGGCTGCGTATATTGTTTATCAATATTTGTTTAATCAATAAGTTAAAGATATATTTTAAAATCAGGTCTTCAGTTAAGGCCTGATTTAAAAGGCTATAAAAAATATAATAATGAAAAATATAGTTTGTTTTAGAATTTAAAATGGAAAAAGCCTTAAAAAAATATCAAGCTATTATTTTTGATATGGATGGTACTCTAGTCGACTCCTTTAGCTTCTTTTTAGGTGCTTTAAATCAACTTTCTACAAAGTATAACTTTAAATCAGTAGGCCTTCATGAGGTTGAGTATTACAAACAACTCACGCCTAGAGAAATTATGAAAGAGATGAAAGTCTCCAGATGGAAACTGCCTTGGATTGCTAAGGATTTCATTCGTTTAATGAAAGAAAGAGATCAAGAAATTTATATGTTTGAAGGTATGCAGGATCAGCTAATAGAACTGCATAATCGAGGGTATACGCTCGCAATTATTACTTCAAACTCTAAAGAAAACTGTCAAAATCTTCTGGGTGCAGAGCTATGTGAGCTTTTTGCTCATATTGATGGTGGTTCTTCTGTATTTGGTAAGGCAAAAAGAATTAGGCGTGTTCTCAACATTTTAAATTTAAGTAAAGAGCAGGTCATTTATGTCGGCGACCAAATGACTGATGGCGAAGCGGCTCATAAAGCAGGCATTGATTTTGCTGCGGTAGGTTGGGGTTATACGTCGGCTGAAAAATTAAAAACCATTCAACCCAAAGTTTTGCTCAAAGATTTGGCAACCATGAAAGAATTTTTCTAAATATATTAAGTGCAGGATAAATCATGAGTAACAATAACAACCCGATTGGAATGATTGATTCTGGTTTAGGCGGGCTGTCACTATTTAAGCATATTCGGCAGGCCCTTCCGAATGAAGACATTATCTATTTCGCGGACTCGAAATATGTTCCTTATGGAGACAAAGAAAGTGACTGGATTGTTTCAAGAACCACTCACTTAATCTCGAATCTTATAAATGACGGGAAGTGCAAAGCGATCGTTGTTGCTTGTAATACCATGACGGCTGTAGCGATTGAGACGATTAGAGCGCAAATTAATGTGCCACTTATTGCGATAGAACCAGCGGTAAAACCCGCAGTAGCAATGACACAAAGCAAGCATATTGCTGTCTTGGCAACTGCAACGACGGTTAAGGGCAAAAACTTAAAAAGTTTAATTAAAACTTACGCACAAGATATTAAAGTGTCTCTAGTGCCGTGTATTGGCTTAGCCGAAAAAATTGAAACAGGTAAAGCACATACCGCGGAAGTTAAAGATTATTTAAAAAATATTTTAGCGCCGTTGGTCGAGCAAAAAGTCGATACGATTATTTTAGGATGCACACACTATCCATTTGTCTCAGATACGATTCAGGAAATTGTAGGTCATGATATTCAAATTATTGAGCCTTCGGAAGCTGTAACAGCGCAATTAATTCGGCAACTCAATCAATATCATTTAAGTTCTGAACGTACACATGAGGGGAATCATATTATCTGGACCAGTTCAGACCCGTTGGAAGTTGCGGACGTGACTTTTTCTTTGTTAGGTACGCATTTACCCGTAGAAACTACAGATTTTTAAAGTTAAGAAAACGTCTAAGCCCATAAAAATGAGTCTACCCATAAGGGATGTAGATTTTTTGATTTCGTAAATTTTTGACTGATGTAATTGGCTAAAGCAGTCAACGAATTTAGTCTGATTTAAAAGCTCGAGATGATTTCGGGCTTTTTTATTTAATTTTATGCAGTCATAAGCCTGAAATGAGCATCTTTAAACAAATAAAATAAAGGTTAAATAAATTTAAATATCTTGTTTTATATGGTTATTTAAAAAATTTACGCAACATTTACGTTACTTCATGGCATGCCTCATTTATCTTGAGTTCATTCAAATGAATAGGGCTAGAGATGATGAGTAGCTTACTCGCGATACAAGATAAACAACACGGTTCGAGAATAAACATCCCCCTTGATCCTTCAACTTTGGATTTAAACGAAATATTGTTTTTAGAAGAAGTAGAGAACTATTTCACTCGATATCCCAATACCAAGCATATTGATATTTGTCTGCATGACATTAATGGCCATATGCGTGGTAAACGTATCGATGTAAGCAGTCTTAGAAAACTGAGTAAAGGGTGTTATTTTCCGCTCTCGATTTATGCGATGAGCCTAGATGGGGAGGTGATAGAAGAAACTGGATTGGGAAAACAAATTGGAGAGCCAGATTATTTTTGCAAACCAGTATTAGGAAGTTTGCAGCCTTGTCCGTTAGAGCCTGAATTGAATGCTCAATTATTATTAAGTATGAAAGAAGGGGGCGCTGATTGCGAATATGAACCACGAAATATTTTAAAGAACATATTGGCACAACTAGAAAAGCAGCATTTATATCCATGTATGGCTGCGGAATTAGAGTTTTACCTATCCGATCTGAATGCAAATGCAGGGATTATGGTATCTGGTCAATGTTTTGATGTTCAGGCGCCTAATAGCTATCAACAGGTTCTAGATGAAGTTGAATATATTGCTGCTTTGCAAGGTATAAACATTACGGGCATTGTGGCTGAATCATCTGCTGGGCAATATGAAATTAATATTCAGCATATGGACGATATTCTTAAATTATGCGACCAAATTATGCTTTTAAAGCGCACGATCAAACAAGTGGCTTTAAAAAATGGATTAAAGGCCAGTTTCTTAGCAAAACCTGATCTTCATAAAGCAGGGAGTGGTATGCACTTTCATATGAGTCTTTTAGATCAAGCCATGCGGAATGTGTTTCGTATGCAGCCAAATGAATCGGTATCGGCTGAATTATTAAAAGTGATTAGCGGGCTGATTCTACTTTTACCTCCAAGCATGGCGATACTTGCACCTAATATCAATTCTTTTCGACGCTTTCAGAAAGGCAACCATGTGCCTTTAGAGGCAAATTGGGGACTGAATAACCGCAATGTCGCAATTCGGATTCCATGTTCGGATGCTGAAAATAGTCGATTAGAATATCGAGTGGCAGGTGCAGACTGTAATCCATATTTGACCATTGCCGTGATTTTGATTGGAACATTACATGGCTTGACCCATCCTTTAGTCGTTCCTACAGCAACGAACCAAATGAGTGATCCTACTGAACGTATTTTTTTAGCGACAAATCAGTTGGATGCTTTAGCACTGTTTAAAGAAAACCATATTTTACAGAGCTATTTGGGTAAGCGTTTTATGGAACTTTGGTGTGCTGTTAAACGTGCAGAACATCAGCATGTGTATAGTCAAATTACTTCCATAGAACAAATGTGGAATATTTAAAGCCTCAATATAGCCGTATGAATAAAGTTGAATCATCTGATAGAGAATTGACTCGCATGATCGTCAACTGTCCCTGAAATATAATTTTTAAAATGTCGATGTGGAATTATGAATGCATAAATATCATGCATCCTCTAAGTATAAAAAATGATTGATATGGTGATAAAAGAACAAGGTATTTCAAAAATGAACTGAATAGAACTTTGATTCAGCATTGGATATGGTTGATCAAGAAATGATTTTTAACAGTATTTCGAATTTTAGGCAGGGTAATTGATTCAAGTGTTACATCTATGTTAGTTTTCCGCGTTCATCATTTCAGACGGGATAGGATTGAGAGCATCTTTTGTGCTCGCTTTAATAGCGATGTGGATACATGTTGCAGTTTTTTTGCAGCCCTTGTTACCTGAGAAACTGCAAATTGCTCAGGTCTGTATCACTATTGCTGAATTAGCAGTCCAGACGAAAGCAACTCAACAGACTAGCCATCATGCACATGCTGAATCTATGCATGATCTGCAAAATATGCAGCATTCGCCATCTCAGCATCAACATCATTTAGATCATCACTGTATTTTCTGTACGGTATATGGGCATTTAGTTGCTCATTTGAATCTTGGTATCCAAGAAGTCTTTACGCGTATGCAAGTTCGTATGCTTGCATTCCAAAAAGCATTTAAGCACGTCTTTTTTGTTTTACAGCGGCTATTTCTCACTCCTCAAGGGCGAGCCCCACCTTTATTTGCCTAAATTTCACAACATTTTAGTCAGAGAGCTTTTCTAAGCATGAAAAGTTCTCATGGAATTTTACGCATTAAAGGAATTGAAATGTCTCAATTCAAGTTAAATCCGTTCCTTAAAGGAAATGGCGGTATGGTTTCGCTATATGTTCAAACACAGATTAACCCTCGAATTTTTAAAGTTTTATGCAGTGTAATACTCGGTGCAATATCTGGCTTAAATGCTCAAACCAGTCATGCAGCAGAGGTTGAAGCAAAAACAGAAACAACCCAGTTGTCGACCATTACTTTGACTGCTGAAAAGCAGGATGAACGGCATACCTCATCTCAGGCGATTACCCAGTTTAATCATGACTTATTAGACGTTCCATTTACGAAGTCCCATGTTTCCAATGAGGACATTCAAAATCATCATGTTCAGCGGGTTAGTGATGCTTTGTCATTGGTCAATGGTGTGGTTTATCAAGACAGTTATGGTGGTGGTTTTTGGGATAATTATTCTTTTCGAGGATTTAGCACAGACCCCAATATGGGCACCATCTATATGCGAAATGGTTTAAGTTCAGTGAGTGGTATTCATACACCACGAGACATGGTGAATATCCACGCGATTGATTTCCTAAAAGGCCCTATGGCAGCGATGTATGGGCAAGGTGCAATTGGCGGGATTATGAATATCACCACCAAACAGCCCGAATGGGAATCTATAAATAGCCTAAGTCTAAGTGGCAGCACCCTTGAAGAATATCGTGCTGCATTGGATACCACAGGTGCAATGAATCAGGATGTGGCTTATCGACTGGGTTTGGCTTATGAAAATAATCAGAGCTTTCGAGATCAAGTAGATAATCAACATTATTATATTGCGCCGCAACTGGCTTGGAAGCTTTCAGCGCAAACCCAGTTGAATTTGGATACCGAGTTTGCTCAATCGAAAGGGGTATTCGACCGAGGTATTCCAATGGTTAATGGGCAATTGAACCTGAACAAAAAAACATTTTTGGGCGAACCTAGTGACGGTGATATTGAAATTCAAGATCAAATGGTTCAACTGCGTTTGAATCATGCATTTAATGATGATTGGAACAACACCACGGCAATCACCTATAGTCATGGTGAGCGAGCGGGTACGTCGACTGAAATTTCTTCCATCACCACAGATGGACAGACCGCAAACCGTTTCCGTCGTTCACGTCAATTTGAAACCGAGACGACAAACTTTCAGTCGATTTTGCGGGGTAAATTGAATACAGGATCAATTCGACATGAGTTGGTCACGAACATAGAAGCAGGTCACTATACGATTGATCAGTTACAACGCCGTAGTGCCGCGGGAGCATCGAGTCAGATTGATCTTAATCACCCCGTATATGGTCAGAATATTTTGCCATTAACACGAACCACCAAAAATACCAAAGAAACGCAGCAAATGCTGGGCTTTAACCTGCAAGATCAAATCTTCTTGAATGATCAGTGGAATGTACTTGTTGGTGGGCGTTTAAATCGTTTAGAACAGCAAATCGATGACCATCGTAGTGGAAAATCTGCTGAACAAGCGTTTACACCATTTACTCCTCGAGCAGGAATCAATTATCAACCCACTGAGAAACTATCTTTCTATACGAATTGGGGCAAAGCATTTGAACTGAATACAGGATTAAATAAAAACAATGACTTGTATGATCCTGAGAAAACTGAAAGTTGGGAAGTCGGTGCAAAATATCAATTCCAAGCCAAAAGTTGGTTGGGACTCACTTATTTTGATCTCGATAAACAACATCTTTTAACCGAAGGGATTAGTGATAGTTACGTCGATAGTGGACGCGTGCAAAGCCACGGGGTTGAATTTGAATTACAACACCAGTTCACAGATCATCTGCGTTTAAATGCAAATTATACGTTTACGGATGCATCTATCGTTGAGAGTGAAGTTGAGGCAAAAGGGTCAAGATTAAAGAATATCCCGAAGCATACGGCAAATTTGAGTGCGAATTACCAATTCAACTTTGCAGGATATGATGCAGGCTTGATTGGTCATGTGAATTATTATGGCAAGCGCAGTGCAAACTATATTGATAATGGTACGAGCTTACCTGATTTTACGGTCGTAAATGTGGGGGCATATGCACAACTTCGTCCTGATTTACGCGTGCAACTTAATATCGATAACCTGTTTGATCAAGATTATTACGTTGCAAGCTATACCAATAATTGGGTTCAATCTGGTGAACCACTTAAGGCAACCGCTACCTTGAACTGGACCTTCTAAATGAAAAAAACATTACTGTGTTCATTCGTTTTTGCCAGTTTATGTTTAGGCTGTAGCCAGTCAAAACAAGCTGAACATTCAACCCGTGAAACTGAAAAATCCACAAAAGCTGTAGATCCGCAATTGCAACTGTGGGTGGGGCAATACCGAGGCATTACGCCATGCGTGACTTGTCCCACGTTCTGTGATGGCTGTGAAGGATCTACAATTGACCTGACATTAAATCAGGATCAAAGCTTTGAATTGGTGCGGACAGCCAATAGTGGCAACAAGAAGTCTGAAACTTTTAACGGGAAGTTTGCGTTTAATGATGATGGAAAGCTCCAGATTCAACTTCATGGTGTAAAAGAGCGTAACCTCATCGTATGGGGGCAAAATTATGTGGAAATTATTGACTCTAATTTGGGGCGACCATTTGATGCATTTGAAGATTTTCAGTTGGAGAAATTGAGTTAGCATATTGTCATCAAAATCGTGATGCCAAGCTTGCACGGGTCGAATTGACCAAGGACAGATTTTTGATGTTTCCCTGAGAATTCAGGGGAATATCACAATGTTTCATCAATACAGGATTCATCTGCACAGTGAATGATATACATATTGTTCAGATGTGTTTTGTTTTGAAAAATCGAGCAATTGAATATAGTGCACATTTAAAATGCACGGGCTTATGGGAAAAATTGCATAAATCTCAAGATAGCATTTCCACTTTGAGCCAGAAATCTGTAAAATCTACGCGCATTCGTTAAGCCGTTTTTTAATCAGCGCCAAGCCTTTGGCTGATTCTTTTTGCAAACCAATTTCTTCATTGCATTCTGCTTTTAATTCAATATTTTCGACGCTTATCTGTCTGATGTAGGCATATAAGCATCATTAGGTGCCAACATGGAAATTAAAGTCAATTATCTCGATAACCTTCGACTCGAAGCTAAATTTGATGACTTTACTGTAATTGCTGACCAACCTATTCGCTACAAAGGCGATGGTTCAGCCCCAGGACCATTCGACTATTTCTTAGCATCTTCAGCGATGTGTGCCGCTTACTTTGTTAAGGTCTATTGCCTTGCACGTAACATTCCAACCGATAACATTCGCTTATCGCAAAATAATATTGTTGATCCTGAAGACCGATATAAACAGATTTTTAAAATCCAAGTTGAGCTACCAGCCGATATTTCAGAAAAAGATCGCCAAGGGATTTTACGCTCGATTGACCGTTGTACAGTAAAGAAAGTGATCCAAACAGGACCTGATTTTGTCATTGAAGAAGTTGAAAGTATTGATGCAGATGCACAAGCGCTTTTAATGCCGAATCTGGCGTCTGAACACTTGACTCATATCACAGGCAAGGACTTACCTTTAGAGGAAACTATTGCCAACATGTCAGGCTTATTGGCGAACTTAGGCATGAAAATTGAAATTGCGTCTTGGCGCAATATTGTGCCAAATGTATGGTCGTTGCATATTCGTGATGCGCATTCTCCAATGTGTTTCTCTAATGGCAAAGGTGCAACGAAAGAAAGTGCTTTAGCTTCAGCCTTGGGCGAGTTTATTGAACGTTTGAACTGTAATTTGTTCTACAATGATCAATTCTGGGGTGAAGAAATAGCCAATGCCGAATTTGTACATTATCCAGATGAAAAATGGTTCCAACCTGGTCCAAACGGTGAATTACCACCAGAGATTCTGGATGAGTATTGCAAAGCAATTTATGACCCTGAAAATGAACTTTTAGGCACGCATTTATACGACACCAACTCAGGCAATATCGAGCGTGGTATTTGTTCATTACCTTACGTGCGTCAGTCAGATGGTGAAGTGGTGTACTTCCCAACCAATTTGATTGAAAACTTATATTTAAGTAATGGGATGAGTGCAGGTAACACGCTTGCAGAAGCGCAAGTTCAATGTTTATCCGAGATTTTTGAACGTGCAGTGAAGCGTGAAATCATTGAAGGGGAAATTGCACTTCCAGACGTACCTGCGGATGTACTGGCGCAATATCCGAGCATCATTGAAGGGATTAAAGGCTTAGAAGAGCAAGGGTTCCCAATTTTGGTGAAAGATGCATCATTGGGCGGAAAGTACCCAGTGATGTGTGTCACCTTAATGAATCCACGGACTGGTGGCGTATTTGCTTCGTTTGGTGCTCATCCAAATATGCAAGTGGCGATTGAACGTAGCTTAACTGAATTAATGCAAGGTCGTAGTTTTGAAGGACTAAATGATTTACCATGTCCAACTTTTAGTTCGCAGGCGGTCACAGAACCGAACAACTTTGTAGAACACTTTATCGATTCAAGTGGCTTGGTGTCTTGGCGTTTCTTTAGTGCGAAATCAGATTATGATTTTGTCGATTGGGATTTTAGTGCTGAAGGGCATGCGAAAAATGTCGATGAAGCCAAAATCTTGTTTGATATCCTCAAAGATATGGGCAAAGAAGTTTATATGGCTGTTTATGAGCATTTAGGTGCTACAGCCTGCCGTATTTTAGTGCCTGGCTATTCAGAAGTTTATTTGGTTGAAGACTTAATTTGGGACAATACCAATAAGGCGTTGTGGTTCCGCGAAGACACGCTGAATTTACACCGTTTAGATGATGAGCAGCTTGAAGCCTTGGTTGAACGTTTAGAAGAAAGCGAGTTGGATGACTACACCGATATCAAAACCCTGATTGGGATTGAGTTTGATGACAATACGGTTTGGGGACAACTTACGATACTTGAACTCAAGCTGATGATTTATTTGGCTTTACAGCAATTTGAAGAAGCCAAAGACTTGGTTGAAACTTTCTTGCAATACAACACCAATACAGTGGAACGAGGTTTATTCTACCAATGTTTAAATGTTGTGTTAGAAGTTGAACTCGATGATGAAATGGAACTTGAAGATTATGAAGTCAATTTCCGCCGTATGTTTGGTGATGAACACATGGATGCAGCCGTGGGTTCAGTCGATGGTAGTGTTCGATTCTATGGTTTAACGCCAACCAGTATGAAACTTGAAGGGTTAGATCGTCATCAACGTTTACTTGATAGTTATCAAAAACTACATGCTGCACGTGCCAAATATTCGAATCTTGCCAAAGTCAAATTGTTGGCCTAATTGATTTAATTTGAGTTGCAATAAACCTAATAATTTTAGTCATACCTCTTGAAAAAGGGGTGTGACTTTTTCTTGCTGTCATTATTAAAAATGGTCTTATTTAAGCACCAAGATTTGTATATGAATGGCTGACTTTTAAACGCAGCATATAAAAAATTATTCAAAATTTTGGGCTATTTTGAGTTTTAAAAAACCATAATTTTCTAAGTGATCCATGTCAGAAGTTCTCCTGATAAGCGAAGCCAAATGCAGGGTAACTTTTTCCTTTGTTTTGTAAATATTGCTTATTTTGATCAAAAAAAGAACATTTGAAAGTTGAATTGTATATTAAAAAATTAGAACTTTATCTCCTTTGTTTTCATAAAATTTATATGAGTTTTTAAAATTTAGTCAAAATATATTTTTAAAAAATATATAAAAATAAATATATTTAAATTTTTTGTTGCTGATATTTGAAGTGAAAAATTTCATCTGATTGCGTTAAATTCTTAGAACTATTTATTAAATAAATGTTCACTATCATTTATTTGTATTTTATTATTTTGCGATACATTTTGATACAACTCTAAGCGCAATGGAACGCTAGACAATTATTTGATGATTATGAATCGAACGTTTCCTAACCATCAAACAATTGGAGAAACAACAATGCAACTGGAAAACAAAAATTGTAAGAAACGTATCGTAATTGTCGGTGGTGGAGCAGGTGGGCTCGAACTCGCGACGCGTTTAGGGAACCGTTTAGGTAAAAAAAATAAAGCCGAAATTATCTTGGTCGATGCAACTTTAACCCACATTTGGAAACCGCTTTTACATGAAGTGGCTTCAGGAACATTGAATTCGCATGATGATGAATTGAATTACTTTGCACATGCCAATAAAAATCATTTTGAGTTCTTTTTGGGGAAAATGATTAATATTGATCGCACCGAAAAAAAGATTCAACTTGCGGAATTAAGCTCTCATCTAGGTGAGAAAATTGCACCATGTCGTTCTATTGCTTACGATATTTTAGTTGTTTCAGTAGGATCAACTTCAAACGATTTTAATACTAAAGGTGCTAAAGAGCATTGTGTGTGTCTGGATTCGCGTGCTCAGGCAGATTATTTACAGAAAGAGTTTTTAAATCTATATCTCCAAGCTCAAGCCAATACCCTAATTGAAGATACACAGGGTAGCTTACTGAATATTGCGATTATTGGTGCGGGTGCAACTGGGGTCGAATTGGCAGCGGAATTGCATTTCGCGGCACATCAATTTTGCAAATATGGTTTAGATAGTATTCAACCAGATAATGTGTGTATTACCCTAATTGAGGCGGCAGATCAAGTATTGCCAGTGCTGAACTCTAAAATATCAAGTTTGGCTGAAGCAGAATTAGTCAACATGGGTATTCAGGTCAGAACCAAAAGTCGAGTACAAAAAATTGATGAAACACATATTTATTTTGATGATGGAACGCAATTAGCTGCTGACTTAAAGGTCTGGTCTGCAGGAATTAAAGCCCCAGATTTTCTCAATAACATTGCAGAATTAGAAACCAATCGTATTAATCAGCTCATCGTTAAGCCGACTTTGCAAACGACACGAGATGATTCAATTTTTGCAATGGGGGATTGTGCAAGTTATACACCAAAAGGCAAGGAGCGTCCTTTAGCACCGCGTGCTCAAGTCGCCAATCAACAGGCAATTTTTTTGGAAAAAGCCTTAGCGGCTTATATCGCTGGTCAACCACTTCCAGAATTTGTCTTTAAGGATAAAGGCTCACTCGTGTCTTTAAGTGACCGTAATAGTGTTGGACATGTTATGGGCAATATCAATATTGAAGGGTTTGTAGCTCGTTTAATGTATATGTCACTATATCGATTTCATCAGATCGCTTTGCATGGATTATTTAAAACCAGCATTCTGATGTTAAAGGATGTTTTATCTAAGTCGGCTAGACCACAATTAAAAATGCATTGATATTTCACAGATAAATTTAGTTTATTGATATAAAACGGTATAGCGATTAGCTCAAATTTGAGCTAATCGCTACTCTGTTATTGGGTTAATGATCAGGTTAAATTTGAGCTTATTTTGTTCTTATGCAAATTTTCTTGAAATTCATGATCATTGTGCGTGCTTTAATTCAATAATTTTCATGTTTTATACCGTCTAGGGACGCATAAGAGTTTCAAGTTATGATTTCGACAGAATTGTAGTCTGCAGCTATCCTTACTTATGCCATGTCGTAAAATGCTAAATCAATGTCGTCTAATGCGAAGTTGTCACCCTAGCTATGTTGTAGTTTGAGTACATGCTTCTTTAAGCACCGAATAAGAATACGACACGGATAGTAAAATGACGATGAATAAAGCAATCAGGTTCTATGAAACAGGAACCCCTGAAGTAATGCGTTACGAGGATATAATAGTCGGTGAGCCGGATACTGGGCAAGTAAGACTGCGACATGTAGCTGTTGGTTTGAACTATGCTGATACTTATTTTCGTGATGGTACTTATCAAATTCCTTTAGCCAATGGTATGGGGGTAGAAGCTGCAGGCGTAATTGAAGCTGTGGGTGAGGGTGTGACCGACTTTAAAGTCGGGGAACGTGTAACTTACACAGGGTTTTTAAATACCTTAGGTGCATATAGTACGGCACGTTTAATTGCAGCAAATGTTTTAATCAAATTACCAGAAGAAATTTCCTGCGAGACAGCAGCTGCAATGACCATGCGCGGTTTAACTGCTAGTTATTTAATGCGTCGAATTTATGACTTTAAGGCAGGAGATACAATTTTATTACACGCTGCGGCAGGTGGTGTGGGTTTGATTGTGGCGCAGTGGGCAAAGTTACTCGGTTTAACCGTTATTGGCACAACCTCTTCGGATGCAAAAGCTGCGATTGCCAAAGCACACGGGTGTGATCATGTAATTAACTATAGCCATGAAAATGTTGCAGAGCGTGTACGTGAGTTAACCAATGGTGTTGGTGTTAATGTCGTTTTTGACAGTGTGGGTAAAGATACCTTTATGTCGTCTTTAGACTCATTAAAACGTCGTGGTTTAATGGTGTGCGTTGGTACGGCATCAGGGCCGATTCCAGACTTCAACCCAGTTTTGCTGGCACTAAAAGGCTCATTATATATTACCCGTCCAGCACTTGCAGACTACATTGCCGACCCAGTGGAGAAACAAGCTTTAGCCAATGAACTGTTTGATCATGTTGCAAGTGGTCGAATCAAAATTGAAATTAATCAACGTTATGAGCTGAAAGACGCAGTACAGGCACATCGTGATTTGGAATCACGTAAAACCACAGGTTCTTCTATTTTTGTAATTTGAAAAGGATTTCATATGCAAATTGAACAATTAAGCTGCCATATTGGCGCAGAACTAAGCGGGATAAATCTGGCAGATGCAATTCATGATGATGGTCTGTTCTCTGAAATTCGCGCTCATCTTTTAAAACATCGTGTTTTGTTCTTAAGAGATCAAAATCTAACTCGTGCTGAGCATGTGGCATTTGCAGAGCGTTTTGGACAGTTGGAAGACCATCCTGCGGTGGGAAGTCACCCAGAGCATCCAGGGTTGGTGCAAATTTATAAAAGTCCAGAAAGTCCAATTGATCGCTATGAAAACGCGTGGCATAGCGATGCCAGTTGGCGCAAAGTTCCACCAATGGGTTGTGTCCTGCGTTGTATTGAGTGTCCTCCAGTTGGTGGCGACACCATGTGGACGAATATGGTGATGGCGTATGAAAATTTACCAAATGATGTTAAGGCCAAAATTGCCAATTTACGCGCTTACCACAGTATAGAAGCTAGCTTTGGTGCAGCGATGCCGATTGAAAAACGGTTAGCTCTGAAACAACAGTTTCCAGATGCAGAGCATCCTGTGGTTCGTACCCATCCAGAAACAGGCGAAAAAATTCTGTACGTGAATGCATTTACGACGCACTTCAGTAATTTTCATACCAAAGATATGGTGCGTTTTGGACAAGATGCCAATCCGGGTGCTGCTGATCTAATGCGTTATTTAATTTCACAGGCTTATATTCCAGAGTACCAAGTTCGCTGGCGTTGGAAGCCAAACAGTATTGCCATTTGGGATAATCGTAGCACACAGCATTATGCAGTCATGGACTATCCTGCATGTCACCGCAAAATGGAACGCGCGGGCATTATTGGTAATGCCACTTACTAAGTTTAAGAATTAAAACATTTTACTCAATTCACAATTTGAACACTATACGAGGAGATGCATATGCAATTCTTTGATGATTCTTTGCACCCAGAAAATATGGAAAAAGTGGTTATTACGGTTGCACCTTACGGCCCAGAGTGGATGCCAGAGGATTTTCCAGAAGATATTCCAGTAACCATGGATGAGCAAATCCAAAAAGCGGTGGAGTGTTATGAAGCAGGTGCATCGGTACTTCATTTGCACGTGCGTGAACTTGATGGCAAAGGCTCAAAACGCTTATCTAAGTTTAATGAACTGATTGCAGGTGTGCGTGAAGCTGTACCTGACATGATTATTCAGGTCGGTGGTTCAATTTCATTTGCACCTGAAAGTGAAGGTGAAGCTGCCCTTTGGCTTAGTGATGATACGCGCCATATGCTCGCAGAACTAACCCCAAAGCCAGATCAGGTGACGGTTGCAGTGAACACTACGCAAATGAATATTATGGAACTTCTGTATCCTGAATATTTGAAAGGTACATCACTTGAACATCCTGCCATTCAAGAAGCATATGCCGAAATGACTGTACCCGCAGGACCGGCATGGTTAACTGAGCACTTAAAGCGTTTGTGTAAAAATGGCATTCAGCCGCACTTTCAATTAACTGGTATGCATGGTTTAGAAACCTTGGAACGGATGGTGCGTAAAGGTTTATACATGGGGCCATTGAATCTGACATGGATTGGTATTGGTGGCGGTTTTGATGGTCCAAATCCATTTAACTTCTTTAACTTTATTCACCGTGTCCCAGATGGCTGTACTTTGACCTCAGAATCATTGCTTAAAAACGTTTTGCCATTTAACACCATGTCTATGGCGATGGGTTTGCATGCGCGTGTAGGTAATGAGGACACAATTATCGATCATCGTGGTGAGCGTTTTAGTTCTGTGCAGCAAATTCAACAAACTGTTCGTATTGCGCATGAGCTTGGTCGTGAAGTAGCAAATGGCAAAGAGGCACGTGAGATTTATCGCATAGGCGTGCAATACAACAGTATTGAAGAGACCTTACTCGCCAATGGTATGGCACCGAACCGAAAAGTAGGTCAAAAAGGGGTTCCTCAACGTACTGGTGAAATTATATTTGACCAAACGTCATATGACATAAATCGTAAAGTTGGTTAATGGCTAACGTATCAAACGAACGCAACAGCAGCCGAGTCAAATGGAATGTTGGTTTGGCTAAGATACTAAGTTGATTGTGCGGCGGATCAGGCACAATTTTTATGAAGAATGAGAATTAGAAAGTATAAGAAACACAAGGAGGTCGTATGGGTGCACATCAGTATGCCAGTTCTACAGATGGCTTAGATACATCAGTCGACATACCACGTAAGTATGCGTGGTTAGTTTTTGCTTTAACTTTTGGTTTGCTTATTTCGGACTATATGTCGCGCCAAGTGCTTAATGCGGTTTTTCCTTTAATTAAAAATGAATGGGCCTTGTCAGATAGTCAGCTCGGCTTATTAAGTGGCATCGTCGCTTTAATGGTTGGATTGTTAACATTACCTTTATCAATATTGGCTGACCGTTTCGGCAAAATTAAAAGTCTCACTTTTATGGCTGTGTTATGGAGTTTGGCAACGCTTGGTTGTGCAATTGCGGAAAATTACCAACAGATGTTTATCGCCCGTTTTATGGTGGGTGTCGGTGAAGCAGCTTATGGCAGTGTAGGGATTGCGGTAGTCGTAGCCGTCTTTCCCCGTGAAATGCGTGCAACATTAGCCAGTGCATTTATGGCAGGTGGAGTGTTTGGTTCCTTCTTGGGCATGGCTTTAGGTGGTGTTATGGCTGAACACTATGGTTGGCGTTGGGCATTTGGTGGCATGGCGGTGTTTGGGTTGTGTTTAGCACTTTTATACCCAATGGTCGTCAAAGAGAAAAAGATAGGAATTCAGTCCCGTAAGATTAAGTCTGAAGCCAAACCTGATCAATTTAAACAACCACTAAAATCTATTTATTCCAGCCGTTCTGTGCTTGCAACCTATATTGGCAGCGGTTTGCAGTTATTTGTTGGGGGCACAGTCATCGTTTGGTTGCCGAGTTACCTCAATCGATTTTATGGCATGAGTACAGATAGAGCAGGTGTTATCGCTGCGGTGATTGTGCTGAGTAGTGCAATTGGCACCATTCTTTGTGGAATGTTGTGTGATCGTTTGGGGCGTAATCGACCTGATCGCAAAGTGAGTCTAGCAATCGCATTTTGTTTGATTGGTTGTGTTCTGTTGTCAATTGCCTTTGGGATGCCTGCTGGAAATGGGCAACTGCTCATGATCTGTATTGGGATGTTTATTGCACTTGGAACCAATGGTCCTTCTAGTGCGATGGTCGCAAACCTGACCCATAATTCTGTACATAGCACAGCATTTGCAACCTTAACTTTAGCCAATAATTTTCTTGGTTTGGCTTTAGGTCCTTTGGTTATTGGAAAGATATCGGATGTGATTGGCTTGCACAGTGCCTTTCAACTTATGCCTTTAATGAGCATCGCTGCGGCAGCCGTATTTTTCTATGCTAAACGTCACTATCTTCGAGACATCACTCGTTTTGAAGCACAAACCAAATTGGAACCGACTCAGTTATTTAATACAGGTGATCGCTGATGTCTCGTTTGATTCATATTGATGTGTATTTTGATTTTATTTGCCCTTGGTGTCTGATTGGCAAACGGCAATTAGAAGTGGCCATTCAATTGCTGCAACAGAGCGATCCTGATGTAGAAGTCAAATTGCAATGGAAAGGCGTACAGTTATTAACTGAAATTCCAGAAGAAGGTGTTCCTTTTCAAGCTTTCTATTTAAAAAGATTAGGGAGTATTACCGCAGTTCGAATGCGTCAGAATCAAGTACGTCAAGCTGCAAAAGCTGTTTGCTTAGAGATAAATTTTGATCGTATTCAACGTATGCCGAATACAAGAAAAGCTCATCAGTTAATTAAGCATATCGAAACTAAGGGCGATCTGATGTTACGGAATCGGCTATTAGAAGGAATATTTTCAGCCTATTTCTTGCATTCAGAAGATATTGGGGATGTAACAGTTCTAAAGAGGATTGCAGCCTATTTAGGAGTCCCTGAAGAAGAATTGAACAATATAAGTAATACAACAACGACACCATTTTTGTCGGCAAATACAGGAGGAAAGGGCGTGCCATATTTTGTATTTGATAAAAGTTTTGCGATTGCAGGGGCTCAATCAGCAGATGTGCTTTATCAGGCAATGCTTGAGGTTCTTGCTACACAAGGACAAGCCGTATGACAGTTCGTTTTGAAGTACCACAAGAAAAAATTCCTAAGCTAGGTGAACGAGCCTTTTTAATCATAGGGAATAAGGCATTGGCATTATTTAACATTGCAGCTCAATTTTATGCCATTGATGATCGATGTCCACATCAAGGAGCTTCATTATTTGGAGGGAAATTAGACGGGCGTGTAATTCAGTGCTGTGCACATGGTTTGCGTTTTGATTTAGCTAATGGATGTTTGATCAATTCAACACAACTAAAAGTTGCCTCATACCCTGTAGAAGTCATTGGCGAACAAGTATTTATTAAGTTGAATGCTGGAGAATAGTGTGAGTAATTTGAGTCAACTTGATTATATGCAACAAATTGGTCTGCATCAAAAAATCCGAGAACTCACACCAGGGTTCACGGTCAGTTTAGTAGCCGCTGCAGCAGCAAGCTTTCTTTCGGAACATTATGGCGCACCTGTAATGTTGTTCGCGTTATTGCTAGGTATGGGATTGAATTTTCTGGCTGTGGAAGGAAAGTGTAAAGCAGGCATAGAATTTACTGCCAAAACAGTCATGCGGGTCGGTATTGCTTTGCTTGGTATGCGGATTACATTAGGACAAATTACAGCATTAGGTTGGCAACCGGTAGCATTGGTGATCATACTTATAATTGTGACGATTTCCGTATCTATATTCGTTGCGAAATGGATCGGTTTTCAGAAACTATTTGGTATGTTGACGGGAGGAGCTACCGCGATTTGTGGTGCGTCAGCGGCACTCGCAATTTCTGTTGCATTACCAAATCATCCCAATAAGGAAAAAGCGACATTATTTACAGTCATCGGTGTATCTGCACTGTCTACTTTGGCAATGATTGTATATCCAATGATTGCCCATTGGCTGGCTTTATCTCCAAAAGAAGCAGGTATTTTCTTAGGGGCAACTATTCATGATGTCGCTCAAGTGGTGGGTGCAGGTTATAGTATGTCCGCGGAAACGGGTGATACCGCAACTGTAGTTAAGCTTATGCGGGTGGCTATGTTGTTACCTGTTATTGTTTGTGCTGCCACGATTACACGTATGCAAGGCGTCTCATCAGATGGAAAGCGACCACCTTTATTACCATGGTTTGCTGTGGGATTCCTAATTCTTGCTTGTGTTAATAGTTCTGGTTGGGTTCCAGTTATGGTGCAAGGTGGTATTAATGAGTTATCTCGTTGGTGCTTGATTATTTCAATTAGTGCTTTGGGTATGAAAACACAACTGAAAGAACTCGCAACGGTGGGTATTAAGCCGATCCTTTTGATGATAGGTGAGAGTGTTTTCCTTGTTTTGCTGGTCTTAACCATAATGCATTGGCTGTTCTAATCTCTTTTATCAAGGTTATGGATAGAGGTTTCATGGTTTCAAATGTTTGTTCTATGAAACTTCATCTCAGCATCCTTTACTTAATAGAAGGGTTTTGTTGATTACGCCATGTTGTTGGTGAAACGCCAAATTGGCTAATAAACCAACGAGTAAATGAGCTGGGTACAGAATAGCCCAAAATATCGGAAACTTGAGCCAGTGAGTAATTTAAGTTATTCAAATAACGAACTACTAGTGTGCGACGTACATCGTTGATTAAGATGCTAAAGCTAGTTTCAGCAGTTTCTAATTTACGTTGTAGTGTACGTACATTCACGCCGTGTGTTTGAGCAACTTGTTCAATGGTCGCACGTCCCATAGGTAAAAGAACATAGATACTTTTACGAACTTCAAAAACAGTTGAAGATTCATTTTCATGTTGCAATATATCAATATCGAGATAACGTCGGGCATGATCTGCCATTGCAATATTGGCTTGTGGGTTTGCTTTATCCAATTCAGAAGATGTACAAACAATGCCATTGAACTCACTACCAAATTCGAGTAAACAACCAAAGACCCGTTGATGAATGTTTAAATTCTGCGGAGCATCATGTGTGAAGTGTATACTGAGTGGGCGCCATTTCTGTGATAATAAAGCAGCACAAAAGCGGTGTGTGATTCCTAGAGCGAGTTCAATTGCTTGGCGACTATATTGCTGGGTAGCAGAGATCACTTCGATGTGAATAATGACTGTATGGCCAACTTCTTCAATATATATTTCTAAAGCATTATTAATGAGGTTTCGATAGCGAACAATTGTTTGTAAAGCATCACGCAAGGTTAGCTGATAATTGAGCAATAAGCTTAGTTCCCCAAAATCTGCAATTTGGCGTTGTTCTGCCATATGTAAGCCAAAAGTTTCACAACCACTCTCCTGAGCAGATTGTTCTAAAAGCTGAATGGCTTTGTCTACAGAAATTCGTAATTTTGGATCATTGAGTTGAGTAGGATAAAGCCCGACATTTGACAATAAATGGTAAGGATTGAGGTTTAACTGTTGGCTCACATTTAAATAGTTTTTGAGCATAGCTGTATGCGCGAGAGGAACCACGATCTTTTTCCTTCTGTATTTTAACCATCCTGGTTAGTTTCTAGTTATAACGAAAATATCAGATTTAGCAAAGTATTCGATATTGCTTCTACACCATAGCTTAGACCAAACCCACTCAATTTCTAAAATTGTTAACACCTTATTGTCGTCAAATGAAAAGGCGTTGTCGCGAAATGTATATCGAGCGTTTAACTGAAAACTTATTGTGAATAAGAAATAAAAATAACCATTAGCCTGAAAGAGCAAGGAGCTCAGGGTGTAGAACTATGGAAAAAATATTCACACACGCGACAGTTTTGATTATTCCAGGGTTACGGGATCATGTAGAGGATCATTGGCAAACCATACTGGCATCACGTTTAGGTAAAGTTTATTCAGTACCGCCCGTGGAAACAGAGAAGTTAAATTGCGCAAACCGTGTGGCACGGATTGAGGCGGAACTCAGAAAAATTGAAGGGCCTGTTATTTTGGTGGCGCATAGTGCGGGTGTATTGATGACGATACATTGGGCTGCTTTGTATCAATATAACATTCAGGGTGCACTTCTAGTTACACCACCTGACTTGTCTGAAAGCTGGCCTGATAGTTACCTAAGTCCAGAGACGCTTAAAAAAGAAGGTTGGTGTCCATTACCGAGTCAAAAACTACCTTTTCCTAGCATTGTGGTTGCCAGTACCAATGATCATTTAGCAACATTTCAAGCTGTTGAAGCTATGGCGAAGATATGGGGAAGTCAATTGGTTAATGCAGGAATAGTCGGACACTTGAACCCCGCTTCTGGTTTTGGGTATTGGCCTCTGGCGGAGCAATTGATTTTGCAGCTAGATGCTCTGCAAATTAAAAGTGTTTCTTAGTTTGTAGATGAATTCCAATATCTAAAAATGATTCCGTGTAAATGACTGAACGACTAATTGGTATGACTTAAAGATAAATTCGTACATTTTAAAACAGTCAATTTAAATATCGGGCCAAAGGATGGCTTTACAGAATAAATAGAGATGTGGAGCAAAAATGTTGAATTTAAACAAAAATGCTGCATGGTCAGTCGTGGCAAAGTAAGCAGAATTTTCAGCATTCTTATTGAAATTAATCACAGTATTTAAATTAAATCATATCGATATGGAGATGATATGGTCAGTTATTTTGTGTCTTTGAATGGACAAAATCATCATATTTCACTGATGAAAAAAACGGTTCTTTGTTTAAGTCTGAGCTTGGTTATGTGTGAGGTTTTCGCTGCAAGTTTCGATTTAAATGGGGAATGGAAGCTTGAAAGCAAAACGTCGCTCAGCTATGGGACAAATTGGAGTACTCAAGGTGCTTCTAGTTCACTGGTCTATAAACCTGATGCGAACTACATTGGAAAAGATGGTCATAGCATTGATATTAATGGTGATGACGGTCGCGTGAATTTCAATGAAGGCGATGCAATATCTCAAGTGATCAAAGGCTTGAGTGAGCTCAGCTTAACAGGAAAACAGCAGGGTGCTGTTGTTAGTGCAAAGTATTGGTATGACCATGCCTATGAAACTGGAGAAGGTGACTTAAAAGCCTTTGATGATTCTGCGTGGCCACGACTTGCTAATTTTAAAGGTATCGACTTGTGGGATGCTTATATCTGGAAAAACTTTGCTTTAGATCAGGGTCAAACGGCGAGTATGAAACTAGGCAAGCAGACTTTGCAGTGGGGCAAATCACAATTCTTCCAAAATGGATTAAACAGTGTAAGTGCTTTTGATTATGCTGCGATGAATCGTCCAGGTGGTGATACTAGAGAGCGTGTGATTCCAACAGAAATGTTTTCTTTTGAAGCAGGCATAAACCCGTATTTAAAGTTTGCTGGTTTCTATCAGTTTAAATTTAGACCCTCTGTGGTCGATGGCTGCGGAACATTCTTTGCTATTTCAGACTTCGTACCCGAAAACTGTGGACCAATTCTGATTACGGTCATGCCAGGTGATAAACTGTCTGATACCGCTTTACAGAACAAATCTTATATTCCGCGGAGTGAAAGTCGATATGCCAAAGACAGTGGACAGTATGGATTTTCTTTAAAACAAACTTTGCCTAAGTTCAATAATGCTGAGCTTGGGTTGTATTTTGCAAATTATCATAGCCGCAATGCTAATTTTGATGGAACCGCTGTAACTGCAGTCGGCCCTACAAATTTTAATACAGCGCAATTTTTCTCAATCTATCCAGAAGATATCAAAATGTATGGACTGAGCTTGGCAGCAAAAGTCGGTACGACATCTGTTTTTAGTGAATTAAGCCACAAACCTAATCAGCCTTTGCAGTTTAATGGTACAGATATTGTTTATGCTCAGGTCTTAGACAAAAATACGCCACTGACGGATAGAGGAACTTCTGCTGAATTTGGACAATATTTACAAGGTTATGTGCGTGCACCTGTAACACAGTTTTCATTTGGTGTCAGTGATAGCTTGAACAATGTATTGGGTGCGAATACCCTGAATTGGGCTACTGAATTGGCCATGAATCATATTGGTGATATTGGTAACTATCGCTTTGGTCGAGTCGGTGCATTTGGACGCAGTGAACTGTCATCTGGTGCTTATAATCCTGAAACCAAGGAAAATCAATGCACGCCTTATGGTACAGCGCATCTATCCAATGATGAAATTGACCATTTAAATAAACGTTTTTGTAACACAGATGGCTTTTTTACCCAATGGTCATATGGATACCGTTTACGTGGCGCTCTGACTTATAAAGATGTGCTACCTGCCACAGTTATTATACCAAGTGTGTTGTTTCGCCACGACCTATATGGCTTTAGCCAAAATTTTCAAGAAGGACAAATGAGTTTGACTGCGGCTGTTTCGGCAACGTATCAGCAAAAATATAATGTAGAGTTTGCTTACGTAAACTTTTTTGGTTCCAATAATTTCAGTACTATTGATGATCGAGATTTTGCATCAGTTGCATTTAAAGTTAATTTTTAAGTGTCGGTGATTTTGTTATAGCAATCAGTTTCTCAAGGCGTATTCAGTAATTCAATAGTGTGTTCAATCAAAAAACTCAGCAAACTAGGGGTTCAAATCTATTCCGACAAGGCTATTAAATGTTGTCAGATGAATAAAGTCATATTTTGCTTGTTTTTATCTATGGTGATTGGCTTTGAATTCGATCTTATTAAATCAAATTTGGCTCAAGCAGTTCTCATCATCTAGTGAATGAAATCCATATACATTTGACAATTTTAGATGGATTTACACAATAAGATGGATCTTATTCCACAAACTGTTGCTATTTATATTGATGGAGGAGGTATTCATTTTGTAACAGGATTGTTGTTATGAATTAGCCGAGTGAATGGGCGTTGTGGTACGACGAAATATGCCGATTTGTATTGCTGTGCATTCTCTTTTAAAAATGCACAGTGAACTAGATTTTAATAAAGTTGATAATGCCGTAAAGACTAGGATGTATTTAATATCAAACGATGATATTAATATCAGCGAGTAACCCACTCCACAGTCTTTTGCATGGTTTCTTTCAGCTCGGTTGGAGGGATTTTCCATTGTTGATTTAGTCGATTGAATGCTCCCAGATCAAGCTGCTCAGTTCTGATAAAGTTTAGCATTTCAGGGGACATATCTAATTTTTTTGCTAACCATTGCCACTTTAAAAGCCATGTTAAAAAAGAGATAGAAATAAAATGCCGTGGAGGATTAATTTCTAATGACTGAGCAACGATTTGTACTAAAGTTTGAAGCGATATTTGCTGAGGATTCGCCACTAGAATTTCCTGCTTAACTGTTTCAGGGTCTTCACTAGCATGTACCATAGCATTCACCAACATAGTAACTGATACCAAAGGTAGAGAATGTTGTGGTGTACCAGGAAGAGCACTCATTTTTCTTTGTTGAAGCTGTTGAATTAGAGCAGTAATAGGTTGAGATGCTGGAATTTCTCCCGTTATTTCATCTCCAATCACGGTGGCAGGGTGGATGACTGTCCAAGGTATATTTAATAGGTTTGCTTGTTTAATCCAGTTAAAATGCCCTTCAATTTTTGAAGCTTCATAAGCGCCTAGTGCCTCATAAATTTTTGGCCAGTCAGTTTTTTCGATATGTTCTCGGAATATGCCCGCTGCTTTTAAATGCTGATCGAGGGTCAACATAAAGCCTGATAAGTGTACTGCACGTTCTAAATGGCAATGTTTGTTCACGCTATGAAGCAGATTGGTTAGTCCATCAACATTGACAGCTTTAGCCTGCTGCATAGACAGATGCCATTTGAATAATGCACTAGCATTATATAGATAATTCACCTCTTTCAATGTTTTCCAGTCTTCAGGTGATAACCCTAAATTGGGTAAAGTAATATCGCCTTGAATAAAACTCAGCTCTTGATCATTGATGTTTTGCTGTGTCAGCCAACGACGAAATTGAGGTTCTTGTTCATTGATATTGCGACATAAAGCAAACACTTTTGCACGATCTCTAAGTAATTGTGCGACAAGGAACTTACCAATAAATCCAGTTGCACCGACTACAAGTGCAGTTTGCGATGACATAAGCATAAAATTAAACTCGATTAATTGTTAATGCTTAAGCTAAACTGTGGAGTATAGTCCACGGTCAAGAGTTTTTTAAAAAATATAAAAGGAAACTGAATATGCTAATCGGCGAGCTATCACAACAAATTAATTTAAGTCGGGACACGATTCGTTTTTATGAAAAGATGGAATTGATTCAGCCTTTAGTACGCAATAATGGCTACAAGGATTATCCTGAACAAACGCTGCAACAACTAAAACTTATCCAGACTGCTAAAAATCTAGGCTTTACACTTGCTGAAATAAAACAAATTATTAATATCGTGGGAGAAAACGAGATTCCCGCTGAGCAATTTCAACTAATTTTGCGAGAAAAATTAGTGATGATTCAGGAGAAAATGGGACAATTGCAACATATACAAAATATGCTTGAAAATTTGCTAGGGGGCGAACCTTGTCCTTTAAGGAAAGGATGTGAAGTCATCGAATTGAAATAGTAATGAAAAAGACCTTATTTAAAATGGTCCTTTGATGTGACTTTTAAAAGAGTAATTGTGTGATGTCATATTTTAAGTTTAAGAAATTTTTATAAAAACAAGCTTATATAAAACTAATAAAAAAGCGCTTATCTTTTGATAAGCGCTTTTAAAATTTTGGAGCGGGAAACGAGACTCGAACTCGCGACCCCAACCTTGGCAAGGTTGTGCTCTACCAACTGAGCTATTCCCGCAATATGGATGTGCATTATAGAGAGTTTAATTTGACTGTCAACTCTCTATAATGCAATTGCTGAATTAATCAGCACGACGCCATACTGTACCTTGGCGTGTATCTTCCAAAACCACACCCTGATCCAATAGTGACTGACGAATGCCGTCAGCTTTTGCGAAATCCTTCGCTTTCTTCGCATCTTGACGTTGTTGAATGAGATCTTCAATGTCTGCTTCAGACAAGCCTAAAGCTTCTTGCCCAATATCTGACTTTAAAAACTCTTCTACGTCATGCTGTACCAGACCTAGAATGTTGGTGAGGTGACGCAACGTTGAATAATAAATTACTGCTTGTTCAGCATTTTCTTCTTTGACTGAACGATTGAGTTCTTTGTTAATTTCAAACAACACAGCAATTGCTTCGGCGGTATTAAAGTCATCGCGCATTGCAGTATTAAAACGTTCAACCAAAGTATCATCTAGCTGTTCAACCACATTGGTGCCGTATATTTGTTGATAGGCTTTGAATGAGTGGTAGAAACGGCTTAATGTGGTTTTTGCTTCTTTTAAAGCCACATCTGAGAAGTTCACTGGGCTACGATAGTGTGAAGACACAATAAAGTAACGAATGACTTCAGGATGGAATTTATCCATTACATCACGGATGGTGAAGAAGTTGCCTAAAGACTTCGACATTTTTTCGCCATCAACGTTAATAAAGCCCACGTGCATCCAATAATTTACATATTGTTCGCCTGTCGATGCTTCACTTTGGGCAATTTCGTTTTCATGGTGTGGGAACATGAGGTCCGAACCACCACCATGAATATCAAAATGGTTACCTAGGCAGCATGTTGACATCGCAGAACATTCAATATGCCAACCTGGACGGCCATTGCCCCAAGGCGAAGCCCACGCAGGCTCATTTTCTTTGGCATGTTTCCAGAGTACGAAGTCGAAAGGATGTTTTTTCTCAACTTCCACATCAACACGTTCTGATGCACCTGCTTGCATATCGTCAAGTTTACGACCTGAAAGACGACCATATTTTGCAAATTTTTCTACTTGGAAATATACATCACCATTATTTGCAGGGTAGGCTGTACCTTTATTAACCAAATTACCAATCATGCTTTGCATTTGGTCAATATATTCTGTCGCGCGTGGCGCTTCATCGGGGTATAAACAGCCCAAATTCTCGGCATCTTCATTCATAGCTTGAATAAAGCGGTCGGTAAGCGCAGTAATGCTTTCACCATTTTCGTTGGCGCGTTTAATAATTTTGTCGTCAATATCGGTAATGTTACGAACGTATTTGACGTTCCAGCCCTGACTACGTAAAAAACGAATGATATAGTCGAATGCAACCATTACACGCGCATGTCCAATATGACAGTAGTCGTAGACGGTCATGCCGCAGACATACATGTCGATATGACCTTCTTTACGCGGTACAAATTCTACTTTTTTACGTTGCTCTGAATTGTAAAGAACAAAAGGTTGCATAGGGCTTACATATTGCGATAACAAAAAGATTTCTCATCATAACGTAAGGTCCATGATTCACAAAGTTTTATACGTTATTTTTATAAGTAAGTGAAAACTTATACATTTAGAAACGATGCATTTGCATAGATATGATAAAATTGCGAAAATTATTTTTTGCTTGAGACTGGGGTAAGTCATTATTTCGATAATGATGAAATACCCTGAAATGAGCTCTTATCGAGTTTAAGGTTGCCAACGTTGAATTTACAAACCATGCCGAATCCAATCGATTTTCAGAAAGCCGCATTAGAAACTTTGCGCATTGAAGAACAAGCTTTAGGGGTATTAGCAACGCAAATAGATGAGCGTTTCAGTCGTGCCTGTGAAATTATCTTACAGTGCAAAGGGCGCTTAGTGGTAACAGGTATGGGGAAATCAGGGCATATTGGTCGTAAAATGGCGGCGACATTTGCTTCAACAGGTACACCTTCATTCTTTATGCATCCTGGTGAAGCGGGGCATGGCGATTTGGGCATGTTGGTTCGTGGAGATGTATTGATTGCAATTTCAAACTCGGGAAAGAGTGATGAAATTATGATGTTAATGCCACTAATCAAACATTTAGAAGTGCCTTTAATTACCATTAGCGGTGATGATACTGGTCCAATGCCGCAAAATGCTGATGTGGCACTCACTTTAGGCAACATTCAAGAAGCTTGCCCATTGGGTCTTGCACCAACATCAAGTACGACTGCCACTTTGGCATTGGGTGATGCTTTAGCTGTAGCTTTATTGGAAGCACGTGGCTTCACGGCGGATGATTTTGCACGTTCGCATCCTGCTGGTGCTTTAGGTAAACGCTTGTTGTTGCATGTAAAACACTTAATGCACACAGGTGCAGAACTACCGAAAGTTGCACCTGAAACGCCAATGAATAAAGTGCTATACGAAATTTCAAATAAACGTTTGGGTTTAACTACCGTTGTCGATTCAGAAAATCGATTATTGGGTATTTTTACCGATGGTGATTTGCGTCGTTTAATTGATAAACAGCAAGGTTTTGATGTCAATCTTCCTGTATCTGAAGTAATGATTCAACATCCAGCAACGATTTCGCAAGAAGCACGTGCGGTACAAGCTTTAGAAAAATTACGCGACAAAAAAATCAATCAATTTGTAGTTGTTGATGATGCCAATAAAGTCATTGGTGTGATTAGCATGCATGACTTAATTCAAGCAGGGGTAAATTAATCCATGGCATCTTATGTTTTATTAGAACAAGCACGTCATATTCAAGCGCTCGTATTAGATGTCGATGGTATTTTAAGTGATGGTTTTGTGACTTTAACCAATTCGGGGGATGAAATTAAATCCTTTGATATTCGTGATGGTTTAGGCATGAAGTTGGTACAAAAGTCTGGTATGAAAGTGATTATTATTACTGGCCGTAAAAGTAATATTGTAGAAAAGCGAATGTCAGATTTAGGTGTCGACTTAGTTTTTCAAGGGCGTGAAGATAAAGGTGTAGCTTTGCGTGAGGCATGTGCTCAGCTTAATCTTTCACCAGATGATTGTTTATATATGGGTGATGACTGGCCTGATCTTTCAGCCTTTGCTATCGCAGGGATGAAAGTCACGGTGCCGAATGGTCATGTTGAAGTACGTCGTCGCGCTGATTTAGTCACACAAGCGATGGGTGGTCGTGGTGCAGTACGTGAAGTTTGCGACATGCTGCTGATGGCGAAAGGGACTTACCAAGAGCTACTTGAAAAATTTATTACAATCCCGCATTAATGCTTATATACGTACATAATTGTTTTTAGTGAAGAACCACACTTATGGATACCAAAGTTTTATATGTCACGGCGATTGCAATTGCTGCTGTAAGTGGTGGTTATTACTATTACAGTGGTAAAGGGAATAAATTAGAAACTGCATCTGCGCGAAGTATGACGTATTCCGCAGAAAAAATTAATTTAACCCAAACCGATGATGCAGGAAATTTATATATTCGTGCTCAAGTTGATCGACTTGAGCAGGATATGCAAAAACAAACCACTAAGCTCGAGAACTTGAATGCTTCAATGTATAAAGATGGCGCTGTAAATGCGACATTTTTTGCTAAGCAAGCGAATGGTTATGAAGACAATAAAAAAGTTGTTTTGTCTCAACAGGTCGTTGCTACCAAGTTATTAGATCAAGGGCAGGGGAAAATGCAGTTTTTAACTGATGAGCTGACGGCGTTCCCGCAAACCCGAGTTATAGAAACAAACCATCAAGTGACCGTGCAATCTCCACAAGCAGAGTTTGTCAGTCAGGGATTGAAAGCCAATTTAAATGATGGTCAATACGAATTTTTTAATATTCGAGGAAAGTATGAACCAAAATCTTAAGTTTCAAGCTTATAAAGCTTTCCTTAAAAAAGCAGTTGTACTCAGTATAGCAATTGTTGCGGCATCTAGTGCTTTTGCAATTCCTTCGGATCGCAATCAACCAATTTCTTTGGTGGCAGACCGTGCGACTTTTAACGAAAAAACTGGGGTAACGACTTACTCTGGCAATGTGATTATTGAACAAGGTACGATGCGTTTACAAGCAAACTCAATTGTTGCCAACCTGAATCAGAAAAAACAGATCAGTTCAATTACTGCCACGGGAGGCCCTGCGCGCTTCCAGCAACAGCTAGATGCCAATAAAGGCTTAGCTAAAGGGCAGGCACAAAAAATTGTTTATAATGCGGAAACAGGTATCATCACCATGTCTGGTGGTGCACTATTAGAACAAGATGGTGCGAGTATTCGTGGTAATACATTAAAATACAGCATGAATAAGGGTGATATTGAAGCGACAGGAACACCAAATAGCACGGGTTCATCATCTGGTCGTGTACAAATTGTGATTCCGCCTTCAAGTACTAAATCCTTCCCAGGAGCGCGTGATTAATGGATCAGGTTGAGACTGCGACACAAACCCTTTGTATTAAGCACCTTGCGAAGAACTATAGTAAACGTTGGGTTGTAAAAGACGTTTCCTTTAGTATGCAAAGTGGGAAAATTGTAGGTTTGCTCGGTCCGAATGGCGCGGGTAAAACAACCAGTTTCTATATGGTGGTTGGACTGGTGCGTATGGATAAAGGTGAGATCCATCTAGATAATTTGGATATGTCCGACCTTGCCATGCATGAACGTGCACGTAAAGGCATTGGTTATTTACCGCAAGAAGCCTCAATTTTCAGAAAATTAACGATTTCTGAAAATATTATGGCAATTTTAGAAACCCGCAAAGATCTAAATAAGCAGCAACGACAACAGCGTTTAACAGAGTTATTGGCGGATTTTAAAATTACCCACATTAAAGACTCGTTAGGGATGAGTGTTTCGGGTGGTGAGCGCCGTCGTGCTGAAATCGCCCGTGCCTTAGCTGCAGATCCTAAATTCATGCTGTTAGATGAGCCATTTGCAGGGGTCGATCCAATTTCTGTAAATGACATTAAAGACATTATTCGTACGCTTAAAGATCGTGGTATTGGTGTACTCATTACCGATCACAACGTGCGTGAGACTTTGGCAATTTGTGAACGCGCTTATATTGTGAGTGAAGGTTCCGTAATTGCGGAAGGTACGCCACAAGAAATTTTAGAAAATGAAACCGTTCGTCAGGTTTACTTGGGTGAAGATTTCATGGTTTAAGCTTAAACGCTGAATAATCTTTAAGAGAAAAACCTCCATATATATGGGGGTTTTTTATCAACTCGTGTTTAGGTTGGGAATTGAAACACGTTACAATTGAGCTATTCCTGTTAGTTATCTTTGAATATGCCATTCACTATCGCAGCCCAAGTCAGTTATGAAGAAGAAATAAAGAAAAGCCGTTTTCAAGCGATAGCTGTTCCTGTCGAAAATGAAGAGGCTGTAAAAACTTTTCTTGAAGTAAACAAAGATATCACGACGACTCATCAATGTTGGGCATGGAAAATTGGGCATCAGGTTCGCTTTAATGATGATGGTGAACCTTCCGGTACAGCGGGACGCCCTATATTGGCAACGATAGAAGGCAATGAGCTGACGAATGTGCTAGTACTCGTAAACCGCTGGTATGGCGGAATAAAGTTGGGCACAGGTGGTTTGGTACGTGCCTATGGCGGTAGTGCGGGACAATGTTTACTTCTAGCAGAGAAAATTGAATTAATCGAGAAGAAAAAGGCATATTTTGGTTGTCAGTTTTCGGAGTGGTCGATCTTTCAATATGAAATGCAACATCAGGGAATTGATTTTCAAGAGCAATATACTGCGGAGGGAGTTGTTGTCGAGCTACAGTTACAAGTTCACCAAATTCCAGAATTGGCAGACAAAATTCGGGATGTCACTCGTGGTCGTGAACAACTTAAGTTAGTGGAAGAACAGCATGACTGAGCCAGATCCATTACTGAAATATCGTGAACAGCATAAACACCGACTTAACTACATGCCTTGGCTTTACTGGACTTTAAAGCCGAAACATCGTGCATGGGCGGAACAATGGCAAAATGAATATCAACAATATTTGAGAGAAATGGAAACGGTTGAGATTGGAAAGAACTGTTTTATTTCTCCATTGGCCCATATTTTTGCAGAGCGCGGACGTACCATCAAGATTGGTGATAATTGTTTTATTGCCGCAGATTGTACCTTGCATGGACCACTGGACATTGGTAATGAAGTAGCCATTAATCATCACTGTATTTTAGATGGTGGGCGAGTCGGGATTAAATTGCATGATCAGGTACGTATTGCTGCTTACAGTCATCTTTATGCTTTTGACCATGGCACGCAGTTAGATCAACCTATTTACCAGCAACCTGTACGCTCACAAGGAATTGAAATTGGGCGTGATGTTTGGTTAGGTGCACATGTCGGGGTAAAAGATGGTATCAAGATAGGGGATCATGCAATTGTTGGAATGCAAAGTATGGTCACCAAAGATGTCGGGGAAAGAGAAGTTGTGGCAGGTAATCCAGCCCGCTTTATTCGTTACCGTGAATAGAATAATTGTATATTTTTCATCAATCTCGGTTACACAAAAGATGCCAACTCATTATTAGATGTGCTAAGTTTAGAGACAACAACTAGACCTATAGTTCCTAGAGACTAATTGAGAGGCGAACAATGAAACGGGTAATAGCGTGTATAGATTCTTCTCCCTGCATCAATGCTGTCGCAGAAGCAGCAGCTTGGATTGCAAAACAAACACAACGCGAACTCGTGTTATTACAAGTGTTGGACTACTATCCTGCCAGTTACCATTTAGGTGAAATTAGCGGAGTCATTGGTTTTGAAAGTAATGCAATGTTACTCAAAGAGCTGGCAGAACTTGAGCAGAAACAAAGCCAACTCGCACTCGATTATAGTAACAACCTACTCAATCATATTTCTGAAATGGTCAAAGATAAATATGGCTTAGATACGACACATATTCAGGAAAAAGGGGACTTTCTAGAACAAAGTTTTCATGTACTTAAAGAAGATGATATTGCTGTGATTGGTCGGGTGGGTGAACGCTCGGCAGAGCGTAATAAACCCATTGGTGGTAATGTTGAAAATTTTATTCGTGGTGTAAGTAGTACTGTACTAACAGTCGGAGAGAAGTTTGTACCGCCGACTCGCTTTATTTTTGCCTACGAATATTCTCCTACTTGTACCAAGATGATGCATCGAATTGCGCAAAGTGATTTATTGCGCTTGTTACAATGTCATTTGCTTTATGTTGGAGATCATCCCGAAATTTTAAATGAACCCTCACAGTTCTTAAGAGATGCGGGTTTAGATGTCGTTGTAGAATACCGTTATGGCGATGTTTCAGAAAACATCTTGGAATATCAGCGAGAACATGATATTAAATTAGTGGTTATGGGGGCATTTAGCCACAGCAAGATTCACCAATTCTTTTTAGGAAGTATTACCACCACAATATTCAGAAATTCAACAGTTCCACTCTTGGTTGCAAAATAAGAATTTAGAATGGATTGCATAAATTTATAGTTATCCGCATTATATGTGGATAACTATATGGACAATATTTGTAAGTAATTGTATTTTAAATTAAAAATACAATAGAGTGTTTTTTGTGCTTTGATTGCTATTTTACAATCGCAATTGCAAAACCATCATGCCCTTTACTGCCAACCGTCTGTAACGCTGTGCAAGACAGCAATCTTGGATGGTTTTTTAAACGCACAAAAGTTTCTCGAATACCTTCTATACTTGGCTTATGATTTTCTGGATTCACAATATCACCAGCACGAATCACATTATCGAGCACAATAATGGTGCCTGAGTGAGATAAGTCTAAGCTGAGTTCTAAGTATTCGGGATAGCTTTGTTTATCTGCATCAATAAAAATAAAATCAAAAGGTTCAAAATCTGCTGGAAGTGCTTTAAGTACGTCAGCAGCGCGTCCGACTTTCAGTTCAATGGTTTGTGGCAAATTCGCGCGGTCAATATTTTCTTGACCTAATGCTGCATGAGTATCACGTCCTTCAATGGTAAGAATATAACCATCTTTAGGCAGTGCACGTGCTAGCCACATAGTACTGTAAGCTGCAAATGTGCCAAGCTCTAGGACACGTTTACATTGATTCATTTGAATAAGCATTTGCAACAACATGCCTTGATTAGGAGCAACAGCTAGATGATCAGGAAAACCTTTTTGAGCTGTATTTTCAAGTGTTTGTAACAGAATTGGGTCTTCAGGAATTAAATGTGAATCGATAAAATCATCAATCTCTGACCACATTTCTTGCATAATCTTAGCGCCTAAATATCGAATCAGTGCATTTTAAACATTTCTAGACAGAGTTCAATTCTCTCAGAATATTAATCACTGAAAATAAAAGACAGAGGTGCTTAGACCTCTGTCATGGAATACATGTTAATAATTACACATGGATGAGGAACGACTTAAATCAGGCCCCCAAGTACGAAAGCCTTGAGTATCAATATGGATTTGTCCAGAAGCATACAAACCTAGACCCATATTGAGACTTTGACCATATTGTTCCCAGAACTGACACAGCTTAAATTTGGTATTTTCAATAAACGTGTAATCTTCCGGTTGTGGATATTCGGGGCCAATACGGAAGTCGATTGCTGAATTAAACAAGTGGCGTGAAGAGCTTGCACCCCCAGCACATTGGTTTAGCGTTAAGTCACGGTAAACAGACGTGACTTCAAAGTCGGTTAATACTTTGGATGCGACAAGATATTTAAAAACCTTAAGTGTGGGGATCTGATTTGCCCACAACTCACGAGTTGGAATCATATATTGAGAACGTCCACACTTTTGCCAGTCACGTGCGGTACGTAATAATTCAAAAGTCGGAATAATATTCCCGACATTATTTTTTTCTAGGAAAACTTCATATTCACGTACGCGTCGCAAGTTATCACTGGCAGCGACCCAACTATTATAGGTATATGGAATAATTTTAGGAGGGATTGGGCGTTCGACGCTTACACGTTCGTGAGGAATGAAAATCCGTTTTCCATGAGGTGTGCCTTGCCCAGATTTATGAGGAGATGAACTACATCCGATCATAACCAGAGGGATGATACTCAAACTGAGCACGCCCTTGAAAAATTGCTTCATGTATGAAAATCAAATGCTTAGAAATATAGGTGCTTATTTTAATCGAAAAGGGGGGAGTAAATTTGGAAAATTTGCAATCAAATGTGTGTTTTTGGTATAAAAAAAGATCAGCAATTGCTGATCTTTTTTTATGGCTTATTTTTCAAGATATTGTAACTTGTCTGCCTTACCATTCCATTCTTCACGGTCGGCAGGTTGGTCACCAATTTGAGTAATGTTTGGCCATTTTTGTGCAAGTTCTGCATTTAGTTCGATAAATACTTCTTGACCTTCTGGCAACTCATCTTCAGAGAAAATTGCATTTGCAGGGCATTCTGGTTCGCATAATGCACAGTCGATACATTCATCTGGGTTAATCACCAAGAAGTTAGGACCTTCGTAGAAACAGTCAACAGGGCAAACTTCTACACAGTCTTGATATTTACATTTAATACAGTTTTCAGTGACAACAAAGGTCATGGCGACAGCTACCTAAATAATATGGTTTTAATTACTCATCCCGTATTTTAGGCAAAAATGGGGATAACTAACAATTGCTTTTATTGATATTTGTTATTTAAATGCGTGACATACATTTAAGTAAATGATAATTGATAGCAATAATATATTTGAGAAACTGACATAAATATTGTTTATATATAAAATAAATTATAAAAAACAGTTTGTTACGGTATTTTTTGGTTTTCGTATTATGGCGTAATAAAATTACAGAGTATATTGGAAATGAAAAATTTCAAAGTTAAAGTAAGTACCTGAATGATTAAATTCTTAATTTTTTTGCCTAGAAAGTCATCGATATACCATTAAAAAAGTAGTTCATTCAAACAAAAGTACCTATTCAATAAGGCGCTATAAGCTTCAATAGTCTCTTTCATTTTTTTATCTGTCATGGTGTTGAATGATTTTTGCCAACTGAGTTATAGCGTGCTCCATTTGTTGAATATCAAAGTCTCCTAATCCGAGTATAAGTCCAGAACGTTTCGTTTGATTTGAATAAGTGGGTGAAATGGCTTTAATGGATATACCTGACTCAAGTGCTGATTGGGCAATAGCACGGTCATCTAAATGATCGGCTAGCCATAGCAACATATGCATACCTTGATCACCTGACTGTAAAACGCCAAGGTGTTTTGGTATGTGGCGTTCTATCATATCGATTAATTGCAGACGATTTTCTGCATAAACTTTTCGTATACGCCGAATATGTCTTTCTAAATGACCTTCTTGAATAAAGGCTGCCAATACATGCTGATCGGCTGAAGGTGGGTGACGGTCAATCAATGCTCTTAGCCCACAAAATGCAGCAACCAGTTTTTTTGGCAGAATGGCATAACCTAAACGTAATGATGGAAAAAGGACTTTGCTAAACGTACCCAAATATATGACTTGATCCGATGCCATGCCTTGTAGTGCAGGAAACGGTTGGCCACTGTAGCGAAGTTCGCTGTCGTAATCATCTTCAATAATCCAAGCATTCTGCTGTTTTGCCCATGCGAGTAATGCGGTTCGTCTTGCTAAGCTCATCGGCATACCGATCGGGTATTGATGAGAAGGAGTCACAAATGCAGCACGGGCATTTTCCGCAAGTGTACGACCTATATTGACTTGAATGCCTTCTTCATCAACAGGTACACGTATGATTTTTAAATGATGTAATGAATGCTCAAGTATGGCTGTAGTCCCACGGTAAGCAGGATCTTCAACCCAAACGGTATCATTCGCATTGAATAAAATTTGACTGCAAATATAAAGTGCTTGTTGGATTCCGCTAGTAATCACAATTTGTGCAGGGTCACAATGCACAGAACGCGAACGCCGAACATAATCAGCAATAGCAATGCGTAAAGACAATATGCCTTGTGGATCATCATAACTTGACGGTGCTGCTATGCCACGGGCACGGTATTGATTGCCATATTTCCGCCACATATCATTCGGTTGAGTACGGCCTGTGGGCACAGAAACGGCAAAAGGTCGATGCGGTAATGGTCTAAATTCTTTGAGTATTTCTGCAAATGCTTGTGCAGCTGATGTAAGCGGGATGTCGGTTTCTTGTTTTTCTCTTTTTAACGTCTCTGTAGTCGAATGGTTTAAAGTTTGTGAAACAAAAGTCCCTTTTCGGGCATGAGATTCAAATACACCTTCTGCGATAAGTTGCTCATAAGCTTCAATCACAGTACCCCGGGCAACATTTAATGTTTGTGCTAGCTCACGGGAAGAGGGTAAGGCATCACCAGATTGTAAATCACCCTGTTGAACGGCTGCTCTAAAAATATGAATGAGTTGAGTGCTGATCTGCCCATTCGCCTTATTCAGTTTTGTCATCGATGGAAGATCTATTACTTTGGTCATTCTTGCCATAATTCTGGTCTACTAAAATTTAGATAAACTGGTTCTTTTTTATAATCCAATTAAAACTGAAAATTTACAACAGGAAATACAGACTGAGATTAGGAACATAAGAGGAGTTATAGACCATGTACGTCCCCGTTGAATTTGAAGAAACACAAATAGATATCCTGCATGAACTCATACAACAATATCCTTTGGGAATTTTGCTAACGCATGGGCAAAGTGGTTTAGATGCGAATCATCTGCCTTTTGAACTTGATACTGAGGTGACTGAATTGGGTATACTGCATGCACATGTAGCAAGGAAAAATCCAGTTTGGCAAGATGTTCAAGATGGTGATGAAGTGCTGGTAGTCTTTCGAGCAGGTGATGCCTATATTTCGCCACAATGGTATCCGAGTAAACAAGAGCATCACCAGCAAGTGCCCACTTGGAACTATCGAGTAATTCATGCGCATGGCAAGGTCAAAATACGTGATGATGAGCGTTATGTACGTGGAGTGGTGGCACGTTTAACCCGTACCCATGAAGCCATGCAAGCTGAACCATGGAAAATGTCAGATGCGCCAAAAAATTATATCGAGCCAATGTTAAAAGCCATCGTAGGGATAGAGATTGAAATTACCAAAATTCAGGGCAAATCCAAATTGGGGCAGAATAAAGAGCATCGAGATATAGTGGGTGTCGCACATGCATTATCTACAACAGGACAGCGGGAGATAAGCAAAGCAATGTACCAAGTGGCAGCATCCAAAAATTAACTCTAAAGGAAGATGAAACATGTCGTGGTTAATGCCAGTCACTTTGGTGGGTAAAAACATTAAATTGGAACCTTTGAGTTTAGAGCATGAGTTAGCACTGAGAGAAGCTGTGTGTGATGGTGAACTCTGGAAACTTTGGTATACCTTTATTCCTAAACCTGAACTTATACATAGCGAGATAAAAAGACGACTTGAGTTGCAGCAGATGGGAAGTATGTTGCCCTTTGTGGTGATTGAACAGCACAGTGGTCAGATCCTTGGCATGACCAGCTATATGAACGTGGTTGCTGAGCATCGTCGCGTGGAAATTGGTTCAACATGGTATAGACAATCTGTTCAGCGGAGTGCTGTGAATACAGAGGCGAAGCAATTACTGCTTAAGCATGCATTTGAAATATTAAACTGTATTGCCGTTGAGTTCAGAACATCGTCTTTTAATTTGAAAAGTCGTGCTGCAATTGAACGCTTAGGGGCGAAATTAGATGGCGTGTTAAGAAGCCATCAAATCGTGCAGGATGATATTTTACGTGATACCTATGTATACAGTATTTTGAAAAATGAATGGCCTGCCGTACAACAAAACTTAACGTGGAAACTTGAGCAATCTCGATGAGTGAAGTGATGCTCAAAATGAAAAGGTCGGTGATATTCAACCGACCTTTTTTAAAAGCTTAACTTTCTAATTGTTCTTTCAGTTGATACAAATGCTGTAAAGCTTCACGTGGGGTTAGGTTATCGACATCTAACGCTTTTAAAATTTCCAGTGCTGGAGAGACTTTTTCAACTTCAACAACGCGTTCAATAATATTAGGCTCCGCTTGCACGGCAGGTGCAAATAAATCACGTTGTACCGCAGTATTGACGTGCTGTTGCTGTTGGCGCTCTAAAATTCTTAAACGGTTTTGCGCTTCTTTAATCACATTGGCAGGAATACCCGCTAATTTTGCGACTTGTAGGCCATGACTCTGACTGGCAGGACCTTGTTGTACTTTATGCAGCAAAATCAAATTACCATTCAGTTCTTTGGCGCTGACATGATAATTGTAAATGCCCGATTCTTTACTCAGTTCAGTCAGTTCAAAGTAATGGGTGGCAAACAAGCATAAGCATTTCACTCGTTTACTTAGGTCTAAAACACAAGCCCAAGCCAAGGACAAGCCGTCATAGGTACTGGTTCCACGACCTACTTCATCCATGAGCACCAAGGATTGGTTGGTGGCATGATGCAGAATTTGCGAAGTTTCAGTCATTTCCACCATAAAGGTCGATTTGCCTGTCGATAAATCATCGGCGGATCCAATACGGGTAAAAATACGGTCAATCGGACCTAGCGTAGCGGACTGCGCAGGGACAAAACTACCACAATAAGCCAGTAAACTAATGAGCGCGGTTTGACGCATAAAGGTCGATTTACCGCCCATATTTGGACCCGTAATAATCGCCATGCGATGTGCATAATCTAGATGTGTGTCATTTGGGGTAAATGCAGTTTTATTTAATGCTTCTACCACTGGATGACGACCTGCCATAATTTTGATGCCCGTTTCTGGGCTAAATTCAGGTCTAGACCAGTTTCTTAAACGGGCTTGATGTGCAAAATTACTGAGCAAATCAATTTGAGCGATGGCTGCGCTCATAACTTGTAAATTTGCAATATCTTGACGTAGCTCATCTAAAAGCATTTCAAACAGCATTTTTTCACGCGCTAATGCACGAGATTCACTGGATAACACTTTATCTTCAAAACTTTTCAGTTCTGGCGTGATATAGCGTTCGGCATTTTTGAGGGTCTGACGACGAATATAGTGTTCGGGTGCCTGTTCTGCCTGAGCACGAGTTAACTCTATGTAATAGCCACTGACACGGTTATAGCCGATTTTCAGGGTAGGAATACCAGATTGTTCACGCTCTTTAATTTCTAAATCGATCAGGAACTGCCCAGCATGGTCACGTATTTTGCGTAATTCATCCAGTTCACTGTCAAACCCTTCTGCTATGACATTGCCATCACGTAACAGCACAGGTGGATTTTCAACGATTGCTGCGAGGAGGCGCTGGTATAAACCATTAAAATCACCTAATTCCTCATTTAACTGTTGAACCAATCGAGATTGTTGATTGGTTACAACTGGGTTTAAAGCATGACGTAAAAATGGAAGCTGGGCGCTCGCCTGACGCAGTTGTACCAAGTCGCGTGGACGCGCGCTTCCTAGAGCAACGCGGCTAAGCACGCGTTCAATGTCCCCAATTTCTTTCAGGACTAATCGAATAGGAGCTTCATGATAACCATCAATAAAAGCTTGAATGGCGTCAAGACGTGCATCAAGTAGAGCTGTATCGCGTAGTGGTTGCATGAGGGTTCGGCTTAATAACCGACTTCCCATAGCAGTTTGGCAATCATTGATGAGTTGAAATAATGACGTCCCATGTTCGAATAACGGATCCACAATTTCTAAGTTGCGACGTGTCACAGGATCAAGTGCAATAAAGTCACTGCTTTGTTCTAACTGAATACTTCGGATGTGGGGCAATGCGGTTTTTTGTGTTTCTTTGGCATAATGAATCAGTGCGGCCGCCGCAGCTTTTGCCAACGGCAAATGATCAATCCCAAAACCAGAAAGCGTTGAAACCCCAAGCTGATCACACAAGGTTTTTTGCGCATTATTTAAATTAAAGTCCACATTTGGGCGCTTAGTCACAGGACAGTCGAGTTGTTTTTTGACTTGTTCTAAAATGTTGGGGTCAACAATATCTTCATCGACTAGAATTTCACTTGGCATAAGACGTGCCAGTTCGATGCTCAATTGTTCTAGCTTGAAATCCTGCTGTTGGACTTTAAAAATACCTGCACTTAAGTCGAGTAGAGCAATACCAATTTGGTTTTGCTGTAAGCATAGTGCAACCAAATTCGAAGATTGATGACTATTGAGTAAGGCATCATCAGTGAGTGTACCAGGGGTGAGAATACGAACCACCTGACGATCTACAGGGCCTTTGCCTGTGACTTCGCCCACTTGTTCGCAAATCACGACAGTTTCGCCTTTTTTGACTAGACGTGCGAGATAACCTTCTGCGGCATGAAAGGGTACGCCAGCCATTGGGATTGGGTTACCATTGGTTTTACCACGGTGGGTAAGCGTAATGCCGAGCAGTTTGGCTGCTTTATGCGCATCGTCAAAAAAAAGTTCGTAGAAATCGCCCATACGATAAAACATTAAGGCATGAGGATGCTGCATTTTGACTTTTAAATACTGTTGCATCATAGGGGTGTGTGAATCAATATTGGCTATGATGTCTTGCAAGCTCATGTATATGAAATCCTTAAGTTTCAATAATATAAAATATAGGTTGAATTTTAGAATTTACAAAAATATAGATTTGTAGATTCTATTCTAAGTAGAAAAAAGACCATCTATAAACATGTAAAAGATCTTGGCGGAGTGAGCGAGTTAGTTCTCTACTGACTCAGGTGCGTATGGTAGCAAATTCAGGTCAATGAACAAAAGAGAAATGAAATCTTAGAAAAGGTTGAAACGGCTTTGTTGCACAAATCTATTTTAAAGGTTTCTTCAGCAATATAATTTCAAAAAGAAGAAGTCTGCACCGAAAACCTATCGTACAGCCAATTTGTCCTCCTATAACAACCGAGCTTTGTCGAAATCAGATCTATTCCGATACAGCTATTCAATGTTGTTTGATGATCAAATCTCTATTTAGACTTTCTTTAAGGATGGCTACTGGCTTTGTTCAAAGTCTCATTAAACGATCTGGTTTGAACTGGACCGCTCTGGATTATTCTACCCTTTGCAGAAAACAAAAGCATATTGATATTGCGATTAGCTATCAAAAAAGTAGTGATGGTCTTCATCTACTCGTCGACTCCACTGGCTTAAAGTTTTTAAGTGAAGGTGAATGGATCAGTGCGAGAAACTTTCAAAGCCAAGTCAATGAGATGCATGCACCTTGCGTAGCAATGCTGCTCAAGTCTTAAATGAATTTACGGAATTAGGCCGAGCTCACACCCAAATTGCCATGTAAATTTGAGTAGATATAGGAAATCTTAATTTTTAAATCTTTGTTCAACAAAGCCAGTTTAGTCTAAACAACTTCTTTGAAATAAAATCCATAAAAGCCCTGATTTTGGGAGAAAGATGACGGTTTGACGGCCATAATGCCCAGAACTGAACGAGTTCCCGTTCGGCATTATTCAATACAATTTGAAGCTTTCCCTCGTCGAAAGCTTTATGCACCAAGAAATCAGGCATGTAAGCAATCCCGTGCCCATCAATCGTAGCAGTCAATACAGCCTCCATGTTGTTAAACGTTAAGATGGTATTTAACCGTAGTTGTGACCAGAGGGGATCGGCTGACATCGTCCATGCCATGAGCTTCCCAGTATTTGGAAAGCGATAACGTATGCAGTCATGCTGTTCCAATTCAACAGGTGTGCGTGGGATGCCCCTATGTGCCAGATATGCAGGCGCTGCACACAATACGTGGCGACACGTTCCTAGCCGCTGCGACATCAGTTTAGAATCTGGCAGATCTCCACTACGTATGACGATATCAAAACCTTCCTTGATGACATCGACAAGTTGGTCATTAAAATCAATGTCTAGCTCAATTTCTGGATAAAGTCGGCGAAATTCAGGTAGCTCAGGAAGTAAGAAGTGGTAACCGATAGTCGGCAAGCTTAATCGTAGCTTACCGCGTGGTGTCTGAATGGGATGCGACAGCATGGCCTGTGCTTCGTCGAGATCGTCCAAGATTGATCGACAACGCTGATAGAACATCTCACCTTCAGCAGTCAAATTAACTTTGCGCGTGCTGCGCTGAAACAATCGTACTCCCATTGTTTGTTCAAGCTTAGCAATACTTTTACCCACAGCAGATGCTGAAACACCGAGTGCGCGGGCAGCGCCGACAAAGCTGAGTGCTTCAGCTGTTTTTACGAAGTAGACAATTCCATTAAAGTTATCCATGAAATACTCGATTAATTATAGAATTTTATTCCATTATAAGTGGAATTATATCGTATTTATCTAATATTAAGTCGAATTTATACTCATCATAGCAATCCATTCACTGAATCCATCCTTTTCAAAATAGGTATTTCCATGACAAATGCGACTTTCACCACTGACCGCAGCAAAGTGCTCATTCTGGTTTCGATCTGCCTTGCTGCGGTAGTCCTGCCATTGAGCTTTACCGGAGGAGTAGTTGCAACGCCTATGATTGGCCATACTTTGGGCGGTAGTGCCACAGCCCTTACATGGATCACCAACGCTTTTATGTTAAGTTTTGGCAGTCTGTTAATGGCCGCTGGGGCCTTGGCCGATAAATTTGGTCGGAAACGGATGTTTATTCTGGGTATGGCATTATTCATTATTACTTCGCTGGTTTTAAGCGTGTGCTCGACTGTAGCATGGCTTGATGTATTACGTGCCATACAGGGAGCTGCTGCAGCGGCATCGCTGTCTGGTGGTTCATCTGCGCTGGCACAGGAGTTCGAGGGACATGCGCGTACACGCGCTTTCAGTATGCTGGGCACAAGCTTTGGGGTAGGCCTTGCTTTCGGTCCTCTAATGGCCGGTGCATTGATTGATATATTTGGTTGGCCGTCAATTTTCTTTGCAATTGCAGGCATTGGTACTGTGGCACTGATTTTGGGAATGTCACAAATGCGTGAAACACGCGATCCCGATGCAACAGGATTCGACTGGTTAGGGATGCTGACCTTTACAGGGGCCTTGACGCTTTTCACATTTAGTGTCATTGAGGTGCCTGAAAGTGGCTGGATGAGTCCAAAGGTGATGACTTTATTGATTGCCTCATTGGTTTTGTCGGTCATCTTTATTTTAATTGAACTACGGGTGACGAAACCAATGCTTGATCTCAGTTTGTTTCGTTATCCACGTTTTATAGGCGTGCAGATGCTGCCTATCGGAACTTGTTATTGCTATATCGTGTTGATTGTACTATTACCGCTGCGCTTTATTGGCGTTGGTGGCTATTCTGAAATCGAAGCAGGTCAGTTGATGCTGGCTTTATCTGCACCACTGCTTGTGATCCCCATGCTGGTTGCTTCGTTGACACGCTGGGTCTCAGCCAGTGTTCTGTGCGGAATTGGTTTTTTAATCGCTGCCATTGGGCTTTATTTGCTTGGTTTGATCAATGATGGTCACTCTGGGTATGCCGTCATCATTGCAATGTTACTTATTGGGATTGGCGCTGGTATGCCGTGGGGACTCATGGACGGGCTTGCAATCAGTGTCGTGCCTATAGAGAGGGCAGGGATGGCGACTGGTATTTTTAATACCACGCGAGTTGCGAGCGAGGGTGTTGCGCTGGCCATTACCATAGCCTTGCTGTCGACTTTCGCTAGCATGAAGCTACAGTTTTTATTATCAAATAGTGCGAGCTCTGTTACAGCTTTGCGAATCACGGAAGCATCACAGCATATTGCAGTAGGCGATCTCTCTTCTGCATCTGCAATATTGCCGGAGATGAGTCGCAACCTTCTTCTCTCGAGTTATACCAATGCTTTCCAGAGTCTGACTCATGTTTTGATCGTCATTACTCTTTTGTCTGCTCTTATTGCCTTCTTCTTCCTGAATCGCACATCGCGTACGAATTGCAGTTATTCAGACAATAAGCATATTGAATCAAAGTCAGACACGATATGACGGTCGCTCCATTGATTAGTCAGTCTTTGGATATATTTGTATGTGATACAGTAATAGTGTAAATAGCGGAGCAAAAGTGCTTCTTTTTGCAGAATTAAGCAGACCGCATACCCAAGTTATCACTTAAATTTGAGTGACTTAGAAATGTTCTATCTTTAAAGGCTTTATGCAACAAAGCCATTTTGTACAGATTGAGGATAATGAAATTGGTTTGGATGAAGCACAAAACACCTCTGATTTTCCAAAGATTTTATAGAGTGAATCAAAACAGCGTCATTATTGACAGTAGCCTCGGCTTATCGATTGTTAAGCAAATTGTCGATTTATATCACGGAAAAGTTGAGTTACGTCGGACAAATGTTGTTGTGGCCTAATGGTTAGGATTGAATTTAACCATCAGAAGTAAATAATGGCACTATTTAAAGGGCTGAGGAGTAATTTTAAAAATTATAGATTGGGTTAGGCGATGACTTACCACATGATGAACGTGATGCACGTGCTACAGAGTTTCTAGATGTTGTAAAAGGATATTGGAATAATCCTTCATTTCACTATAAAGGAAAGTACTATTCGGTAGAAGGCGGTGGTTTAAAATATCCACTAAATAAAGCAAGCCTTCCCATTATTTGCACAGCAGGTTCTTCGGAAGCTGCTCGTGAGTTTGGAGCAAAACATGCCGACTATTATTTAATGCGAGCTGAAAAACCAGCAGAAATTGCAGCATTGATTGCCGATGTACGTGCTCGTGCAAAAAAGTATGGTCGTGAAAATATAAAATTTGGCCTATCAATCGATACGATTGCTCGCCGTACCGAACAAGAAGCATTGGCAGAGGCACAGCGCTTTCTCGATGAAGCTGCTGAAAAGCAACGTTTACACGCGGCGGCAGCCCATGCGGGTTTACGCTCAGCGCGGGTATTAAGCTTCGAAAAAGAGTATGCCGAAAAAGATGGCAGTAAAAATGTCAGTGACTTTTTTATCCATCCAAATGTTTGGTCTGGATTTGGATATATTGGTGTGCCACCCAGTGTTGCTTTGGTAGGCAGCTACCAACAGATTATTGAGCGTATTGAAGAATACAATAGCATTGGCATAGAGTTATTCTTTCTTGCTGGCTATCCACATCTTGAAGAGTCCTACCGTCTTGGTGAACACGTTTTTCCATACTTTAAAAAGCAACGTCAGGGATTGCAACGTATTCCAGAAGAGTCAAACTATCGTATTGCCTAGAATCGAACTCAATCATATAAAACCAAGACTTTGATTAAAAGTCTTGGTTTATTAAGGCGGATGGACTAAAACTATTATGATTGATGACAACTACGTTAAAGCTAATAGTGTTGACTTAAACGGTGGTAAGATTTTCGATAGCAGTAAAAGGCAACAAAGACCTAACAGTAAATCATTTGACCTTTTAGTTTTAGCCCATGTTCAAACCAGAAAAGTGTTATCCGAATTAACAGTTGCTTATGAATATTATATTAGTTTGGATTACTTCTCTCATACTTTCCGATTCTAGCCAAAATTGCTTGATCAGACCTGTAAGCTGATGACGTTGTTTAGATGTTCTGCTTATAGGCTGCTTCAGCCAAGCATAGTTACCACAATGATGGACAGCTCAAGTGGAACATACCTAAAAAGAAGTGTATGGATTTCATTTCTAATGAGCCAGAAGACTTGTTCTTAATAAATGCTTAGTTTTTTAAATCAGTCCATTCGGATATTTTTGGTTTTATGTTTTAGTAATAGGATTTCACACTAAATCTACGTCATAATTTTAGATGCTATTCATGCTGCTCAAAGAATTGACTCAACTATCTTGGACAGAAACTTCAAAGTCGAAAGCAAATATATCCCATGGTGATTGATTAGAAAAATTGAAAGCTACATAAATAGAAGATGTTATGAAAACCAAGTAAAACACTTGTAATTTAAATGTTTATGAATCCATTAAACGTTTTAAGACGCAATGCTTGCACAGTTTTTTTTAATTATTTACTATCAGTCTATGCATAAAAAATAAATGATGTAGATCAAGAATAAACAGGGGAGCAGCCAATGCGCATTATACCAACACAGACAGAATCCCCACCACTGAGAACAGCCCAAATAATGGTGCAAGTATACCGTTATCATGTCATGATTAAACCCTCGGGTGCACAGTGTAACTTAGACTGTAGCTATTGCTTTTATTTACATAAGCAAGACATGTTGCATCAACCCAAAATGCCACGTATGACAGAGTCACTGCTTGAGCTACACATTAAACAATACATCCAAGCGCAAACGGCCGATGAAGTGGTGTTTAGCTGGCAAGGTGGTGAACCGACGCTGATGGGTTTAGCATTTTTTGAAAGAGTGGTTGAGCTGCAACAGAAGTATAAGAAACCCAATCAGCGCATTGAAAATGACTTACAAACCAACGGCACCTTGCTTGACGAAGAATGGTGTGCTTTTCTCAAAAGACATAACTTTTTAGTGGGTTTATCTATTGATGGTCCTGCTGAGTTTCATGATAAACATCGTTATAACAAAGGCGGCAAACCGACCCATGCTAAAGTAATGCATGCAGCAGAGCTCCTCCATCACTACCAAATTCCGTTTAATGCGCTATGTGTGGTGAACCGAGATAATGCAAAGCGGCCCATTGATGTGTATCGCTTTATCCGTGACCACGTTCGACCACGTATGATTCAGTTTATTCCAGGGATGGAAAGCGCACAGTTCCAACAAACTGCGCCGGGGCATTGGAAGCTCGATGATTTACCGACCCTTGGCAGTTCAGCGGCTCAACCAGGTACGTCAGATTCGGTTGTGACCGATTGGTCGATTGCTGCCGATGACTGGGGCTATTTTCTTTCCCGCGTTTGGGGCGAATGGTTGAATAAAGATTTTGGCAAAGTTTTTATCGATCAGTTTGAAAATATGATTTCTATGATGTTTGGCTATGGTCCACAAAAATGTGTTTCAGGGCAAATTTGCGGAAAAGCATTGGCAGTTGAACATAATGGCGATCTCTTTTCCTGTGACCATTTTGTCTATCCTTAATATAAACTGGGCAATATTCAGGATATTCATCAAGGGGATCTGGTTTTTTCCGAACAGCAAAAGAAATTTGCTTATGATAAATATAAAACACTGCCTAAATATTGTACAAGCTGTCCTTATGTGCAGTATTGTTGGGGGGACTGTCCTAAAGACCGCTTTTTAAAAACTCCCGATGGTGAAGCAGGTTTACATTACCTTTGTTCAGGACTAAAAAAGTTTTTCCATACCGCAACCTTATCTAAAAACGAGATTTCAAAGCGTTTACAACCCTATTAAAACAACTGTTGTAACTGATGCAGAAGAGTATCTCTGCTTCCAAAAAGAAGTAAAAAAGCTGTGACGAAGTCACCCATAAAACTAGACTTCGTGAAATAAAAAAAACTCTAGTGCTTCATAACAATCCGAATAAGGAGAAATACCATGCGGAAAAGTCTAATTGCACGTTCCGTCGCCCTCATTGGAGGTGCGTTGCTGTCAGCAACAACCTTTGCAAAACAACCCAATATTTTAGTCATTTGGGGCGATGACATTGGCTGGCAGAATGTCAGTGCCTATGGCATGGGAAAACGATGGGCTACACTACGCCCAATATTGACAGTATTGGAAAACAGGGGATTCGGTTTACCGATCACTATGCCCAACCCAGTTCAACTGCAGGCCGTGCTGCCTTTATTACAGGGCAATATCCGATTCGTAGCGGTATGACCACGGTTGGTCAACCGGGAGATCCATTAGGACTTCAAGCCAAATCGCCAAGTTTGGCTGAAGTGTTAAAAGGTGCGGGTTATGCCACAGGTCAGTTTGGTAAAAACCATTTGGGGGATCGAAATGAGCACTTGCCGACTGTACATGGTTTTGATGAGTTCTACGGTAACCTTTACCACTTAAATACGCAAGAAGAAGCGGAACAGCGCGACTATCAGGCCTTTGGTAAGAAATATGCGGGCAATCTTGAAGACTATGAAAAACAATTTGGAACACGTGGGGTTCTACATTGTTATGCCACAGCTAAAAGTGACAGTACGACAGACCCTCGCTTTGGCAAAGTAGGTAAACAGAAGTGTGAAGATACTGGGCAATTAACCCAAGAACGTATGAAAGACTTTGATGCCAGCGAGATTATTCCAAATGCAGAACGCTTTATGAAACAAGCTAAAGCAGATGGGAAGCCATTTTTTGTCTGGATGAATACCAGCCGTATGCACCTATATACACGCTTGAATGATAAGTGGAGATACGCAGCAGAGAAATATACTTCTGAGGCCGATTACCATGGTAGCGGGATGTTGCAGCATGATCATGATATTGGCTTGGTGCTGCAATTCTTAAAAGACAATGGTTTGGATGAAGATACGATTATCTGGTATTCAACCGATAACGGTCCAGAGCATTCTTCATGGCCATATGGTGGTACAACACCATTCCGTGGTGAGAAGATGTCCACCTATGAAGGGGGGGGTCGTGTTCCATCTATGTTGAAGTGGCCGGGTACAATTAAAGCAGACCAAATCAAAAATGGTATCCAAACCCATATGGACATGTTTACATCATTGGCAGCTGCAGCGGGTATACCGGATGTGGCTGAAAAGGTCATGAAGGAGAAGAAGCAGTATATCGATGGTATCAATAATGTACCGTACTGGACTGGTCAGAAAGAGGATTCTGCCCGTGAGAGTATGTTCTACTACTATGAAAACAAATTAACCGCAGTTCGCATGGGACCATGGAAATTTCACTTTTCCACCAAAGAAAACTACTATGCGAATGTAGTTCCATTGACTGTTCCAAAAGTCTTTAACTTGCGTATGGACCCAATGGAGTCATATGACAGTATTGATTCTGAAGGGCATTTAATGCAGAAAGTCAGTTGGTTAATGCAACCAATGAATAAATTGGTGGCAGCACATATTAAAACCTTACAAGACTACCCACCGGTGCAGGGCAGTAAGTCCTTTGATATGTCGAATATCGTTGGTGATACTTTATCGAAAGGCAGTCAGTAATCGTATGGGCTAAACTTGAATTGTTCTCGTTTGGCCTCTTTTTCTGATTAAAAGTGCGTCTGAAAGTTAAAGCCATATAAACTCTATATGGCTTTTTTAGTGCCTTATTGCATTGTAACTGAATGGCGATGCAAATGGTCCGAATCACGTTAGCTATGTTTTTGTAGGACTCGATGTTTGGCGTTGGTGGCTCGAAATAATCATAAACTGACTAGAGAAAATATTTAGGTAGCTTTCTTTACAAACGAGATTTATAGGAACAAACCTAATTGTTTTAATACGGTGACTTATGGTGAATGATCTGATGCTTTTTAGTCATTGTGGTGTACGACGATGCTGCATGTGCAACATTACTGCTCATTCATGAAATGAATAAATATAGGTTTGTCTAATAATAAAAAAGGCCTTTAGTTTTAACTAAAGGCCTTTAAGTGCTTATTCGTTAGTCGCTGAAACCAACAGCAGCACCGGGCTTAATATAACGCGGCATTTTTTGCCCCGATTGTTGTGCAACGGCATGAAGGGTACGTTCGATCCAACCTGCATCCATAATGAACATCAAGGAATCGTCATCATTTAAGTTCACATTTGCGCCTTCAATAATCATGAAGCCTTCAGCACCTTCTGGCGTTGATAACGTATGGATAGAACCTGCTGGTTCAAATAAATAGCTGCCAGCTGTTTGAACATCTTCAGGATATTCCACATAATGCCATGAACCTGCTGTGGTATAAAAATGTACAACACCTGTATGGAAGTGGCGTGGAAGAACTGTACCTGCATCAAAACGTGCACGAATAACCCATACACCATTATCTGGGTCTAAAAAGCAAGGGGTTACATGTACGCCCGGTAAAGCATTTTTGATTTCGCCATCATTAACATTAATAGTTAATAAGCGATCTTGATGATTGATTGACTGTGCAATACTCATGACAAACTCCATGTATGTCTTAAATTTAGAATTTGATAATTAAAATCGGTATCAAATGTTTCCATGAAACTCAGCATAGCAATGTTTGACTGGATATAAACCTCTCGAAAGAATGGATTTACTTTTGTTTAGTAAATATCCATTTCTTAACGAGTCGTAAAACATATTCAAAATATAAATACTTAAACAGTATCCTGTTTTTAAAATGTTTTTATCATTTTAGAAAATTGAATATGCACCATCAACTTTCACAATCGCGCCATTTACAAAGCTTGCCGCATCAGATGCTAGGAAGATCACCACATTGGCAATTTCTTCGGGTTTACCTAAACGTTGCATTGGTGAGCGTTGCATAATGCCATTGAATACTTCAGGCATATCTTTCAATGGTTGGATAAGTGGCGTATCGATCCAACCCGGTGCAACCGCATTGACGCGAATTTTGGCTTGAGCCATGCTCAGAGCATGTGAGAAGGTCAGTTGATCAATGGCACCTTTAGAGCAAGAATAAGCGGGTGCAATGCCTGAACCAAATTGTGCATACAGTGAAGACACGTTAATGATTGATGGATTGTCCGATTTAGCTAAGGCTGTAGCCGCGACTTCACTGATATAAAAAACAGAGGTAAGGTTAACTTCTAGCACTTTTCTATAGGTATCTAATTCGTGCTCTGAAACAGAACCCATACCTGCACCGTTGAATAACGTATCAATGCGATCTACTTTTGCGAAAAAAGCATCGACAGCGGCTTTATCCGTGACATCCATCTCGACAGCTTCAATATCCAAACCAGCAGGAAAAATAGCCTTGGCTGCTTGTAAGCCCAGCGCCCATACTTTTGCACCACGCTCAGCAAATGCAACTGCAACGGCTTGACCAATACCAGATGTGCCACCTGTCACGACGGCGATTTTATTTTCAAACATTTTTGTGTTGAAAGCATCCATTTCTTTCTTTCCTATTTCTTTCAGTTTTTGAGTTCAGCCTGTGCTGATAGTTTTACCCTAGAACGTTAAGTACCGAATGAAAAGAATGGTCTTTAAAAACCATTCTTTCGCATGGTTGCTTCAAGTCATGAGGCTGTTAATCTTCAGACATAAATTTGATGGATCAATAAGTGAGCAATATCCATGTTTTCTCATTCTTTGGAAGCATGATTAAGCGTTTACAACCACATTAAAAAAACTGTTGTACTCAGTGGGCAGGGTTGAGCCCTTTATGCTGAATAATTAAAACAGCTGTCTGAGTGAGACTGTCTGAAAATAAGTTTTTAGTTCCCAAAACTGTTAAGGAAAACACATGCGTAAAAAGATCATCTCACGTGCTATAGCGTTGGCTGGAGGTACTTTACTTTCGACCGCCTTAATGGCCAAACCGCCCAATATTTTAGTGATTATGTCGGATGATGTAGGCATGACCAACGTCAGTGCGTATAGCCATGGCATTATGGGTTATAACACGCCGAATATTGACCGAATTGCCAAAGAAGGCATCATGTTTACTGACCATTATGCACAGCCTAGTTCAACAGCTGGTCGTGCTTCCTTTATTACGGGTCAATATCCAATTCGTTCAGGTCTAACCACTGTGGGACGCCCAGGTTCACCTTTAGGGCTGAAAGCAGAAACACCAACGCTCGCAGAAGTACTCAAACCATTGGGTTATATGAATGGCCAGTTTGGTAAAAATCACTTGGGCGACCGTAACGAACATTTACCAACTGTACATGGCTTTGATGAGTTTTACGGTAATTTGTATCATCTCAATACCGAGGAGACTTTTGAGCAGGTTGATTATCCAAAAGATCCTGAGTTCCGTAAAAAATTTGGTACCCGTGGTGTTCTGCACTGTTATTCATCTACAACAGATGATGAAACGACAGATCCGCGTTTTGGTAAAATGGGCAAGCAGAAATGTGAGGATACAGGCGAACTTTCACGTAAACGTATGGAAACTGTGGATGATGAATTTATCGCAGCCAGCGTAGACTTCATGAAGCGCAGTAAAAAAGCAGACAAGCCATTTTTTGTTTGGTTAAACCCAAGTCGTATGCACATGTTTACCCATTTACGTCCTGAGCATCGTTATTTAGCAGCGAAAGCAACATCTGAAGAGGATCTGTATGGTAGTGGCATGATTGAACACGATATGCAAGTCGGTCATGTGTTGGATGAAATGAAGAAAATGGGAGTGTTAGATAACACTATCATTATTTATACCTCCGATAATGGTCCTGAACACAGTGCGAAAAATCATGGTGGAACCACACCATTCCGTGGTGAGAAAATGACCACGTATGAAGGTGGTGTACGTGTTCCAATGATGATCCGCTGGCCTAAAAATATTCCTGCTGGACAAGTGAAAACAGGCATTCAGGCCAATATGGATCTTTTCACAACTTTGGCAGCCGTAGCAGGTGATACAAATGTTGTGGAGGAGATGAAAACCAATCATAAGCAATACATTGATGGTTTAAATAATATTGATTACTGGACAGGCAAATCTGCTGAAAGTAAGCGTAATAATTTCCTGTATTACCATGAATCATCACTTCGTGCTGTTCGAATTAACCAGTGGAAGATTCATTTAGAAACCAGTGAAAACTATTATGATGGCTATCAAAAACAAAAGATTCCATTGGTATTCAACCTGCGTCAAGATCCATATGAGTCATTTGATAGCACAACAGATCGCTCTGAAATTGCTCAAAAAAAATTATGGCTAGGTGAACCAGTAGAGGCATTAATTGGGGAGCATATTAAATCTTTGATGGATTATCCACCAGTACAAAAAGCTTCAACGCTTGAGTTTAGTAAGTTGGTTGATAATTTAATGTCACAAAAGAAATAAAATGCATCATGCTTGATCAAGGCAGTCCAGTTTTGGGCTGCTTTTTTTTTATTAATGTCGCAGGATATCTGTTGGTTAAAAAACTATAAAATTGGATAGGGGGGAATTTTAAAATAGGCAGCATATGAATTTATTTTAATGAAATTTAGGCACTGTACTTAGAGTTTATTTAAAAAATAGAGGCCCAATAGTTTTTAAACTGCATGATATCATCATGATTTGGACCGTCTACAGGACGTGGATGAAGTTTAATTTTAATAAGATATTGATAATAAAAATAAAATAAAGCCTTGTGCAACAAAGCGTTCAGCAAATTGGGGGAGCCCCACTTCTTTAATCAGACCAAAGCCTTGCGCCATGATAATCACGGGGGCTTTACGATTACATTCAGGTAACTGGAGTGTGCCCGTGCAACGTGTGCCTTGACTGATAAAATTGAGTTGTGAAGTTTTCATCATTATTTTCCATTTTTTGTTGTTCACACTAGATTCATATGAAGAATCTCCATATGAATCTATGATCAATGATGGCTTAAGCTACTTTTGATTTAGCCTTCGCTTTAGGCTGTTGCGCAGCGCTAGTCCAAACCAGATGCTGGCTTTCGATTGGCAAGTTATACATCGCTTCATCTTTTTCGAAGTTATGGCTTACAAACCACTCGGTAGATTTACCTTGGCGCGGCAAGACCCAATCTCCACGTTGTACATAACCTGATCGCATACCGTGAACAATACTGTTGCTTGTTTTTTCATTTGCAGGTGCAACAGGTTTGACTGCCGTCATTTGACGAATATCGAGCTCATTGATTAAACGACAAATATAGTCGCTGGATAAATCAATTTTTAAGGTCCACGGTGCATTGGTATAACCAAATAAGTAAGCAAAATTCGGGACATCTTCAATTAATGTACCTTTGTAGCTCATTTTCTCATTAGGTTTGATCTGCTCTTGATCTACAAAAAGTTGAATACCACCAAACAACTGTAATTCAAGACCTGTTGCTGTCACAATGATGTCTGCTTCTAGGGTTTTACCCGATTTGAGTAAAATACCATTTTCAGTGAAACGTTCAATTTGATCGGTCACAACAGATGCTTTGCCGTCACGAATCACGTCAAATAAATCGTTGTCTGGAATGGCACAGAGACGCTCATCCCAAGGCATATATTCTGGTGTAAAGTGGGACATATCATATTGATCACCCAAGGCTTTTTGAACATTTGAAAGCAAGAATGAACGCATTTGTTTCGGGAAGCGACGACAGACTTTATAAATACTGCGCTGCATAAAAATATTACGCTTACGGAAAATTTTATACACCAGTTTTTCAGACAGGACTTTTCGACAAGCATCGACCAGTTTGTCAGTATTTGGCACATTAATGACATAGCTTGGTGAGCGCTGTAACATGGTGATATGTGCAGTATCATTGGCCATTGCAGGAATTAAAGTCACCGCTGTCGCACCGCTACCAATCACCACGACTCGCTTATTGCTATAGTCTAAATTTTCAGGCCAGTGCTGTGGATGAACGATTTGGCCTTTAAAGTTTTCAACACCTTCAAACTTAGGCGTATAACCTTGGTCATGGTTGTAGTAACCCGTTGCAGCAATGAGATAATTACAGTTAAATTGGCAACTTTCTCCCGTTGTTTCATTAACCGTTTCTACCGTCCATTTATTGGTTTGGGTTGAAAAATTAGCAGAGATAATTTTGATGCCGTAACGAATTTTTTGATCAATCTTAAATTTCTGAGCTGTTTCTTGCAAATACTGCTTAATCGACTCACCCGCAGCAAGCACTTTATCGCTATTCCACGGACTGAATTTATAGCCAAAGCTAATCACGTCTGAGTCTGAGCGAATGCCTGGATAGCGAAACAGATCCCACGTTCCACCTAGTGCTTGTCGGCGCTCTAATATTGTGAATGATTTATTGGGGTTCTGTTGTAAAAGTTGGCATCCCATGCCAATTCCACCTAAACCTGCTCCGATGATGACTACATCATATTCCATTTGCATTTTGCGGCTCCTTGTCGCTTTTGTTTTTTTCCTTCTTTAATACTAGCGGTTGATCAAATTTAAACTTGACTTTAGGAGACAGATATTTAACTCTAGAAGACATGACAATTATGGTACATGCCAGTGGGATTCGTGGTTATCTTGAGGTCATGCAAGATCTGAATTTTGACCCAGAACCGCTACTCGCACAGCACAATATTACGCTGGATCAACTCAAACAGGATGATGCTTGGCTATGCCAAAGAAGCGTCATAAATTTGTTTGAGCAAACTGCAGCAATTGCGCAATGTCCAGATTTGGGGCTACGTGTTTCGCGCCATCAGGACATCAGTGTTTTAGGGGTTTTAGGGATTATTCTCCAAAGCGCATCGTCTATACGTGGTGTGATTGAATACACTTCAGATTTTATGTTTTTGCATGGTCCAGGTTTGGTGATGTCACTAAACCAACCTAGTCCACTTTTTGAAGATGCCGCAGAAGTTATATTTGAAATTCAAATCAATGGCTATGCACCCCAGCGGCAAACGATTGATAACTGTTTGGGGACTACCCATCGTATTTTAAAATGGCTTGCTGCTGAAAACTATGAATTAAAGGCCGTTTCCTTACCACATAAACCTATTGCTGCAATTAGTGAATATCAACGTTTTTTTGGTGCGCCTATTTTGGTTAATCAAGAAAGAGCAGCATTACATTTACATAGACGAACCCTTGAAAGTCAGCCACACAGCAGTAATCCTGCCTTACGGGAAATCGCACAAGATTATATTACTCGGCACTTTCGAAATCCTGCTGAAATGGTCAGTTCTAGTGTACGCAAAGCTTTAAGAATTCATTTAGCCACACCGCGTGCAGATAAAATTCGCATCGCAGCTATGTTGGGCTTACATCCACGTACTCTACAGCGTAAGCTTGCCAGTGAAGGGACAAGTTTTGATGAGATTAAGGACGAAATTCGTAAAGAGCTTGCCTTACAGTATTTGTGGGAAACAAAAATTCCGATGAGCCAGTTGGCCAATATCTTAGGATTTTCTGAACAATCTGCTTTAAGTCGTGCCACTAAACGCTGGTTTGGTCGTTCTCCTAAAGAAGTCCGTAATGCTAAAGGGCAACTGAGTATTTAAAATAATGAACTTGAATTGTGTCTAGATAAAATTCAAGTTCAGTGCTGAATGGTTTTAAGATAGATTTTTGTTGCTGGCAGTGATGATAAAATCTGGGCGGTTTAGGTTAGCCTATAAAATTTTTTTTATATCATATACAAAGCACTGTTGTATCATCAGTCCAAATCTGAGCAAAATGAAGTAACAGGAATGCTCCATGGTTGTAATAAAGTAATCTAAAAACATAAAAAACACAGAATCCAACCCAATAAAGTTAGGTTTAATGGGATCTTACTTTATTTAGAGAGATAGGCTTAGTTATTTCCTCAATCGCGATTGATTCAAAGATGCAGATCATCCAGCATCATTGAAATCTGTTCAATCAAGAGATCAAGTGCTTGAATGATGGTTTCATTCATTTCAAAAGAACAATTGATACGAATGTGGTTATGCTTTTTATTCTTGCGATAAAAAAGAATACTTGGGGAAATACCAATATCTTTTTGAATCATTTTTTCATAAATGCTGCTGCTGTCTACTTCTTCAGGTAGTGTTACCCACAGAAAATAGCCCGATGGATAATAATTGATAGTACAATTTTCGGGTAAGTTCTTGCTGAGATATTGATGATATTGATTTTTAAGCTTTTTTAAGGTTGTACGAAGACCTTTTAAATGTTTTTCATAATGACGATGTGAGAGATAATCGACTAAAGCATTTTGAATGAAAGAGTTGACAGAGATGGTACTCATTAATTGTAGATGTTGTATATGTTCAGAAAATTTTCCCGCATAAACCCAACCAACACGGAAACCTGCTCCCAAAGTTTTGGAAAAAGAAGAGCAGTGCAAGACCAAGTTTTGTTGATCATAATACTTCATGGATAGCGGTCGTTTTTGATCATAATAAAGCTCTTCATAGACATCATCTTCAATCAAATAAATTTCATGCTGGTGTAACAGTTTAGCCAATTCAAATTTAATCTCATCACTGACTGTAAATCCAATCGGATTATGGCTGTTCAGCATCAATAGACAGACTTTAATTGGATAGCTTGTAATGGCTTTCTTAAAGGCCTCCAAATCCAATCCATGTTCTGGGTGTTCTGGAATGGTAATGACCTTTAAGCCCAGATTTTCAGCAACTTGCCAAGCTCCATAGAAAATAGTTTCTTGCAGAAGAATATAATCACCTGCTTGAGTCATGGCTCTTAAAGACAGATTTAAAGCATCTAGACCACCTGAGGTAATCACAATGTCAGAGGGATCGGTGGGAATGCCTTGCATACAATAGCGTTGAGCAATTAGTTTTCTGAGCTCGTAGTTTCCAGGTGGTAAACTCGGCATCTGCTCATAACCAACACGGTATTTTGCCTGTTGTGCTAAAGTCTGCATTAGTTTTGGAGAATAAAGCAGTTGGCTATCGGGAAAAGCACTTCCTAAGGGAATGATTTTTTCAGATTGAATGGATTTTAAATAACGAAATACCAGTGAGTTAATCTCAATTTTTTCATTCACAATGACTCTTTTTGCGAGTGCAGTTTGTAAGGGATTCTCTGTAACAAAGTAACCTAATTTTTCTTTTGAATAGATCAGCCCTTGTGCTTCCAGTTCCTGATAGGCGTTCATTACTGTAATTAAGCTAAACCCAGAAATTTCGACTTGTTGTCTTAAAGAAGGAAGTTTCTCATCTGTTTTCCAAGTCCCTGTTTCAATAAGATGTTTGAGGCTTAAGGCGAGTTGTTCTGATTTATACATAAGGACATGCTCATATGAGAAGGGGATAGCCATGATTGCATGGCTATCCGAGGTTTTATCAAAGATGCTTTTAATAAGCCAAGCTGAGTAGCAGTCTAAAAATTCCTGCAATTAAGCCTAGGGATAGGAAACCAAAACACCATAATAAGATGAACCATGTTGTAGGATTCAAACGATTTTGCATTTTTTTCATCAGGGTCACCTTGCTTAATGATAGCCTTCATCACCAATACGCACTTTGTCACGGAACACCCAGTAGGATAAAAAGGTATAAACCAGAATAATCGGAATTAGAATGACAGCACCTACCAGTGCAAATTTCATACTTGATTCAGGAGCAGCAGCTTGCCAGATGGAAATAGTTGGTGGAATGATGTTGGGCCATAAACTAATTACAAAACCCGTAAAGGCTAAAAATACCAGACCCAGCGTTAAAACAAAGGGTTGAGCATCTTTTTGCTGTGCACATGCTTTCAAAATAAGCCCAGAACAGATCAGTACCAACACCGGTACAGGGCTGAAATAGAACAGATTTGGTAAGCTAAACCAGCGCTGTGCAATTTCAGGATGGCTGATGGGTGTGTAGATACTGACTGCACCAAAGACAATTAATAAGGTAATAATTAGCTTAGGCATCAGCCTATACATTTTTGCTTGTAAATCTGCCTCGGTTTTCATGATGAGCCATGCGCAGCCTAATGCGCTATACATGATAACTACACCCAAGCCCACAAACAAAGAGAATGGAGTCAGCCAGTCGAGTGTGCCACCGCTATAAATGCCATTTTGTGTTTCAATTCCTTGAATATAAGCTCCCAGAATAACTCCTTGGAAGAAGCTAGAAAAGAATGAACCCCAAATAAATGCTTGATCCCATAGCGGCTTGCTACGGTGGGCCTTAAAGCGGAATTCGAAAGCCACGCCTCGGAAAATTAAAGCCACTACCATAAAAATGATCGGTAAATACAAGGCAGATAACACGGTGGAATAGACTAGCGGAAAGGCAGCAAATAAACCTGCACCACCCAAGACCATCCAAGTTTCGTTGCCATCCCAGACAGGGGCAACGGTGTTCATCATCACGTCGCGTTCTTGATGCCCTTGAATAAATGGAAACAGTATGCCTATGCCCAGATCAAAGCCATCCATAACCACGTAAATCAATACACCTAAACCAATGATACCGACCCAGACTAATGCAAGATCAATCATGATGCTGCTCCTTATTTTCAGGTGTTTGGCTTGCTGAACCATCAATTGTTTCATCAACAGCACTTAATGGTCGCATTGGCGTTTTAAAGTGCCCAGGACCTGCAAGTTGCTGATCAACACTGTCTATATGTAAAGGACCTACCTTGATTAATTTCAGCATGTAATAGATGCCTGTGCCGAAAACGACGGTATAGACCAGTACAAAAATAATCAGACTAAGACCCACTTGTTCTGCAGTCACGGTATGTGATAATCCATGCTGAGTACGAATTACTCCATAGACCACCCAAGGCTGTCTGCCGACTTCCGTGGTGACCCAACCTGCGAGCAAGGCGATATAACCTGTGGGTCCCATAACGGTAGCAAACTTATGAAACCAGCGACTTTCATATAATCGGTCTTGTTTACGTAACCATAAAGCAGTCAGTGACATCAACACCATGAGCATGCCGAGTCCCACCATCACGCGGAAACTCCAGAACACGATTGGAACAGGTGGACGATCTTCAGGGGCAAAGTCTTTTAAGCCAGTGACTTTGCCATCCATAGAATGGGTTAAAATTAAGCTACCTAAGTTTGGGATGCCTAGTTCAAAGGCATTACGTTCATTCTCCATATCGGGTAAAGCGAATAACAGTAACGGCATACCATGATCATGGTTGGTTTCCCAGTGACCTTCAATTGCAGCCAATTTAGTCGGTTGATGCTCAAGGGTATTCAGACCATGCTGATCCCCAATCACCACTTGCAGGCATGAAGTTACGAGTACCATCCAAAGTCCCATAGAGAAGGATTTCTTGACTAACTCATCGCGACGACCTTTGAATAAATGCCAAGCAGCTGTACCAACAACCAATAATGAAGATACAAGGAAAGCTGCGGTTGCCATATGGGCAAAGCGATAGGGGAAGGATGGGTTAAACACAATTGCCCACCAGTCAGATGGAACAATAATACCATTTTCAATGGCAAAGCCTTGTGGGGTCTGCATCCAACTGTTGGACGATAAAATCCAGAACATGGAAATACAGGTACCAATGGCGACCATCAAGGTAGCAAAAAAATGTGCCTTAGGACCAACACGCCCCCAACCGAACAGCATGATGCCGAGAAAGCCAGCTTCAAGGAAAAAGGCGCTTAGCACTTCATAAGTCAGCAATGGACCAGTGACTGAACCAGCAATTCGAGAAAATTCACTCCAGTTGGTACCGAACTGATACGCCATGACTATGCCTGATACGACCCCCATGGCAAAGGCGACGGCAAAAATCTTAATCCAGTATTTGAACAGATCTTTATAAATTGGGTTTTGGGTGCGCAGCCATTTCCATTCCAACAGTGCTAGAAAGCAGGCCAAGCCAATCGAAGTAGCGGGAAAAATGATGTGAAATGAAACTGTAAAGGCAAATTGAATTCGTGCGAGTTCAAGTGCGGTTAAACCGAGGCTCATAGGACCTCCCATTTTAGACATGGGTTTCTGAGATTTTTTAAATCAACACTATTTATTTTAGTGTTATAAAAAATTATAGATCGTTTCATCAAAACTACCTACTTTGAATAATTATCAAGATTTTGCAGGACACAGAATTCAAGATGTAGGTACAAAAATATGTTATATAAAATATAACAGAGAAAGTAGATAAAAATACTCTGTTATATTTATACAGCACAATTCTGTAGCTACTGCTGATTTGAAAAAGAATCAAAATAACAAATATGAATCAATCTGGATGGTGATGAAATGTTTGTTACAGAAAGTCTGAATAAAATTCCTGAGATAGTTGAACAGGGAGCTTTTTCAGCGAAGTTGAAAAAGAAGCTGGCACAGAAATTCGTGAATTTAGAAGCAACACTACTCCGAGCAAAAGTCTTGCGCGAGCTTTCCAAGGCGAAAGCAAACTATATTGTACAGTCGGCAATTCAGCATGAACAATCTAGTTTGGCTTACTTATTTGCGCCATTTATTCTAGGGAATTTAAATCAAACCACTATCTACCATAGCCAAGCGACCGCGCCTGTACTGAATCTATTAAGCCGTTACTATCAGGCAGAGAAAAAACCGCACCTAAAAATTGATGATGTGCTGCAAGCTTTAAATATCTATTTGGATCTGCATGACAATGACCTAGATGATATTGAGTTTTTTTATTATGCCTTGCTAAACGCCTTGTGCAGAGCTGATGTGACTCAAATTTTTTTAATCACCCATTTAAATGTTGATATGCAAAAAATTGCTGCAATTGCGCAGTTTTTTAAGATCAAAATCTATTGTATTCAGACTAATCCATTAGACAAGATGATGGACAGTGCTGAATTAAATATGCGTAAGTTATTATTTAAACACAAAGATCAAAGCTATATCGAATTGTGTGAAAAGTTATCCAAACTCAATGCGCAGTTACTCAGTGTGAATGGAAGTTACAACCAAGAACAAGCCACGCAATTGGTCGAAGACATGTTCTATGCAGAGCATGTTTATGAAAAGTTATCTGTTTATGCTGAATATATGCAGACCTGTCTACAGAATGCTGTCTCTAATCATCCTGTAACTTTTTCAGCTTGATCCATTCCATTCTCATCAAAAATGCATTTATTTCATATTTATCGCATAAATAGATAGGTAGCCCAGATGTTTCTATATACAGATTTTGACCAGAATTTATTGAATGAACGTGTTGCACAATTTCGTAATCAAACCCAGCGTTATTTAGAGGGAAAACTGACCGAAGAAGAATATAGACCATTACGGTTACAAAATGGTCTATATATTCAGCGTTATGCACCGATGTTACGTTTAGCTGTGCCTTATGGCTTAATGAATTCAAAGCAATTGCGTAAGGTAGCTGAGGTTGCACAGAAGTATGATCGTGGTTATGCACATATTTCAACCCGTCAAAATATTCAACTGAATTGGCCGCAGCTTGAAGATGTACCTGATATTTTGCAGGAACTGGCTACGGTACACATGCACTCCATTCAAACGAGTGGGAACTGTATTCGAAACACCACTACAGATCAGTATGCAGGTGTTGTTGAAGGGGAATTGACCGATCCGCGTCCTACCTGTGAACTGATTCGCCAATGGAGTACCTTCCATCCTGAATTTTCATTCCTGCCACGTAAATTTAAAATCGCAGTTTGTGCACACCCAGAAGAGGATCGAGCTGCAACAACATTCCATGATGTTGGGGTGTATATTGTAAAAAATGAAACAGGGGAAATTGGCTATCAAATTAAAGTAGGTGGTGGTTTGGGTCGCACACCTTTAGCTGGGCATGTGATCAAGCACTTTTTAGCGCGTGAAGACTTAATTGCTTATTTAGATGCCATCATGCGCGTATATAATTTACATGGTCGTCGCGATAATAAATATAAAGCACGCATCAAAATTCTCGTTAAAGCATTAACTCCTGAGGGCTTTGCTGAAAAAGTTGAAGCAGAATTTGCCTATACTCAGACTCAACTAAAAGTTCAACAAAGTGTTTTAGAGCAAATGGATGCCGTATTTCAGCCATTTACGTATGAAAACTTAGAACAGTATGATTTTGAAGCTTTATTCAAGCAATATCCGAAATTTAAACACTGGTTCAATATCAATACTCATCCTCATAAAGTGGCAGGCTATCGTATAGTCACAATTAGTTTAAAAAGGGCTGGTGTGGCCCCCGGAGATATGACTTCCGATGAAATGCGTTTAATTGCAGATTTAGCTGATCAATATACTTTTGGTGAACTCCGCACGACACATGAGCAAAATATAGCTTTAACTGATGTGCGACAAAAAGATTTATTTGAACTGTGGCAAGTTTTGGATCGTGCCAATCTAGCCCGTGCACACATTGGTTTTCTGACCGACATGATTTGCTGCCCCGGCGGTGACTTTTGTTCATTGGCGAATGCGAAATCTATTCCTGTTTATGAAGCGATTGCTCGTCGTTTTGATGATCTAGACACTATATATAATTTAGGCAAGGTTGATCTGAACATTTCTGGCTGTATGAATGCGTGTGGGCATCACCATGTCGGCAATATTGGCATTTTAGGTGTCGATAAAAAAGGTGCTGAATATTATCAAATTACTGTAGGAGGTAACTCAGACCATGACGCAGCTATTGGCGATATTTTAGGACCGTCATTTCCAGCAGAAGATATTCCTGATGTGCTCGAAGAAATTCTGAATACTTATTTGGATTTGCGTTTAGCGCATGAATCTTTTTTAGAAACCTACCAACGTGTCTCGATTCAGCCATTTAAAGAACGGGCTTATGCGGACATAGGCTGATGTTGGATATCTTAACTCTGCCCAGCAGGCTAAAAAGCTCAAGCTACCAAATCATCATCATTTTGGCGGTTTGGAGCTGTGCTTATGTATTGCAAAGGCTACTGAGCTTGCCTCTGGCATCTGGTGTGTTGGGCTTTTTCCTGTTGTTGTTCTTGCTTGAGATGAAGTGGTTGAAATTAGCTCAGGTTGAACATGGTGCCGACTTTTTACTTGGCGAGCTGTTACTGTTTTTTATTCCACCTGTGGTCGGTGTGATTCAGTATCAGGACTTATTGATTATCAGTGGTTGGAAAATACTGTTGGTGATTTTGATCAGCACAACTCTGGTCATGATGGCTTCTGTATATGCGGTGCGGATGTTCTTAAAGCGTGAAGATCTAAAACAGGAAGGTCAGTATGACTGAGTTCTGGGGGATTTTTTACTTAGTTTGGACCGTAGTGTGTTATTTCATAGCAAAGCAGTTCTTTGTTCGAACACAAAAAATCTATTTATCGCCAATTATTGTCGTCCCTATTTTGAGCATCGTGCTGATTTTTATGTTACGGCATCAGTTCCAAGACTATTACCGCTATACCCAGTATTTGGTCGCTATGCTTGGTCCCATCACAGTGGCTTTTGCGATTCCTGTATTTCGCTATCGCAGCATGATTCAGCAACATTTTAAAGTACTCATGTTGACTTCTAGCCTTGCTATGTTGGTGGGTATTTTCAGTAGCTGGTTTTTGGCCAGTCTGATGAATTTCGATGACATTGTCAAAAATAGTCTATTGGCACGTTCCATTTCAATTCCCTTTGCTTTTGTGCTGACTGAAAAAGTTGGCGGTTCAATTAGCTTAATTCCGCTCTTTACCGTGATTACAGGTTTGGTTGGCATGTTGTTGGGAGATGCTCTGCTGTTATGGATACGGTTCAAGAACAAGATTGCTTCAGGGGCAGCATTTGGCAATGCCGCACATGCCATGGGGATTGCCCGTGCAAGACAACGGCATGAATTAGAAGGTGTGTTTGCCAGCCTTTCCATGATTATTTCAGGAATCATCATGGTGCTATTTGCTCCTACAGTGATCGCACTGACGAAACACATCCTTGGCGCTATATCATTTTAAATCAAAATAAGGAATCGCAAATGAATCCTATGTCACATGTAAAGATAACTTTAAGCTCTAAAAGTTATGTTGCTGCTTTTCTCTTTATTTTGCTCATGGTAGCAGCCGCTTATGGCTTGCATGACCGAGAAATTATATTACCTGAAATAGTCGCGATGGCTGTTGGGTTATGGGTTTATCGAGATAAACAGTGGTTGAATCAACCCGATAAAATTTTTATTTTGCCTAGTTTGACGGCAGTAATTGGCTTTTGCATTAATCTAATGCCAGTTTCGTACCTGTTTAAACTGGTTTTGGTGCTATGTGCCATGCTGCTGGTCATGTGGACGTTTAATTATATCTTACCACCCGCACTGGCCACGGGTTTCTTGCCGATTGTAACCCAAGCCGATGAACTATCATTTTTGATTTCCATCTTGGTCACCAGTTTTATCCTGATGTTGGGTGTTGTGTTATTTAAACTGAACCAAGGTTTGGAACGGAAAGGGAACTTTGATCGAAGAAAGATAGGGGTGTATGCCAGTATTACATTAATGGGTTTTGCACTCGCTGCGATATTCAAGGTCGAAGCGATGGCACTCATTCCTCCAATTACGGTGGTGGTGTATGAGTCTCTGAATATGATGATGTATTCGTTGAAAATGTATCTTAAGCAGGTTGCTCTATTGACACTGTCTATCTCTATAGCCGTTGCAATGCAGTTCTTGATTCAAGATTGGATGCTGCTCACTTTCATTTATATGCCCTTAATGTTTGTTTTGCTCAAGTTGTTTGATATGCGGATTCCTGCGGTGTATGCCTTTCCATTTTTGGTCTTTGTCTTTCCGCAAGACAGTGTGATGCATTTACCAGTTGCTTCATGTTTGATGGTGAGTTTTTCACTCGGATGCGTTTATCTCTATCGAACTTATTTTCAACATATTGCTATTGAGAAATCGTATTCATAGTTTTATGGTGATGTAGCCATCGAAGGCTTTTCATCATGATTGCATACTTGAATTGTAGGAAAAACTGGAAAAGTCATGGTTAAACGTGATGAAAACTAGGATGCTACCTATGCTTGGATGGAATGTCGTTTAATGTTCTTAAATGTCACTGGCCTAAACCTTATAAATGGGTCGTTGAAGAAGATTCAAAATGCATTCCAATCTATCTGTATTTGGTTTAAAGAAATGGATTGGTTTGGAATATGCTCATGGATAGTTTATCTGAATTTTCTTGGCAAAATATAAAATATAATTTTTACACTACAGGTGCACTACCTGAGCTGGTGGAGCGGGATTCACCGATTTTACAAGCATGGGAAAGTGCTAAAAAATCAGGCTTAAGTCCTTTTTCTAAACTGACGTCTTTATATGATTTTCCTGTCGACCACCTTTCTAAAGAAGATATGAAATTCGCGGAATTGGCAGAAGTGGTTTTAAATGACATTTGGCAGTTATTTGGACAGCAGGATGTCAGTGTTTTCTTAATTAATCAGCAGTTGAAGATTATTGCAGAACGACACAACCCAAACTTAGATGAACAATATCATTTTTTACGGACAGGTCGGGTGATAGATCCCTCTATCTTTGGTGCGATTGCTCCTACATGTAGTGTTCTGTCGAAACAGCCGATGATCATGACTGGACATCAGCATTATTTAGATGAGTTTGCCAATTATTCTTGCGCCTCAGTCCCCGTGTTTAATGGGGCAGGAGCGGTTTTGGGTGCTTTGGATATCACTTCACCGCAAGGGCTTTTAGCAAGCAATTGGCTCAGACATTTGCTTTATCAAAGTTATATTTTAGAAAATAAAGTGATTCTTGCTGAAATCAAACCAAATCAGCGCATACTTTATTTTCAGCACTCCAAAGATTTACTCGAAAATGCCTATACAGGCATGATCGTACTGGATGAGCAGCGTAGAGTTATTAAAGCCAACCAAATGGCATTGAAATTACTCAACTGTTCCATTGAGCAGGTCTTGGATCAAACGATTTATAATTTCTTTGTTATTGAGCATTTGACTCAGGTTGATACCAATAATGCCTTTTTTATTCAAAGTCATGACCATGCTTTTTTCTACGCACAATTTCATCAGTTCAATGTAAATGTTCCTAGTCCAGCCAGAGCCATTACTGCACTTCATTCGCTTGATCAGGCACTGAAAGCCTTAAAGGCAGATATTCCAGTGCTGATTACAGGAGAAACAGGGACAGGAAAAGACCACTTTGCACAGCAATTACATCAAAAGCTCGATGCTGATTTACCTTTTATTTCCATTAACTGTGGTGCGATACCTGATCATTTATTGGAGGCAGAACTGTTTGGTTATGAGGGCGGTGCTTTTACAGGGGCGAAAAAACAGGGTGAAAAAGGTCTCATTGAGTTGGCGGATCAAGGAATTCTATTTCTCGATGAAATTGGTGATTTGCCCTTACATTTGCAAGTCAAAATTTTACGCGTCTTGCAAGACCAACGGTTTTATCGGGTTGGGGGACGCAAACCGATTAAATCAGCATTTAAGTTATTATGCGCAACCCATCAAGACTTAAAAATGAAAATTGAACAGCAGACATTCCGTAGCGATTTATATTATCGGATCTGTGGCTTTCAAGTGCATCTGGAGCCTTTACGTTTACGTCAGGATAAGCAGGCTATTTTCCATAAAATTCTGCATCAATTCGGTATATCACAATGGTCAGCCAAGGTTGAGCAGCAGTTTCAGACCTATACATGGTCGGGGAATATTCGTGAGCTCATTCACATTGTATAAGGTTATCGGTGGCGTTTAATGAGGGCGATGTTCTGACACGACTTTATTTGCCTGAGTCCTCAGTCAGTCTTCAAACAATGAATCAGCCTATGCTAGCAGCGAAAAACCAACATTTAAATGCAATGACCAAACACATGGTCATGCAGGTATTAGATGAAGAGAATGGCAATATTGCACGCACAGCAAAGCGCTTAAATATTTCGAGAACGACGGTGTATAAATATATCAGCAGTTAGGTTCTTTTGTATTTAGCTTAAAATGAAGTGTTTATTGAATGACATAAATAGATGTTTGTGCAGCATTGTGTAGGAACTATTCATCCCGCTGTTTTTTTTTAAGATACTTAATATCAAAGGACTGTTCAGGAACTGAACAGTCCTTTTTTAATGTGTCTATATGATGGACATGGTAAATCCTTGTCTAACTTTAAGATATTGATTTTAAATAATTAAAAACTTGGCATGCAAACTGCAATTATTCTCTGACTCATATTTGATTAATCGCTAGATTGAACTGATTAGCACATCGGCTATGGATGGAATGTCCATAAAAATTTTCAGTCTTCGGAATGAGTAAATAAGGACAAATTAAAGAAAAGGGAACAGGTTATGCATTTTGCGAATAAAAATGCGGGATTACTCATATTGGGTGCATTGCTTACTCAACAGAGTTACGCCATTGATGTCAATGTCGGAGATTATACAACCCTCCCAAGAGGAACCAATGTTGGTGTCTTTTACTATCAACATAGTGAAATGGATGGCTATTATCAAAGGGATGATAAAACCGATGCCGACTCCCGTTCAGATATTGGGATTGCACGCTTCATTCATTACACCGACATCGCTGGATTATGGGCAACACCTCAGGTGGTCATTCCGTTTGGTTCAGTGCGAAATACTCAAATTGGCGATGTGCATTTAAATCATGCATCTGGTTTTGCAGACCCGATTATTGCTTCTGCATTTTGGTTGATTAATCAACCTGAACAAGGAGCTTCAGGACGTTATCTTGCCCTTACACCGTTTATTTATTTGCCACTGGGCCAGTATGACAAATATGACGCCGTGAATCTGGGAGAAAACCGCTTTAAATACGATGTGCAGTTGGCTTGGGTACAACCGCTCTCTGGCAAATGGGGTTTCGAATTTTATCAAGATGCCATCTGGTATGGGGATAATGATGAAGCGGGCAAGGGTAATCAGACCTTGTCTCAAGACACCAGTTATCAAACACAGGTCAATTTACGTTATGACTTGAATGCCAAGCAACGCCTGGCATTCGGTTATGCAGCAAACTATGGTGGCGAGCAATTTTTGGATGGCATCAGACTCAATCAGAACATGGAAAAGCAGCAAGTACGATTTGAGTTTCAACACATGATGAATGCCAAAACTCAATTGAGTGCACAGCTAGTTTCAGATACTCAAGTTGAAAGCGGCTTCAAGAAAGAACTAGGACTAAACTTTCGGCTTTTTTACATTTTCTAATTCAAAACATGTGTGATGACAACACATCCATTGCTTCAATTTTGCCACGATGAAAGTGAAATGATGTATGGGTTGTTCAAGACAATTTTAACGAGGTCATTATGTCGATATTAACAAAAGAGATTTGGGATAAAAAACTGTTCAATGGCTTATGGCAGTCAGCCCCGCAGTTATACAAGGTTGTTGAAGTGGCAACTGGTCAAGAGCTGGGCGAGATTGGCTATGCTGCTGCTCAAGATGTGGTAAATGCAGCCAAACAAGGTAAATCAGCACAACAGGCATGGTGGGCATTGAGTTATCAAGAGCGCCAAGCAGTCTTTGAACGTGCAGCAGCTTTGCTCACAGAGCATCAAGCCGATGTGATTGATTGGCTAGTTAAAGAAAGCGGCTCTTTACAGCTTAAAGCAGGTTTTGAAGTGAGTATCGCCATTCAGGTACTTAAGCATTGTATCGGATTGCCTGCTATGGATCAGGGCACAGTCTTGCCAACTCAAAATGGAAAACTCAGTATTGCAAAACGCGTACCGCTTGGTGTGGTCGGGGTCATTTCACCGTTTAATTTTCCACTGTATTTGGCTTTACGTGCTGTAGCACCAGCTTTAGCATTAGGCAATGCAGTCGTACTTAAACCTGATGAACGTACAGCCGTGTGTAGTGGTTATGCCATAGCACGTATTTTTGAGCTAGCAGGTCTCCCGAAGGGGTTATTGCATGTATTACCAGGCGGTGCAGAGGTCGGGGAAGCACTGACACTGGATAAAAATATTGCCAGTATTCAATTTACTGGATCAACGAATGTCGGGCGTATAGTCGGTGCCAATGCTGCAAAAACTTTGAAGAAAGTCTCTTTGGAGTTAGGCGGTAAAAACTCACTGATCATTTTGGACGATGCTGATATTGAATTGGCTGCTGAAAATATCGCATGGGGAGCATTTTTGCATTCAGGTCAGATTTGTATGACTTCTGGCAAAATTCTGATCCATCAGAAAATTTATGCACAAGTCAAACAACGTGTGATCGAAAAAGTCAAAAAATTTGTAGTTGGTAATCCGTGTGAAAGTCATGTCACCATTGGCCCTCTGATTAATGCTAAACAAGCGCAACGTGTCGAACAACTGGTGAATGTCGCAGTTGCGGAAGGCGCAACATTAGAAGTGGGTGGGCGTGCTGATGGCGTATTTTTTGAACCAACTGTGCTTTCGAATGTAACTTCAAATAATCCAATTTTCAGTGAAGAAATTTTTGGACCTGTGGCTGTACTAATTCCTTTTACTACTGATGAACAGGCAATTGAACTTGCTAACGATGGAGACTTTGGGCTTTCAGCAGGTGTGATTAGTTCAAATGTTGGACGTGCGATGCAGCTTGGTACACAACTTAAAGTCGGTTTACTACACATCAATGACCAAACTGTAAATGATGAAACGGTCAACCCATTTGGTGGTTTTGGTGCATCAGGAAATGGGACGCGTATTGGCGGTCCTGCCAATGCGGATGAGTTTACCCAGTGGCAATGGATGACCGTACAGGCGCAAGCACCACATTATCCTTTTTAATCAGTTAAATTATTTATTACAGGAAGTAATCGCATGAACGAAATGAAAGACATCGTTGCCGCTGTGACGGCATGTAAAGGCGCGGATTTTGAATTGCAACCCCTTAAAATCCGTCAACCTCAAGGTGATGAGGTGCTGGTGAAAGTTGTCGCGACGGGGATGTGTCATACCGACTTAATTGTCCGTGATCAGTATTATCCTGTGCCATTGCCTGCTGTGCTTGGACATGAAGGCGCGGGAATTATTGAAGCGATTGGACCAAATGTGACTGACCTGCAAGTGGGTGATCATGTGGTGTTAAGTTATGGTTATTGTGGAAAATGCACCCAGTGCAATACAGGTAATCCTGCTTATTGCTCAGAGTTCTTCGGACGTAACTTCAGCGGTGCTGACTTAGAAGGTAAAAGTGCGATTTGTAGGCATGATCATACCGTAGTACACGATCATTTTTTTGCCCAGTCTTCCTTTGCGACTTATGCCTTAAGTCGTGAAAATAATGCAGTGAAGGTAACCAAAGAGGTTCCTATTGAGTTACTGGGACCATTAGGCTGCGGTATTCAAACGGGTGCAGGGGCATGTATCAATGCGCTTAAAGTAAGCCCTGCCAGTAGTTTTGTGACATGGGGCGCTGGTGCGGTAGGTTTAAGTGCATTGCTTGCGGCGAAAGTCTGTGGCGCATCAACCATTATTGCTGTTGATATTGTCGAATCACGTTTGGAGTTGGCAAAACAGTTGGGTGCAACCCATGTGATCAATAGTAAAACGCAAGATCCTGTGGCTGCAATCAAAGAGATTACGGGCGGTGGAATTAACTTTGCACTTGAGTCTACGGGACGCCCTGAAATCTTAAAACAAGGCATAGATGCTTTGGGTATTTTAGGCAAAATAGCAGTTGTTGGCGCACCCCCTTTAGGAACCACGGCACAGTTTGATGTGAATGATTTATTACTCGGTGGAAAAACCATTATGGGTGTGGTTGAAGGCAGTGGTGCACCGAAGAAATTTATCCCAGAGCTAGTTACACTATATCAACAAGGAAAGTTTCCATTTGATCGGTTAGTGAAATTCTATGCCTTTGATGAAATCAATCAAGCAGCACTAGACAGCCATAAAGGAATCACACTAAAGCCTATTATTAAAATTGGCTGATTTGGGGTTAATTGGGAGTGACCTGATTATATTGATGTCATCAGGTTATTCCATTTAAAAATTTAAAAAAGAACGCTGGGAAGAATAGAAAATGACGGATAAACCTTTTGTGCGAAATACCAATACCATGCCATGGGAATTTATTCCTATTCCATTTAAAGAGTGAATTACCAGTAAAAACCTGTTTGCAAAGCCCAGATACAGGCATAATGATTTGGAGGTTGCGCTATCCTGCTGGGTTTAGCACGGTAGAGCATTGGCATAATTGCGCACACGGCATGTATGTATTAGAGGGATATTTGGCTACGAGCGAGGACGAGTTTGGACTCGGAAGTTTTGTCTGGCTTCCTGAGGGGGCAATCATGTTTCATGGTGCGCGAAGTGATAATGATGTTTTGATGTTATTTATTACCAATAAGCCTTTTGATATCCATTTTACTGCTGAGGCAGGAATGCCTCTGTCTTAAGTCCCAACCCCACGCAAGTAATGAAACATTAATCTTTTTAGATACATAAGGGATTTAAGATTTAATTTCTGGTTGAAAAGCATGATCATGCTTTCAAGAGTGGGGTTTAATATTTAATTCCCATTTGTTTAATTTTAAAATCAGTGTCGTTTGATTAAAACCTAACAGTTTAGCTGCACCGACATCACCAAAAATTTTACCTTCACATTGTTTGATTGCTGATTTAAGATTTTCAGTTTCTAACGGTTTGAGTTGTTGTATCGTCAGTACTTGCTCGATTGTAGAGACGTGATTGGACTATATGGTCTGAGATGGTTCTTGTTCAAGCAAATATTGAAAAGAAACAGCATCGTGTATGGTCGTGATTAATGCATATTCCAACACATTTTGTAATTCACGAATATTACTGGGTCAGTTTCTATTTTCGATTAGTGGCGACAATAATCCTAACATCAACGTGTCGTATTTTTTCTTCTCCAACTCTTTCGAAAGTACCTTCATGCATGTAATACGTGTAGCAATTTACTTTGTAATTCGAGTGGCTCGAAAATTTAATCTAAAAATAAAATCCCTTAATCGGCAAGTTCAAAGCATCCAGCCCAATCACGAACTGCACCTGTAAATGATGATTCGCGCAAATGCATAACTTGACTGCACGCTGTACTTAACTTTATAGAGTCAAATACAGCGTTAAGAAACCAATAAAATTAAATACTCGTTGCTTGCTTAATAAAACCTAGTAACTGGTTAGTTTCGGCTAAGCTAGCCTTTTGTAAAGGTTTTCTAGGGTCTCCGACACAGAAACCTAGTTCATTCAATCCAGCCTTCACTGTTTTGGGTAAACCACCTTGCACAATAAACCGCAATAAAGGAAGTTGCTTATAGAAAAGGTTTTGTGCCTGAGTTAGATCTCCATTTTTGACTGCTTGATAGAGTTGATTGGGGAGTTTGCCTAACAGATTTGGGGCAACGGTACACCAACCACTTGCACCAGCACAAAATGCCTCAAGAGCCAAAGGATTACAGCCATTATAAAAAGGCAATTTCCCTTGTGTCAGCTCATGGAATTTATGCATACGTTGAATATCCCCCGTACTGTCTTTGACCATAGAAATGTTTTCAATCTCTTCAAACATTTTGACAATTAATTCAGGCGACATATCCAAACCACTCGTTGCAGGGTTGTTATAGACCATAATCGGGAGTTTAGTTGCTGCTGCAATTTGTTGATAATACTCATAAACTTCTTGATCCGTCAGTTTCCAATAGGAAACAGGAATGACCATAATCACATCTGCGCCTAACTCTTCAGCCTTTTGAGCTTTTTGAATTGCCATTGAGGTCGTGAGTTCGGAAATTCCTAAAATGACAGGGACACGATGATTAACAACTTCAATACTTTTTTGAGCGACTTGTTGCCATTCCTGCCAAGATAAATAAGCACTTTCCCCAGCACTGCCCAGTGGTGCAATCGCATCACATTGATGCTCAAGCAATGCATTTAGCGTAATCGTCAACGCATCAAAATCAACTTCGTGTGTTTCAGCTTTAAAAGGAGTAATGGGGTAAGCAATAATGCCTTCTAACTTCATGGTTATTCTCCTTTAATGCAATCTGAGTGATTTTTCAAAGCTTTACGAGCGTAATAAGCGAAATTGATTTTGTTACGTTTATCTGTAGACACCCAGTCGTGCCCTTCTTTGGCTAAGTCGTGTGGAATCTGTTGAATTTGACCTGCCGCCATGGCCAAAAGTTGTAAGCGTGCCGCACGTTCAATCAAAATCGCGAGATTACAAGCTTCCTCGATGGTTTTTCCTGTGACCAACTGTCCATGGTGAGACAATAAAACAGCACGATTTTCACCCAATGCTGAAGAAATAAAGATCCCTTCTTCATTGCCAACAGGAACACCAGGCCAATCTCCAACGAAAGAACAATCTTCGTACAAAGCACAGGTATCCATATGTGAGATAACGAGTGGCACACGGAGCATAGACAACGCAGCGACATGCGTTGGATGGGTGTGAATAATACAATTCACTTCGGGATGTTCTTTATAAATCCAAGTATGAAAACGGTTGGCTGGGTTTGCCATTCCTTCGCCATTTAAAGGTTTCAGGTCTTGATCTACTTCTAATAAGTTGGCCGCAGTGATTTCATCAAAGCCTAGACCAAAACGTTGAGTAATAAAGGTATTCCCTTTATCGGTTCGGCTGGTGATTTGTCCAGCAAGTCCAGCATCATGACCATGATCAAATAAAATACGGCAAGTTAAGGCCAGTTTTTGTGGATCGGTGTAGTCTTCATCTTGAAAATGTTGTTGCATACTTTGTTGAGCGTTGTGCATGAGCTGCTGTTTATCAAGTAGTGCAGTTTCCATAAGACCTCCTATTCGGTTGATTTGTCATTTGGACATGGGCAGAATAAGAAACTTGTGGATGGTAGAAAATATCCAGTTTTTAAAACTTATATGGTCCAGATAATCATGCAACAATCGTGGGAAATGCGACTACATCTAGCTGAACGTAAAGAAAAAACCATTTTTCTTAAACTGACAAACCAGATTATTCAGGAAATCTTGTCAGGGCGATTAAAGCAGGGCACACGTTTGCAAGGTTCGCGGACCTTAGCGGATGAGTTGGGAATTAATCGGAAAACAGTACAATCCGTTTATGAAGATTTAGAAGCTCAGGGCTGGTTAGTCTCAAAGCCAAGACAAGGGACGTTTATTTCTGAACAGTTACCCGATCTCAAACTTGACTCAGCATTAGCTATAATGACATCAGCTCAAATTTCTACTGAATTATCTACTCCACAGGAAACGGCGATTAAAAATGATGGGATTCCTGATACTCGGCTGATTCCATATGAGTTATTTTCGCGTGCTTATCGTCATACCTTGATTAAGGTGACGAGGCAGCAAATTATGGGGTATGGTGACCCGCAAGGAGCGCTGGAATTACGTCAAGCCTTATTAAATATGTTGTCAATGGAGCGATTTATTCAGACCACAATTCAGCATATTTGTGTGGTTCGCGGAAGCCAAATGGGGATTTTCCTTGCAGCTCGAGTGCTTGCCAAGCCACAAGTACAAGGTCAAGTCATTGTCGTGGAGCAGTGGTCTTATCCACCAGCAGTGGAAACTTTCCTATCCAACCATTTTCAAATTGTGCGGGTCAGATTAGATCAACATGGTCTAGATACCGAACACTTAACAGAAATACTGAAAAATCATTCGGTTGCAGCAGTATACACTACGCCACATCATCAATATCCAACGACTGTTTCCATGTCGATGGATCGGCGACTAAAGCTTTTGGAACTATCTAAAACTTTTGATTTTTATATTATTGAAGATGATTATGATCACGAATTCCACTATGACAGTCGTCCAATTCCTCCTTTAATCAGTTTACCTGCGGCTGAAAAAGTGATTCATATCGGTTCATTGTCCAAAGTCTTTGCACCAAGTTTAAGGGTGGGCTATGTGGTTGCTGATTTGGAAATTATCCAAGCCATGAAACAGGATATTTTACTTATTGATAAGCAGGGCAATGCCATTACAGAACTGGCGATTGCAGAGTTGATGCAACAAGGTGAAATCAAGCGGCATACAAGGAAGATGCGCAAAATTTATCAACACCGTAGAGATTTTGCCGTGATGACTTTTCAGCAATTTTTTCAGGACAAAATTGAAATTACTGCACCAGCAGGGGGAATGGCATTATGGGTGAGGTTTAATCTAGCTTATCAAACTCACTATATTGAAGCTTTAAGTCATTTGCAGATTGATTCTGAATATTGCTTTGGTTCTCGTGTAGAAAATACCAGCTTAGAATATTTTCACATACGTTTTGGCTTTGCTGCACTGAATGAAACTGAAATAACCAAGATTATTCAAACATTATATCAAATATTCATGACTGAATTGTAGGTTGAAAAATATAAAAGCCAAAATCTTGTGGACTTTGGCTTTGCTACATAACCTAATTATAAAGGCATACGATACTCAATAATTCCAGGTTTTTCAGCGATCCAGTTATAAAGTTTCTGAGCAGTCTGGTTTGTCTCTTGAGTATGCCAATATAAACGATCACACTTTTGAGTACGCGCTTGTTTTTGGACATATTCTATTAAACGTTTCCCGACGTGTTGTCCACGTGCTTCAGGCGATACATATAAGTCCTCTAAATAACAATAGTCTGTTTCTGCCCAAGTTGAGCGGTGAATCACATAATGGACAAAGCCTAAAACTTTGTCGCCCTCTTTGGCAACAGCACAGTACACAGGTTCAGCATCATCAAAAAAGCGTTGCCATGTGGTTTGTGTGACTTCATGAGATAAATTAACTTTATAAAATTCTTGATAGGCAAGCCAATACGGTAGCCATTGTTGGTAATCTTGATACTGTGCTGGTGTTACTTGAATATTTTGCTTTTGCATAGAGATGTTCCCATCATTTTTGGTGATTAAAAATTGATGGATAAAGCATAATCTTGATATGGTACTGTTTTAAGATACGGTTTTCGTATTTTTTACAGTACCAGTTTAAGATTTTTATACAAAACGCCGTGAAAAGATACTTCTAACAGCATATTGAAGATTTCTAATCATTCACCGTTTTTATAAAATTATCCGAAACAAATCGTTTAAATTTTCCATTCAAGACACAATAGGCGATTAAGCCTAAAATCAATCCCCAAAATGCTCCGCCAATCCCCAATAATGTAATATTGGCAGCACTGGCAAGAAAGGTAATTAAAGCTGCTTCACGGTTTTCACCATCACTCATAGCATTGGTTAGACTTCCAGTAATAGTGCCTAATAAGGCAAGACCTGCCAGCGTACTAATAAAAGTTATTGGAAATGCTGTAAATATTGCAGCGAGTGTGACGCCAAAAATCCCAACCAAAATATAAAATATCCCCGCAGCAATTCCAGCTATCCAGCGTTTAGATGGATCTTCATGAGATTCCTTACCTGTACAGATTGCAGCGGTAATTGCTGCAAGATTAAAAGCGTGAGCGCCAAAGGGTGCCATGATGAAAGAACCTAAACCTGTGACAATAAGAATGGGTTTGGCATTGGTTTTAAATCCATCATTTTTTAAGACCAATAAACCTGGCATATATTGCCCTGTTAATGTGATTAAAAATAAAGGTACGGCAATACTTAATGTGGAATTGATGGAAAAATCAGGAGCAGTCAGAATCGATGAGGCTAATTTCAATTCAAATCCTGAAAAGTCAATTCGAGTCTGAAAGATTAAAAAAATAAAACCAAAAACCAAAACACTGACGATGGCATATCGTGCAGAAAAACGTTTAACAACCAGATAAATCAGAAATAATGACAGGGTCAGAAGTGGGTCGATTATGGTGTTGGTAAACGCAGTAATACCAAATTGTAATAAAATCCCTGCCAACAAACCTGATGCAATACTTACAGGAATGAGGCGAATCAGTTTTTCAAAATAACCAGTAACTCCTAAAATTACGAAGGCTAAGGCAGAAAGTAAATATGCGCCAATCGCTTCAGCATAGGGAATAGTCGCAAGAGCAGTAATGAGAAATGCAGCAGCAGGAGTAGACCATGCCGTAACGATGGGTTCTCGAGTGTACCAACTTAATAATATTCCAGTAATACCAACACCAATAGAAATTGACCATACCCATGAAGCTGTAAGCTCTGGGCTAAGTCCTGCCATTTGTGCTGCTTGGAAGATTAAAATGAATGTACTCCCATAATTGACAATTACCGAAATTAATCCTGCCAAAATAGGAGGGAGTAAATCCTTGGAATAACGGTGAAAAACTGCGAGTCGAACCGACATAACCCCAACCTCTGAAAACTTTAACCATGAAAGCGTTGAGTGTATTTTTAATCATGGTATTGTCATAAGATACAGTTTGGGTGTTTTTAGAAGTACCAGTTCACTATGACAACGTCATCTTCTGCTTATTTTCCACATTTAATTTTGCCTAAAGGGCAACCCATAAAAGATGGTTTATATTGTGTTTTACGAGATGCAATTCTAGAAGGCCGTCTATCTGGGGGAACAAAACTACCCTCAAGTCGCAATTTGGCAGAGATGATGTCCATTTCCCGTAATTCTGTATTGGCGGGATTAGAACGTTTGCTCGATGAAGGCTATTTAGTCACTAAACCAAGTTCAGGAACTTATGTTGCTGCCGTCATTCCAGACCAATTAATTCAAATTCAAAATGATATAACCCAGACAAAATCTCAACCTACGCAAAGCATCAACATTAATCCACATTTCACTAATTTGTTGCGTCATTGGAATAAGCAGACATTATCAAGTCAAGAGAAGAAAATATTTCATGTGGGTGTAGGCTGTGTCGATTTATTTCCCCATGAACTTTGGGGCAAATTATTAGGGCGTGCATGGCGACAATCTTATTATCAATTAGGCCAATTCCATGATCCCCGAGGCTATCTGCCTTTACGTCAGGCAATTTGTCATTATGTTAAGTCAACACGAGGATTAAACTGTCAGGAAGAACAAATTCTGATTGTGAATGGAACACAACAGGCAATTCATTTGGCTGCGTATGCACTGTTACAGCCAAATGACCAAGTGTGTTTAGATGAGCCGGGTTATGACGCAGCCTTAAATATATTCCGTAGTTTTGGTGCCATAGTAAACCCTATCACTAGTGATGAGGAGGGGATGAGAGTTGAAGAAATTATTCATGACCATGCTGAAAGCAAACTCATTTACACAGCTCCCTCACATCAATTTCCACTTGGCGACACCCTGAGTCTTGCTCGCCGATTTGCTTTATTGGACTGGGCTACCCAACATCAAAAATGGATCTTTGAAGATGACTACAACAGCGAATTTCGTTATGGAACACATCCTATACAAGCATTACAAGGTTTAGATGAACAGCATCGTGTGATTTATGCAGGCACATTTTCTAAGATGATGTTTCCTGAATTCCGACTTGGGTTTATGGTCGTTCCTGAAGCCTTAATTGAGGTTTTTAGTCTGGCAAAATATTATACCGACACGCGTAGTTCCTATCTGGAACAGGTGGCACTGACTGCATTTATTAAAGATGGTCATTATGCACGGCATGTGCGTAAAGTCCGTAAAGCCTGTTACGAACGTCAACAGGCTTTAATTGTAGCAATTGAAACCTATCTTTCAGATGTACTAACTGTACAGCCTACCGATTCAGGAATTCATTTGGTTTGTTGGCTTAAGAATGGTTGGACTGAAAAAGAATTTCTTATTGAATGTGAAAAAGTGGGTTTAGCTGTACAGCCTTTATCCAGATATTGTCAAGTCGAATCCCAAAGACCCGCCGTACTATTTGGTTATGCAGCGCATACGCCTGATGAATTACAAGCAAATATTAAAAAGCTTGCGCAATCTCTTTATTAGTTTTTTGATAATTTAAAATATGCCCGTTAGTTTCTAAAATATGAGAAGACTAATTTTGCTATGCACATAATTAAATTCACTATAGATGCTTCTTTATTATGCATACATTTAAGAATTATTGATGCATTATTCAGTGATAAGAATTTTAAAAAGCAATTAAAATATGAGTCTGTATATTTTGTCGTTGAAAAAGGATTTATGGGTGTACAATGCTGATTGTGGAGTCGGAAAAGCTTCTAAAAAATATAACAAAAAAAAACGGGCTGAATCAGTTTGATATAAAAATATACTCTAGAGGTATTTCACAAAATTAATTTTTTCATTTAAAAAAAGAAAAAGATTCTGTCTTGATATATAGTTTCAATGAAAGGATAGAAGAATGACCAATCGAAGGATTTTGATTGGCATAAAAGTTGCTGTTTTAAGCAATAGGGTCTTAGCTAGGTGAAAAGGATATGACATCACTCAGCCAACAGATGAATGTGAACCACTATTCTCGGCAAGCAGATTTTGCACAGAATTTAATGTCGAGCATTTGTGGCGAACATCGTTTAGATACAAGTGCACGCGATACCTTAGATTTTCATTACGATGGTATGCGTTTGCCCAATCGGAAAATGGCGATTGGTACGATTCGTTATGGTGCAAATGTTGCCATCAATATTTCCAATTTAAAAGCCTATAGTATTAGCTTGCCTTTACAGGGGAAACAGGCGCTAAGTATTCGTGGTGAAAATTATGTTTCAGATGAGAATAGAGGGTTAATTGTCTCGAATAATGATTGTCAGGAATTAGTTATTAACCGTGATTGTCAGAAATTACAGGTCGTTATTCCTGAGCGAAGTATGCATATGGTTTTGGCGGATTTGTTAAATCAGTCCATTGACCAGCCTATTATTTTTAATCCAGAAATGCATATCGATTCAACTCAATTAATTCATGCATGGTGGAAAAATATCCAAAATTTCTTGCAGTTTAATGCACAGAATAATGGTTTTTTTGGCTTGCAAATGCTGTCTGATGATTATGAAAATTTTGTGATTAAGGCGTTATTGCTTTCTCAAGAGCATAATTATTCTGCGGCATTGAAAGTACAGGCACAGCAACAAGAGCCGGTCTATATTCGCAAAGTTAAAAACTTCATTATTGAACATGCACATGAAGACATTCGTGCTGATGATTTACAACGTTTGGCAGGCGTTTCAAAGTCAAAACTGTACGATGAATTTCAGCAATATTATGGTACTAGCCCGATGTCCTTTTTGCGCAAATATCGCTTGCAGCAAATTTATAAAATTTTAAGTCATGCCAATATGAATGCTAAGTTATCGATTTCAAAACTGGCTTATGATTGGGGTTTTACCCACCTCAGTCGTTTTTCCCAAGACTATAAAGAGGAGTTTGGTGAAAAGCCGAGTGAAACTAAAAATAAGTCACGTGAATAAATGATGAGATATAAGAAACCCCTGATTGAGAAATTTCATCAGGGGTTTTTTAATGCAATATACAAATGGTTTAGACTGAATTTTCTAAGTTATAGATTGCTTTAGTTTTAGATTTTTCATAAATGACTTTTAGGGTTAAAGCCATAAATGAAATGAAAGTTGGGATAGCCAGTACAAAGAAGATGCCACCTAAACTTAGGTTAAAGGTGAAAATAAGTGAACCAAAGAATGCCCCCAAGATCGCACCAATCCGTCCGATACCATGCATCCAAGACACCCCAACTGCGCGGCAAACGGCTGGATAGAACATAGTTGCTAATGGTAGGAGTGATGACTGTGCTCCTGCAAGCAGTGCACCAATCAAGAAAATGGTGATGCCGAGCAATAGAATATTTGAGCTGACTACACCTGCAACAAGGAATAAGCCGAACGCGATGAGGTAAGCATATTTGATTACGGTGGTTGGATTCACCTTATCCATATACCAACCCATGATGGTTGCGCCAATTACACCACCAAAAGGGAAGATGGCGGCAATTAAGCTAAATTGTTGTGTACTAAAGCCCGCTGTTTTTAAAATAGTTGGCATCCAACTAGTTAAAAGATAAAACACCAAGAGGCTAGTAAAACAGCATAACCACAGCATACTTGAACCCCATAAGTATTTGCCCAATACAATTTTTACAGGATTTTCATTGGTGGTTTCGGTTTGTGGTAACACCAGTTTCACAGGTTCGCTAAACGGATGTCCTTGAATTTTTTCTAAGATGGCGAGTGCTTTATCTTGGCGGTTGCGTGCAATCAGCGATTGTGTCGATTCAGGTAAAGCAAGCAGTAATGCAATGACCAATAGTAAAGGAATACTACCGCCAAGAATGATCACTTTTGCCCAGCCAAATGCTTCGAGTAAGTAGGCAGACAAGACTCCGCCACAAGAAATGCCTAACATAAAACCACAACCTGCGAGTCCTGTGAGAAAGGCTTTGCGCTTAACTGGCATATATTCAGATACCATTGTACTGATGTTTGGCATGGCTGCACCTAATCCAACCCCTGTAATAAAACGGTAAATCATCAGTTCTTGGGTAGAGCTAGCAAAACCACAAAGAATGGTAAACACCGAGAATAGAAGGGTGGTTGTGACAATAATGCCTTTACGTCCAAATTTATCAGACAGTGGTCCCGAAATGATCGCACCAATCGACATCCCGACCAATGCAGCACTGAGTACGGGGGCAAGTTGTGGTTTGCTAATGCCCCAATCATCCAGTAAAGCGGGGGCAATAAAGCCAATAATGCCCGTATCTAGGCCATCGCAGAAAAACACCAAAAAGCCGAGAATAAACACCAGCCATTGTAGGGGGGAGAGCTTCTCCCGATTAATAATCTGATTTACTTCAATTGTTCTCATAATTCTTCCTTTGAATGTATGTTTTAGCTCGGTTGGATTGACCCTTTTTGTACAAATTTACTCATGGCATTGATGGATGAATTTTGCGTTAGCAATGTTCGCACATGAGTGAAAGGTGTTCGATTTACACCAGAGACATCGCCTTGTTCTGATCGGCAGAAAGACTCTTTTTAAACGGTAGAGAAAGTTGCGCTATCGCGAGGTATGAACATATCTTGATTGAACTATTTTTATACTTGGAGGACTATCCACTAACTCCTGAACTTCATCCATTTTTTCCATTCATGCTGGATAGTTTTTTTACAGATTATTTTGTGTCACCTGTGCAAACAAAAGAAGCATCCATATTTAGACACGCAATTTAGAATTGCGCATGGATTGGATAGTGCTCGCAGCTTTTGGACAGTCATCTTAAAAATTTGGATAGAAGATAAAGCCATAACAAAGTCAGGAGTTGACGATTATGGCTGGTCAAACGATTCAGATAAAAACCGAGACTGGTAAACAATTTAGTGCTTACTTGGTCGCCCCATCTTCAGGTAAAGGTCCAGGCATTGTGTTGTGTCAGGAAATCTTTGGGGTCAATGCCGCAATGCGGGAAAAGGCAAATTTTCTTGCCGAGGAAGGATACACTGTTCTTGTTCCTGATTTATTTTGGCGTAGTGCAGCCAATATTGAATTGGGCTATACCCCAGAAGATTTTCAAAAAGCTTATGCACTTTATCAACAATACGATGAAAATTTAGGGGTAGAAGATATACAAGATAGTCTGGCTTATCTGCAAACACGACCTGAATGTGATACGTCTACAGGGCTGGGTGTTGTTGGGTATTGCTTGGGTGGAAAGCTGGCGTATTTAGCCGCCTGTCGTTTACCAGAAGTTGCTTGTGCCGTTGGCTACTACGGGGTTGGTTTAGAAAATGTACTGGATGAGCTAGCTAACCTAAAAGGACGTTTGGTACTGCATATCGCAGAGTTAGATCAATTCACCCCACCAGATGCACGACAAGCGATTTTGCAAGCCGCGAGTCAATATAGCAATGTCAAAGCCTATGTCTATGAAGATGTCGATCATGCTTTTGCTAGACCGAAAAGTGAACATTACCACAAACCATCAGCCCGATTTGCCCATGAGCGAATGGTGACTGCACTGCATGACACGATTGGACCACATTATGATTTGGTGGCGTTATGGGAAGAGCATATTCGGCATGAGTTTGATACACGAGATGTCCCTGCGACCATGGCAACCATGGTGGCTGAACCTTATGTAAATCACATTCCAACGTTAACAGGTGGTGTGGGGCAAAGTCAGTTAGCGCGTTTCTATCGTTACCATTTTGTCCATCAAAACCCTGAAGACATGAAGATTACCTCTATATCACGCACAGTGGGATCAACACAGGTGGTCGATGAATTTATCATGAGTTTTACTCACGACACCGAAATTGATTGGCTACTGCCAGGGGTGAAACCAACAGGCAAATACGTCGAAATTCCAATGCTGGGTGTTATTCAATTTCGCGGTTCTAAACTGTGTCATGAACATATTTATTGGGATCAGGCATCGGTACTAGTGCAAATTGGTTTACTCAACCCTGAGGGATTGCCTGTGGCCGGTGTTGAGACGGCTAAAAAACTCCTGAATGAAGATTTACCTTCCAATACGCTGATGCCGTCATGGAACAGCAGCGAAGGAAAACCCATTGGTGAGGGAGTGTAATTATGAACATTGATTTAAAAGGCAAGGTTGCCGTGGTCAGTGGCGGTGCAACCCTCATTGGAAAGGCCGTGGTTCAGGCTTTGGTGAATGCAGGCGCACGCGTTGCCATTCTAGATATCGATGCCAACGGAAAGAAAGTTGCAGAAAGTTTTCCTTATGACGTGATGTTCATACAAGTGGATTTGACCAGTGATGTGGCGATTCAACAGGCAGTCAAGAACATTCATCAGCATTTGGGGGAAGTCAGTTGTTTGGTGAACTTGGCATGTACTTACTTAGATGATGGCTTTCAGTCCTCGCGTCAGGACTGGCTAAAGGCATTGGATGTCAATGTGTTGTCTGTAGTGGAGTTAACGCGTGCCTTTTATCCAGACTTAAAAGAGCATCGTGGTTCGATTGTGAATTTTACTTCGATTTCTGCCAAGTATGCGCAAACAGGACGCTGGTTATATCCCGTATCCAAAGCGGCTATTCGCCAATTAACTCAAAGTATGGCCATGGATTTTGCCGCTGATGGTATTCGGGTCAATTCGATTTCCCCAGGTTGGACATGGTCGCGGGTGATTGCCGAAGTCAGCGGCAACAACCGTGAAAAAGCAGATGGCGTTGCAGCGGATTATCACTTATTAGGCCGTTTAGGACATCCAGAAGAAGTGGCCAATGTGGTGCAGTTTTTACTGTCATCTGCAGCGAGTTTTGTAACTGGGGCAGATTATGCCGTCGATGGTGGATATTCGGTCATGGGACCTGAAGGGGCACAGCCCACCATTCCACGCTTAGCCAGCTAAAACAGACATTCATTATTTAGAACATTAAGAAATTTGGAGAAACACATGCGCCGTATTGCAATTGTTGGAGCAGGACAATCAGGCCTGCAACTTGGATTAGGTCTGTTAGATACAGGCTATGACGTGACCTTAATTACCAACCGTACTGCCGATGAAATCCGTCAGGGCAAAGTTATGTCCAGTCAATGTATGTTTCATACTGCTTTACAAACGGAACGAGACTTAGGGCTGAACTTTTGGGAAGAACAATGTCCTGCAGTGGAAGGAATTGGCTTGGCTTTGGTCAATCCTGAACATGGTGGCAAAGCCTTTGAATGGAGTGCACGTCTGGAACGCTATGCACAATCAGTCGATCAGCGCGTGAAAATGCCCTTTTGGATGCAGGAATTTGAAAAACGTGGTGGGCGATTAATCATTCAGGATGTTGGGATAGAAGAACTAGAGCAACTGGCCAATGAATATGAATTGGTCTTGCTCGCCGCAGGAAAGGGTGAGGTTGTCAAACAGTTTGAACGTGATGCGGAACGAAGCACTTTTGATCGACCGCAACGTGCCTTGGCACTGACCTATGTTAAAGGCATGAAACCTGTTTCCCCATATTCACGCGTCACTTTCAACATTATTCCAGAAGTGGGGGAATACTTCTCTTTCCCAGCACTGACCATTAATGGACCTTGCGACATTATGGTTTTTGAAGGCATACCCAACGGCCCTATGGACTGTTGGCAAGATGTACAAACGCCTGAACAGCATTTACAGCGCAGTCTTGAACTGCTTAAAAAATATGTGCCATGGGAATTTGAGCGTTGCAGCAATGTTGAACTTACCGATGCAGGCGGTTATTTGGCAGGTCGATTCCCACCAACAGTGCGTAAACCTGTTTTGACGCTGCCTTCAGGTAATAAAATCTTTGGTATGGCAGATGCGCTAGTCGTAAATGATCCAATTACAGGTCAAGGTTCAAATAATGCTGCCAAATGCAGCAAAATTTATTTCGATGCCATTTTGTCTAATGATGATCAAGCCTTTAGTGAAGCATGGATGCAACAAACCTTTGAACGCTATTGGGCATACGCCGAAAAAGTCGTGGCATGGACCAATAGTCTGCTGTTGCCACCACAACCGCATGTCGTGGAATTACTTGCCGCTGCCAGCCAGAACCAAGCGATTGCATCAGTGATGGCAAATAACTTTGATGACCCACGAGACTTTGCACCGTGGTGGTTTGATGCGGAACAGGCTCAGCATTTTCTTGCCATGAAAACAGCTCAAAAAGTTGCCTAATCAGGTTTTGTAAAAAGGATCTTACTTATGATTGATAGCATTGAAGATATGGCATTACTGCCAGTAAACGTAGAAAACCCAAGAGAAATACGGAATTTACTTGGGCAGTTTGCAACAGGTGTAACGGTCATCACGACACGCAGTAAGCAGGGACGAAAAGTTGGCATGACAGCGAACTCTTTTTCCTCCTTGTCACTCGACCCGCCATTAATTTTATGGAGTTTGTCTAAAACGGCCCCAAGCCTGTCAGATTTTGTTGATGCGGAACACTTTGCCATTCACATGTTGGCGCAAGAACATCATCTGCTTTCTGGGCATTTTGCCAAAGCTTCTGCCGATAAATTCGCTGGAATTGCACATCGAGAATGTGACGTAGGTGTACCCATTCTGGAGGATGTGCTGGCAACCCTTGTCTGTCGAAATGTGACCCAATACGAAGGAGGCGATCACCTTATTTTTATTGGTCAAATTGAGCAATATCAACAACGGCAGGGAGAGCCATTGGTTTTCCATGCAGGGAAATACCGAGTCGCGGCTGCTCATCCAGAGCTAAGCAATTAAAGATTTAGTCACGATGTTTCATCGTGACTTTTTTATTTAGGAAAAAACAATGAAGTCTCATGTAGTACAAAAAAGTGTTTTGCTCTGTAGTTTGAGTTGTATTTCTATCATGGCACAAGCCTATGATTTGCCAACTGTAAATTTAGGTATGACCAGTTTTTTAGATGGCGGCTTACCTGCGGGGACAGGTTGGTATGCGCAGACCTATTTTCAAAACTATGACAGTGATGAATTGGTCGATGCTCAGGGAAATAAATTGGGCTTGCCCAAAACAGATTTGAATTATCAAGTACTGGTTGAACAAGTCAGTTATTTGTCCAATGTAAGATTAGGCGATCATGCCAGTTTAGGGGTGAATTTTCTGATTCCATTTGTGAGCAAAATGGATATGGATGATGGATTGAATCAAATGGCAATCAAATCACAGGGTGGTTTTGGTGATGTGATGATCGGGCCTTTTGTACAATTCGATCCAATTATGGGGGCAGCGGGTCCCAAATTTGTACATCGGATTGAGTTCCAAGTGAACCTGCCAACAGGGGATTACAGTTCACAAAAAGATATTAATCCGAGTAATAACGCGGTTTCGTTAGATCCATATTGGGCGGCAACCTACTGGTTTAATCCAAAGTGGACGGCTTCGACACGTATTCATTATCTGTATAATTTTAAAAATGATGATCCAAGCTATGCATTTGTTGGTGTAGATGAGATTCAAGCGGGTCAGGCATTGCATGCAAACTTTGCTACAGAATATGCATTTACTCCGCAGTTGCGTTTGGGGATCAATGGATATTGGTTAAAGCAAATCACTGATACTGAAGTGGATGGTGAGAAAGTCAAAGGACGTAAAGAAAAAGTCTGGGCAATTGGTCCAGGTGCAATGTACAGCTTTTCACCGAATAACCATGTAGTGGCCAATGCTTATTTTGAACAAGATGCAGAAAACCGTCCAGAAGGCACACGGATGCAAGTTCGCTATATTCATCATTTCTAATTAAAACAATGCCTTTTATCCCTTGCAGGATGAAAGGCAATTAATTTATGAGTTATTGTAGATAGTATGTAAATTGACTTAGCTACAACGACGTGTAGATGACGGTAAAGTTCCAAAACGTCTTTTATATTCTTGAGAAAATCTGCCTAAATGGGTAAATCCCCATTTAAATGCCACATCGGTAACGGTCAAATGTTCATTCCGTACGAGTTCTAAGTGTGCCTGCTCAAAACGTAATTCTCTCAGATATGCCATTGGGGTCGTGCCCAAATAGTTTTTAAAGCCCGTAAATAAGGTACGTACACTTACACCCGCTTGTTCTGCCAGCGTTTCTACGCTTAAAGGCTCATGTAAATGTTGTTGAATATAGGCTTCAGTCCGTTTAATAAAATGTGGCGAAATGGTTTTGTCTTTATGCGAATCTATTTTATCCAAGCCATTATTGGGCTGCCCATAAATTAGTGCATTTAATAGATTCGATTCAAACTGTTTAAAAGCCAATGGATGATGCAGTGGATGTTTGTCGCATGCCAGTGCATCCATTAAGGTGCGGAGTAATTGCAAAAAGTAGCTGCCATTTTGGGTGGCAAAATCGAGTTTGGGATCAAAAATCAGCGGGGTATTGTCTGTGTCAGGAATATGTTGGCGGCAGTGATGCAGAAAATCATCTTTAGAAATTTTTAAAATAAGTTGCGGAGAGTTGGCATGCCAGCGCATCCGCAAAGATTGTTGCGGTGAGATGATGGATGCGACTTGCGAATAGGATATAAATTTTTGACGTCCAAATTCAATTTCAGCATAACCATGAGTTGGAATTTGGATTAAATAAAATTTGTCTAAATGGTCTGGTTCTATAATCACATCCGCACCGTAGACTAAACGGCTAATGGATAGGGCACCTGTTTTAACATGGTGCATGGTTGCACTAAAATTTTTCTGTGGCTTAGAGATTTTTAACAGGTGAGGCTTAAAAACTTGCCCTACATTTTTACAGGTTTCATTTATATCTTGATGGTTGAACAGTAAATTATGGGGAGAAAAAATAGATTCTTGCTGAAAATGCCGTCCATTTAATTCAGAAGAGTTGGCTTGATACATATCGTTATTCCTTTGGCTAACTCCTGCTTGTATTTCACCTTTGAAAACTCTGCTCGGAAGAATTTTGAAGAGGTGTAAATACTGCACTTAGATGATTCAGTTGTGCGCAAAATATATAAAGATCAATGCAAGATACAGACCAGAATTGCCAAAAAATGCTGCTTTCAACAAGTTTTAGTGAAGGATGAAATATCCTTATTTTAAGTGTTTAATAACAAGCATATACTTGAAGATTCCATTCCATGCGCTTGGTGTTTTTATTCAGATCTTAGTCCTTAAGATCTATACAATTTTATAGCAAATCCAAGTGATCTGGTCAATTTTATGATCACTTGGATGATGCTGATCTTATTGAAATATGATGTATTTAAATGAATGTATGCTTATAGACATGCATTCACTTGTAGGAAATTCATAAGGTTTTGATTAAACGCCGTTGGCTGTTCCACATTGGAAATATGCGACGCATCAATTTCTACCAACTGACTCTTGGGAATTTGACTCAGCATAAACTCAGCATCCGCCACCGTTGTCACAGGATCTTGCTGTCCTGCAACAATCAACACAGGAACTGTAATTGTCTTTAATTGTTCCCGAACATCCGCTTTAGCCAAAGCTTCACAACAACTCGCATAACCTTCAGGGCTGCCAGCACCTAAGTCGTTTGAAAGCGTTGCAACTGTTGCTGCGTTGCTTTGGATAAAGGGAACTGTAAACCATCGCGAAGCTGCGCTGTCCGCAATGGATTGTAAACCTTGAGATCTGACCAAAGCCGCCCGATCCAGCCAAGCCTGCTCCTGACCAATTTTAGCCGCCGTATTACATACCACCACATGGCTAAAACGCTCAGGATAATGAATCGCCAACCATTGACCGGTTAAGCCCCCCATGGAGATGCCACAAAATGCAGCGCGTTGAATCTTTAAATGATCCAGCAAATGAATCACATCCTCACCCAATTGTTGCAGGCTATAAGGCCCTTGCGGGGTAGACGAAGCACCATGACCACGCGTGTCATAACACACCACAAAGAACTGCTCTTTTAAAGCATTAAACTGCTGTTGCCACATGCCATAATTGGTACCCAAAGAATTAGAAAATACCAAAGCAGGATTGGCGGCATCACCAAAAGTTGCGTAATTGATGGTTGCATCATTTGAAATAAATGTTGGCATAAAATCCCTCCCGACCTCCCTTTAAAAAAGGGAGGGGAAATATCTTAAATAGTTATGATTTGTTAAACCCGCTGAATAATCATTGCAATGCCTTGACCGACACCAATACACATCGAACACAAGGCATAGGTTCCACCCGTTTGTTCCAATTGATTTAATGCTGTGGTGACTAAACGCGCACCTGATGCACCCAACGGATGACCAATCGCAATCGCACCACCATTG